>AP006628.2 GCA_000009845.1 Onion yellows phytoplasma OY-M
ATGAATAATTATAATAAAATTTGGGAAATAATTTTAAATGAACTATCAAAAATTTACAGTGATGAAGTTTTTAAAGAAACATTTTCCAATATTAAAAAAATAAACCAAATTGAAGAAAAAATTATAATTTCAGTAGAAACTGAATTTATTAAGAATAAAATATATAAAATGTATTTTGAAAAAATCAAAAAAATAACTAAATTAAAATTTGAAGAAAAAATTATAATTGAATTTGTTTCAGAAAAAAATAAAAAAAATAGTAATTTTGATGATGAAAAAAAGCATTTTGAAAATCTTAAAGAAAAATTAGAAAATGAGAATCAAACTTATTTTTCCAAAATTGAAAATAATGAAAATAATGATGAATTCCAAAATAATAAATATTTTGAAACAATTGAAAAAGAACAAATTGAAACTAAAACTGATAATGACAAAAATGTTGAAATTGAAAATAGAAAAATAAGTTTTAATAAATACAATTATGGAAATACCAATCCCAAGTATAGTTTTGATAATTTTGTTGTGGGAAAAAGTAATAATTTTGCCTTTAAAATTGCCAAAAAAATTGCTGAAGAAAAAAAAGTAACTACCAATCCGCTATATATTTTTGGAAAAGCAGGAATCGGAAAAACCCATCTAATTCAGGCAATCGGAAATCATATTTTGAAAAAAACACATTCATCCAAAAAAGTTCTATATGTAAAAGCTGACGGATTTATTGAAGAATTTACCAACCAATTAAGAAAAGCCAAAATGGAGGATTTCAACGAAAAATACCGTGATATTGATCTTTTATTAGTTGATGATATCCAAATTATGGCAGGTGCTACAAGAACTCAAATGGAGTTTTTTAAATTATTTGATTATCTTTATTTAAACCAAAAACAAATTGTAATTACAAGTGATAAACAAGCCTCAGAACTAAAAAATATTATGAGTAGATTAACTTCACGTTTTGAAGCTGGTCTTATGGTTGATATTCAAAGTCCTGATTTTAATCATCGTCTCAATATTTTGAAAAAGAAAATATTAGAATTTGAACCACAAAATCCTTTGAAAATAAAAAAAGATGTCCTTGATTTGATTGCTTCTTCTTTTGTTAATAATGTTCGTGAAATGGAAGGAGCTTTATTAAGATTGTTGAATTATGCCCAAACTTTTGGCTATGATATTGATATTAATATTGCCAATGAAGCTTTAGAACTTTTGATTAAAAGCAAAAAAAGTGTTTCTTATGATGAGGATGTTTTGGAAAAAATCAAATCAGTTGTTAGCAATTTTTTCAATATTTCAGTTCGTGATTTAATGAGTAAAAAAAGACAACAAAAATACACTTTACCGCGTCATATTGCTATGTATTTAATCAAAGAATTAAAAGATATTCCTTATAATATTGTTGGTAGTTTTTTCAAAAGAAACCATTCTGCAGTTTTTAAAGCTTATCAAAAAATTAAAAAAAATTCTCAAAGTGATTATGAATTAAAAAAATCCTTAGAACTTATTTTGAAAAAAATTAATTCTTAATAAGTGAATTAAATAATAAATGAATTGAATAAAATTTAATAATATTTAAATTAAAAATGAATTAATAAATTATTTATATTTTAAAAAAGTATCTTTTAATTATTCGATGATTTTTAACTTATTTTAGTCTGTTTTTGAAATTGTAATATAAATTATTAAAAGTAAGTTAAACATCAATTAAAATAACTTTAAACTTGTTTAAATGCCATTATATAAAATATTAATAATAAAATTAATAAAGATATAAAATAAATAATAAAGATATAAAATAATTACTACAACAAAAAGATAAATGAGGTTTAATAAATGTATTTAGAAATTAATAAAGATATTTTTTTGGAACAACTTTTAAAAATACAAAAAATTTTACCCCAAAAAACTTTTTTCCCTATTTTTAATGCTCTCAAAATCCAAACACAAGAAAATAACTTAATTTTAGAAGCTAATAATGGCAATATTGCAATTAAAATAGAAATTAAAGATGAAAGTTTAAAAATTAAAAAACAAGGTAAAATTGCTTGTTTAGGGAGATATTTTATTGAAATAATTAAAAAAATTAGTGATTCTTTAATTAAAATTACTGTAATGGAAAATAATTTTTTAGTAATTAAAACTAGTTTTTGTGAATATAAATTAAAATTAATGGATGTTTGTAATTTTTTAGAACTTGATTTTTCTTTCCAAAAATTAGATTCTTTTCAAATTGAAACTCATTTTTTAAAAAATATGATTAAAGAAATAAATATTTCTACTTCTAAAAATGAAAAAAGACCTATTTTAATGGGACTTAACTTGATTTATCAAAACAACCTTTTAAAAGCTTGTGCTACTGATTCTTTTCGAATGAGTCAAAAAAAAATCAATCTAGATATTGAATATCACAATTTTAATATTGTTATTCCTAATAAAAGTTTAGAAGAATTAAGTAAAATATTAGAACATTGTCAAAGTAAATATTTAAAAATTTATTCTGATACTCAAAAAATCTTTTTAGAAATTGATAATTTATGGTTTCAAACTTCACTTTTAGAAGGAAATTATCCCCAAATTCAAGAAATTAAACTTACAAATTTTCCTTTTTCTGTTCATTTAAATAAAGATGATTTAATGAAAGCCTTAGAAAGAGTTTCATTGTTGTTTTCCAAAGAACAAATGAATACTAATGTTATTAAATTTATTTTAACTAAACAAAATTCAATTGAAATTTCTTCTTCTAGTGAAAGTTTGGGAACTGCTTTGGAAAAAATTATTCCTTTAAAAGTTAGTGCAAATAGTTTCCAAATTGCTTTTAATGCTAAATATTTAGAAGATGTTTTAAAAGTTTTATCAGTTAAAGAAGTAGTTTTTTATTTTGATAATCCCTTAAAACCATTTATTATTACTACTTTGGAAAAAGATAGTTCTATTCATTTGATTCTGCCTATTCCTTTCGAAAATGATTGATATTGTTATATAATGGCAAGATAATAAAAAGAACAGTGTTAATCTTAATTGTCTAAATAAATGAAACAGTTAGTAATTAATTACTACAAATGATTTAATATTTAAACCAATATATTTCTTTTAGTTCTTTTTCAATTTCTTTTTTAAGGTTTTTAATGCATTGTTTTAATATATTTTGTTTATTTTGTTGGTTATAATTTTTGTTATCTTTTGTTACTTTTTCTTTGCTCCAAGTTAAAAATGAACTATACTCTCTTTCAATGTTTGGAAATATGTTTTTTTCATTTCTTGTTTCATATTTAGCTACACAATTATCCCATGACATGCTTTTTAAATCATTTAATATTTCTTCAACAATTCTATCAAATTGAATTTGGGTAATCTCTTTGCGATTACTTTCAAATGTATTTAATGTATTTGTATTTTGTTTTGTTTCTGGTTTTGGATCTTGCCAAAAAGTTGTTATCTCTAAACTAGAAGATGACGATTTATTTTTTTGATGGTTTATTTTTTGATGGTTTTTGTTCAGATGGTTTGGTTGTTGTTGTTTTTATTTGGGATGGCACTTTGTTTGGTTTTTTAAAATATTGATATAAAAGAAAACTGCAAACACTCAAAAAGCAGCAATAAATAAAAATAGTTAATATTTTTTTTACATTTTGATTCATATTATTTTATTCCTTGCTTCCTTTTGAAAATTGTTTTCTTTTTTAAAAAATATTTTATCCCTTACTTTTATTTTGCTTGTTTTTTTTGCAAGAAAAATACTAAGTAATTATAATTTTATTAAGTAAATTTATTTATATAAATATTAATAGTAATAAAAAATGGTATAATTATCATAAAGATTATAAATTATCTTTTTATTTTTATTATAATTATATTTATAAAAAACAAAATAGGAGCAAATATGAAGTTTAAATTAAATTTTAAAGTAAAATATATTAAATCCAAAATAACTCCTTTTAATATTTTAATATTGTGTTTATTTGTAGTGATTATTTTTTTAGGAGTTTCATATTTTAAATTTACAAAACAAAATAAAAGAGATACAGAACAAGAATCAGATCAAAAAGTAAATTTATTATTAGATGAAAAAAATTAGCGATTTAGAAAAATATTTAGAAAAAGAACAATTAAAAAATTTAGATTTTAGTAGAGATGAATTATTAAAAAGTGGTCTTTTTAGCAAAGAACAATTAAAAGATTATGATGAAGAAAGGAAATAATAAAATGTCTACATTAATAATAAAGTTAAAAGAAACTAAATATATAATATATTCTTTTATTGTTTTAAATATTATTTTATTTTTAGGTGGGTTTTTGTTAATTGTAAAAACATATAAAATTAAACAATTTAAAGATAAAGAAGTAGAAATAAAAGTAAAATAAAAAATAAGAAAAAAAGTAGGATATACTTTAAAACATTTAATTGAAAAAGGTCTTTCTTATAAACAAATTTTAGAACAATTAAAAACATTGTTTGGTGCTTTTGATCTTAAATATATTAAAAATAATGAAGGAAAACAAATATACACTATAAGTTATTTAAGACAAAAAGGGGATTATGAAGACAAAGAATTGGTAAAAGAAGGTTTTAATGTAGAAGATTTTAAAGAAATTGGTTACCAACTTCCTCAATTAATAGAAATTTTTAGTTTAAAAAAATTAAATAAATCAGGTTATAGTTTGGAAGAAATAAAAAATTTAGATCCTCAAACAGAAAGTTTTTTTTATTTAAAACAATTTAGTGCAAGAGATTTAAAAGATAAAGTTGGTTTTACTTTGCAAGAAATGCAATTATATAATTATAATCTGAAAGATTTTGCCAAAGGTGGCATTAGCATACAAGAAATAAAAGAAACACCAATATATATAAATCCTCCTAAATTAAAATAAACAGGTTTTACTTTTCAACAAATTAAAGAAGCGGGATATACACTTGATGATTTAGGATACAAATATGAAACACCAAATCCATTGCAAAATGAAACATTTATTCCTTTTCAAGAATTAAAAGATGCAGGTTATGATGCAAAAGATTTTAAAAATGCTAAATATCCAGCAAAATATTTGAAAAATAATGGTTTTTCTTTGAAAGAATTAATGAATGCTGAATATAGATCATTTGATTTGAAAATAGCTGGATATACATTAGAAGAAATTAAAGAGTGTTTGACAAACCATCCAAATTCTTATTATAATATACAAAATATAGAACAAAATTATTATACTGAAAATGTTCATAATTAGATTTTAATTATATAATCCGTACTATCTTGTTTTTTATCATGTTATAATTGTGGTAATAAATAATTTTGGTTTTTCCAAAACCAAAACTTTAATTCTTTTACCTGTGTATTTTATTAGAAACTAAGCATTATAACTTTTTTTGTAAAAAAGTGATCAGCAATTCTAAATTTATTTCTATTTTGGTTATTATAGGTAATTTATTGACAAAAAAAGATTATCTTAATTGATAGTCTTTTTTAATATTATTCATTTTTTACCAACTAAAAAGAAAGTAGTTTCTACTAAAATAATTGCAATTATTCCATCCACTATATAATGTTGTTTTAAAACAAAAGTAGAAATAAAAACTAAAATAGCACAAAATAATTGTCCATAATTTAATATTTTAGGGATTTTCTTTTTATTTTTTTGGCGAAAACCAATATAACATAACCAACTTAAACTAACATGAAAACTTGGTAAATTATTAAGATGAAGATAATCATATTTATATAAATTTTGAATTAAAAAATCTACAAAACTTTTGTTTTCCTTAAATAAAAACTTATCCAACATTTGAACTGGGAAAACAAAAAATAAAATAAAACTAATAGCTAAAATTATAAAATAAGAAATGAATAATTGAAATATTATTTTTTTATCTAAATGTTTATATATCAAATAAGGAGAAATTAAAAACCACCACCAGCAGCTTATGATATAAATATAAATAAAATATTTAGAAAATTCCCAACTAGGGAATCCACTGCTTCCATTAATATTTAAATTTAATATTTTTACCCAATAATTATTAGTTTCTTCATTACCATATTCTTTAATTAGAATAATTGTTTTAAAAAAACCATTTTTATTCTTTTCAATTATATATAAAGAACCAAACCAAGTTATGTGTTGAATTAAAACAATAAATAAAAACCATAATATATATTTTTTAAGATATTTATTTTTACTATTTGTTTCTTTTTTTTTTAAATTGTTTCTTTGTAAAGTTTGTTTTTCCATTTTTAATAATTTAAACTCCTGTTATTTTTGTTATTTATAATATTGGATTTTATAATGATAATTTATTAAGAATTAAAAAAACGATATAAAAAAATAATAAAAATAAATTATTTTATAAAATTAAAGAAAACAAAAAAAGAAAGAACCAAAATACTTAAAAAATAAAACCACCTTTTATATTTTTTGATAACTACAATATCATTATGTTTTATGCTTTTCTAACTTCTATAATGATATTAGTAATTAGTTTAAAATTTATATAAATTAGAAAAGCATAAAACAATAACATAAACTCGTTAATTTCATATTTTGTTATTTCTCTCGAATAAGGATTTAACTTTTCATTATCAATTTTTATAAGTATAAACATTATTAAAAAATAAATCAAAGGATATATTATTCCTACATAATTTTTTTTTAATTTTATTATGCTTTTGTTTCGGAAAAAATAATAAAATATAAACATCAAAGATAAAATTTTGTGTTCAAAAAAATAATTAATTTTCAAAGTACCTGTTTTTGTTTCAATTAAACAAAAAAACATCACTATTAAACAATTAATCAAACAAACAAAACTTAAATAAAGGTAATATTTTGATTTTTTAAATTTATTATTTAAAGATAAGAGTAAAAAGATATTCACTGATAATGTGTTTTGTCTTGTGAATAAACCTAAAGTAAAAAAATTTCTTTTATTTTTATCATATGAAATTGTATCAATAGCCAAAAGAGAAGTGATACAAGAAATAATTAAAGGCACATAAACTAAAAACTTTTTTGAAAAAACATTTTTTGCTTTTCTGTTTGTATTTGTATCTAAATTATTTTTATACATAAACATAAAAAATCCTTTATAATATTGTTTTTTAATTTTTAGATAAATAATATTTGATTAATTTAGAAAAACTTTTACTTATATTTTTTAATCCTTTTTTATTTTTAATAATTTTTTTATTTCTTGTTAGTATAATGTTGTTTTTAAAAAATTATTTAAAAGTATAACAGTAAAATTATTTAAAAGTATAACAGTAATATTATAACATTTTTATATTTTTGAAAGTTTCTTTTTTTAAAATATGATTTTTATTGACTCTAACTATTTTATTTATTTAGTCAAATTAATATTATTTTTTTTGCTTACTTTATTTTACTAAGTAATAATTTATCCTTATTTTGCCTTTGAACCTTATTTTTGCAATATTTTTTGTGGTATAATAAACTTGTATTTACAATTTTAATTTATTATGTAGTTCAAAATAAGTTAATAAAAAACTAATAAAAACAAATTTACAATAGATATTAAAAATTCAAAAAAACAAAACAATTTAAAAAACACCTTAAACAAATACATTCTATCAAACATTTAGTAATTTAAAAAATTTAATAATATCAAAGAAATCCTAAATATAAATAAATGCAGACAAACGGAAAATAAAAATGATTACTGAAATAACTAACATAAAAGAAGCTATTTTGTGGATTGAAAAAAGAGAAATTTTAGGCATGCGTTTAGGACTTTTGCGTGTTTTGGCTTTGTTAAAATTATTACATCATCCTGAAAAAAAATTAGCTATGATTCATATTGCAGGTACTAACGGCAAAGGTTCAACTGTTAATTATTTAAGTTCTTTATTGCAACAAAGTTGTTCCAAAGTAGGAACTTTTATTTCTCCTCATATTCAAAATTACAATGAAAGAATTAAAATTAATGGCGAGACTATTTCTTGTAATGATTTAATAATTTGGGTTCGTAAAATTAAAAAGTTAGTAGACCAAGCAAGTCCCAATTCTGCTTTATTTAGCATTACTCCGTTTGAAATTATCACCGCTATTGCTTTTGATTATTTTTATCATAAAAAAGTTGATGTTTGTGTAATTGAAGTAGGTTTGGGAGGTCTTTTAGACAGTACCAATGTTATTTATCCCATCCTAACTGGAATTACTACCATTGGCAAAGATCACGAACATATTTTAGGAAAAACTCTTAAAGAAATTGCTTTTCAAAAAGCAGGAATTATTAAACCCAAAATTCCCTTAGTTACAGGAAATATTTCTCCAAAAGCTTTGTTAGTTATTGAACAACAAGCCATCAAAAACAAAACTCCCATTTATAAATTCAAAAAAGATTACAACATAACTTATTTAGGAATGCAAACTTGGCAAGAATGTTTTAATTTTAAAACAAAACAAATCACAATAAAAGCCATCAAAACTCCTTTAATAGGAAAATATCAACCTGAAAATGCTGCAATGGCAATCAAACTTTATTATTTATTTTGTCAGCTGAAAAAATTTCCTTTCTTAGAACAAAATGTTTTTACAGGCATTAGCAAAACTCAAATTCCAGCCAGAATGCAAAAACTAAATTCAAATCCTTTAATTATTTTAGATGGTGCTCACAATGTGCATGCCATAAGAAAATTAGTCCAAACAACAATCAAACAATTTAGTAACTACCGCATTTCTATTTTATTTTCTGCTTTGGAAAACAAAAATGTAGTTTCTATGTTGTACCAATTATTAAAAATTCCCAAAGCCCACATTTATTTAACAACTTTTAATCATCCAAATAGTATTGAATTAGTACAAAAATATTTGTTTATTGCTCCACAAAGAATTACAAAAGTTTTTGATTGGCAAGACAAATTGAAGGATTTTTTACAACAAAACCAAACTCAAAATTGTAAAGATTTATTGTTAATTATAGGCTCTCTATATTTTGCCTCAGAAGTAATTCATTTTTTTGATATTTAAATATTTTTAATATTTTAAAAACATCAAATTTAATTTACACAACTTTAAAAAACTTAAAGAGGAATCAAAAATGAAAATAGGTTTTTTTACTGATACATACTTACCAATTATTGGAGGTATTCCTATCTCTGTTAAATCTCATAAAGATAGTTTAGAAAAATTAGGACATAAAGTTTATATAATTACTCCTCAAGGACCTAAGAATTATGAAGAAAAAGATGCTTCAATAATAAGAATTAAAGGAATACCAATACCTTTTAAAGGTATTGAAGGTCATCGTGTCGTATTGAGGTTCAAAAAATATTTATCTCTTGTAAAAGATCTTAATTTAGATATTATCCATATTCATACTGAATTTCCTATGGGTAAATTAGGTATTTATGCTTCTCAAAAATTAAATATACCATCCGTTTATACTATGAACACCATGCACGAATATTTTTTTAATAAAAGCAAAAATATTGGAATAAAAATATTTAAATTATTTTTTATATTAGCTAATAGAAAAGCTTTAAAAAAATTTATTTCCAAAACACATTCTACAATTGTTCCTACTCATAAAATTTTAACTTTATTAGAAAAAGATTACAATATCAAAGGAAAATATAATGTTGTTCCTACAGGAATCAATTTAGAACAATTTTATTCCCAAAACCACTCTTTAGAAGAAATTCAAGCTTTAAAAGTTAAATTTAATTTAGTAAATGATTTTGTTTGTCTTTATGTAGGTAGGTTGTCGCCTGAAAAAGACATTTCTTATTTGATTAGTGCTTTTGCTTCTTTTTGTCAAAATCATCCTCAAAGTAAATTTGTGATTGTTGGCGATGGTCCTGAAAAAAAAGCTCTCCAAAAACAAGTAAAAAAATTACAAATCGAAAATAATGTTTTGTTTTTGGGATTTGTTCCTTATGATAATTTAGGAATTTATTATCAATTGGGAAATTGTTTTTTGAGTGCTTCTTTATTTGAGACTCAAGGTTTAACTTTTGTAGAAGCGATGGCATCTTCTTTGGGTTTTGTTAGCTAGACACGATCAAGCATTAGATGGTTTAATTGATAATGGAAATAAGTGGTTTTTTTTATCATCAAAAAGAAGAATTAATCAATTATTTAAGTCTTTTATACAAAGATAATAAAAAAACTAAAACAATGTCTATGAATGCCAAAAACTCAATACTTAATTATGATCAAACAATTTTTGCTTCTAAAATGATCCAAATTTATAAAGAAGCGATAAAAACTAATAAAGAAAACCATAACCAAAACAATAACCATAATTAATTATTTTTACCCTTTTTATTATTTTTCCTTATTCCCTAATTATTTCAACTTTTTAGTTATTAAAAAATATAAATTTATTTTTTATTTTTGTTGCTATTACTATTACAATTTGCTATGTTTTCATTAAGATAAAAAAGTATGACAATGACAATAATAAGGAGGTTTTTTGTTTGAAAATAGGAATTTTTACCGATTCATATAAACCTTTAATTAGTGGTGTTGTTGTTTCTTGTGATTCTCTAAGAGAAGGTTTGGAAGCTTTGGGACATGAAGTCTATATTATTACAACTAACTGTCCAAAAGTCAAACAAGAAAAAGATTCTCGCGTAATAAGAATTAAAGGAATGCCATTGCCTTTTAAAATTTTTAAAGATTATCGTTGGGTTTTAAGTTATAAAAAACATCTTTTTAAAATCAAAGCCCTTAATTTAGATGTAATTCATGTTCATACTGAATTTGGGGTAGGTTCTTTAGGACTTTTAGCTAAACAAAAATTAAATTTGCCTTTAGTTTATACAACACACACAATGTATGTTGCCTTTTTTGATACTCAAAAATCTTTTATTGTTAAATGTTTTAAAAAACCCATTTTAAAATATGTAGACTATCTTTTTACTAAATTTATTTTTAATAGTGATGTCAATATTTTACCTACTAAAAAAGTGTTGTATTTTTTAGAAAATCGCTATTCTAATAAAGTTAATGATACTTCTAAAATCAATTATCAAATTGTTCCAACAGGTTTTAATTTAGAAAAATTTTATTGTCACAATCATTCACCAGAAAAAGTTTTTTCATTAAAACAACAATTAGGACTTAAAGATTCATTTGTATGTCTTTATGTAGGAAGAATATCTGCTGAAAAAGAAATTGATTATTTGATGGATGCTTTTACTTCTTTTCACCTTCAAAATCCCAAAAGTAAATTTTTAATTATTGGTGATGGACCTGAAAGAAAAAATTTAGAAAAAAAAGCCAAAAAACTTAATTTAGATGATAAAATCATTTTTTTAGGATTTGTTGCTTATGATAAGTTAGGAATTTATTATCAATTAGGAAATGTCTTTATTAATGCATCTTTATTTGAAACTCAAGGACTTACATATATTGAAGCACTAGCTGCTTCTTTGCCTTGTGTAGTGCGTTTTGATCAAGCATTAGAAGGAGTAATTAAACATGAACAAAATGGATTTTTTTATCATAACCAAGAACAATTAATTACAATTCTTACTTCCTTATATCAAAATCCAGATAATTTTAAACAATTATCATATCAAGCTCAAAAATCAGTTAATTTATATACTCAAAAGACTTTTGTAACTAATGTTTTAGAAGTTTATAATCAAGCTATTGATAATCATAAATTAAAAAAACAAAAATTAATTCAACATCAAAAAGAAACTTCAGATAAGATTTAATTATAAAGAACAAAAAAAGATCAAATTATTTATTTTTAATAAGTAATTTAATCTTTTAATATTTTATTTATTATGATGTTATTTTGAAAGTTTTCAAAAAATTATTTTACTATTTTGAGAATCTAAATATATTTCTACTAATTGAGATACAATAAAAACACTTATCCAAAACCATTTTTTATTTGATAAAGGTATTTTATCATACCAATTTTCTTTATAAGTTCCTTTTGTTTTTATTTTTGAATACACTTTTATTTTAACTAAAAAAAACACTTAATAAAACAACAAATTATTTATTTTTCATCAATTTTATTCACATCTTATTTCATTTTTACAAAAATTCCCAACTTTAAAATTACTTTTTTTATTTTTTTATTACCTTATCCAACTAAAAAACCTATAAATATTAAAGTTTTGTCATCTAATTAACTCAAAAAAATATTTTTTTGTTATAATATTAATGTCTTATAAATTATAAAATAAAATGCTTATTCCTTGTCTTTACAATTTAGAGATAAAGACCGCGTAGGCCATAAGGAGAAAAAAATGAAAAAATACGAAATAATGTATATTTTACGCCCCAATTTAGACAGCAAAGACGTTAAAAAAATTAATGACACTTTGCAAAATGTTTTTTTACAAGCCCCAAATCAAATTTTGGAACAAAACGAAATAGGATTAAAAGACCTAGCTTATCTTATTGATAATCATAAAAAAGGATATTACAATTGGTTAATGGTAAAAGCAGATAATGATGCTGTTTTAGAATTTAATCGTATTGTTAAAATTACTGAAGAAATTATTAGATTTATCTTTATCAAAGATAAAGAATAAGGAGTTTAATTCATATGATTAATAAAGTTATTTTAGTAGGTCGCATTACCAAAGACCCAGAACTAAAAAATACTAATAGTGGTACTTATGTTGTTAAATTTACTTTGGCAGTTAATAGAATTGTAAGTGCTTCTAGCGAAAAAAAAACTGATTTTATCAATTGTACTGTTTTTGGTAAACAAGCTGAAAATTTAGAAAAATATATTTCTAAAGGTGCTTTAATAGGTGTTGAAGGAAACATTAGAGTAGAAACTTGGGAAAAAGACGGTGTAACTAATTGGCAAACTAGTGTTGTTTGTAACAATGTCCAATTCTTAGAATCTAAAAAAAATCCTGATAATGCTTATGACAATTTCTAAAATTAAAAACAATTCTTAAATTAACTGATATAAAATAATAAACAAATATCACAATCAAATCTTAAAACAAAAACATTAAATACAAGCGAACCAAACCAAACAACAATAAATATTTTCAATTTCAAAAGGAGCTACAAATGAAATTCAACAATAAAAAAAATACTTTTAAAAAACGTCGCAAAGTTTGTTTTTTTACTGAAAACAAAGTAACTAAAATTGATTTTAAAGACATAGAACTTTTACAAAGATTTATTACTGACCGTGGAAGAATTCTTTCTAGAAGAGTAACAAATACTTCTGCTAAATGGCAACGTCAATTGGCAATTGCTATTAAAAGAGCTCGCCATATGGCTTTAATTCCTTTTATCCAACAATAAAAACAGGTGTTGCATCCTGTTTTTTTTATTAATTGCAAATATTAAAAACCAAATTTATCTAATTATTTAAATGCAAATGAGGGCAAAAAAAATTATGTTTTCTAAAAATAAACATAACACAAAATTTATTGTAATTGCTTGTGTAATTGTTGTTTTAATTTTAATTCTTTTTTGTTTGGATTTCCAAAATATCCAAGAAATTATCGAAACAATTAATCAATTAACCAACAATCAAAACCCAAGCCAAAATACTGCCAGCGAAATGAGTGGTATGCGTCGTAAAATCATTTTTTTCATTTTTAACTTTTTTGGAAAAATCATTTTAGCATCCTTTGTTATCAGTTTTTTGCTTCACATTAAAAAAAACGCCCAAATTAAAAGATTAAAAAACAAACTTTCTTTATGGTCTAAATTATCTTTTCACGTAAGTCAAATTGGAGAAGAAGTACTTAACGAACTTCCTATTGGTATTGTTTTAATTGATATTTCTAGTCAAGAAATTCAGTGGCTCAATCCTTACGCCAGTTTTATTTTGAAAAATCCTGAAATCAATTCGCCCTTAGCTCAAATTAATGAAAATATGGCACAACTAATAAGCACTTCTGATGCAATCCCCAAAACTATTATCACTTTGGAAAACAAAAAATTTGAATGTTTTTATAAAAAAGATTTAAATGTTTTTTACTTGTTTGATGCTACCGAAAAAGAACAAATCAAACATTTATTTTTACAAAAAACCTTAGCTCTTGCCATGATTACTTTTGATAATTTAGCAGAATCCTTAATTCGTTATGATCTTTCAGAACAATCACAAATACAAGGTGAATATTTAAGTGCTTTATCTGATTACATTGAACCTTATGAAGGTTATTTAAAACAATTGATAGACGACCGTTTTTTACTTCTTCTTAACCGCCAAAACTTAGATAAAATGTTAGAAAATAAATTTATTATTTTGGATACCATCCGCAACATTTCTTACAAATATCAATTAAAAGTTACTCTTTCTATGGGAATTGCTTGTTGGAATTTGTCATATGAAAAACTGGCTACCTACAGTCAAAATGCAATTGAATTAGCCCAAAAAAGGGGTGGCGATCAAGTAGTTGTTAATATTGAAAATGAAAAAATTAAATATTTTGGTGCCAAAATTGCTTCTTTAAGTAAACAATCCAAAGTTCATGCCCGTATTAATGCCCAAAATTTGGTCGATATTTTGAAAAAACACCCCCATTGTTTTATCATGGGACACACTCACACCGACCTTGACGCTTTGGGTTCTGTCATTGCTTTTTACAAAATTGCAACCACTATCCATCCTGAAAGCAACAATTATATTATCCTTGATGAAGAAAAATTAGACAAAAGCCTCATTCCTGTTTATAATCAATTAATTAAAACTGAGGCAAAAACATCTCTAAATATTATTACAACCCAACAAGCCTCCAAAATGATTAAAGACAATTCCTTAATTGCAGTTTTGGATACTCAAACTAAAGATATGGTAAATAGTCCCGAACTTTTGTCACTAACGTCCAATGTTGTAGTTGTTGATCACCACCGCGCTACCGAAGAAATTATTCCTTCTATTTTTTCTTACGTCGAATCATCTGCTTCTTCAACTGTTGAATTGCTTGTTGAAGTTATGGGATTTTTGGAAAAAGAAGTCCACATTACTGCTTTTGAAGCAAGCATTATGTATGCAGGTATTTTAATTGATACTAACGCTTTTATTTATCGTACAAGTTCTAGAACTTTTGAAGTAGCTTCCAAATTAAAAGATTTAGGCGCTGATGCAATTGAGGTTAAAAGTTGGTTACGTAAAGACTTTGATAAAGTTTTGGAAATTAATAAACTGATTTCTGAAATGGAAATTTTTATGGATAGATTTGCTATTATTCAAAGTTCTGAAATTTATGAAAATCGTTCTTTTTTAGCTCAAGTGGCAGAAGGTGTTCTAAACATTCGCAACGTTGATGCTGCCTTTATGATAGCTCAAATAGCAGATAATAAAATAGCAATTAGTGCTCGTTCTTACAATGAAATTAACGTTCAAACTATCATGGAACAAATGGAAGGTGGAGGACATCTCAATAGCGCTGCTACTCAATTAGAAGGAACTAATATCAAAACAGTTACAGACACTTTAAAACATTTTTTAAAATTAGAATATGAAAAAGGTGAAAAGAATATGGAAATTATTTTGTTAACTGACATTCCTAATAAAGGAAAAAAACACGAAATTATTAAAGTTAATAATGGTTATGGCAATTTTTTAATTCAAAATAAAAAAGCTCTTTTAGCAGACAAAACCAATTTAGCTGCAATTAAACAATCCCAAATGTTAGAACAAGAACAAAAACGTAATCACGAACTTTTAATGCATAAATTAAAACAAGAAATTG
Organism: Onion yellows phytoplasma OY-M; assembly: GCA_000009845.1. GTDB lineage: Bacteria > Bacillota_I > Bacilli_A > Acholeplasmatales > Acholeplasmataceae > Phytoplasma > Phytoplasma asteris. Next base: position 15,651 of record AP006628.2, read on the forward strand.
ATGACAAAAAAATTACTCTAGATATTCAATTAGGACCTAAAGGAAAAATTTATGGAAAAATTACTCTCAAACAAATTGCTGAAGAATTTTTAAAAGTTCATAATATTACTCTTGACCGCAAAAAAATATCTTTAGAAGGCGAAATCATTGCTATTGGTATTTATCCTGTTGATGTTTTTCTAACTGATCAAATTAAGGCTACTTTTTTCCTTAATGTGACTGAAAGAAAAAGCAAATGACCAATTATTCTAAAAATACTCCTTCAAGTCCTGAAGCAGAACGTGCTTTGTTAGGAGCTTTACTTTTAAACCCTGAAAAAATAGCTTTTACCTTAGATATGATTGCAGAAACTGACTTTTACAGCTCTCATCACCAACATATTTTTAGAGCAATGAAAACTTTGCATGAAACTAACAAACAAATTGATTATTCTTCAGTAAGTGCTATTTTAGACAATGAAAAATTATTACAACAAATAGGAAATATCGATTATTTAAATGAATTATCTGATTTGATGCCTTCTACTCAACATATAGAAACCTATATTGATTTAATTAAGGAAACTGCTTTAAAAAGAGAAATTATCGAAACTGTCACTTCATTAGCACAAAAAGGATACGAAAACATTGATGTCCAAGAATATTTGGATTTTTCAGAAGAAAAAATCTTTAATTTAACTAAAAACAAAAAAACCAGTGAATTATTAAAATTAAAAATTTTGTTAAAAGACACTAAAGAAAAAAATATTCTTGCCAAACGCCATAAAGATTTAGTAGGTCTTTCCACTGGATATGATAATCTCAACAATATTACTTTAGGATTTAAGCCCGAAGAATTTATTATTTTAGCTGCTCGTCCTTCCATGGGAAAAAGTACTTTTATGCTTAATTTAGCTCTCAGAATTGCAAATCCCAAACACAATTCTCAATCCCCTCATATTGCTATTTTTAGTTTAGAAATGTCAAATGAACAATTAGCTATGCGCATGTTAAGCGCTCAATCAAAAATACAGCACAAAAAAATTCAATTGGGTAACACAAACAGAGAAGAAAAATTTTTGTTAGAAATATCAATGGAAAAAATGGATGATCTAAATATTTATTTTGATGATTCAGCTACAGTAAATATTTTAGATATTAAAGCTAAATGTCGCAAACTTAAAAGTCAAAACAAACTTGATATTGTAATGATAGATTATTTGCAACTTATCCGCAAAACTAATAAACACAACCGTCAAGAAGAAGTAGCAGAAATTTCTCAAAGTTTAAAACAAATGGCACGTGAATTAAAAATTCCTGTTATTGCCCTTTCACAATTATCAAGGGATGTAGAAAAAAGAGAAGACAAACGTCCCATTTTGGCTGACCTCAGAGATTCAGGTTCAATTGAACAAGACGCCGATATTGTAATGTTTTTGTACCGAGAAGGTTATTATGAAAAGGACAAAAAACCCGATTCTTCTGGACACACCCAAGTTATTATTGCCAAAAATCGTCAAGGATCAATTGGTATTAGAGAATTTTTACTTGATTTTGATCATATGTTTTTTTCAGAAATCGAACCTAATATAAATGAATAAAAAAGCATTTTGATTGATTAAAATATTTTTTTAACCCCCCATTCTTTTTTAAAAAAACAAAGAGGTAAATATGCTTGACAGATTAAAAATAATAAAACAAAAATATCAAGATTTACAAAAACTTTTGTTAAACGAACAAAACATAAACCAAAAAATTGACATTTTAAAAAATTTATCAAAATTAGAACCCACAGTAGAACTTTTTAACCGATACTTAAATTTAGAAACCGAATTTACTCAAATACAGACCATTTTAAAAACCCAACAAGATCAAGAATTATTGCTTTTAGCACACCAAGAAAAAGATACTATTTTGTCAGAAAAAAAAACTACCTTAGATCAATTAAAAATTTTGCTCTTACCCCAAGATCCTTTTGATAAAAAAAATGTTGTCTTAGAAATTAAAGGTGCATCTGGTGGCAACGAAGCGAATCTTTTTGCAGCTGATTTATTACGAACCTATGTTAAATACGCCGAAAGCAAAAAATGGAAAGTCGAAATCCTCAATCTAAATCCCAGCATTAAAGGCGGTCTTTCTTCCGTAGAACTTTTAATTTCTGGAAAAAATATTTATTCTTTTTTAAAGTATGAATCAGGTGTGCATCGCGTCCAACGTGTTCCTGCTACCGAAGCCCAAGGGCGAATTCACACTTCTACTGCTGTTGTTTTGGTAGTTCCCGAAGCAGAAGAATTAGAATTAAAAATTGATTGGCATGACATTCGCACCGACACTTTTAATTCTAGCGGACCTGGTGGACAATCAGTAAACACTACTAAATCAGCTGTTAGACTTACTCATATACCTTCGGGAATTAGTGTTGCTTGTCAAGAAGGAAAAAGCCAGCACGAAAACAAAGATAAAGCATTTACCATTTTAAAAACACGCATTTATAATCAAATGTTAACCGCTAAACAAGAAGAAGAAAACAAACACAGAAAAAATTTAGTAGGAACTGGTGAAAGAAGCGAAAAAATAAGAACATACAATTACCCCCAAAATCGTATAACAGATCACAGAATTGGACTTACTTTACAAAAATTAGATATTATTATGGAAGGTAAACTCGATTTAGTTATTGAACCTTTGATTCATGAAGCCCAAAAAGAACAACTTGCCCAAAGTTAGTTTTGATGCAATTTCTTTTAAAAAACCAAAATAAAAACAATTCAATTAAAAAAACCAGTTTAAGATAAATAAAGATAAATAAAGGAATTATTGTGAAACCAAAAGATATTATTATTTTTCCAACCGATACAGTTTATGGTATGGGCGCTAAATTATATGATAAAAAAGGACTCAATTGCATTTATCAAATTAAAAAAAGACCTTTAAATAAAAGTATTGTTGTTTTGTGTGCATCTTTACAACAAGCAAAAAAATTGGTCCAATTTAGTCCCCAAAGCCTTAAATTAGCTCTGCATTTTTGGCCAGGCCCTTTAACTTTAATTCTGCCTACCACTTTGAAATATTTTTCTAAAACAAAGGCAAAAACTTTAGGAATAAGAATCCCCAATCATCCTTTAGCTTTGGAAATTTTAAAAAAAAATGGTCCTTTAAAGACCACTTCTGTTAATCAAAGCAATCATCCTCCACTAAATGATTACCAAACTATTTTTAATATTTATTACAATAAAGTCGCCTTAATTTATCAAAACTATCACCCGATTTTAAAAATATCTTCAACTATTGTTGATCTAACCACTTTTCAACCAGTTATTTTAAGGCAAGGAACAATTACTCAAGAAGAAATTTTACAAATCTTAAAACCTTTGTGACCGTCAAAAAATTGTAAGTTATGTGCTTAGTTTTCAAATTACAAAAAAACCTTTTGCTTACCCAATAAAAACATTTCCAAACCGATATCTTTATTTACAGCACCCATTTTAATTTGATATTCTAATTCTATTAAATCTAAAAACAGTGTATTTAATTTTTGCGTTTCAATCAATTTTGCTTCTTTCATTAAAAAAAATACTTTTCCTTGTGAAACTGGCAAAACTTTTTGCACTTCTTCTGGGGTTTTTTTTTGTTGCAACATTTCTTTTACCAATAACAATTCTTTAATTTTATGAGTTAATTGATTTATAACATGAAAAGCATTGATTTTTTGCGTTTTTAAGGTTTGATACATTTGATAAGCATCAATATAATTTTGTTTTAAAAAAAGATTAATTAATCCAAAAATATTGTCATTTTCTTTAAAAGCATTGATTTTTTGCACCAATTGACAAGTTATATTTTTATCATTTGATTGAAATAATTTGATTTTTGTTATTTCTTGATGTAATAAATAAAGATTATAGTTAGTTTTGCTCACTAATTCTTGGATAGCTTTGGTATCAATTTGAAAACCATCTTTTTGAAAAACTTCCATGATATATTTAAAAAAATCTTTTTTCTCCAAACTGTTTGTCGTTTTGCAAAGACAATATTTTTCCCAAATTTTTTGAACTTCAGATGCTTTAGTTGTTTTTTCTGCAAAAAAATATAAATCTAAATTGTTGTAAGGATTTTGTAAATAAGAAATTAAAAAAGCCATTTCTTGAGGTTTTTTTTGAAATAAAATTTCACTGTGATCCACCAAAACTACTTTTTTCCATGCGCTTTCAATCAAAGAAGTGGTTTGTAGTTCTTTTTGCAGCTCTGTTACAAGATCTTTTTGCATACAATAATAAACTACATCTAATTTTTTTTGTTTGCAAATATTAATTATTTTTTTTATTTTTTTTTCTAGAAAAAACCTTTGTTTTCCCCAAATTAAATGTATGTTATTTGTTTGTTCCAAATTAAACCTCATTTTGCCCTTTTATTATTAATTAATTGTTTGTTTTTTAAATGTTTTGCAAAAGATCAATTCACCATTATTATCATTATCACTATTGTTATTTTATCAAAAAAATATTATTATAAAACGATATCACAAAATATAAAGCAACAAAAATAATAATTTGCTATAATAATATTTGTAAACCACCTTCAAAAATTTCCCAAAATCACCAATCGCAAACAATTATAGACAAAAGCAAAGAAAAGGAAAAACCAAAATGATTAAAAAAGCCACTTTTGTGCGTAGTATTGTCCATTTTAAAGATATTCCTTTGAAAAAACAACCCGAAATTGTTTTAATGGGCAGAAGCAACGTTGGCAAAAGCACTTTCATCAATGCTTTAACTCAAAGAAAAAAATTAGCTAAAATTTCTCAAACGCCTGGCAAAACCATCACCCTAAACTACTATGACATTAACGAATCTTTTTATTTGATCGATACTCCTGGATACGGTTATGCTAAAAAAAGTAAAGAAATTCAAAAGCAGTTATTGCCGATGATTATTTCTTTTTTGGAACAAACTTCTCATCTCAAAGCAGTCTTTCAGCTAATTGATTTTAAAGTGGGTGCTACCCAAGAAGACGATAGAATCCATCAAGCTCTTTTGCAAGCGGGTTTTGAGGTCGTCTTGTTATTTGTTAAAAAGGATAAAGTTAAAAAAAATCTTGTGCCCAAACAATTAAAAATGCTTGTTAATCATTTTCCCCAGATTAAATATTTTTTTTTGATTTCTTCAAAACAACAAGAAGGGCTGGAAGAATTAAAACTGTTTTTAAGTCAATTAATGGATCCAAATGCCAATGATTAAAAAAGGAGTCCCTTATTTTTTGGCTCTTTTATTTTTAGTTTTTCCAACTTTTTCACTTTGCAAAAAAATTTGTAATTTTTTTTATTTCCTCCAATCCATTTAAACATTCCCAAAACCCCAAACATAACCCCCAAAAAACTTTTAAAACCCAAAAACTTCAACCCTAAAAAAGAGAAAATAGAAAGAGAGCTAGCTTTTATGCAAACTAAATATGATTTTAAAAAAGTAGAACATCAAAGATACCAACAATGGTTAGAAAAAAAATATTTTTGTGCCAATCCAAACGCCAACAAAAAAACTTTTACTGTTGTAATTCCGCCTCCCAATGTAACAGGAAAACTGCATTTGGGACACGCTTGGAATAACACCATTCAAGATATTATTATAAGATTTAAAAAAATGCAAGGCTTTGATGTGCTCTTTTTGCCTGGGATGGATCATGCAGGAATTGCCACTCAAAATAAAGTTAAAGAACAATTAAAACAAGAAGGGCTTTTGACCAAAACTTTAAGTAAAGAAATTTTTTTAAAATATGCGTGGCAGTGGAAAGAAGAACATGCCCAAAATATTAGGCAACAATGGCAAGTTTTAGGGCTGCATCTAGATTATAATTTTGAAAAATTTACCCTTGATCCTGATTTGAGCCCAACAGGTTCAAGAAGTTTTTGGCAAATTATTCCAAAAAAAATTAATTTACAGAGATTATAAAATTATTAATTGGGACCCCGAAACTAAAACAGCTCTTTCTAATGTAGAAGTAAATTACCATGAAACTGAAGGAAAATTATATTATATTAAATATTTTTTGGTTGATTTTCCAACTAATTCCAATTTGTCTGACGCTTCTTTGGTTCCTTCTTTTTTAGAAATTGCAACCACTCGCCCCGAAACCATGTTTGCCGATCAAGCTTTAATGGTAAATCCTAACGACCCTAGATATCAATCTTTTATTGGCAAAAAAGTTTTTATTCCTGATACTAACATCCAAATTCCTGTTATTAGTGATAATTACGTAGATATTAATTTTGGTACAGGAGTTGTAAAAGTGACACCTGGACATGATATTAATGATTTTGAAGTAGCTAAAAGACATCAATTAAAAGCTTTATTATGCATGAACGAAGATGGCACTATGAACGACTTAGCCTTGCAATATCAAGGATTAGACCGCTTTGTTTGTCGTCAAAAGTTAGTGCAAACTCTTAAACAAAAAGGATTTTTTACAAAAACCGAAAATCACCTTCATAAAGTAGGATATTCAAGTATTTCGGATGCCATCATCGAACCGCGTCTTTCTTTACAATGGGTTTTAAAAACCAAAGCCATCGCCCAAATTGCTTTAAAAACGAACAAAATCAATTTTTTTCCGCTTCGTTTTGAAAATATTTTTAATAATTGGCTGCAAAATATCGAAGACTGGTGTATTTCGCGTCAATTATGGTGGGGTCATCAAATTCCTGCTTGGCATAAAGGACAAGAAATTAAAGTTCAAATAGAAAGTCCTGGTCCAGAATGGAGCCTTGATTGTGATGTTTTGGATACTTGGTTTTCTTCTGCTTTGTGGCCTTTTAGCACTTTGGGATGGCCTAATTGCAATGCCCCTTTATTTCAAAATCGTTTTCCTACTGATGTTTTAGTAACAGGCTATGACATTTTAACTTTTTGGGTATCAAAAATGGTTTTTCAAAGTATTTTATTAACCCACAAAGACCCTTTTAAAGATGTTTTATTACATGGTTTAGTAAGAGATAACAAAGGACAAAAAATGTCTAAATCAAAAGGTAATGGTGTTGATCCTTTGGAAGTTGTTGCCAAATATGGTACCGATGCTCTTAGATGGTTTTTAACTACTAACGCTGCTCCTGGGTTTGATTTATTCTATGATGAGACTAAAGTTGCTTCATCTTGGAATTTTATTAATAAATTGTGGAATATTAGTCGTTTTGTAAAATTAAATACCAGCACCTTAGACACTGATTTTGATATCAATCTTTTGACTTTGACCCAAAAAGCCCTTTTAACACAATTGCATTTAACAACTCAAAAAGTAACAACTTTATATCAAAAATATGAATTAAAAGAAATTGGAAAAATTTTATATCACTTTGTTTGGGAAGATTTTGCTAATTGGCATTTAGAATTTGCCAAACATGATTTAGATCAGAATAACTCCAATTTAACAAACTTGCACAACAGTCAAAAATTTTTAGTTTATATGATGAAACATATTTTGCAACTCTTACATCCTTTTATTCCTTTTGTAACTGATGCTCTTTATGAAAATTTTGACAATAAAACGAACATTACTCAAACCACTTTGCAAAAAACTTCTTATTGTAATTTAGATGCCTTAGCTGATTTTGAAAATCTTAAAAACTTAATTATTAAAACACGTCATTTAAGACAAGAATCCAATATCAATTGTAAATTAAATTTAGAATTAGAAGTTGCATCTCAATTTTCAACTATCCTCCAAGATTTCGTAAATTTGCAACAAGCTTTAGAAAAATTTTTCAAAACTTTACAAATTAAAATTACTAACAAAGTTACCAATTCAAAAAAAACTATTTGGTTAATTGAAAAAAATTTAAGTCTTTATATTGACCGCAAAACCCTAAACGAACTTAATGAAACCAAATTTGAAAGTAATTTTTTACAACAAAAAAATACCCTTCTTAAAGAAATTAAAAGAAGTGAAACCATTTTAAATAATCCATCTTTCTTGCAAAAAGCCGCAAGTGCCAAAATTGAAATTGAAAAAAAGAAATATGAAAGTTATTGTAAGCAATATAAAAAATTGTTAGAAAGTAAAAACAATTCTAATCCGCTAAATCCCAACAAAAAATAAAAAATTTAAATAAAACTATAAATGAATAATTTAAGCTTTGAAATTAAAAAACATTACAAGCAAAAACCCAAACCATTTATTAAAGGAACTAACCAATGTCAAAAGATGATTCTATTAAAAAAACTGTTACTATAGGACTGAGTGCTGCGATATTTTTTGTTTTAAGTTGTTTTGCCTCTATTCCTGTGGGATTTAATGTAAGTATTGAAACTTCAGTCGCTTTTTTAGCTTTCATTGCTGTTGCTTTTGGTCCTGCGGTTGGTTTTTATGTAGGACTTATAGGAAACACCATTAAAGATTTTATTTTGTTTGGAAATGTTTCTTGGAATTGGGTTTTATGCTCTGCTCTTATTGGATTTATTTACGGATTGCCGCATAAAATAATTGATCTTAAATATCAAGTGTTTACCAAGAAAAAAATTGTTTACTTTTGGCTTTATCAGGTTGCTTTTAATTTTATAATTTGGGGTTTTTTTGCTCCTCAAAGTGATTTATTGATTTACGGACAACCACCTAAACTAGTTTATTTACAAAGTTTTTTGATAGTAATTTCTAATATTTTAGCTTATAGTGTAGTAGGAATTAAATTAATGTCTATGTATTCTTGTCATTACAATAAACAAGCTACTTTAATTAAAATTAATAATTCTTAAATATTTTTAAACATCCTTAATCAATTTTTTTATTTTATAACTTCAAAGAGGAACTTTATGCCAAAACCATTAATCATTTTTAAAGATTTTAGTTTTCAATATTATAGTCAACAAACACCAACTCTAAATCAAATTAATTTAACTATTTATGAAGGACAAAAAGTTTTGATTGTGGGCAAAAATGGTAGCGGTAAATCTACTTTTTTAAAATGTATTAATGGTTTGATTCCTCATAGTTATCAAGGAAAAATTACAGGTACTGCTATTATTAAGGATAAAGTCTTGACACAAACCAATATATTTGATCTATCTTTGGATGTGGGTACCATTATGCAAGATACAGATAATCAATTTGTAGGTTTAACAGTAGCAGAAGATATAGCTTTTGCCTTGGAAAATGATGATTTGCCTCAAAGTGAAATATATCAAAAAGTAAATATGTGGGCACAAGATTTAGGATTGCAATCCTTTTTAGATTACAAACCACAAGAACTTTCTGAAGGTCACAAGCAATTAGCATCGATGGCAGGAGTTTTAATTTATAATCCTTCTATTTTGTTATTTGATGAATCTCTATCCAATCTTGATCCTGTTTCAAGAGCCAAAATGACTGCTTTAATAAAAACTATTCATCAAAAATACCATTCGACTATTTTAGTTATCGAACATTATTTAGAAGATATTTTAGATGATTCTTTTGATAGGGTAATAGTATTTGAAGATGAAAAAATTATTTATGACAATTCTCCCCAAAAATTAATTTTAGAAAATATTTTAACTAAACAAGGTATCCAAGAACCAACTTATATTAGTGCTTTGAAAAAGGTTGGTATCAATTTGGGAAGCCTTCCTTATTTATTAAATTTGCCTGCCTTACAATCCTTAGATTTTGTTCAATATTTTTCCAATCAATTAACAAATTTAAAAAAATGTGCTATTTCTCAAAACGACCCAACTCAATTATTGCCTTTTTTTCCCAAACAATTTGCCCCATTTTGCCCCATTTTGCAATTACAAAATATTTCTTATCACTATGAATCCAAACAACCCAATATTTTAAATGACATTTCTTTGGATTTATTTCCAGGAAAAATGATTAGTATTGTTGGTAAAAATGGTAGTGGTAAATCTACTTTAGCCAAAGTTATTTGTGGTTTTTCTAATCCTCAAACAGGAACTATTTTATTAAATAATCAAGATTTAACACATTTGTCTTTACAACAAAGATCAGAAAAAATTGGTTTTGTCATGCAAAATCCCCACCATATGATTTCTCAAAAAACTGTTTTTGAAGAAGTAGCATTGGGGCTTTTAGGCAAACAACTTTCATTAACTGAAATAAAAACAAAAGTGCATGCCATTTTGAAAACTTGTAATTTGGATTGTTTTGTTAACCGGCCTATTTCTGCTCTTAGTTTTGGACAAAAAAAAAGACTTACCATTGCTTCTATTTTAGTGATGCAACCCCAAATTCTTATTTTGGATGAACCTACCATAGGACAAGATTTAAAACATCACACACAAATTATGACTTTTTTACAAAAGTTAAATAATAAAGGAATTACCATTATAATTATTACTCATGATATGTCTTTAATGCTTAATTATACTCAAAGAACTTTGGTTTTGGAACAAGGAAAAATTATTGCAAATACTACTCCTTTAAAAATTTTTACAGATATGTCTTTAATGCAAAAAACTTCTCTCAATCCTATCAGCTTGATTGTTCTTATCAATAAATTGCCATTTACATCAGAACAAAAAAATGTTTTGTTAACTCAAATGTTGGCTTTTTTAAAGGAGGATTGTTGTTATGGCAAATAGTATGTTACAATATTTACCAGGTAATACTTTCATTTATAAAATCCAAGGAGCAACTAAGTTATTGTTTTTAATTTTGGTTTCAGTTGCTTGTATGATGGTCTATCATGTATGGTTTTTGTTAGGACTTGTCTTTTTGTCTTTTTTTTTGTTTTGGTGTGCTCAAATTAAATGGCAGCAAGTAGCGTTTGTAGTTAAAGGAACTTTCTTTTTTTTGTTTGTAAACAATATTATTATTTTTTTTTGTTTTAGAAATTATGGTACTCAAATATATAACTCCAAAACCCCCATTCCTTTATTTTTTAATCTTTTAACCCAAGAACAATTATTTTATCAATTTAATGTGTTGTTAAAATATTGTTGTATTATTCCTTTATTTTTAATCTTTATTATAACTACTAATCCCAGTCAATTAGCTGCTAGTTTAAATAAATTAGGGGTTAGTTATAAAATTAGTTATGCTTTTGCCCTTACTATTCGTTATATTCCTGAAATTCAAAAAGATTTTAAAAATATTTCTCTCAATCAACAAGCACGAGGTATTAAAGTTGTTAAAAAAACTCATTTTTTGGCTCGTATTATTGCAGATATTAAAAGAATTGCCCTTATTATTCCTCCTTTGATTTTCTTTAATTTAGATAAAATTGATGTAATTACTAATGCTATGCAATTGAGGCGTTTTGGTAAATACAAAACAAGAACTTGGTATTATGAAAAATCTTTTAGTATTCTTGATTTGTTTACTTTTTTATTAGGATTGGCACTTCTTTTGCTTGGTGTGTGGCTTTTGTGCCTTTATGATAGGTTTTATTATCCTTTTGCCCAAAACCCTTTTTGATAAAATATTGCCACATTATTAACATCAAACAATTAAATATTTTGAAAAATTATAAGATCAACTCTAAAAAGTGGTTTTTTTTGTTATATAAAATTGCAAGGAAAACACTCATGATATAAAGATGATTGAGCAAAAAATTCCTTTTTTTGTGATAAAATGATCTTAATAACAATATTTTTTATTTTTAAATTTCTGTTGTAAAAAAAGATAAAAGGGTGAAAAAGTGTTAGGTGGTTAATAAAAAAATGTCAATATACTTTTAATATATTTTTGATTCAATTTAGTAAAAAAATTGTATTTTTGTATTTTTAGTGTATTTTTAATTTTTTAAGTTTTTAAATATTGATTTTTTTGTTTTTAAAATATATTTTTATTTTGTAGTTTTATTTTTTAATTGTTAAATATTTTTGTTATAAATCTCAGTTTATATCAAAATAATACTAAATATTTATTTTTATTTTTAATTTTAAAAAAACTTAACTTATTTGGTGTCATGTGTTATATTTTTAAAATATTAAAATACTTGATACAATATTTAAATACCAAAATTACTGCAATTTTACTATTTATATAAAACAATATTAGAAAGTATTTTTGCAATATTATATAAAATATAAAATCATATAAAAAGAAAAGGAAATAAAGGGAAAATAAATGTCAAAGAAAAATAAAGGAGTTCCAAAAGCCAATCAAGGGATTTTTGTAGGCGATTACTGAGTTTTTTTCAAAATGTTGTTTCTTTTAAAAAAAATCTTTTTGTACAGATTTTACCAAAAAAAGGTTGTTACATGGACAGTACTTCCATTATTAGTAGTAGGTGTTGTACTTGGTTATCTTTTATGGCCTAAATCACAAGTTTTAAAAGTGAAATTTTATAATCAAGAAGGAAAAGTTGTCAAAGAGTTTAAAGTTGATAAAAATACTAAACTTTTAGATAAAGATACTAATAAACAAGATTTTGAATCACTTGGTAATAAATTTAGATGGTGTTTGGAATCTGATAAAAATAAACAAGTAGATTCAAACCGACTCAAAAAGGTTCAGACGGTAAAGAAGTTTATCAAGAGCAAAAAGATGCAAATGGCGAAACTTTAAAAGATGAAAACGGAAATGTTATGTATGTAGAAAAAGAAGTTGAAATAGAACCTAAAGTGCCAGGAGTAAACAAACAAGGAAAATGGCAAGGAACTGTTTCACAATTTAAAACTTTTTTACTAAAACATTAAATGATTCTGCCAATTATTCTCAATATAAACAAAAAACATTACTTTATGTTTTTGGAAAGTTAGAAAAAGTCGTTTTTGATAATTTAGTTGATGTGTCTTTGTCTACTGTAAGAGTTGGATCAGTATACAATGATATTAAATTTTTATGGCCTAATTTTAGTGCTGAATGGAGTTGGGGACCTGATTATTATAAACACTTAATAAGTGATCCAGATTATAAACTTTAATTATGTTAAAATATATTATTAAAAGATTGCTTTTAGCTATTTCTTGCTTTTTGTTAATTATTTTTTGTTGTTTTATTCTTACTAAAATATCAATTACAAAACCTTTACAACCTCCTTTAATGTCTGATTTAGCATGGAAAGATATGTGTGAAAAAGAAGGTTATGACAAACCAGCCCTAACTCAGTTTTGGAAATGGTTTAGTCATGTTTTTAAAGGAGATTTTGGTTTTTCAACTAAATTAAATCAAAATGTTTATGATTTTGTTAAAAGTAAAATCCCCATTACTTTTAAGATGAATATCATTCCTACTTTATTATCAGTTCCATTATGGATTTTATTAGGCAATATTAGCTACTATTAAAAAAAATCTTGGATAGATTATAGCATTAATTTTTTTTGCTATTATTGTTATGACTTTAGGAACTTTAGTAATTGCCATTATGGCACAATATCTTTTTGTTCATGTGTGGCATTTATTTCCTTATCAAGTAGCAACTTCGATGGAATGGAAAGAAAAAGGCTTTTGGTTTGGAGTTAATTCTTATTTACTTCCCTTAGCAGTTATGACTTTGTTAAGTATGGTTTTTTACATTAGAAAAATTAGAGCCGAGTTAATTGAACAAACCAATCAAAATTATTTTTTGTTAGCTCGCTCTAAGGGGCTAACTTTTAGCCAAACTATTAATCGTCATGCCTTAAAAAATTCCTTAGTACCTTATGCTCCTGTCTTTTTTTATGAATTCGTGGGTTTAATTACAGGCAGTTTTTTAATTGAAAGAATTTTTTTCTATTGATGGTGCAGGAAGACTTATGATAGAAGCATTCCAAACTCAAGATCAACCTTTATTAATGTTTTGTTTTGGGTTTTGTACCTTCATTAGTTTAATTACTAATATTTTAGGTGATTTATCATATCGCTTATTAGATCCAAGAATTAAGATAGGGAGTAAAAAAGATGAAAGTGTTTGATCCTAAAGATTTTGTTCTGATAAATCAAACTTTGACTGATAAAAATATTACTTCTGAAAATAAAATTGTTGGTTATTATCGCAATACTTTTAAAAAATTATGGAAAAAGAAAAGTACCAAAGTAGCTTTATGATTTTGGTAGTCTTATTTTTTACTGCTGTAGGACCTTTTATCAATCCTCTTCCTAAAACTACTCAAGAAAAAGAAAAATCTTGGATTGCTTTATTACCTCTAAAAATCCCTTTTTTAGAAAAATTTGGTATTTTTGATGGTACTAAAAAAGTAGATTTATATTTAGATGAAATTGAACAAATTAAAAAATTTAATCCTAATATTATCAAAAAACAACAAGCCATTAAGGACAACAAACAAACAGTTATTTTAGATGCTTATCTTTATTGTGAATATGAAAAGTCATATATTAATTTAACTTTTACCCAAAAAGAATATGATCGTGCCAAACAAAATAAAAGCCTTATTGCAAGTACTCCTTTGCAAAATGGATTGTATAGAGTAAAAATTCGTTTGTTTAAATATGTATTTAACAAAACGTCTGAAAAAACTTATTTTTATTTTGGTACTACTCATGAAGGAAATGATTTGTTTACTCAAGTATGGAAAGGTTCTTTTATTTCTCTTTCCTTTGCTTTTATTGTTTCGGTTTGTACTTTAATTATTGGTACTATTATTGGAGCTATTTGTGGTTATTATGGTGTTTTAGTTGATTTGATTGTTAATAGTATTGTTGATTTTTTAAGCTATTTGCCCTTTATGACTTTGGTGTTGGTGTTAATGCTAAAAGTAGGTATTTCTTTTTGGACTATTATTGGTGTTTTTCTAATTAAAGGTTGGATTGGAGCTTTTTATTATTCACGCGCTTCTTTTTATCGTTATAAAAATAAAGAATATATTATTTCTGCAAGAATGCTTGGAGCCTCTGATTTGCGTATTATGTTTAAACATATTTTTCCCAACATCATAGGACTAATGATAACTAGTTTTGCTCTTGCTATTCCAGGATTTATTTTAACTGAGGCAGTTTATAGTTTTGTAGGAGTTATTAAATATCCTGAAGGATTTATTAGTATTGGTGAATTGCTTGATAAAAGTTTTGATAAAATTGGGTCTTTTTCTTATTTATTAATTCTTCCGATGAGTTATTTAATTTATTTAATGTTTGCTTTTAATTTGTTGGGAAACAACCTTAGAGAAGCTTTTGATCCTGCTTCTAATTAGTTATAATGGTGCATTTTATTTGTAAATGTTTGATACAGTTTTGATATAATTAAATTTAATAAACAATTAAAATAAAAAAATATCCAAAATCATAAAAGAGGTTAGATAATGGTTGATTTTAAAAAAGAAGTTTGAAAAAGAAAAAATGCTTTAATCGAGACTTTTCAAAAATTATTAAGAATTAACACTGAACTTACCACCTTTGATCCTCATAGAAAAGGAGCTCCTTTTGGCGAAGGCAACCAACAATCCCTTAATTTTATGCTGGATTTAGGTCACCAAAGTGGTTTCAAAACTCTTAATTTAGAAGGTTACGCAGGTCACATGGAATATGGAGAGCAAAAAGAATGGGTTGGTATGATTGGTCATTCGGATGTTGTTCCTACAGGAACTGGTTGGACTTATCCTCCTTATGAAGCTTTAATTGTGGATGATAAAATTTATGGTAGAGTTTCGCAAGATAACAAAGGGCCTGTGATAGCTTCTTATTTTGCTTTAAAAATATTAAAAGAACTCAATTTGCCTTTATCAAAAAGAATTAAATTTATTTTAGGTGTTGATGAAGAAACAGGATTTCGTTGTATGAAACACTATTTTACCAAATTACCTGAAATGCCTGTATCTGGTTTTGTTCCTGATAGTCATTTTCCTGCTGTTTATTGTGAAAAAGGATTTGCATTTTTTAATTTTGAAGGTGAAGTTTCAGATAACAAAATTGTAAGTATCCAAAGCGGGCAAGCCTCTAATGTAGTTCCTAATTTGGCAGAAGCACTTTTAGTTTATGATCCTGTTTATAAAACTTTATTTGATGAATATATGCAAAAAAGTGATATGAAAGCATCTTTAAAAAAATATTCTAATTTGTGGAAATTAACTGTTTATGGCAAATCAACTCATGGTTCTACTCCTGAAAAAGGAAAAAACGCTCTTTATGATTTGATGAAAATGCTAAAAGTATTAGGAATCAAAAATAATTTAGTTAATTTTTATGATAAATATTTAGTAGATAGTTTAGATGGTAAAAAATTAGGGATTGATCATTATGATGAATAAACTTATAATATGGTTTGTTTTTCTGGAGTTTGTAAATTAGAAAAAAATAAAACTTCATTTGCTCTTAATTTGAGATATCCTAAAGGAATTACGTTTGAAAAAATCCTTTTTCAATTAGAAAAGGCAGCTAAAGAGAATAATTTTCTTTTAAAACAAGGGCTTCATTATCCTATTATGTATGTTGATCCCAAAAGTGATTTAATGAAAACATTAGTAAAAGTTTATCAAAAACATACTCTTGATTTTACTTCTAAGCCTATGTGTATAGGAGGTGGTTCTTATGCAAAATATGCTCCTAATTTAGTTCCTTTTGGACCTGCCTTTATTGACTTAAAAAAATTAGCTCATCAAGTGGATGAATTCTTTACAATTGATCAATTACTTACTTTAACTACAATTTATACTGAAGCTTTATATCTTTTATCTAAATAAACAACCAAAAAAACATCTAATAAACAATCAATCCCCCAACTAAAATATATTTATATACAAATTAAGCAAATATATAAAGGAGTTATTTTTGAAAAAAGAAATACTTAAAATATGTGATCTAAATCTTAATTTTCGTGTTAAAAAACATTTAATCTATGCACTAAGAGGGATTAATTTGTCTCTTGGTGAAGGCGAAATTTTGGGGTTAGTAGGAGAATCGGGGAGTGGTAAAAGTGTTATTTCTAAAGCTTTAATGGGACTTTTACCTGATAATGCTTTAATACAAAAAGGTTCTATCCTTTATAAAGACCTAGATTTAGCCCAAATGAAAGACAAACAATTTAATAAAATTAGAGGAAATAAGATTTCTATTATTTTTCAAAATCCTCTTTCAAGTCTTAATCCTTTAATTAAAGTTGGTAAACAAATCTATGAAAGCCTACAATTAAAAAAGACTAAAAGCACTCATCAACAACGCAAAAATCAAGTATTAAAATTGATGGAAGAAGTAGGAATTCCCGAACCTATGAAGCGTTTCAATCAATATCCTCATCAACTTTCAGGTGGGATGTGTCAAAGAATTGTAATTGCTATTGCTCTAGCTAATGAAGCCAAAATTTTAATTTGTGATGAATCTACTACAGCTTTGGATGTAAGTGTGCAAAAAAAGATTTTGGATTTGATTAAAAAATTACAAAAAGAAAAAAAGCTTTCCATTATTTTTATTACTCATGATTTAGAAGTAGTTAAATATGTAGCTGATAGAATAGCTGTTATTTATGCTGGTAGGATTGTTGAATATGGGACTACTCATGAAGTTTTTTATAATAGTAAACATCCCTATACTTGGGCTTTGTTGCAATCTATGCCTGTTTTTGCCAAGAAAGGCAACAAGTTAAAAAGTATTCAAGGAAATCCTCATCTGCTTACTGCTCCTATTTTGGGGGATGCTTTTGCTCCTCGTAATCCTTATGCTTTAAAAATTGATTTTGAAAAAGAACCTCCCATGTTTAAAATCTCTGCTACTCATTATGCAAGTAGTTGGTTATTACACAAGTTTGCTCCCCGAATTGAAGTCCCTGATTTAATTTTGGAGTTGCAAAAGAAAGGAGGATGTTGTAATTAAAAACAATAAAGTTATTTTGGAAGTTAGTAATGTTTCTAAAATTTTTCCTAATAAATTTCAAGGATTAAAAGATGTTTCTCTAACTATTTATAAAGGTGAATGTTTTGGATTAGTAGGACAATCAGGTTCAGGCAAAACTACTTTAGGACGCATTATGGCAGGTATTATTCATGCTACTGCAGGAACAGTTTTATTTAGTGGTAGCGTGGATAAAAAAACATATTTAGTTCAACAAGGTTTTAAAAAAATCCCCAAAATCTTAAAGATAAACAAAAATTAAAAGAGATTCAAATTATATTTCAAGATCCTGATCAAGCTCTTAATCCAAGAATGATTGTAAGAGATTTAGTAGAAGAAGGTTTGATTTTTCAAGGAATTAAAGATAAAAATCAAAGAAAAGTACAAGTTTTGGAAATGATTAAATTAGTAGGATTGCAAGAAAATGATTTGTCGCGTTATCATCATGAATTTTCAGGAGGACAAAAACAAAGAATTGTAATTGCTAGAGCCTTAATTGTAAAACCTACTTTAATTATTGCTGATGAACCTGTTTCTGCTTTGGATGTTTCCATTCAGGCACAAATTCTTAATCTTTTAAATGAATTGAAAGAAAAATTAAAACTTACTATTGTCTTTATTTCTCATGATTTATCCATAGTTAAGTATTTTTTTGATAGATGTGCTGTAATGTATCATGGTAATGTAGTAGAAATGGCAAATGTTAAAGATATTTTTGTCTTTACTCAACATCAATATACTAAAATTTTATTGAAAGATGATAATTTAAGTTAAGTTGAAGTGTGGGAAAATAAATCAATATACTAAAAACAAGATATTAAGATAAAAAGAGACTTTTTAAGTCTCTTTTTTTGTTTATTTAGTTCTAAAAAGACAAAAAATATTGTAATTTATATACAATACTGTATTTATCTTTAAAACTTTTGATATCTATTATTACAAAAACTATAATGCAAATGAAAGTCCATATTAAAAATATTGCTATTTTGGCATTAGTAATGTTTAGTATTTTGTTTGAAAAAATATTATTTTTGGGAAATGTAATAAAAGGAAATTGACTTTTGTGTAGATGATAAATATCTTGTTGAGAGCAAATATTAATTAGATTTCCTTGAGAATCAAAGGCAAACCAATTATTATAATAAAGGCTTTCTTCTAAGTTAAAATAATTTTCTAAAAAAGTACTATCTATTGTAATTGCTTGGCTGTTTGGGTTATCTAGTAATGCTAAATGGCTTTGAAAAATATGAGGCGCTAAGGCTTTATCAGAGATGTTATTATGATTACTAATTAAATATATTTTTTCTCCTAATAAAAGTTTTTTATCAGGAGCAAAGGTACAAACAGGATAATTTGTTCTAGATTCAAAAGTTATGTAGCTAAAAGGATTATTGTGGGTGGCTATGGTTTTGTATTTTCCTTTTTCATCTTGTAAGCCAAAAGGTGTTTGGATAGTTATTTTAACGTTTTCATTACAAATATTTTGGAAAGCATCTAAGAGATAAGAAGTGTCTAGGTTTGTTCTATTTTTTTGTAAAATGACAGTATATATAAAAGTATTATCGGAATTATTTACAGTTTTTTTGTCAATAATAACTCCTAAGTTGATATTTTGGGAATTGTAATAATCTTGGCATAAAACTATAGTTTTTAACATATCTTCTTTAATTATTTGTTCTTTGTTATCAAAAAGATTATAAAAAGTATTTGGTTTTGTGGGGCTTTGGAAGGTGGTTTTTGCCAATTTGATATTAGTTTCTAAAATCTTTTTTTGGTTTTCTAAAATGTTGTTATAAGAAAAAGTTTGTTTAGTAAATGATAAAAACATTTTATCTATGTCAATTTTAGGGATTTGAATTGTTTCTTCATAACTTTTTTTATTGTTATAATCAAAAATTTGAATTTGTAAAGAGATACTAAATTGATTAGTGTTTGCTAAACTAATTTCTAATTGCTTGTATTTGTGAGTATCAAAATTAACTAATTGTATTGTTTCTAAACCATGACAATTTATTGTAAGTAGAGTTTCTTGGTTGTCTTTATTTTGAAAAATTATTTTTTGTTCGGGCTGTTCTTTTATATAAGTATGGAGGTCTTCTAAAAAGATGTTGGTTTGGATGTGGGGTTTTTGTTCGTTTAGTTTTTCATTTTGTAAGATGTTAAGTTCGTTTTCGATATGATTTGTATTAGTGTTAGTCGTTTGGAATGCAATATTATTTGGGTTGTTATTTGCTATGTTTTCTTTTTTTGATTTGAGTAAAGTATAGAATTGTTGTTTGATGTAGTTAATGTTAATTGATTGAGAAATACGCAAAATTTTATGATAACTCCTATTTATGCCTATTAATTTTCCTTCAGCATTAAAAAGAGGTCCTCCGCTATTGCCTGAATCTAGCGTCATATCAGAGTTAATTTCTTTTTCATTGAGAAAAGCAATAACTCCTGTTTTAAATAAATTTTGTCTAAATTGAGGTCTTTGGTGAGGCATTAGGTCAAAATACCATTGTTTCCATTTTAGTTTTGTTGGTTTTTGGAATTGGTTAGTTTGTAAGCCTTTTTGGCAACCTAATACCCAAACTTGTTCTCCTTGATGGATAGGTATTTGTATATCTTTATCAAAATTAATGTATTTGGCAAGAACTTCATCTAATTTTTTAGTAGTATCGGAGTTAGGAATAGTAAAAGTTATGATAGCTATATCGTCGTATTCACGATTGTTATTAATAAAAGCATATAGTTTTGCTTGCTTGTTTAATCCTTGATTGTTTTTGATTGTTATTTGTTTTTGGTGATTTGATGTATGATAAAAACTTTCAATTACATGACGATTAGTTAGTGCATAATATATGGTGTGGTTATTTATTTGTTCTTTGTAAACAATTATTCCTGTTCCTAGGCTATAACCAGTATTGATAAATAAAGTAATTAAATTGATGTCTTTTAGTATTTGGTTGTTGGGCGGTTCTTTTTCCTTTGTCTTTGTCTTTGTTTCTGTATCTTTATCTACTATATTATTTATATTATTGGGGTTGATAATTGCATTGATAAGTTTTATTATTGGAGGTTCGTCATTTATTATAGGTTTATTAAAATTTATGGAAGGAATCGCTTTAATATATTTAATTCCTTTTTCTTTTTTTATTTCAGGAGTTATTAAAAAACCAATTAAATTGCCTTTTTCAGTCCAAAACATAGTTTGTTTATTGTTGGAATTACAACGACTAGAAATAGCAATAAATATTTCATCTAATTCATTTTTAACTTCAATATCTTCACTTATATGACTTTGTTGAAAGGCAATTGCTTGTGGTATAGTTGTAGAAAAAGAATGAATTGGTTGTCCTTGGTGATATTTTTTTTGTCTTTGTAAAGGAGTAATTATATATTGTTTGTGAGATTTAAAAGTGATAATATCAAAATCTTTTAATAAGGGAGTAAAAATATTATATTGAGTTAATACTTGATTTTGAATAGTGCCCCATTCTTCTCCTTGGGGATTTGATAATTTTATAATGTTGTTTGGTTGTATGATATTTTTAGGAGTAAGAGCAAAATATATTTTTTGTTCTGAATTGTTAATTGATGGTGTTTTTTCATTTTCATTGTCATTATTGTTTGTGATTTTGAAACTATAAAAAATAATTCCCAAAGCAGTTTTATCATTTGTATGTATTTGCCAAATTTGGTCTTTGTTGGTTTGTATTTGATTAGTATTTTTAATTTGTTCTTCCTTAATATCTTTTTTAATGTTTTCTTTTAAAATGTCTTTTTCTTGTTCCAAAGCTTTAATAGTTTGTTTAATAGTTTTAGTTTGGTTATTTTCATGTAATTTATCAAAATATAAGGAATTATTCATAAATTGACTAGTATAAGAGTAATTTTGTAATTGAATAAAACTTAGCCAAAAAAGAATAGATATGTTAAAAAATAAGATAAATTTACGATAAAAATTAATTCTTTTCATAAAACTCTTTTCTAATTATGAGCGATGTTAAATAAAATATAAATAAAAGTATTTTTTTTCTTTTGGGATTTATTTCAAATGTAAAACACGCTTCATTATTATTTTACCCTAAAATTTATTTATTAGTTTGTAAAAAAAATAGCAATAATGTATTGACAGTGCCAAAAATTTTTGTTAAAATAAAATTGAGCTTAAAGGATTAAATGTTTTATACATATTATAAAAAAAATAAATATAAGAGATTATCAAAAAAGACAGTAAAGATTTATATTTTCATCTAAAATCGCTTTAAGTTCAAATGAACAAATTATAGAAAATCGTTTTTTCATTTTTTAAGTTAGAAAGAAGAAAAAAGGAGTGATAAAAATGCTATTTAGTTTAATTAATCAAAATCAAGATTTATTAGAAAATTTATTTGAAGATTTTAAAACAAATTCTTTAACTAACAACAACAATATTATGAAAACTGATATTCAAGAACAAGATAATCAATACTTTATTACTATTGAATTACCAGGTTTTAAAAAAGAAGATGTTAAAGTTGCTTTGGAAGAAGGCTATTTAGTAGTTGAGGCTAAAAATTCTAAAAAAAATCAAATTAAAGAAGCTAATTTTATACGTAAAGAAAGATTTCAAGGATTTTTGAGACGTAGTTTTTATTTAGGTGATGATTTTCTTTTAGAAGATATTAAAGGTTCTTTGGAACAAGGTTTATTAAAATTAAGTGTTCCAAAAAAAGAAGTTAAACCCAAAGAAAAACATTATATAAAATTAAATTAAGATATAATAAAAACAAGTTAAGTAATTAACTTGTTTTTATTATATATATGATTAATATTATTAAAAGAAATAACCTCTTATAAATAAGAGGTTATTGTGAAATGCTTCAATTATGAAAATAATCATTGGTAGTTGTATTCGTAGGTGATGTAATTATCTTTTGTGCCATCAAAATCATAATTTTGTTTTTTGGTTGGTTGTCCTTTGGAGTTGTATTCGTAGGTACAATAATCAGATTTTGTGCCATTGGATTTATATTCTTGTTTTTTGATTAGTTTTCCTTGTGGAGTTTGGGTTTGAGTTGGTTGAGAGTTTGTTGTTTGTGGTTGTGATGTGGTTGTAAATGTTTGAGAAGGCAAGTAAGGATTTTGATTGACTTGACTTCCTGTATAAGTTCCTTCGTTATTACTATAATCAGGTTTGTAAGTTTCTGTGGGCAGTTTAAATGTTTCTTCTTTTGTTGGTTCTTGTTTAGATTTTAAAACCCAACAAACACCTAAAATTAATCCTAACATTAATACTGTAAATGCTATTGTAAGTACAATAAAATTTTTATTGTCTTTTTGTGGTTGTTGCATATTTTTTGTCTCCTTTATCATTTCCTTTTAGTTTTATAGGGAACAAAAAACATTTCACTTACTTTTATTTTACTCTTTTTTTGCGTAAAGAACGTTCAATAATAGTTAAAAAAGTAGTTTTATGAGTTTAGGAGACTTAATAATTATATTAATAAACAAAAAAAGACCTCTAAAAAAGAGGTCTTTTATAAATTATTTAATTGTAAGTATTAGTTTATTTTTGATTGTTTTTGGTTCTTAAATGCAAATACTTTTTTCCAGATAGTATCAAATAATAACATAACTAAAGGACATAATAATAAACATAAATAATGAGATATATTAATATCCTTAGTATGGAATATATCACTTAAAGAACTAAATTTAGTAATTAATACAAAGAATAATACTTCAATTATAATACCATAGTACAATATTTTATTAGGTTTTTTGATAGTTTGCCAAAAGTAAAGTTTGTTAGAACGACAAGCAAATGCGTTTCCTACTTGAGCAAAGATAACAGCTCCAAATGCCATAGTAGAAGCTAGGAAGAAGTTGTCTTTTGTATTAAAATTGTAAACTGCACAAAAAAATGCTAAAGACATTAAACCTTCAACTATTCCTAAAAAGCCATAACTACGTTTTAATACTTTAGCGTCCATTAGATGGTCGTTTTTAGTACGTGGTTTTTGGACTAATAAACTTGGGTCAGTTTCTTCAGCTCCTAGAGCAATAGCAGGAATTAAGTCAGTTAAAAGATCAATTGCTAAAATTTGTAAAACATATAAGTAAGGTTCTGTAACTCCTAAAAAAGCAATAGCGATGAAAGGAAAGATTTGAGGGATATTAGAAGCAAAGACATAAGTTATGAATTTTTTGATGTTTTCATAAATACAACGTCCTTCTAAAACAGCTTTGGAAATAGTTGCAAAATTATCATCTAATAAAATCATATCAGCAGCATTACGAGCAACATCAGTGCCTGCTTTTCCCATAGCAATTCCTATGTGAGCTGCTTTAAGGGCTAAAATGTCATTAACTCCGTCGCCAGTAACTCCTACTACTTCTCCATTGTTGCGGTATGCTTGAACAATTTTTAATTTATGTTTGGGAGTAGTGCGTGAAAAGACAACTGGATGAGGGCTTTTGAGGACTTCTTGTAATTGTTCTAAAGACATTTTGTCAAGGTCACAGCCGTCTAAACCAACGAACTTGTCTTGGATGATTCCTACTTGTTTACCAATGGCAGCAGCAGTAAGACTGTAATCTCCTGTAATAATAGTAATTTTTAGTCCTGCTTGAGTTAAGTTTTTAACTGCTTCTTTAACTTCTTCTCTTGGTGGGTCGTAATTAACTGCAAAACCTAAGAAAACCATATCTTCTTCTAGGGGAGGATTTTGTTCAATTTTTTTGTAAGCAAGAGCAAGAACGCGGTATCCTTGGCTTGCAAATTGGTCGTTTTGTTTAAGGAAAGATTCTTTTTCATGAGGGCTAAAAGGACTTACTTGAGAACCTTTGTATTGCATTTGACATTGTTCAAGGACAATATTAGGAGCTCCTTTAATAAAGAGATATTGTGAATTGGTGTCATATGCAGGTTCTTGGTTGTTTTTAACTAAGACACTCATTTTTTTACGTTCGGAAGTAAATGGGTTTAATTGGATGATTTCTAAGTTGTTTTTTACTTCTTCAATGTTGTAACCGTATTTTTTAGCAGCAATTAATAAAGCTCCTTCAGTAGGATTACCGATTAATTCAAATTGGTGGGGTTTAGTTGGCGTAGGAACTAATTTAGCCTCAGAGCATAGAACTGATGCAATTAAGAATTTTTCAATTCCTTTTTTGGAGACAGTATTGTTTGGGCAAACACTAAATGTTTGTTCGTCGTTATAGCCAGAACCTTTTAATTTGATAGTGCCATCAGGAGTTACAATTTTTCTTACTGTAAGTTGGTTTTGAGTTAGAGTTCCTGTTTTATCAGTACAAATAACAGTAGTAGAACTGAGGGTTTCTAGGGAAGAGATTTTTTTAACTAAAGCGTTTTGTTTAGCCATTCTTTGAGAACCAACTGCTAAACTTAGATTAACGGTAGGAAGTAAGCCTTCAGGAATGTTTGCAACTAACATACCAACTGCACAAACAATTGCTGCTCTAAAAGAATCTATATTATATTTTTCTGCTTTGAAAAAACAAATCATAAAGACAAATAAAGCTGCACAAGAAGCAATAATACTTACTTTTTTAACAATGTGGTTCATTTCTTGGTCTAGAAGGCTTTTGCCTTTTTCAATGCTTTGAGCAATGCTTGAAACTTCTCCAATTTGGGTGTTGTTTCCAATAGCATAAACAACTGCAAAACAACTACCTTGAGTAACTGTAGTACCTGCATAAACTAAATTAGGCATTTCAGCAATGGAATGATTATCTTCGAGGTTTGGCATTTCAGTACGGTTTAAAGGAATGGTTTCGCCTGATAACATTGAGTTGTCAACAAAAAAGCTATTAGATTGAATAATACGTGCATCTACTGGAACTTGGGTTCCTGTTTCTAAAAAGATGACATCTCCAATGGTAAGTTCAATAACATCCATTAATTCTATTTTTTTGTTGCGGTAAACTTGAACTTTTTTAGGAATCATTTTACCTAAGGAAGACAACATTTTATCAGCTTTGTATTCTTGGGAAAAAGAAAATAAGCCATTTACAATGATAACTAAAATAATAGAAATACCGATGGCTGCTTCTTTGGGATTAATTACAAAAATCATTAATGCTGCTATCCATAATAAAATAGCCATTACCGAGGTAAATTGTTTTATGAATTGTCGCCAAAACGGAAAAGAGTCGCCTTGTTTGATAATATTTTTACCGTAGAGAGTTTGTCTTTCTTGGGCTTGTTTGTCAGTAAGTCCGCAAGCATCGGTGTTTAGATGTTTGACAACAGCATCTTTATCAAGACGACTGATTTGCAAAATTTCTTCTTTTTTATTCATATAAAGTTGTTTCCTTTGACTAAATTTTATATTTTAGTATTTTGTTAACTGATATATAAAAAATATTTGCAAGGCTATAATGGTGGATAAAATTAAATGGAATAAAGGAATTCAAAATAATAAGGATGATAATTGAGTAAGATAATTTTTTGGTGGGGAAGTTTGGTTGGGGTTTTGAGTTATGTGGTTTATGTGGTTTGTTAGTCTTGTTTGTGTGCAAAGTCATTTGTATGTTTTTTTGCCTTCTTGCTCTTGCCTCTTTTGTTTTGCATTTGCAAGTTTAATAAATTAGTTATATTGTTTTTATAACTACTAAAAATAAATCAGAAAAGTGCCACAACCAAAGTTATAAAGTATTATCTTGGTTCAATTTTGCAAAATTAAATTATTTTTTAGTTCGTTTATTCTAGTCATCTTTCTTTTGATGATCAATTATTTTTTATAAGCCTGATTAAATTATAACAAAACAAAAAATAAAAGCTAATAATAAATGTTAAAAAAATGCATTATTTTGGGAATTTGGAACCAAAAACCGTTATTTTGGGAATTATTTGGGTGGAATTGGGTGAATTTTGAAAAAAAATTGTTATTTTTTTGTATCCGTTTTAGTTAATTTTTGGCAGTTGTTGTGATTTGGGATTGGATGAAACAAAATAATAAATTTTTAAGGATGGAATTAGTTATAAAATTTTTTTAAAGTGGTTTTATTAAATATATAAATCACCCAAATGCATTCAAATTTATAATTCTTAAATTCATATTATAAAATATAATAATATATGATGTAGAATTTTAATATTTGTTTATTTGTAGTATATCATTTTGATAACTAATTATCAAGTATAAAATTTATCATCCATTAATAAAGCACATTATTTATTATTTGCTATATGATTTTATTTTATATCATCCAAAAAACTTTATTATTTCAAATAATATTAATCACTTTATTCTGTTATTTTTTCATGTTAAATTTTAATTTAACTTTTTTAATTTTAAGGAGATAAAAAACTAAATATGATTTCTAAAATCCCAAAATTATTTTGGACAAACATTGCTATTATTATTTTTGTAATAATTGGGATAAAAGAATTTATAGATTTGCCAAAAAAATTGTCAATTGATTTAAATACTAACCCAACCCATATTATTTGTGATGTTGTTCCTGTAGGGGCTTGTTTTACAAAACCTTCTATCAATATGTCATTAAAAAAACACCATTTATCTTCTGCAAAACCTCATTATAATATTTATACGGATGAAAAATATATTCCTTTAATGCCTGAACTTTTGGAAACTCAGTTAATGAAAGAAGGCAAAGAACACCGCGATAATAAAGTGATGCAAATTGCCATACAAGCCAAAGAGCACCAAAATAAAAAGTTTAATTGTTCTATTTTCCAAGAAGAAAAAAAATTTTTAAGAGAAATCCAACCAAATGGCATAATTATTGAAGGTTTTTTAGACTCTTGTTTGCTTACACAAGTGATTTTACCAAGTGGATCTATTTTTAAATATTATATGCCAACACAAGACAATATACAAACTATTAAAGAAATTTGGTGTGCTAATGGACAAATCCTAAAACCTGATTTTTCTAATATTTTGCATTTTTCTATGATGCAAACACCAACACCCCTTACTCCTAGTCAACTAACAGCTTATCATGAAGCAGGACATGCCTTAATAGTTTTGCAATTTCCTTTTGCATTATGTTCGGTTGCCAAAATTTATATTCAAGAAACAACTACGGATTTGAACGCTGATTCGATGTTTTTTTTTGGACAAACAGTTGTTAGGCATCCAAAATTAAATCAAGGTTGGCAAAGATTAGTTTTACAAGCTTTTGGAGGTGCAGCTGCGCAACAGTATTTAGCTAATCAAGGCAAAATTCCAAAAGAAAAAATATTTTCAGGAATTGAAGATGATTTTCAATTTATAGAAAAACTTTTAATGGAAAATAATCAATTAAATAAAGTAGATTTGAATAAATTATTTCAACAAGCTTATAATATTGTTGCAAATAATAAAGATTTATTAGATATTATTGCCCAAGAAATAGACCAAAAGAAATTTTTACAACAAATAGATATAGAAAGAATTATTAAAGATAATCATATGTTGGTTGCTAAATTAAGAATTGGATAAATAATTTTAATTTATTTTTTTGTTAATTTTATCGATTTATTTTTGTTTTTGTTATCAACTTAGAATTAAAATTATTGAATAATTAAAGTATTTTGCCAAAATAAATCTAAATCCCAAAAAGAGGCTTTTTTAAAGTCTCTTTTTTTATTTATAAAATTGCAAGGAAAAATCTCAGAATATAAGGATTAGTGAGCAAATTTTATCGTTTTTTTTTTTTTGAGTTATAATTTAGTTAATGGTAATTTTTTAAATTGCTATTTTAAATGTTTCAATGAATTATATCTAAATTAAGAAAGTAGTTATCCAAACATTTATTTATAATTAAATTAACAACTAAATGAAAAATATCTAAAATTAAAAAGAATAAGATAAACAGACTAAAATTATTCATTCTTTACTGGGGGCGAATTATTGGAGCGTTTCAAAATATGGATGTAATGTCTTAAAGATATTTATTTTATTGTTTTATCTTTGTGATGTAATTGTTTATTATTAATACCACTTATTTTTTGTCTGTATTATTTTTTTTACTTTTTGCCTTTATTTTGTTTATAATTTGATTAAATATAATTTTTAAAATAAAAGAGCTAAAAGATGATGCTTAAAACTAAAATGTTTGTTAATTTAATTATTGAGTTTTGGGTTTGGTTATTTAATGGTTCTCAAAGTTTTGAGAAGTTCTAATATATTTGCAAATATAAAAGAATATAAAAGATAATAACAGTTTCCTTTTTAACTATAATTGCAAATTAATAATAATTTTACCAATATTAAATATTTATTAAAAATTCCAAAAAGGAGATTTGTTAAAACATATGCAAAATCCAGTTCCGCCTTTAAATCCTTATAAAGATTTTTTAGCTAAACATAAAACTGTTTTATTAAGTGTCTTGTTTATTGCTGTTGTGGTATTTGGTTTTTGGTATTTTAGATTGTTGGATAAACTTTTTCCCAAAAAAACTAATCCCAAAAAAACCAAAGGATTACCACAAGATTTAACATAAGAAATACATAATTTAAGATTTAAAGAAATACCTGATATTTTTTATAATATTAACCATGATACATATTTAAAACAAACGAAATATGAAGACATTAAAAAGGATACATATTTGCAAAATATTCCTAACAGTTTTAAAGAATTAGTACAAGAAGAACAAAAGACACTAAAATCTGAAATAAGAGATTTAATCGGAAAATCTATTAGTACTCATGAAAATAATGATGAACTAACAGATGAAGAACGTAAACAACATGAGCAATATAAGAAAAATAAAAAAGAATCAGAAAGCAAATTATCCAATAAAGAATGGGGTTTCGAAGTTTTAGATTCCTTGTTAAATGGAAATAATTATGACAATATGTCATCAATAGATAGTCAATTCAATAAGTTAAAGAGTGTTCTTGAAAGTTGCTCCCAAACATATTATTTTGATCCTAAAACATTATCAAGTGCCCAAGATAATTTTGTAGAAACAATCAAAACTTTTAAAAATAATTATTCTAAACATAATTCGGAATGTCAAGGATTTATTAATAAAATTAATTCTTTGGTAGAAGAATTCAAAGCTATTCAAGAAAGAATAATTAATAATATAATAATGTTGCGTAAGAAATTTGAATATAGATTTTTTTATATTGCTAAACAAAAATTAAAGTTTTATAAACAAGAAGTTCAAAAACATTTACAACAAATAAAAAAAGAACTACAAGCATTTAAAGAACAAACTATTCCTTTAAAACAATATTGTAATCAATTATAATTGTTGTTAAACCAAATTGAATTTTATGATAAACCTAAATCACTTATGGATCTTTTAAAATTTATTTTTATTTTAGAAAAAGAAACTAAAAATACTTGGGATAAATTAGATAAAAAGAAACCTTCTGAATTTAGTTATGATAGTGTTTTAGCTAATAGTTATAATGTTGTATATTCTTATGGAAATGATGAAAAAAACTTTAAATTCAAGATTTGCAAACATTTGAAAAAAATATTTATTGTGATATTTTGGAATCTCTTAATTCTGATTATAAAAGTGTTTTGAGTCCCAAAGGAACAGTTTGGCAAGGTGTTTGGAAAAATCAAGTTAAAGAAGAATTTAGAGACAATTTTAAAGGTAAAGAAGATATCATTAAAAAAACTTTTGAAACTAACAAACCAGATAAACTAGAAGCATTTTGTAATGTTTTTTATGATGAAAATACCTTTAATCAATATTTTATAGAAAATTTTCATGTTTTACAAATTAATCAAACGAATGAACTTTATGTTTATGAACAAGACTTAGATAAAAATTATTTATATCACAAATTATATAAACAATATAAATTGTTTCAAGAACTTAAAAAAGAATGTAGTAATTTATTAAATTATAAAGAAAACAAATTAATGCCTGCACAAAACAAGTTAGAAGCATTTGAAAGCAACCTTACAAATAAAACTTCAACAACTAAAAAAGAACAACAAGAAAAAGAACAAAAAAACAAAACTTTTAATTGAATTTAATAATTGTAAAAATAATGATAATACTTATAAAGAAAAAATAAAACAATTAAATGGACAATTAACATTAGAAATAGATAAATTAAATGTGGACCCAGACAAACAAAAAGCACTAAATACAGCTATTAGTACAATTAAAACTGAATTATTAGATCTTGATTATTTGGTTAAAATAGAAAAAAATACTTCTGATGTAGAAAAACAAAAAAAAGAAAAAATAAAAAAATATATAACAGTTTTGAAGCTGTTGATACTAAATTCAAAGAAATGATTTTATCTCAATTAAACCAAGATAAAAACAACTTGCCTTATGATGCTTTATATTCTCATTTTTTTGATCCAAAATCTGAATTAAGTAAATATTATAATGCAGCATCTGAATTAAGTGAATTAAAAGGTATAAACTGGGGTAGTTATGAAAATGACAAAACCAAAAAAGCTAATGATTTATTAGATAGATTTTCATTTACTAAATCACAATTTGAAGAATTTAGAGACGAAATAGTAAAAGATTCTTATTATTATGGATATGCACCATCTTTAAAAGACCCCAAAGATATTTCAATTCCTTCATTGATTTCTTATTTGATGATTGCAAACACTAAACCTTGTGATTTAAAAGGATTTTATACAAATTATCCTTGGAAATATTCATATAATATTAATTTAGCTAATTGGAATAAAGATAATGCCAAAACTTTTATATCTAATGTTTTAGAAAGATGTTGGCCTATGACAGATAAATTACTGAAACATTATAGATATTTAAAGGAAAAAAATATTCTAAACCTTTATAATTTCAAATAATCAAAACATTTAACATAAATATATAAATATTAAATAAAAAATAACCAAAACAATAGATAAAGAGGTAGTAATTTTATGAATTACAAATCATTTTTAAAAAAACATGCATTTTCCATTGTTATTAGTGTTTTATTAGCATTAAGTTTATTTTTACATGGTTATAATTGGTGGAATGCAAAAAAACTAAAAAAGAAGAACAAAAAATTCTTACTCAATGTTTTTTAAAAGAAACTCAAAAAGCTAAACCAGAAGTTGAACAAGACAAAGCTAAAATCCAAAAATTACAAGAACAATTAAATAAATTAACTGCTATGCAATATACTTATGATACATGTAAAAAACAAAATATAGAATTAAAACATCCTTCCATTTCAGTACAAAATCTAAATGATGCTTTTACAGAATATTTTGATAATGATTTACCATTATATTAATACTAAAAAAATATTTATTGAATATTTAATTGCTTTTAAATTATTAAGAAAATAATTATTAATTTGTGATATCATATTTCTTTTTATATCAAAAATTCTAAAAGAAAGGAGGAGACTATGTCTTTAAAAAAGTCCTTTAACCGTAAAATAAATTATAGGTTTATTGTTGGATTTATTTGTGTAAGTTTGTATTTACTTTTGAGTTATTTACAAATAAATGTTGTAAAAGCTGATAACAAAGAACCAATAAATGTAGTTGAATTTGGAGCAACTCAAAATATATCTCAAGAAGCTATTCAAAAATCTGAATAACTATCACAAAACGCCAAAAATAGAAATAATAATTCTTATAAACAACAAGAAATTCAAAATTTACAAGAAAATACAACTAATAAACGTTTAGCAACATTTAGCAGAGTTTATAGAGATTAATATTAATGATTCTTTGAGAACCAAAGATGTGGGAATTGTTGATGCTTCTAAATTACAATTTAATACATCTTTGCAATCCCTTTTTTCTTTGGGGAACACTGAAGACACCGAAGAAACAGAAAACACAAAAGAAAAAACTGAAAAATATATTGAGTTTCGCACTAATTTATATAAAGATTTCCCTAATATTCAAAATACTCAATTTTTAACTGAACAAAAAAATATTTTTTTACAATTGCTTTTTCCTTTAGATAAGATGGCTCAAGAATTTTTACAAAATATAGCATCAGATAATAATTCTAATAATAATGATTTTGTGAAAGCCAAAGACGCCTTAATTATTTGTGGCAAAAAGATAAAAACTTAAAACCCAGCATAGATGAATTACAAAACTTATTACAAAAAGAAACAAATGTAGCACATCATAATACTAAATTAAATGATTTAGAAATAAAAGATGTATCTCCGGATTGTTGTCTTCAAATTGATGAAAAAGATTTTTGTAATCCTCAAGTTTCTATTAATAAAATTAAAAAAAATCTTTTAGAACAAATAGAAAAAGCTTTGCATGAAAAATTTCAAAATTTAGAAAATAATATTGAAATAACAGCAATGAAAATTGAAAATCGTTTTGATCAAATTAAAAAAGTTTATTATTTAAGAAATTTCATTATTAAAAGCAGTTATTTAAAATCAAATTTAACTCCACAAAGTGATCCTCCTCAATTACTAGATGATTCAGCATCTGAGAATAGTCAAGGTGAAACGAGTTCTGTTTCGTCTGTATCTCTTCCAGGAACACAACCATCAACATTAAATCCAAGTGCTCAAGAACAATCATCAACACCATCACCAAACCCAGAAGCACAACCAAATCAAGCAAACACTAATACAAGTCAAGAAAACGAAAAAAACCGCCTGAATTGCCAACTGATGCTAGTCAAGTGTCTAATGAAAATCAAGATGCCACCACCACTAATGAGCCTTTACAACTTTCTTTGTTAGAACAAGAAATTAAATCTTTAAGAAACAAATTATCAGGTTTGTTGCAAGAAAAAATTAATAAATATTTAGCAACTAAAAGTAAAAATAAAAGCCAATTAGAACAATATTTAAAAATTGTTAAAAATGTTTTAAATAAAAGATTGCAAGAAATCCAAACTCAATATACTTCTGATTTAGAACCACCTCAAGTCATTCCTTTAAGAAGTGAAATAGAAATGATTAATCTTTTGACTCAAGGAATTGATGAAGCCCAATCAGAAATTTTATTTGAATACGATAGAGTTTTGATTCCTTTAGAACAACAATATCAAGAAATTAATAAATTTATTGAACAACTCAATTTAGAACAAGATACTTCTACTTTGGAATCTTTTAAATCAGAATTTGATGTTTTCCTAAAAAATTGTTTGAATCAAAATAAACAATTCTATAAAGACATAGAAGACAAACAAAAAGATTTAAAAGAAATAGATTTAAAAAATTACCAAGATACAGAAACTAAAATCCAAGTATTATTGAGCCAAGCAGAACAAAACCAAACAAAATATTCAAACATATTTGATGAAGTGCAATTAAATCATATTGATCAAAATAATAATAAAATTGTTGTTATTAACGATAATATTACTAAAGATGAATTAATTCTTGATTATATGGAAGAAAACACTTATATTTCAAGACAAGATTTTTTGAAAGAAAGTCATAATGCCTATGTTAATAGAATTTTTTTAGAAGCTTTTATGTCTTGTTGTAAAAATTTAATGAAACCAATTTATTATCATAAATGGTTTTTAGACCATAAACAAGATTTAACTTATCAAACTTAACAATATGCCCAAATTCAAAAATATAAGCATTTTAATCAAATTTTGTTTCCTTTGCAAGAAGATCTTAAAAACTTACAAACAAAAGAATGTATTACTCAAGATAAAAAAATTAATTTTGTTAATGCATTAAATGAAATTCAAGAACAATATTTAGCAATGCGCTTACCAGATTTAAAAAAACTATTGATTTGGACTTTAATGAATATCGTAAAAATAAAGAAAATTATCGTATTTTTTATGAAGAACAAGCAGAACTTTATGCTGATTATATGAATACATTATTTGATACATTTATTCCTCTTTTTGAAAAAGTTCAAGAGCAATATAAATTGGAAAAAGATTTACAATAACTTTTAGCGCCCACTGCTAAAAAAGAACAAGAATTAAAAAAATTACAAAGACAATTAGTTTTAGATCCAAATTTTGAAATGCTGGAAAGACAATTAGAAAGTGAATTGCAAGCGTTTT
This sequence comes from Onion yellows phytoplasma OY-M, assembly GCA_000009845.1. Taxonomy (GTDB): domain Bacteria; phylum Bacillota_I; class Bacilli_A; order Acholeplasmatales; family Acholeplasmataceae; genus Phytoplasma; species Phytoplasma asteris. Next base: position 50,235 of record AP006628.2, read on the forward strand.
TTGCTCCTATTCAAGAAGAAGTAATTAAAAAACTTAAAGCAATAGACCAATTAGCAGAAGACAATAAAAAAACTATTAAAAAAACTATAACTAAATTTATTGGATTGGGGAATGCTCAAGATTTTGAAACTTCTGCAGAGAATACAGATAATAAAGATAATTTGGATAATCCAACTAGTGAAACTTCTCAAAACCAACCAACTCCTCCGAATGATACTAATGTTGAAAATGAGAAGTCCCCTTTAATTTCCGATAATTCTGGTTACTTCTGATTCTTCCGATACTTCTGACAATTATACTAACGTTGAAAAACCTGAAGACAAACAAACTAATAAATCACAAAAACCACAAGTAATGACAATACCTGGGTTTATTTATAAATATACAGAACTCATACAAAAATTTGTTGTAAAAAATAATAATGATATCGAACAATTAGAAGAAGATAAAACATTAATAAAAGAACAAATACAACAAAATGAGTAAAAAATTCAAAAACAAACTGATGATTTATTTAAAAAAATTCAAGAATTTATTGGTATATCTCGCCTATCAAAACAAGATGAAACAAATTCACAAGAACAAACAAAAACCACAAATCAAGATATAAATCCAGAAAAACCAGGATATTTTTGTGATATTAAAACTCTAACTAAAGCCAATATTGAATATATTAAAGAAGAAAAATTGCCTGAATTCCAAGAACAAAATCATATAAAAGAATTCTTATCAAATATTTTTCAAACAAGAGCATTGTTGGATGTACATAAAGATATGGCTTTAATTCCTAATATAGAAGAAACTCAAAGTATCATTCAAGATATTATTGAAAAACAAACTTTAATGTTAGAAGACAATATATTAGGTTATAAAAAACATCAAGAAATTCAAATATATATTAAATCATTAAATAAAATAAAAAAACTTTCTAAGTTGTGGAATAAACAATATAAATTGGAAAAATCAGGCACAATAAATAATAAAGCGAAACAAATTAAAGAATTGAAAGATTCTTTTAAACCTTTATTAACTTTTAAAAAAGAAGCTTTTAATGTAATAAAAGAAATTGAAAATATTTGGGATTCCACAGAATATAAGTCTGAAAAATATAATCCAGAAATTGAAACCCAAATTAATTCTAAATTAGAAGAAAGTAGACAAAATTTTTTAACTAGACAAAAAGAAAAATTTAAAAAAGTACTAAAAGAGATATACAAAAGTCTTGATATAAAATCCAACGAAACAGAAAAAGATACAAGAATAAGAAAATTAAAAGAAGTTCTAGATTCATCATTGGAGTCTAAAACACCTTTAGAAATATTTCAAGAAAAAATTGATAATTTATTAACATTACCAGATTTTGCTTCTAATAAATTTCCACAAGAAGTCTTAAAAAAAACAATGGATAAGTTAAAAAAAGAAGATGAAATTCAAAAAGATATTGAAAAATTTATTCAAAATGAAATTTTATCTTACTTATCCAATATTAACCATTTTGTCCAACAGTTAGCTGTTCCAAATGGCACTCCTTTAAGTGAAGAACAATTCTACAATAATTATCTTTTATATGTTTCCATGCAAACTTATATAACAAATATTAAACATGCTATTGTGAATAAAAAAGTTTTATATAATGCATCACAAATTTTAGCATTAAACACATTTATACAAGATTTTAAAAACAACTCTCAACTTTATGAAAAACCTATTCAAAATAGAAACAAAATAGAACATGATCTTCAAATAATGCAAGATATGGATTTTCAAAGATGCAATTACCAACATTTAATGGATACTAATCGCACACTCCAAGAAACTGCATCCAAAATAGAAAACACCCAACGAGAATTTAACAAAAGAGCCCAAGCTCTTTGGCAAAGAAAAAAATTAAATCAAGTGCAATCATTGCCAAATATATTATTTACTCCAGAAATGATACAAGAAGAAATGGAACAACTGCAATATGAAATGCAGACTAAAATGCAAGGAGTATTTAATTCTTATGATTATTTAGGTACTGCAAATCCTAATGCAAGACCTAACATGTTTTGTGCATCTACACATGTTGCTCCTACTTTTCGTCCTATTGAAAGAAACACACCCATATCTGCTTTTCCTTTTTCTGATAATGTTCAAACAAATAATTCCACAAACCCATCTGATCCTAACAATTTTCAATTACCTACTTTTTTACAAACAGATCTAAGCGAAGAAGGAAAAAATCATCGTGATAACGAAGCTCCTTGTTTAAAAAGACAATCTTTAGAACACAAAAATAAAAGTTATGGTTGGGTTGATATCTATGAACCTTACCGTAAACAAATCAGATCTGATTGCCCTGTTCCAAAACTTTAGACACTTTTTGCTTTTTAAAAAATCTTTAAGACTAACTATTCAGTTAGTCTTTTTTTCTTTCAAGACTAAAAAAATAATTCCCTATCTTTTCTAAAAACTTTTTTAGAAAGGAATTAAATGTTAAGACAAGAATTATTTAAAGATTTTTTAAAAAATAAACAGAATTTAGAAATTCGTAATCAATTAATCGAACTTCATTTGCCTTTGGTAAAAAAACTAGTTTATCAATTTAAATATTATCCTCGAGTTTTAACTAAAAAAGATTTATATCAAGAAGGCATTTTAGGATTAATCAAAGCCCTCAATCATTACCAAGATTTAGGATATGACTTTATGGCTTACGCTACACCAACCATCAAATCGGAAATAAGAGAAATAATAAGAAAAAGCCATTCTCCTTCAATCCCACAAAAAAATCATAAAACTGATAACCTTTCTTTTCGAGAAGAATTTTATGAACCATATCAAATAAATAAACTAAACCCTCATCAATTATGGTTAAAACAAGTTAAGCATGAAAAATTTTTAAAAAAAATGAAAGCTAAATTAAGCGAAACCAAATTCAAAATTATCCATTTAAGTTTTGGCGTTCCTTTAGGGAATATCAACGAAGATTATCAAAGATGTTATACCAACGCCGAAATCGCTGAAAAACTTAATTTATCTTTAAAACAAGTAGAAAATATTAAAAACATCGCTATCAAGAAATTAAAAAAACATTAACCTTTCTCGTCCGTAATGACGTTAAACTAGTTATTTGAAACAATAAAAAAAACCAGATTACTTTCAAAGTAATCTTTTTTTATATCAAAACCAAACATAAAACTTTTGAAACAACAGTAATAAACGTTTCCAACATCAACAAATTAGATAATCGTCCAATACATTTGTTTTCAAAAGTTTTAATAATGAAAAAATTAAAAAAATATATCAAAAAGAAAGAAAAATAAAATTATGTTAAACAAAGTTCAATTAATCGGCCGTCTCAGTCATGATTTAGAAAAACAATATATAAATTCAAACAACGAACAAATCCCTAAAATCGATTTTCAATTAGCAGTTAATAACAAAGAGATAACCCAATTCATCCCTTGTGTCGCTTTTCGAAAACAAGCCGAAAATATGAAGAAACATTTACATAAAGGTTCGAAAATTTATCTTGAAGGGATTTTATCCATTCAAAAATATACGAATAATGAAGGTCAAACTAAAATTAACACTAAAGTTATTCTTCAAAACGTGATCTTTTTAGATAATAAACCTCAAGAAACTTTACCTTTTTAAAACAATCAATTCATAGAACTCAATAATAATCAAATAAACTTAATCATTTAACCCCTTTTGAAAAGGGGTTTTTTATTTGAAAAAAACACACAATTATTGGTAAGGGCGCCAAAAGAAATAAAAAAATAAAGGAGACAAAATGAAAAAAAGATATCCTATTTTATTAACCATTTCCTATTTATTTTTCATCATTAGTAATATTATGGCTTTATTTTTCAATTTTGAATTAGGATTAAAATTTAACGCTACAATCGCCATCTTTTCTGATATTTTCTTTTTATTTTATTTATGGAATAAGGAGAAGAAAGATGAAATCAATTGGATTGGTTGTAAGAAAAAACTTTTGTCTCAAATTATTTCTCATTTACCCAAACAATTTAAAACTTATTACGAACCTTTTTAAGAAAGCGGGGTTCTTTATTTTTATTTACAACCATCAAAAGCGATTTTAAACGATAATGATAATCAATTAATCACTATGTGGAAACAAAGTTTCCAAAATACCCATCATTTTGTTAACAAGGTCAAAGCCATAGAAAATTATATTTACCAATATTGCAACCAAAAGAACCAAAAACAAGCTTTTAAACATTTATTAAACCAATATAATCAAAATGTCAAAAAAAGAAAAATATTAACCAGGTCAGCTATCTTTTATGTTTTAAATAAATACGCTTTTCGTGGTATTACTCGTTATGATAAGCAAAGTAATTTAAAAACAAATTTTGGGTATAAACCCAAACAAAAAACTCCCATCATCAATTTAAACGAATTAGTTACATTCCAAAGACATTTCCAAAAGAAAAAACATGTTTTATATTGTACGGATTTTCGTAAAGTTATCGCCAATAGTCAACAAGGCGATTTTCTTTTTATCGATCCACCATATTACTATGAAGGGATTAAAGATAAAGATTTTTACCAAAAACCATTTTATTTTACTGATCATCAACAATTAGCCTTGGAATTACACCAAACAACCAAAAGGGGTGTTAAATGGTTATATACCAATTATGAAACAACCCCAATTCTTCATTTATTTTCAAACTGTAACATCATTAAAACAAAAACAACAACAAGCCATTATCTCACCAACAAAAAAATCCATCAAGAAATCATTATTAAAAATTATGAGTAAAATTAAAATTTTCACTATCGTTTTACATCATTCAATTGGATATGAAACTCTATTTTAATTTAAATAACAGTAATTTTCCAAAAAAATCAAAAAAGGAGTCAAATCATTATGACAAAAAAAGAATTAATTAAAAAAATCGCTGAGGTAAATAAAACCTCAATTTCCAAAACAGAAGAATTTTATAACTCATTTGAGAATACTCTAATTAAAGCAATCATATCAAATGAAGAAGTGTCTTTATCCTCTAAAATTGGCAAATTCAAATTAAAATCAAGAAAAGCTTATACTGGTAGAAACCCTAAAACAAGGAAAAAACTGAAAATACCTGCCAAAACCGTAGTAACTTTCAAACTTTCTAAAACCATCAAAGACCAAGCGAAAACTTTAATTTTAAAATAACCCAATTATTTTCTTTCAAAAACCTAAGAAAGGAGGTTTTCTATGACATTAAACAAAAAAATTTATCTGAGTTTGATCGGATTATTAAGTTTAGGTTTTCTTGATTTTATTAATCTTTGGCATCACCCATTCTCGCCCACCAATTAAAAACCCATCATTAACTAAAAAACCTCCATCAACACAACAACAAGAGATCGACCACCAAATCAAATTAGAACAAGCCAAAATTCAAGAACTCCAACAAAAAGATCACACCTTAAAAACCCAAATTGATGAAAATGTTAAAACTTTAACCGACATTATTACTAAAATTAAAACTCTGCAAAATGAATTAACTAATAATCCGCAATTAACTCCAACCATGAAAAACCAAAAACAACAACAATTAACAGAACTAAAAAATCAACAACAAACCCAACAAACCTTAGTCGATAATTTATTAGAACAAAGAAGAGTGTTAAACCAAAATCAAAAAGAAAAACAAGAAGAACTAGAAAAATTAGCTAAAGAAAAGGATCAACTGCAAACCCAAGAAAACCTCCAACAACAAATTTTTCAATTAAATCAAGCCCTTAATTATGTGGAAGCTAATCAAAAAAGAATTGAAGAATTAAAAACTCAAAAAGAATATCGAAAAAATCAAACCGAATTAAAAAATTTCAAGGATTTTCAACTTTTCTTAACTGATCAAAAATTAGCTTTTGAAAAACAAAAGAAAAATTTAACTATTCAATTTAATCATTTAAAAGAAAACAAATCTCTTCCTCATACTAAAAAACAAGTGACATTCAAAGACGTTTACGGCATGGAAACAGAAAAAGAAGAATTAGAAGATTTATTAACTTATTTTCGCACCAACCAATCTTTAATTAACTTCGATCAAGTCCGCCCCAAAGGTTATTTACTTTATGGACCACCAGGAACAGGTAAAACCTTTTTAATCAAAGCGCTTTGTGGTGAAGCTAATGTTCACTTTATTAATTTAATTCCTTCCAAATTCCGACAAAAATACATTGGTGAAGGAGAAAAAGAAGTGGAGAAAGTGTGGCAAGAAGCAGAAAGTCATTATAAAACCATTATCTTTATTGACGAAATCGAAGGCTTAGAAAATCGTAATGATTCCAATATTTCTTCAGGGAGGAGTCAATGTGATTAATACTTTATTAGATAAATTAGATGGTTTTAATAGTAGTAATTAAAAAAAATTGTCTTAATGGGAGCGATTAATAATCTTCATAAAATTGATATGGCTTTACGCAGTCGTTTTAGTAAAGAAATCTATATTGGTAATTTAAAAGATCATGAAATTGAAGGTTATTTAAAACATATTATTATTCCTTATCAAATTAGTTATCATACTTTCTTAGCTTTAAAAGAGATTACTCAATTATATCAAGGCAAAAACCTCTCTAACCGTGATTTAACCACAATCATCGAAGAAGCTTACAAAAAAACGGCTAAATGGGCTCAACAAAACCCTCAAACCCACGAATTTATGTTGCCTTCTGATATCGAAGAAGTCTTAAATTTGAAATTAAAAACAAAACCCGATCATCAACAAGTGAAACAACGACGAACAGCTTGTGAAAATCAATACGCTCAATGGCGAGAAGGATTCAATCAATATTTAGATAAACCCAAAGACGAAACTAAAATTGAATGTCGCTATACCTTTGATAGTTTAAACGGAATTAACTATTACAATCTTCGCTATTCTCAAATCCAAACGGAATTAAATAATATTAATCAGCAATTAACTAAAATCCACCAAGAAAATAAAATTCCACAATTAGAACAAGAATTAGTCACTTTAAACCAAACCCCTGACAAATACGAACAAACCATCAAAGATAAAAACCAAGAAATCATCTATATTAAAAATAATTTGAAAACTCTTCAAGCTCGTGAAGAAAGTTTAAGAAAAGAATTGAAACTAGTCGAAAATCGTCGTGAACTCCAAAAAGAACCATCTAACTTAGTTTGTTACATCAAAGACCGTCATCCTTTCGACCGTTGGAATAAAAAAGGCTATACTTATAACCACACTACTTTAGATGGATTTGATTCCGCTTCTTTCGATAAAAAAGATGACAGTCAATTATATTTATATGTCAATTTCGAAAAACAACAACACAAAGGCCCAGGTGGCAATTATTTAATCGTTAAATACAAAGGTCCTAAACACTTCTTAGAAGACGACAAAGACTACTACCTTGGACGCGCACGTGTTCGCGATGCTAACTTCGAATTAACCGATTTCCGCCTCCACTTCAACCCTGTCCGTAAAACTTTATCCCTTTATCAAGATAAACACAACAACGATAAAGTCAAAGAAGCAGAAATGAAAAAAACCATCCTGGATGGACATAAAAACATTAACTTTCGAATATATTAAAAAATTAAAAGAGATTTAATAAAAAATGTTTAAATTCAATTTTATCCCCCTATCAAAAGACTCTCATTTAGAGTCTTTTTTATTTTAAAAAAACTTTTAAAACCAAAGGGAGAAAAAAATGAAAAAATTTAAAGAAATTCAATTTATATTTGAATTCATAAGCATTATGATATCAACATTTATCATTTGTTTTTTCATTAGTTATAATATTAACCTTCATAACAATCATAATTTAAAACTTCAAAACAATCATCTAAAACAAAAAATTAACCTTATTGAAAAGGAAATAGACGAATTCCAACAAGAAACCCAAAGTAATTTTAAAAAAATTAATGAAAATATAGATAAATTAGAAAAAATGATAATAAATCAAAATAAATCCAAACAAGAAAGCGAGTAAAATCATATGGCTAAAAAAACAAATAAAAACACTAAAAATCAATCCAAAAACAATAAATCTAACGAAATAATTATCAAAAGAAAAACTCTAACTCCTAAAATCATTATCGAAACTCAAACTAAAAAAGAAAAATGGTTTCTTAAAATCATTAAAACTTTCTTTAATATCCTCATTTGGTTCATCCCATTATTATTAATTGGTGGGGCGTTTTATTGGACCCTTTTCAAATTCTTTCCTGAAGTTTTAAACCAAATCAACACTTTTACAGGTGATGCAGCAGCTAAAACTAAAGCGTTATACGATAAAGCCACACAACCAATTCGTCAAGTTATCGAATATATCTATAATAAATTAACAGGCAAAAATAAAGATCCTAATCATATTCCTTCTCCACAAAATAAATTAGGTTATTATCTAGCAACTACTTTAAGTGTTGTCGGTATTTGTTTAGGATTTGGGAAAATTGGTAATTGGTTAAAAAATGGGAAGAAAAAGACTATCAAAAAAGGAACTAAAACTATCATTCAAAAAAAAGCTACTTCAAAAATAGCGAATATCGGTGGTAAAATCCTTAAAATTGGTAGTAAAGCTTTATTTTGGGTTTCTTTAGCTTCAACTGCTTATGAAATTTACCAATTTTATCACGAAGAAACTAAAACCCCTAATCCTCCACAACAATTAACCCATAAAATGGAAAATCCCCCAACACCAATCTTACAAACACCATCTATTCCACAATCATTCAATCCAACTATTATTGAAAATGAAGAATCAACTTTAACTAATAATAATGAAGTTAAAGAAAAAACAACCCAAGAAGAAAGTAAAACTGGTAACCTTAACAATCCCTGATCATGGTTCAGTTGAATCAACAATTGAACCTACCTTATTACAACAAGAACAACTCCAACAAACACCACTACTTGGTGAGGAATTAAAAGAAACTAATCAAACAACTGAAACACAACAACTAACTCCTGAAGAAATCATCAAAGCCAAAAACTTATTAGAAATCCAACTCCAACAAGAAAAAATGAATAGTTTAACTTTAGAAACGCAAAAAGCTAATTTAGAATATGATTTAACTCAAAAACAAGAAGAATTAAAAAATAATCAAAAACTATCTCAACAAGAAAAACAAGAACTTCAAAAGGAAATTAATCAACAAACCGACAAAATCCGTTCTAAAGAAGACGAAATCTTTACCCAAGATCAAAAGATTAATCAACTAGAAACTGATCTTCACCAAGAAAAAACTCTTAACACTGAAAAAGAAAAACAAATTAATGAATTAATTAACCAAATCAACGAACAAAACCAAATGACCAAACAACTCCAAAACCAACTCCAAGAACAAAAATCCTTAATTGAAATGAAAAACCAAGAATTAATCACCAACCAAGCTTTATCTGAACAAGAAAAACAAGAACTTCAAAAGGAAATCAATCAATTAACAACTAATTTTCAACAAAAACAAAAAGAATACGAAAACACTATTAATCAAAAAGACCAAGAAATCGATCAATTAAACCAAATCATCCACGAACAAGCAAACAAAATTAACCGTTTAAGTGAGGAGTTAGAACAACAAATTGATAAATGGGTGCAACAAGGCCTTCACATCGAAGCACTCGAAGGAACTATTAAAGCTTTAGAAAAATTCTCTGGCAAATATCTTGAAGAAAACGTCGAACTCCGTCATGAAATCAATAAACTTAAAGAACAAATAAAAGACGAACAAAAAGCCCATGAAGAAACTAAAGTAGAATTAAAAGAAAAATGTGATAAATTAATCGAAAAAACAACAGAATATGATCAAATTAAAAAAATCATAGACAACCAAAAAACCTGGAAAGGTTCAATTCAACCCTTTACTACAAAAATTAAAGACGACGTAAACAGAAATGTTGCAAGCGTAAAGGAAAAAGTCAATAAAGTAACTTCTTGGTTCAAAAAATGGTTTTAATTAAAATTCAAAAGTCAAATGTGTTAAAATGTTGGTATATTAAAAATTACTAGAAAGGAACTAATCATGTTTAATATTAAAAAAATAATTAAATGGGTTTTTATCGTGTTAGGGATACTTCTTTTTTTATTGATTGGTTTTATTGTTTTAACCGAAATTGAAATCATTAAATTACCGAAAGAAGAAATCCCTATTTTAAAAGAAACCGCATTCGAAAATATCGAAGAATGGGATGACCTTAATAGTGGACTTAAAATGATTAAAGCCAAGTATACCTTTGATGGACTTAATGGCATTGGCTATTATCAACAACAACTCGCTAACAAAGACAATATTGGAACTTTTCAGTTGATGGCCATCCAAGACCGCCTAGAAACCCAAAAAGAACCATCTAACTTAGTTTGTTACATCAAAGACCGTCATCCTTTCGACCGTTGGAATAAAAAAGGCTATACTTATAACCACACTACTTTAGATGGATTTGATTCCGCTTCTTTCGATAAAAAAGATGACAGTCAATTATATTTATATGTCAATTTCGAAAAACAACAACACAAAGGCCCAGGTGGCCATTATTTAATCGTTAAATACAAAGGTCCTAAATACTTCTTAGAAGACGACAAAGACTACTACCTTGGACGCGCACGTGTTCACGATGCTAACTTCGAATTAACCGATTTCCGCCTCCACTTCAACCCTGTCCGTAAAACTTTATCCCTTTATCAAGATAAACACAACAACGATAAAGTCAAAGAAGCAGAAATGAAAAAAAACCATCCTGGATGGACATAAAAACATTAACTTTCAAATATATTAAAAAATTAAAGGAGATTTAATTAATGTTTAAAATCAAAAATAATTTATTATTGTTATTGAATTCGTTTATTGTATTTGCTTTCTTAGGATTGTTTTTAATTGCTAATAATCAACAAGTAATGGGGATGAATAAAGATATTGCTAGTGCTAGCAATAATAATCAAAACATAACTAATTACTCTATTGAAGAAAATATAATTAATTTAAAATATAAAATTCGGAAAAATGCAGTTAAAAAAATAAATACAGAAAGAGAAATACAACAATTATCAAATAATGATCCTAACAAAAATACTCTTTTAGCTTTAAAACAAAATTTAGAAAATTTAATTCATAATCAAAAAGAACAATTAAAAACTTATCAAAAACTTTTAAAAACTTTAAATGATGAAAATAATTAATTTGTTTTTAATAATAAATAAAAATATTTAATTTTTCACAAAGACCCTTCAGGGTCTTTTTTTATTTAACAACAAAAACAACTCATCAATTGGAAAGGAAACAAAAACAATACCTAGTAATCTCATCTTTTTCATCATCACTCTACTTTCATTGATTCCAATAATCACTGGTTATTATGGTCTTAAATTCTATCTTTTCGCTGTCAAACTAAGTATTAACCCAATTAAAACAAGGAATAGTAGTTCGATTTTATCAACATTTAATCACGAAGCAACCCAATCATGTGGAATCTATTTAATACTTGGTTAATAAAGCTTAATAATAGCCTTAATACTATCAGTCATTATTTCTTTACTTATCAAAATCAATGGTTAAACTTAGCTTTATTAATGATTATTTTATTATTCCTCCCTCATATCTTATGTTTCATTGATTTTATCATTAAATGTCTTTATCACCCTTTTCGTTTCTTTTATTATTTAGGAAAATATCTTTTATTATTATTAAAGAAAATATTTAAGAAAGAATAATTATTATGAGAATCCAAAACTTAAATCAACGCACCAAATTATGGTACCAACATCGAAAAAAATACATCAACGCTTCCGAAGTTGCTTCGATAACAGGTTTAGATCCCTTTCGTTCCATGGAACAATTAGTCCATGATAAACTTTTCGGGACCACTTTTACCGCTAATCAATATAACCTATTACACCCCTCCTATAAAGTCCCCTTTGGGGATTTAGGGGGTTTTTAATATTATAAAGGAGAATAAGATGTTATTTAATTTATCAAAAGAACAAAAAGATATTATTAATTCAGATGCTTCTTGCATGTATATACATGGTGGAGCTGGTTCTGGCAAAACTACCATTTTAATTGAAAAATTAAGACAAAAAGAAAAAGAAAAACCTTTAATTTTGGTAGCTACTAATGCTACTAAAAATATTATTTATGATAAATTATTTTCATCATTAAAAGAAGATTGTCCTTCTTATAATGATGATGAATTAGAAAAATATTTAAAAGATAATTATGAAATTAGAACATTTCATAGTTTTGCTTATTCTTGTTATTTAAAATATAATATTTTTAATGAAACAGCAAAACAACGAAAATTTATTGATGATGAAACTAAATTAAATATTTTAAAACTGATTTTAAAAGAAAATCAAGATTTAAAATTGTATTTTAAAGAACAAATAAAATATTCATTTAGAAAGCTTTTACAGGAATTAAATAATTTAATACGTTTAACTTTTCAAAAAGAAAACTGTTATTCATCTATTAAAATTGATGATAAAGTTTTAAAAAAATCTTTTGAATTGTTATTAAATTTGTATTATGAAAAATTAAATTATTATAATTTAATAACTTTTGATGGTTTATTAATTGAAACTAGTGATTTTATTGAATTTGTTGAAAGAAATAATGGTTTAATTTATAATCGTCCTGTTTTTATTGATGAATTTCAAGATTTAAATTATTTTTATTATTTTATTATAAAAGAACTTTTATTTAATAAACCAAATTCTTTATATTGTTTTGGTGATTATACTCAAAATATTTATAGTTTTTTTGGTTCTAGTGAACGTATTTTGGAACTTTTTGTAAAAGATTTTAAACCTGAAAAACATTTTTTAAATGTTAATTATCGTTCTAAAGGTATTAATATTGTTAAAGCAGCTAATGAATTAATTGATAATAAGGAATATTTACAATTATCTTTTGGTGAAAAAAAATATAGAGATTTTATAAATTTTTCTTTTTTTGATAATTTTTATCAACAAATTAATTATTTGTGTGAAAAAATTAAAAATTCTTTAATTTATTCTACAACTGTTCTTTGCCGTAGTAATGGTGAATTACAAAAACTTAAAGATGAGTTTGAAAAAAACCAAATTCCTTTTACTATATCTGATAATAATAGTAAAGAAAATGAAATTGTTTTGTCAACGATACATGGATATAAAGGATATGAAAATGAATGCGTTTATTTAATTGGTTGGCAAAATCGAAATGAATCACAAGATAAAGTTTTAGAAAAAAAATAATTTATACTGCAATAACTCGTGCTAAACGTGATATTGAAATTTTAACTTTAAATGATTCTTCTATTTTTATAGATTATTTTTATTCTTTAATAAAAAAAGAATTAATTTCTGATGATTTTATAAAAGGATTAAATGATAAAATTTTTGATTTAGATTATTTAAAAATTTGTTTACCTAATTCAAAAGATATAGAAATTTATGATGAATTATCTACTACTATTAAAATTTATAATGAAAAAGTTAACCAATTAGAAAAACAACATAAATTTAATCAAATTACTGAATCTTATTATAAGAAATGTTATTTAAAATTATGTGTTTTATTTAAGGAAATTTCTAAAAATATTTATAAAGTACAAAAAAAAGATAATGGCTATGAGACTCGTTTAAAAGGGTTTAATTATTCTATGTTTGAACCTTTGGAACGAATTAAATGTTATAAAAAACATTTAAAAGAAAAAAAAGAAGAAAGGTATTTGTCATTAAGTGATGATGATTTGAAATTGGATTATTCTTTAAAAAAACAATTAAAAGAAATTAAATTGCAAGAAACTAAACCAAAATCAAAAATTTTAAGACATTATCGAGATTCTTCACAAAATGCTAAGGATAAACTTTTATATAATTTCAAAGATTCTAAAAAAATATCTTTTATTACTTTGACAGCTCCTTATGATGATTTAAAAGGTAAAACTATAAAATATACTCATGAACCTGATATTATGGGGCAGGTAAGGAAACGTTTTATTCGTTTAGTGAGAAAAAATTATTTATCAAATTTATTTCAACAATTCTCTCAAAAAGATTTGGTTTATTCCAAAATGCAAGATTTTCGTTATTTTTGGTCTTTGGAAACTACTAAATTAGGAGTTATTCATTATCATATTATTTTTAATATTGATGTTTTAAATTCTTTTGGTGTATATTCTCGTTATTTGTGTACTGATAAAGATTATGCTTTGGGTTTAAAAAACCGACCTATTAAAGGAAATAAGAGTATTTTTTATGATGATTATTTAATGCATAAAATAGATGAAAAAGGTAATATTAAAATACCTCAAAATTATTATGAGAAAAAGAATGTTAAAGTGTCAAAAATTACTTTGCTTTGGGCTAATGCTTATGCATCTGTTATGAATAAAAATAATATAAAACATTATAAACATTTAAATCCAATTAGTCAAAATGTTCAAATTTTTAGACCATCAAAAACAAATCTTTTATTTGAAAAAATTGAAATTAGTAAATGTAAAGTTTTTTATAAAGGTACTTTTGATAAAAAAGATTATGTTAATAAAATTGTTTCATATGTTAGTAAATATGTTTCTAAAAATGATAAACAAATTGAATCAAATTCTAATAAAGGAATTGATTTTTATAGTCGTCATTTGTTTGGATTTTCTCGTACATGTTTTTCTTGTCCTCAAGAATCTTTTTTGGCATTATTTCCTTATGATATAATTAAAGAAATAGAATTAAGTTCATTTCCAATTGTTAATTTTAACTTTTCTAATATATTTGAATGGAATATTAAACAAAGAGTTAATGGAAGAAATATTAAAATTCCACATAATTTAACTTTGTTGTTTAAATCTTATATGAATCCAAATCAATTTCAAAATTCTAATTATTTTAGTTTAAATTTATCTAGTATTCAACCAAAAAATTATTTTCTTAATAATAATTTTAAAAAATATTTTAAATTACAAAAACTTAAATTAAAACTTAAAAAAGATTATGAAAAACAAGATATTAAAATATTAAATAAAGTTGAATGTCAATATTGGTATAGATATCTTGAAAATAATTATATTCAAAGTTTACAACTTTCTCCTTAATTTAATTTTGATTAAATTAGTTTAAATTAAATATTTTTAATTAATTTTGCTGTCTAATTATTGGACGGCTTTTGTTGTTGGAAAAAAATAAATAAAATTATTTATAAATTTCAAAAACTTAAAAAAAACTTTAAATTATTGAAATTATTAATGCTATAATATAAGTAATAAGAAAAAGATTTTTTTTAAAAGAAACAATATTTTTAAAAAACTCAGTAATCGCCTACAAAAACCCCTTGAAAAAACGAGAACTGAAATGAAAGTTAAAGATTTTATTCTTTTTTTAAAAGAACAAATTACGAAAAAAATATAATTTTGGCAATTTTTTTTAAGATAAATGCTATAATAACTATGAATTAAAATCTTTAAAATCATATCAATTTTTTTCTTAAATTATTTATTGTTTAAGAAAAGATAAGGAATTTATATTCAAATTAATAATCAAACAAACAATAAATAAAAATATTATCATTTTTATTTGTTTTACTTTTTTGGTCTTTTACTTTTTTATAATATTTTGCAAAAATTCAAAAAGCGAAAAACCTTTTACTTGTTTTAAGAAATCCAAATAACTCTTTGCAGTTAACCTGTAAATTAGCATATTTAGGTTTAAATCAATTTGTAAACGGATTAGAAAATGATCAATTTAAAGAACAATATTTACTTATTTTCAATGGCGATTCATCTTTTTTTGAAAATGATGTTTTAAGTTATTCTTTAAGAACTGCAAGTACTCCTTTAATTCAAGGGACTCTTGATTTTTTAGGTAAACAATTAAAACGTAAATTTAATTTAATAATTAATGATAAACATTTGTTATCTTCTTTTCTTTTTGATAATAATCCTATTGATTTAAAAATGAAAAATAACAATTATCATTTTTTTATTCAAAAACCTGAAGACACTAAAGGAGATGGTTATTGTTTTTTTCATGCTCTTATTTTTTTATTAAAAGAAAAAAAATTATTTTCAGAAAACATTATAAACGCTTCTTTTGATAAGATTGATTTAATCAAAAATAGTTACAATATTCTTTATAAAATAAAAAAAATTAAAGAAAAATATGAATAGCAATTAAAAAAAAGCTAAACAGGCAACTGTTTAGCTTTTTTTTTAATAATAGTTTAATGATTTTAGTTTTTTTAAAATCATTAAACTATTATTAAATTTATTAGTTTTAAAAGGTTATCTTTTTACTATTTATTTTTTTAATTTTAAAATTGTTTTTTTAGGCTTGGAAAGAATAGGTGATAACTCCGTAAACTTTGGTAAACAAGCTGATAATTTAGTAAAATACGCTAACTGTTTCATTTATTTAGACAACTTAATATTTTTTAATAATATAAAGACCAACTTTTGAGTTGGTCTTTTTTTAAAGAGTTTTCTTGTATTTCTAAAAGCCCATTTTCATGTTTTATCCCCTCCTAAATTCATGTTTTTCTTACTTTGTTTTTCATTTTGCATCTGCTCAATTACCTAAATAGTTTGGTAGCTTAAATATTTATTCTATACTGGGACGAATTATTTTGACGAATAAGCCTTTTCTAAAATATGTTTTTTAAGCCATTTAATGCCGCTATATTTTTTTCTTTTGATATAATATTAATATAAAATACATATTATTAGAATAATAATATAATGCATGCAAATTTAATTTATTATTTAAAATACGTAATATATTTGACAGTAAGCTAACTTATTTCAAACAATTTTAACTTTTTCATGTATTAAATTAACTGAAATGCATTATTGAAATGCAAATATGAATTAAATCAAACTGCAAAAAAAATCACAAAAAAAGCCAAAGAAGCAAAAGGAGTTTTTAATGCCAGCCTTATTTCCCAAAAAAATTAAAGTTATTTATGATGGTCTCTTGCAAGGTCAAGTTTATGAAATGGCTCAAAGTCTAGACTTTTCCTTTCAACATATCCAAGATGCCCTTTCCAAATTAACCGATGAAAACTTTTTTTTACTTACTCGCAGTGTGAAATTTGGACAAGTATCTGATGATGCCAAAACTTTTTTAGACAAAAACGCTACCAAAGGTAATAGGTGTTGCTGTGTCTGGCAATAAAAATTGGGGCAAAAACTATGGCAAAGCAGGCGACACCATCGCTTCTACTTACAATGTGCCTTTGGTTCTCAAATTCGAAGGTTCGGGCATGCCAGAAGAAAGAGCTTTTTTAAAAAAATGGCTTGCTTGCTATTGTAACGACCAAAAATTGCCTTCTTATCAATCCCAAACGCAAGCACAACTTCAAACACTCACCCCAAAAAAAACCGTCTTGCCACCTTGGATTACACTCACCAATCAAATTATTGACGAACAAGGAAACATCAAAGACCTCAATAAAGACAAAGAAGCTTTACAAAGTTTTTTACAAGAAGGAGTTTTGCCCAAACTAAAACGTTTTGCCACTTTGCAAGAAAAATTAACTTTTTTACAAGAAAACGAATATTATGAAAGTGCTTTTTTGCAAAAATACACCCACTCGCAAATTAAAGAAATCTACCAAATTGCCTACCAAAAAAATTTCACTTTCCCAACTTTTATGGGAGCTTTCAAATTTTACCACGATTACGCCCTTAAAACTCGCGACAAACAACACTATTTAGAAACCTACGAAGACCGCTTGTCAGTAAACGCCCTTTATCATGCCAAAGGTGACTTTGAAATTGCCAAACGCCTCATTGTATCCTTAATCAACCAAGACTTTACTCCTGCAACTCCCACTTTGCTCAACACAGGCAAAAAACATCGTGGCGAATTTGTCTCTTGCTTTTTGTTAGAAGCTGGTGACTCTTTAAACGACATTGCCCGCATTAATGAATTTTCGATGCAACTTTCCAAAATTGGCGGTGGCGTTTCGATTAACATCACTAATTTGCGTGCCAAAGGTGAATCTATCAAAGGCATCAAAGGCGTGTGTAAAGGTGTTGTAGGTGTGTGCAAATTATTAGACCACAGTTTCCGTTATGCTGATCAAATCGGACTACGTACAGGTGCTGGCGCTGTTTATTTGAACGTTTTTCACTCCGATATCATTGATTTTTTAAGTACGAAAAAATTAAGCGCTGATGAGGATGTTCGTGTCAAAACTTTATCTTTGGGCGTTGTAGTTCCTAATAAAATGATTGAACTTGCCCGCAACAACGAAGTTATGTATACCTTTTTCCCGCACACTGTTTTCTTAGAATACGGCAAAAATTTTGCTGACATCGCAGTTGATATGGACTATTGGTACGATATTTTAGTTGCCAATCCCAAAGTGCAAAAAAAAGCCATCAATCCACGCCAACTCTTAGAACTTATTGCCCACATGCAAGGCGAATCAGGTTATCCTTACTTAATGTTTTGCGACAACACCAATCAAGCAAACACTTCCGATCTGAAAGTCAAGTTTTCTAATTTATGTACTGAAATCCTCCAACCTACTATCACTTCACATTACAAAGATTACCATCAAACCCAACAAGACGAAATTGGTATGGACGTTTCATGCAATCTAGCATCAGGACACATGGGAAACATGATTACTAACAATACCATTCAAGAAACTGTTTTTATGGCGATGGAAGTAATGAATTGTGTTTCTGAAAACACTAACATTAGTTATGTGCCAGCTGTTGCCAAAGCTAATTTTATTAACCGCAGTGTAGGTTTTGGAATTATGGGTCATCACGGTTTTTTAGCTCAAAATTACATTGCTTTTGGAAGTGAAGAAAACAAAGATTTAATTGATGTTTTTTTCAATGCCGTTAATTTTTACAGCCTTCTTCATTCTTGCAATAAAGCTAAAACCACAGGTAAAAAGTTTTATCGTTTTGAACAATCCAAATACGCTGATGGTAGTTATTTTGACAATCGCGGTGAAATTTTACCCAAAACTGCCAAAATCAAAAAAATGTTCCAAAACATAACCTTGCCCACGCAAAAAGATTGGCACCAACTCAAACAAGATGTTATGCAATTTGGGCTCTACAATTCTCATCGCCTCGCAGTGGCTCCAAACGGCTCAATTGGATACATTATGGGAGCAACTCCTTCTTTGACTCCTGTAAAACAATTAGTAGAGGAACGCACCTATGGCAACTCCAAAACTTACTGTCCAATGCCTGCCTTAAAACAAACTTCCTTTATGTACACCACTGCTTATAAAATGAACAAATACGACCTCATTGATGTTATTGCCATTGCCCAAAAGCACGTTGATCAAGGTATTTCGTTTGAACTTGGTATTACATCTGATATTACTACGCGTGAATTACAAAAATACTATCTTTATGCTCATCATAAAAAGATAAAAACCCTTTATTACACACGAACCCAAAAGCTAAAAATTGATGAATGTGAGGCTTGTGGTGTTTAAAAACACCCTATAAAACCGAATAAAAAATAATTAATGGAATAAAACTTTCATTAATACACTATATTTATAAATCTCAGGCACTTTTGATTGCTTCTCGTACTTGGTTTTTGTGATTTTGTTTTTGCTAAAATAAGGCTATCAAATGGATAGTCTTTTTTTATTCTTAACAACGATTATTTCTTGCCTCAACCCCTTTTTATATCAAAATAAATACCTTCATTATTTTCCAAAAATATAAATACTAACTTATCAAAATGCAAATCAACCCCAATCAATCCTTCATTATTTTCCAAATTACAATCCCAAATCACAACCCTTTCAATTTTATCCCAATTAATTTATACTGAAAAATTCAAAAACCCTAAAAGAAAAAAGGAGTAAATCAATGAAAACCAAAAATTCCCAACCCCACCCAACTTCTAAAAGCCCTTTTCAAGGAGCTAACTGGAATGTGTTAGAAGACAAATATACCCATTTTTTTTATGAACAAAATTTAAGCCAATTTTGGCGTCCTGAAGATATCAGTTTGCAAGGTGATCTTGCTGCTTGGAGTGAACTTACCTTAGAAGAAAAAACCGCTTATTCCCGCAATCTTTTAGTTCTTACTTTTTTAGATACTTATCAAGGTGATTTGGGTATGCCTGTTATTGCTCGTTCGTTAGAAGAACATGAACACCAAAAAAAAGCTACCCTTAATTTTATGGGAGCTATGGAAAATGCAGTACATGCTAAAAGTTATTCTAATATTTTTATGAGCTATTTAACTAACAAAGAAATTAATCAACTTTTTTTGTGGGGCAACCAGCAAACAAGCCTTCAAACTATGATGCAAGTAATTGTAAAAGTTTATGAGGCTTTGGAAGACCAAATTTATTTGAAAAAACAATCCTCCTTGCAATTTAGTGAATTGGAATTTAAAAAAACTCAGTGGCAAGCTATGGCAGTATCGGTTTTTTTAGAAACTTGGTTGTTTTACAGTGGTTTTTACTATTCTTTATATTTTTATGGTCAAGGTAAATTGATGCAATCAGGAGAAATTATTAATTTAATTATTCGTGATGAAAGTATTCATGGTGTTTATGTGGGGCGTCTTGCAACTGAAATTTATCAACTGTTTGATAAACCTACCCAACAAACTTTAAAAACATGGTTAGATGATTTGATGCAACAACTCTATCAAGCCCAAACTTCCTTAGTTCATGCCATTTATCATAAACTAAATTTAGAAGATGATGTTAATAAATTTGTGCGTTATAATGCCAATAAAGCTTTAATGAATTTGGGATTTGATGCTTTTTTTCCATCCGAAAATGTAAATCCTGTTATCATTAATGGACTTAATACTGAGACTAAAACTATGGATAACTTTTCTATGAAGGGAAACGGTTATCAAAAAATGCGCTCTGAGGCGTTGCAAGATGAAGATTTTTATTTTTAAGACACAATCAACAATAAAAAAAAGACTAGTTTTTAAACTAGCTTTTTTTGTTTTAAAAAACATTTAGTTTTATCATAATTCCTTTCTTTTTATGCTAAAATAAGTATTTTTGTGTTGCAAACTTTCTTTTTAGTGGAAAAATAAAATTAATTCATTGGCGTTTTTTTGGGAAGAAAAAAACATATCAATGAGGGAAAGATTAAAAAGGAGGTTATAAAACATGTTACAAGAAAATAAAACATGTCCATGTGCTACAAAAGAAAATAAAACATGCGAATGTAATAAATAATTTGCTGTTTTTTTTGTTTCTTGTGTGTTTTATAATTTTGCAATTTATCATTTCTAACAAAAAATTAATTCATAATTTATTATATTTATTGTTATAAATATTTATCATTATTCTTATCCTTTATTTTGTTGCACTAATCTATCCCAAAGAAAATAACTTATTTTATTCCAAATATATAATTTTCAAATCAAACCCAAACCTAAATCATTTTCGCCATAAATTTATTTTAGAAAACAAACAACTTATAAATTCTAAAAAAGAGGTATTTAATATGGGCTTTTTTGAATACTTAATTAATCCTTCTAAAAGAGTAAAAAAAATATTAAAACCACGTAATCCTGATGACGATATTACTTTTTTAGTACAAGAAAAAATTGAAGAAATTAAAAATCAAAAAAAATTACCAATTAAGTAAAAAAATCAAATTAGTAACTCATAATACTGTTTTTATTAATTTTTTTATTTTATGATGTGTTTTTGTATTTGGTGGCTTATCTGCTTATCTTTTTTTCAAAACCGAATCTAATATTTATAAATATTTAGAATTTATTAAATCTTTAAAATTAAAAATTTATATTATTGATATCTCTGCATTTTGTCAACTTGCTATTGATGATTTATTAAAAGTAAATAATATAGATGCTAAAATAAAACTTTATTTTGGTATCTTAATGGTGCCCTGGGGTTTGATTTTTAGCAATTTCATCATTTCTTGTAGGCATTGGGCTTTATCTTTTCAATCCTTTATTAAAATTTGGGATTTCATTATTTGCTTTAGTTTCAGGTTTTATTTTTATAGGTTTTTCCCCTACTCTCTTGGAATTAAATAATGATCCTTTTTTAAAATCTTTGTCTTTGGTTTTGATAATAATCCCTATTATAGCAACTTCCTTAATTGTTGCTTTTGCCACTTATTTATATAATATTAAAAAAACTCAATTTAGTCCTCAATTTCGTTTGCAAACCAAAATCCTTTTTATGATTTCTTTTTTTGGTACAATATTATTAGCTTTATTTGGTTTGGGTATCAATTTATAAAATCCATGGACTATTTTTGCTTCTTTATTGTGGTCTTTTTTTAATTTAATTATAGGTATTTTAATGTGGACTATTACTTTAGAAAATCTCGATCGTTTTGTAAAAGAACAAATTCCTAAAAAATATGAATGGTTTATTATATGTCTTTTGTTTGGTAGTTTTTTCAAATTTTTCTTTCTGTTTTTAAAATTTTAACATGCTTTGCATTGTTATTTAAAGAAAAATAACTTTTGGCACTAAAATTAAATATTTTATATTATTAAATATTTATATAAATACACTATAAACATGATATAATAAAAATAATTCATCACGATAATGTATAAAGAAATTATGGACGATTATATTATGTGTTGTGAACTAGATAATTATTTGATTGATTTATATATTTTTATAAATTCAATAAAATGGTGGTTGTTTATATTAAAGTAATCAATCTTTTTTAATTAATATTTTAATTATGCTAAATATAAAATACATAATAAAATAAAATTTAAAAAGAGGTTATATTGTTTTTATTAAAAAAACTTTATTTTAAGAAATTACAATTATTTAGTTTTTTATTTTTAATATTATTTTATTCATTTACAAGTTCTAAAGTTATGGCTTTTAATCCTGATGATTATGAACCAGATTATTCTCAAAAACATAATGTACTTGATTGGCGTCATTACGATGGGCATACTTTTTCAGATAATGCTAGAGTTTTTTATGGTCTTTCAGGAATCAAACCCATTCCTTGTCATTCATATAAATAATTTGTAAATGCAAATCATTTAATAAAAAATACTGCTTTAATAGCAAGTAATTTTGTCCCAATTCCTGGTTTTAAAAAAGTAGTTAGCTTTGGGTTTGATGCTAAAGATGAATTTTTGCCAAGTTCTAAAATTGCTATGTTTAACGATGTGCTAGATTATCATTTGAATTCAAATGTAGAACAAGGTTTTTTTTGATCTTTCTTCATTAGACGAAATTAAACAAGTAGAACTTACTTTTTGTGATTGTCCTACAGATTCTACCCTTTTAGAAATAGCTAAAGATTTTTTTGAAGGAATAATAGATAACAATTTCGAAGTAACCCCTCAACAAATGGAGAAATTTGGCAAAGATATTGTTAAAACATTGCCACATTCTATAAAAACAGAAATAGTTAAAAAAAGAATTAAAGAATATATTAAGAAAAAGATTAATCAAAAAGTAGGACATGCTATTGCTAAAACAGCTTTGAAAAAAAGTACTAAAAAAGCAGTAGGTAGTTTTTGGGGCAAAGTATTTTTTCCTGAGGTTTTTGAAGCAGCTGAGGCAGCAGAAAGAAAATACGAATCTTATGCGTATATAAATAAAAAAATTATTTTTGATATAACAAATAATTATTATAAAAAAACAATTGGATTTTCAGTTCATTTTCCTTCTGAAGATGTTATAGAAGTTTATGAATTATTTTTAGATAATAACAAAAGATCTTATAGGTTAATCCAAAAAAGTTAAATTTCTAATTCTTCGCATGTTTTAATTAATATTTTACAACCTAAACACAGGTTCGGTCCTCAATATTTAAATCTTTATTGTGGTAAAAGAATAAACTAAAATTATAAGGAGGATTGATAAATATGAAGTTCTTAGATTTCATTTTTGATAATCCTGAGTATTTTAATAAATTGTTAAAAAAATCTCATAATCATAAAAATCAAAAAATAAATAAATTAATGCAAAAACATGTTTCTAATAAAACTGATAAAATAGTTTCTTATAAGATGATTTTTATAAAATTTTTTATCCTTAATTTATTTTGTTTACTATCAGGATTAATTATTTATCAGTTATTAAGCCACTATCACAGTACATTATATTCTTTTTTACAAACCAAAATAACAAATATAAAGGAATTGATTTTATTTTTAATTGGCTTTAAATTAATCATTATTTTGATATGTTGTTTTTATAAATTAAGTCTTTATTATTGGAATTGTTTTTTGCCGATAGCTCTTCATTTGATGGTTATATTAGTAGGTTTTTTGTATGCTGCTTTATTTTGTTTTTACCGCTTTTATGGGAAACAATATTTGGACTTTTCCCCTTTTATTCAACATTTAATTCCTTTAATTCCTTTAATATCTTTGTTAATTACTATTTTGATTTTAGTTTTTATTACTGTTTTATATAAAATAAATAAAATTAAAGTTTATCCTGGATTCATTAAAGTTTTAAAAATATTTTTTCTTATTAGTTTTATTGGTGAAATTATTTGTTTTTCTTTATACTGCTATCATAATTATTTTTCTAACTTCTTTTTTCTTATTATCCTTATATTTTTATCCTTAATAACTTTTATCATAGGTATTTTAAGATGGGTTTATGTTTTACATCAATTAGATAACTTTGCTAAAAATGCTAAAAATAAAGTGCTTGCCAAAGAATGTGAATGGATTTTAGTGAATTTTTTATGGCTTTCTAGTATGGAAGTATTTTGTAGTATATTTGAACTTTTTATATATGTTATTACTTATTTAGGTAATATAAAAAATGATAAAAGATAAAAATTTAAGTATTTATATTAAATTGGAAAGAGGTATTTAATATTATTATAATTATTTTTCGTTTATTTAAGGGTAAAAAATAAATTCATTAACTACAAATAAAACATAATTCATAATTATAACCTCAAACTATTTACTTAGTTTGAGGTTTTTATATCTTATAATAATTATTAAAAAACAAACTTATGTTTTACAATCAATTAATAGTTTAAAGAAATGTTTGAAAGAAACCCAAAAACAAGAACAAAAGGGAAAAAGATTAATTGAAATTCAAATTTTTGAATGGTCTAGATTAGTTGGCAGCATTTCTTATTTGTTTGCTCTTTTTTTATTTTATTATGGTATAAATAAAGAATTAGGTTAATTATATAAAATATTTAATATTGTGTGTTTTTTTCCTTTTTTAATATCTAGTTTATTAATAGATTATAGAACTTTTAATATTTTTTTAATATTTTAGTTAATTTTGTTTATAATATAAAGAACAAAAGAAAAAACCTCACTGAACCCCAAACACTTATAATTAAATATTTTTTAGATATTTTGCTATTTTTATAATTAAAAAATGTTATAATACAAATGTAAAAATCCCTTTTATTTAAAGTGTTAAAAGTTGGTTTTTTATTGTTTGGTCTTTTGACTTTAAAGTATTGTTTTGCGTTTTTCTTTTTGAGTTTTGTAATAATTGAATTTCAACCCATTTAAAAAAACATCCCATTTTTGATTTTTCAAATTATTTTTTCATATTTGTTATTTATTAAAATTGTTTTATAAAAATATTAAAATCTAAAATTTTAAAGAGTTTTGAATCCTTTTTTGACTTTTGTTATTCCTTTATTTTGATACAATAACTAAAATAATTACAAAGCTTATCTTTAATTTTTTATTAAAAAGGAGTTTTGAAATGATAGAAAATTATAATTTTACCTCTAAATCTTTGCAATTTGCTAAAGGTTTTAAAGCTTTTATTGCTCGTGGTAATGTCATTAATTTAGCTGTTGCAGTTGTAATAGGACAACTTTTTGCCAAAATTGTAAGTTCTTTGGTAGCAGATATTATTATGCCTCTTTTTTCTTTGTTGTTTAATTATACTGGGGCTTTAAAAGATTTGAAATTGGAAATTAAAGCTAATACTTATCTTGGTTATGGTAATTTTTTGCAAACTATTTTAGAGTTTTTGTTGCTTTCTTTTATTATTTATACTATTTTAACTTTAATTTCATGGAAAAATCCTTTGCAAAAGGATAAAGTCGATAAGAATATGTTACTTTTACAACAAAGTCTTGATAAAGAAATTGCTTTATTAGAAGAAATTAAAGATATTTTAAAATCAAATAAGTAATTGCAAGTTAGTATTAACAATAAATATTATTTAGTTGTTATTAAAACAATTATAAGAGACTATTTTTAATAGTCTTTTTTTATTACGTTTTATTATTTTAATTATATTTGCACCCTTTTTATCCTTATTTTTTACCATTATTACTTGAAAGAAATTGCAACAAAAAAATTAACCATATAAACAAAGGAATTGTGAGTTTAGACTAATGAAAATTATTTGGAAATATTTATTCAAATACAAAATGTTGCTGTTATTAAATTTAATTGCTGTTTTGTTTGTTTGTTGTAGTGAATTGGGAATTCCTTTTATAATTGGTAAATTTATTATTGATTATAATAAAAATCAAATTGATCCTTTCGCACTTTTAGGGCTTTTAGCTTTATGTGCTTGTTGTGGTTTTATAGGAAATCTAATTCTTAATTATTGTGCTTCCAAAGTATCATCCTTGCTTTTTCAAGATTTAAGCGTCGATATTTTTAAAAAAGTACAAACTTTTTCGCCCACTGAGATGAAACAATTAGGGATTTCTTCTATCCTTAACTATACTACTTTGGATGTTTTTCAAGTAATGAATTTCATTTCTGTTTTTTACCGTACTGCTGTTGTGTCTCCTATTATGCTTGTAGTTAGTGTTGTTGCTATTTTTTATGTAGCTTCTTTTTTGCTTTTAGGAATCCTTTTTGTTGCTCCTTTTTTAGTTTTAACTTTATTTATTATTCTTAAAAAATCTTATATTTTATCACAGCAACAACAAAAAAAATTAGATGAATTAAATGTTATTACTCGCGAAAATTTAATTGGGATTAAATCTATTCGTGCTTTTCGCCAAAGTCAATATGAAACTTCTCGTTTTTCTAAAGTAAATCATAAATATAGTTTTTTTTCTATTAAATTATTTAATTTTATGGTTTCTATTGATCCTATCTTTTATTTGTTTTTAAATTGTTCTATTTTGATTAATGTTGGAGTAGGAGTATATTATTTAACTCAAAGTCATCCTGATTTTACTACGGGGAAACTTCTTTCATGTATTGATTATCAATTTCATGTTTTATTTGCTATTTTAGATTTTTTATTACTCTTTATGATGTTTCCTAAAACTTTGGTATCTGTTAGAAGAATTGAAAATGTTTTAAATATTACCCCTAAAATTAAAAATGTTTGTAAACCTTTAAAACCGCAAATGCCTTTTCAAACTTTGTCTTTTGAAAATGTCACTTTTACTTATCCTGATGCTACACAACCCATGTTAGAAAAGATTAATTTTAGTATGAAACAAGGACAAATTGTAGCTTTTGTAGGTGCTACTGGTTCAGGAAAATCAACCCTAATAGGGCTTATTCCTCGCCTTTATGATGTGTGCGAAGGTGCTATTAAAATTAATGATATTGATATTAAAGAATATGATCTTAATTATTTGCGTAATAAAATTAGTTTTATTTCTCAAAAAAATGTTTTATTTAAAGGAACTATTAGAAGTAATTTAGCTTTTGGCAAACAAAATCCTCAAGAAAATCAAATGACAGAAGCATTGCAACTTGCTCAAGCTTATCAAATTGTACAAAATAAAAATCATAAATTTAATGAAATAGTAAGTGAATTAGGTACTAATTTTTCAGGGGGACAAAAACAAAGGCTTTCTATGGCAAGAGGATTTCTTAAAAAACCTGATATCTATATTTTTGATGATTCTTTTTCAGCTCTTGATTATAAAACTGAATATGAAATTAGAAAAGCTTTTTTTGAAATGAAAAATCAAGCCTTAGTGTTAATTGTTGCTCAAAGAATTACTTCTGTTATTAATGCTGATAAAATTATTGTTTTAGAAGAAGGAAAAATGAAAGCTATAGGAACTCATCAAGAATTAATGAAAAATTGTCTTCTTTATCAAGAAATTGCCAAATCCCAAAATTTAGAGGTTGTTGTATGAAAAGAATTTTGAGATATTTAAAACCTTTTAAAAAACAAATTAATTTAGGGCTTTTCTTAATTTTTGTATCTTCCCTTTTTAATGTTTTTTTGTTTTATTTTGAAGGTAGATTTATTACTGATAAAATGCAAAATTATTATAAAGATAAAAATTCCTTTTCTGTTCCTTTTTTTGGCAATGATATTATGTCTTATATTATCTTTATTTTATGTATTAATTTATTTTTATATTTTGTTGTTGTTATGTGTCGTGTCTTTTTTAATAAAATGTTAATTTCATCTATTCATCAAGGGATGAGAGATTTGCGTCAAGATGTGCAAAAAAAAATTCATCGTTTACCTATTAAATACTTTGATTCTAATACTTTAGGAAATATTATGAGTCGGATGACAAATGATATTGAAGTTATTTCTAATGCCTTGCAACAATCTTTTTCTATTATGTTAGCTGCTTTTTTAATGATTGTAATGATTGTTTGTTTTATGTTTGTTTTACATCTTTTTTTAGGTATTATTGTCTTTATGATGATTCCTTTTTCCTTTTATGCTATTTATAAAGTGTTTACTAAATCACAGAAAATCTTTATTCAAAGGTTTGATGCATCAGGGAATCATCATGGTTTTTTACAAGAAAAATATACTGGATATAAAGAAATTATTTTATATAATCAACAAAATACAGTTATTGAAGAGTTTAGTTATCAAATTAAGTATTTAGAAAAGTTAGTTTTTAAATCTAATTTTTTGTCTGGATTAACTTCGCCAATTGTATGTTTATTTACTCATTTTACTTAATTGCAGTTAGTATGATGGGATTTTTTTTGATTGAAGGACATAATATATCTCTTTTTTTAACTAAATTAGGAGTAGGAGTTATTGGAATAGGACTTTTTAGATGTTTTTTACAATTTGTGTGGCGTTTAGGGAATCCCATTATTGAAATAGGTCATATGTCAGTTTTATTACAATCTGCTAATGCTGCTTCTAGAAGAGTATTTGCTTTTTTAAATGAAATTGAAGAAGCTCCTGAAGTGCTCAAACCTCAAGTTATTGCCAATCCTCAAGGAGAAGTTGTTTTTGAAAATGTTTCTTTTGGTTATAATAAAAGAGATATGTTATTAAGGAATATTAATTTTGTTGCCAAGCCAGGACAAACCATAGCTATTGTAGGTCCTACAGGTTCAGGTAAATCTACTTTAATTAATCTTTTAATGCGTTTTTATGATATTAATGCAGGGTCTATTAAAGTTGATGGAGTTGATATTCGTGAGTTAAAGAAAGATAATTTAAGAACTATTTTTGGAATGGTATTACAAGATACTTGGTTTTTTAAAGATACTATTTGGCAAAATATTAAATATGGTAAACAAGATGCAACTGATGAAGAAGTAATACAAGCAGCCAAACAAGCTCAAGTTAATTATTTTATTAATACTAAGCCTAATGGTTATCAGATGCAAATTAATGAAGAAGCAGATAACTTATCACAAGGAGAAAAACAATTAATTACTATTGCAAGGACTATTTTAAGTAATCCTAAAATATTAATTTTGGATGAGGCTACTTCTAATGTAGATACTAGAATTGAAATTTTGTTACAACAAGCCATTCAAAAGTTAATTCAAAATAAAACTGCTTTTGTTATTGCTCATAGATTGTCTACTATTGTTAATGCTGATAAGATATTAGTGCTTCATAGAGGGGCTATTATTGAACAAGGAACACATCAAGAATTATTAAATTATAAAGGATTTTATTATAAACTATATCAAAGTCAATTTCAAAAATAAGATATAATATTAATATTAAATATAAAGACCAACTATAAAAATAGTTGGTCTTTTCCTTATTTGTAACTTATTATTTTATTATTTCAATATTTTTTATTGGTGTTGTTGGTTTTAGGTGATATGTTATAATAAGAATAATTAATTGCGATAATGTATAAAAAAATTATGGGAGATTATATTTGTGTTGTAAACTGGATAATTATTTGATTGATTTATTTTCAAAACTATAAATTATTATAGAGTGAATATTTTGAGATAATAACCGAATTTAAAAAGGAGTAAAAAAATGAAACAAATTAAATCTTCATATATTATATATACTTTTGTTATAATTATTTTTATTGCCATAATTACTTTGCTTTTTATTCGTGAATATAATAAAAGAAATCAAAAAACATGTTATCATGATGCAAATTAAATTGCTGATTTTGATCCTTTAGCTAAAATGAGTGGACAAATTCATAAAAATGATAAGGGACAAATATATAAAATAACTTACCCTAAAGGCGGCTATGTTGAATATAATCCAGAAACCAAAAAAAGAAAAAAAGTTTTAGAAACATATGAGGATTCTCGTATTCCTTCTAATTATATTGAACAACTTTTACTTTTTAATTAAGATGGTAAAATATATAAGATGATTTCAGAAGGAACTATTGATGAAATGAACCCATAAATCCGCCCTTAACTAACAAAAAAATAATGATTAATAAAAGGATTTTGCGAAATCGAAAAATTATTTTGAATTGCACAAACAATCTCCTTAAGCAAGAAATCCTACGTATAAATAACTCTGATTACCCTGGACTAAATCAAGCCCAAAAAATAACCAATGAAAAAAATCAAATTACACATATTATTTTTCCTGATGGAGCTATTGAGGAATTCAACCCCGAAAATAAAATGCTTATCCAAACTGTTTACCCCAAAGAAGGTATAATAATTCTTAATAGTTTATTTACAATAAAAGCAGATAAAGAATATAATCCTTCCACAAATATACCTAATTGCCAAAAAAATATTTCATTATTATCTTTTGAAGATACAAATTTTTCCTCAAATTCCCAAGATATCACAAAATATGTTGAATCAAAATTAAAGAAACAAGAAATAACAGAAACATTTTCAAATGGCAAACCTAATAAAATAATTACTACTTATTATTATAGCGGCAACGAATGTAAAAATGAATACGATGAAAATGAAAAATTAATTTCAACAACTATGAAATTTGACCCAGATAGAATAATAAAATATTTAGACAATGAAGTAGATCAAGTTAAAATAGAAATAATTTACAAACAAAGCGAAAAAAATGATAAACCTACAGAAACATATCCATATGAAGGAAAATGCCAATATTGCACTCAAATCCTTAAACCTGATGACAAAATTTTATTAATTAAATGAAAAAATATTATATTAAATTTGTGATGTTTTTTAGTAACCAAAAACTTCACGATTGATTATTTTACTTTGTTTTATCTTGGAATTTTTTCAACCCGCAGTAATAAAACTTACACCAGAAAAAATTTATTTAAAATATCTTAATTCCATTATTACTTTTTTGATGATTATCTTTTTAATTTATAAATTGTCATCTAAAATGCCAATTCCACCAAGTAAGAACAACAAATCTAAGAAAACTAACAAACCTTATAAAGCTAAAATAAAAAAAAGTAAAAACACGTAATTATAATAAGAATAAAAATGTTAGGTTTAATAATATAGAGTATCAAAATACAAACATTTTAATGAAACACACACATGTTAAATCCTAAAGATAGTTTTTTGAATAGATTAGCAAATGTTAGGTATACAGCCAATAAAAGCAATACATGTTTTTCTTTGTGTGCCTTTTTAACATTTGCCCTTATAAGCTCATATTTGTTTGTATATATTTGTAATTTTTATTTTAATCCTTGCATTTCTCATGACAGACCTTTCTTTTTGGGTTTTGTTTTTGCCCTAGCTATTGCATCTTTGATAGCAGTAGTTAGTTTTTCCTTTGTTGTTGGTGCCCTAAGCACTCATTTATTTTTATTAATTAAACATAAAGGTAGTTATTGACCAAAAGTCTATAATTTAAATTTATATTTACATTCCAAACCTATGAAGTGTTCCAAAACTTTAGACACTTTTTGCTTTTTAAAAATTCTTTAAGACTAACTATTAAGTTAGTCTTTTTTTCTTTTCCAAGACTAAAAAAATCATTTCCTCTCTTTTCTAAAAAAATTTTTAGAAAGGAATTAAATGTTAAGAAAAGAATTATTTAAAGTTTTTTAAAAAAACAAAAAGAATTTAGAAATTCGTAATCAATTAATCACACTTCATTTACCATTAGTCAAAAAAATAGTAAATCAATTTAAATATTATCCTCGAGTTTTAACTAAAGAAGATTTATATCAAGAAGGAATTTTAGGATTAATCAAAGCCCTCAATCATTACCAAGATTTAGGTTATGACTTTATCGCCTACGCTACTCCAACTATCAAATCTGAAATCAATGAACTAATAAGAAAAAGCCATTCTCCTTCAATCCCCCAAAAAAATCATAAAAAGGATAATCTTTCTTTTCGAGAAGAATTTTATGAACCATATCAAATAAATAAACTAAACCCCCATCAATTATGGTTAAAACAAGTTAATCATGAAATTTTTTTAAAAAAAATGAAAGTTAAGTTAAGCAAAACCGAATTCAAAATTATCCATTTAAGTTTTGGCGTTCCTTTAGGGAATATCAATGAAGATTATCAAAAATGTTATACCAACACCGAAATAGCTGAAAAACTTAATTTATCTTTAAAACAAGTAGAAAATATTAAAAACATCGCTATCAAAAAATTAAAAAAATAAAAAAACGTTAAAACCTATCGTTCGTCCGTAATGACTTTAAACTATTAATTCAAAAAAATATTTCGTTTAAGTGATAAAAAAATAAAAATCAGATTACTTTAAAGTAATCTTTTTTTTATATCAAAATCAAGCATAAAACTTTTGAAACAATAGTAATAAAAGATTCCAACACCAATAAATTAAATAGTCGTACAATACATTTTTTCCAAAAGTTTTATTAATGAAGAAATCAAATATATATCAAAAAAAGGAAAAATAAAATATGTTAAATAAAGTTCAATTAATCGGCCGTCTCAGCCATGATTTAGAAAAACAATATATCAATTCAAACAACGAACAAATCCCTAAAATCGATTTTCAATTAGCGGTTACCCTTAAAGAGATAACCCAATTCATCCTTTGTGGTGGTTTTCGAAAACAAGCTGACAACATGAAAAATATTTAAATAAGGGTCAAAATTTATCTTGAAGGGATTTTATCCATCCAAAAATACATGAATAATGAAGGTCAAACCAAAATCAATACTAAAGTTATTCTTCAAAACGTGATCTTTTTAGATAATAAACCTCAAGAAAATTTACCTTTTTAAAAAAATAGATTTAATAACAATCAAATAAACTATAATCATCTAACCCCTTTTGAAAAAAGGGTTTTTTTATTTGAAAAAAACACAACAAATTGGTAAGGACACTAAAAGAAATAAAAAAATAAAGGAGAAAAAATATGACTAAAAAAGAATTAATTAAAAAAACCGCTGAGGTAAATAAAACCTCAATTTCAAAAACAGAAGAATTTTATCATATCTTCGAAAATACTTTAATCAAAGCTATCACTACTAATGAAGAAGTAGTTTTATCACCTCAAATCGGTAAATTCCAATTAAAACCAAGAAAAGCCTACATCGGTAGAAACCCTAAAACAAAGAAAAAATTAAAAATTCCTGCCAAAACAGTAGTCGCTTTTAAACTTTCAAAATCCATTAAAGATAAAGCGAAAACTTTAATTTTAAAATAACCCAATTATTTTCTTTCAAAAACCTAAGAAAGGAGGTTCTCTATGACATTAAACAAAAAAATTTATCTGAGTTTGATCGGATTATTAAGTTTAGGTTTCTTGATTTTATTAATCTTTGGCATCACTCATTCTCGTCCACCAACTAAAAACCCAACATCAACTAAACAACCCTCATCAACACAACAACAAAAGATCGAAAACCAAATCAAATTAAAGAACAAACCAAAATTCAAGCGCTCCAACAACAAGATCGCACTTTAAAAACCCAAATTGATGAAAATGTTAAAACTTTAACCGACATTATTACTAAAATTAAAACTCTGCAAACCGAATTAACTAATAATCCGCAATTACCTCCGACCATTAAAACCCAAAAACAACAACAATTAACAGAACTGAAAAATCAACAACAAACCCAACAAGCCTTAGTCAATAATTTAATGGAGCAAAGGAAAGCGTTAAACCAAAATCAAAAAGAAAAACAAGAAGAATTAGAAAAATTAGCACAAGAAAAAGCCCAACTGCAAACCCAAGAAAACCTCCAACAACAAATTTCCCACTTAAATCAAGCTCTTAATTATGTGGAAGCTAATCAAAAAAGAATTGAAGAATTAAAAACTCAAAAAGAATATCGAAAAAAACAAACCGAATTAAAAAATTTCAAGGATTTTCAACTTTTCTTAACTGATCAAAAATTAGCTTTTGAAAAACAAAAGAAAAATTTAACTATCCAATTAAATCATTTAAAAGAAAACAAACCTCTTCTTCATACTAAAAAACAAGTGACATTTAAAGACGTTTACGGCATGGAAAGTGAAAAAGAAGAATTAGAAGACTTATTAACTTATTTTCGCACCAACCAATCTTTAATTAACTTCGATCAAGTCCGCCCTAAAGGTTATTTACTTTATGGTCCGCCAGGAACAGGTAAAACCTTCTTAATCAAAGCTCTTTGTGGTGAGGCTAATGTTCACTTTATTAACTTAATTCCTTCCAAATTCCGACAAAAATACATTGGTGAAGGAGAAAAAGAAGTGGATAAAGTTTGGCAAGAAGCAGAAAGTCATGATAAAACCATTATCTTTATTGATGAAATTGAAGGATTAGAAAATCGTAATGATTCCAACATTTCTTCAGGAGGAGTCAATGTGATTAATACTTTATTAGATAAATTAGATGGGTTTAATAGTAGTAATAAAAAAATTGTCTTAATGGGAGCGACTAATAATCTTCATAAAATTGATACGGCTTTACGCAGTCGTTTTAGTAAAGAAATCTTTATCGGTCATTTAAAAGATCATGAAATTGAAGGTTATTTAAAACATATTATCACCCCTTATCAAATTAGTTATCATACTTTCTTAGCTTTAAAAGAGATTACCCAATTATGTCAAGGCAAAAATCTTTCTAACCGTGATTTAACCACGATCATCGAAGAAGCTTACAAAAAAACGGCTAAATGGGCTCAACAAAACCCTCAAACCCACGAAGTTATGTTGCCTTCTGATATCGAAGAAGTCTTAAATTTGAAATTAAAAACAAAACCCGATCATCAACAAGTGCAACAACGCCGAGCAGCTTGTGAAAATCAATACGCTCAATGGCGAGAAGGATTCAATCAATATTTAGATAAACCCAAAGATGAAACTAAAATTGAATGTCGCTATACCTTTGATGGTTTAAACGGAATTAACTATTACAATCTTCGCTATTCTCAAATCCAAACGGAATTAAATAATATTAATCAGCAATTAACTAAAATCCACCAAGAAAATAAAATCTCCCAATTAGAACAAGAGTTAGTAACTTTAAACCAAACACTTGACAAATACGAACAAACGATTAAAGATAAAAACCAAGAAATCATCGATATTAAAAATAAACTTAAAACTCTTCCAACTCAAGAAGAAAGATTAAGAAAAGAATTAAAGCTAGTCGAAAATCGTCGCGAAACCCAAAAAGAACCATCTAACTTAGTTTGTTACATCAAAGACCGTCATCCTTTCGACCGTTGGAATAAAAATGGTGATACTTATAACCACACTACTTTAGACGGATTTGATTCCGCTTCTTTCGATAAAAAAGATGACAGTCAATTATATTTATATGTAAAATTCGAAAAACAACAACACAAAGGACCAGGCTTTAATCACTTAATCCTTAAATACAAAGGCCCTAAACACTTCTTAGAAGAAGACAAAGACTATTATCTTGGACGTGCTCGCGTCGATGATTCCAATTTCGAATCAACCAATTTCCAACTCCATTTCAACCCTGTCCGTAAAACTTTATCTCTTTACCAAGATAAACATAACGCTGTACCTCAAAATAATAATCAAAAATAATTCCACCAACATTAAAAGACTCTAAATGAGAGTCTTTTTTATTTTAAAAAAACTTTAAAAATCAAAAAGAAGGTGAGAAAACAAAATGGAAATGCATAAAAAACATTTTATTTATATTTATTTAATAATTGTTGTCACATCAATCATTACAACTTATAACTTTGTTAACCATAATAATTTAGAAAAACATATTAACCTTCAAAACAATCATTTAAAAGAAAAAATTAACCTTATTGAAAAGGAAATGGACGAATTCCAACAAGAAACCCAAAATAATTTTAAAAAAATTAATGAAAAAATAGATAAATTAGAAGAAATGATAATAAATCAAAATAAATCCAATCAAGAAAGCGAGTAAAAATATGTCAAAAAAAACAAATAAAAACAGTAAAAATCAATCCAAAAACAATAAATCTAACGAAATAATTATCAAAAGAAAAAATCCAACTCCTAAAATAATTATCGAAACTCAAACTAAAAAAGAAAACTGGTTGTTTAAAATCATTAAAACTTTCTTTAACATCTTCAAATGGTTCATCCCATTATTATTAATTGGTGGAGCGTTTTATTGGACCCTTTTCAAATTCTTTCCTGAAGTTTTAAACCAAATCAACGCTTTTACCAGTAACGCTGTAACTAAAACTAAAATATTATACGATAAAGCCACACAACCAATTCGCACTTTTGTTGAATATATCTATAATAAACTAACAGGCAACGATAAAGATCCTAATCACGTTCCTTCACCACAAAATAAATTAGGTTATTATCTAGCAACTACTTTAAGCGTCATCGGTATTTGTTTAGGAATTGGTAAAATTGGTAATTGGTTAAAAAGCAGGAAGAAAAAAACCATCAAAAAAGGCACCACAAAAGCCATTAAAAAAACTGCTCCTTCTAAATTGGCTAATTTAGGCGGTAAAGCGTTAAGAATTGGTAGTAAAGCTTTATTTTTGGTTTCTTTAGCTTCAACTGCTTATGAACTTTACCAATTTTATCGCGAAGAAAATAAAACTCCTAATCCACCACAACAATTAACTAATAAAATAGAAAATCCCTCAACACCAATCTCCCAAACACCATCTATTCAACAATCATTCAATCCAACTATTATTGAAAATGAAGAATCAAATATAACTAACAATAATGAAGATAAAACAGAAACAACCCAAGAAGAAATAACTCAAGAAGAAAGTGAAAGTGGTAATCTTAACAATCCCTGATCATGGTTCAGTTGAATCAACAACTGAACCAAAACATCTCCAACAAGAACAACTCCAACAAAAACCACTACTTGGTGAGGAATTAAAAGAAACTGCCAAAACAACTGAAACACAACAACTAACTCCTTAAGAAATCATCAAAGCCAAAAACTTATTAGAAATCCAACTTCAACAAGAAAAAATTAATAGCTTAACTTTAGAAACCCAAAAAGCCAATTTAGAACATGATTTAATTCAAAAAAAAGAAGAATTAGAAAACAATCAAAAACTATCTCAAGAAGAAAAACAAGAACTTCAAAAGGAAATCAATCAACAAACCGATAAAATCCGTTCTAAAGAAAATGAAATCTTTACCCAAGATCAAAAGATTAATCAATTAGAAACTGACCTTCACCAAGAAAAAACGATCAACACTGAAAAAGAAAAACAAATTAATGAATTAATCAATCAAATCAACGAACAAAACCAAATGACCGAACAACTCCAAAACCAACTCCAAGAAAAAAAATCATTAATTGAAACGAAAAATCAAGAATTAATAACCAATCAAGCTTTATCCCAACAAGAAAAACAAGCACTCCAAAACGAAATTAACCAATTGACTACTAATTTTCAACAAAAAGAAAAAGAATATCAAGCAACTATCTACCAAAAAGACCAAGAAATTACCCACTTAAACCAAATCATCAACGAACAAGCAAATGAAATTAACCGTTTAAGCGAGGAATTAGAACAACAAATCGACAAATGGGTAAAACAAGGCCTTCACATTGAATCCCTCGAAGGAACCATTAAAGCTTTAGAAAATGTCTCTAGCAAATATTTTGAAGAAAACGCCGAACTCCGTCATGAAATTAATAAACTTAAAGAACAAATCAAAGACGAACAAAAAGCCCATGAAGCAACTAAAGTAAAATTAAAAGAAAACAGTGATGAATTAACCCAAAAAACAACAGAATACGATAAAATTAAAGATACCATAAAAAACCAAAAAACCTGGAAAGGTTCAATTCAACCCTTTACTACAAAAATTAAAGACGACGTAAACAAAAAAGTCGAAAATGTAACTTCTTGGTTCAAAAAATGGTTTTAATTAAAATTCAAAAATCAAATGTGTTAAAATGTTGGTATATTATAAATTGCCCGAAAGGAATTAATCATGTTTAATATTAAAAAAATCATTAAATGGTTTTTTATCATTTTAGGAATACTTCTTTTTTTATTGATTGGTTTTTTCGTTTTAACCGAAATGGAAATCATTAAATTACCAAAAGAAGAAATTCCTATTTTAAAAGAAACCGCATTTGAAAACATCGAAGAATGGTATGACGACAAACAAAAATGTACAATGATTAAAGCCAAATATACTTTTGACGGCCTTAATGGCATCGGATATTATCAACAACAACTCGCTAACAAAGAAAATATCGGATCTTTTGAATTGATGAAAATTCAAGACCTTCTCGAACTTCAAAAAGAACCCTCTAACTTAGTTTGTTACATCAAAGACCGTCATCCTTTCGACCGTTGGAATAAAAGAGGACTGGATTATAAGCAAACCTCAGTGAACGAATTTAAATATTCTAGTTGTGATATGGAAGACGACAGTCATTTATATTCAAATATCAATTTCGAAAAACAATTCAAAGAAAACTCAAGTGGTAACTGTTTAATCCTTAAATACAAAGGTCCTAAACACTTCTTAGATGAAGACAAAGACTATTACCTTGGATGCTCACATGTTTCCAACTCCAATTTCAAATTAACCCATTTTCACCTCCACTTCAACCCAAAAAGAAAAACTTTATCTCTTTATGAAGGTAAACACAATAACGATAAAGCCAAAGAAGCTGAAAATAATAAAAGAACCAGGGAGGACTGGTGATAAAATCTTAACAACTTCCAATATATTAAAATTAAAGGAATAAAAACAAAAGGAGATTTAATTAATGTTTAAATTACAAAATCAATTTAAAATAATAAGTTTTTGTTTATTTGTTTTATTAGGAATTTTATTTATAACGAATAATTATTATGTTATGGCAATGAAAAACAATGAATTACAAAATAATTCTAATTTTAACGATAATAACATAGAAATACCTTTTGAAAATTTACCTAAACAACAAACAATTCAAATTAATAATTCTTTTCATGAAAAGAATATCATTAAATTTTTATTTGAAACAAAAATAAACCTTAGTAAAAAATTAGGGGTTTATGATTTGAAAAATTTAAAAGAAAAATACAATGGTTTTTTAATTAAATTTAATATAAATGTAAAACAATTTTTTAATACAAATAATGCTAAAATATGTTTATATAGTAATGCTAGTGATTTAGATAATCCTATATATGATCGTTATAATTTTATAGGTTTTTTGGAAAGGATAATAATAGATAATGTTTCTGAAGAAGGATTATTTAATTATAAATTAAAAAATAACAACCATATTGAAATATATAAATCTGTATTTAAACAAGGATTAGATAATAATTTGTCGGAATCGGAATTGGAAGAAAATGTTTTTAAAATAATCTTAGATTTTGATATAAAAAAAGAATCCAATGATTTATATATGTTTTTTATTTTGTATTCATATGGTTTTACAGAATCGAAAAATTATGAATATGGTCAAGAAAATATTTAGTAATGATTAAAATCAAAAATAATTTATTATTATTTAAAATAATGATTTTATTATTAGACACTTTTTAATCTAAATAAAACAATGTTAAGACTAAATAAGCAAAAATGAAAATAATTATCCTTAAAGAAGTATAAAGATATTAAATACTAACATATTAAAATTTAAAAAATGAAAAATAAAAGGAGATTTAATTAATGATTAAATTACAAAATCAATTTAAAATAATAAGTATTTATTTATTTACTTTTTTAGGACTATTATTTATGACTAATAATTATCAAGTTATGGCAATGGATAATAACGATGGCATATCTGAAAATAATTCAGTTGTTGATAATCATATAGATGAATATAATACTTTTAGAAACTTATTATTAACCCAAGGTAGAATATCTCAACAATTGATTAATGCTCTTTTTAATCATAGTTCAGTAACAGAAATTAATTTTTTGTTGAATCAAATACAACAAGTACACCAACAAATCATAACTTATCAACAAAGACAACTAAATAATCAAGAACAAATGTTAAGAAATTTTGATAATAATATGACAAGAGTTCAATTAGAAAGAGAATATTTATTGTTAACACAAGAGATGATTTCAGCCATTAATAATACACCACTTTATGCTTCAGAAGAACAAATAAATACCTTAAGAAATATTCAAACAAGAATAGATCAAAATCAAAGACAAATAAATATCATTAGAAATCAAATACAAAACAACCAAAATCAACCAAATAATCATAAGAAGACGTTAAAATAATTAAATTTTTTAATTACAAACCAAGACCCTTTTCAGGGTCTTTTTTTTATTTAACAACTCACTCAACAATTAGAAAGGAAACCAAAAAACTATGTTAATTAAAAAAATCTTTCAATCTTTACCTAGTAATCTCATCTTTTTCATCATCACTCTACTTTCATTTCTTCCAATTATCATCATTTATTACGTCATTAAGTTCTATCTTTTCACCGTCAAACTAAGTATTCACCAACTAAAACAAGGAATAGTGGCTAGGATGTATCAATATTTAACTACTAAGAAGACAAATCATCATGTGGCATTTCATTAATACTTGGTTAACTAAATTAAATCATATCCTTCATAAGATAAGTAGTTCTTTCTTTGCTTATCAAAATCAATGGTTAAACTTAGGTTTATTAACAATTATTTTATTATTTATCCCCCATCTTTTATATTTAATTGATTTTCTTTTTAAATGTCTTTATCACATTCTACGGTTTATTTATTATTTAGGAAAATATCTTTTATTATTAAAAAAAATTTTTAAGAAAGAATAATTATTATGAGAATCAAAAACTTAAATCAACGCACCCAATTATGGTATCAACACCGAAAAAAATATATTAACGCTTCGGAAATCGCTTCCATTACAGGGTTAGATCCCTTTCGTTCCATGGAACAATTAGTCCACGATAAACTCTTTGGCACCACTTTTACCGCCAATCAATATACGCTTCATGGCCAAAAAATGGAACCCATCGCTAGAGAATTTTTCATTCAAAAAACTAATTTAACTTTTGAAGACGCCATTTTCACTGATGATCAAGTTCACCTGTTTTCCGCATCTTTAGACGGTTACAATGAACAACATCAAGCTGTTTTAGAAATTAAATGTCCTTTTGTTAACGTAAACCAAGCAGTCTCAACAACTTGGACTGATTTTTTAACCAATCCTCAATTAGAAAATATCCCCAAATACTACTGGGCCCAAGTTCAATGTCAACTCTATTGTGCTCAAGCGAAATCCGCTTACTTTTTAGTATATTTTAACGACCAAAACTATCATGTTTTTCGGATTTATCAAGATAAAAACTTCATATCTAAAATGATTGCTGATAGTAAAAAATATCTAAATCTTCTAAACAAAGCCAAAGAAGAATTATCACAAACAACTTATTTAAAACAATTAAGCGAAATAAAATACAACTAAGACCTTCAATTTGAAGGTCTTTTTTTATGCCTAAATTTCAAATAAAAGGAGAAATCAACAATGAAATTAATCGTTTTTGAAGTACTCGACGGGAGCGGAAAAACTTCTCTTATTCACGCCCTTCAACCCCAATTAAAAGCTCCCTTTC
The DNA here is from genome assembly GCA_000009845.1 of Onion yellows phytoplasma OY-M. Classification (GTDB taxonomy): domain Bacteria; phylum Bacillota_I; class Bacilli_A; order Acholeplasmatales; family Acholeplasmataceae; genus Phytoplasma; species Phytoplasma asteris. The sequence continues at coordinate 92,211 of AP006628.2, forward strand.
AAACTTATCAAGGTTTAGGAAGTAGTTCTCTTGGAAAGGAAATTAGAGATTTATTTTTAAATTTTTCACAAGTAGATTATCTCACTCGTTTTTATTTAAGTCTGGCTAATATGACCCAAAACCAAGTGGAATTAATTGTTCCTCAATTAAAAAACAACCAATTAATTATCTTAGACCGTTGGTTACCATCTACTTATGCTTACCAATTATTTCCTTTTTCCAAGGAAAAGAAACAACTTTTACCTTTAAAAAAGATCTTTAAACTGAATCATGAAACTATCTTAAAAAACCTGATTCATTAATTTATTTAGATATTGACACTTTTATCGGAAGAACTAGAAAGAAAAAACAAAAAAACCATCAAAGAGATCTCATTGAAAAACAATCATTAACCTATTTTCAAACTGTTCGTCAAGGATACAATCATTATTTAACTCATTATACTAGTGACATTAAGAAATTAATCTTAAATGGAAGTGATCCCATTACATCTAATATTCAAAAAATTATGAAATATCTAGGAGAAATATAATGGCCATTGTTATTAAGAAAAAATGTCAAAACGGTAATCTTTATTTTTATTACCATAACGGAAAAATTAAAACCATCAAACCTGATGGGACTGTTACTTGGAAAACGAAAAAAATTAAGAAGAAAAGACCTTAAAAAAAGGTCTTTTTTTCTTGAGAAAGGAAGCAAAATGTTAAATAACGAAGATTTTTACCACATTAAACAATTCAATATTAACACTCAATGTGTTGATATTTTAAAAAAACTTTTTCATAAATCATCATTTTCACTTAATTTTAATGAATATATGTGTCATCATCACCATCTACTTAATCAATATTTAACTGATAACAACTATCACTCTCAAAGCCAAAAAGTCATCCGCGGTAAAATCAATGAATATCTCATTTTATTCTATTTTCAAAACCAAGGAATCATCAATTTATATCCTCAAGCTTATTTATTTTTTATCCCTGACATTAAATTTGATTTAGTGTTATTTACGAAAAATAAAAGGATTGTCGCTTTTAATTTTAAAACATGTCTTCGTGATCGCTATAAACAAGCCATGGTAGAAGCCCAACAACTAAAAAAAATCGATACTCGTTTTGAATTTTATTTATTAACTAATAACACTGTGGAAACTCAAAGATTAAACAAGAAAATCAAACAAGGGAAAATCTCAGGAATTAACCAAGTGATTGATTGTTTTTCACCCCAAGCGAACATCTTTTTACAAACATTACTGACTAATCAATTCCTCCCTTTTAGTGATATTAACATGATTAAAAAATAATAAAGGAGTTAATATAAAATGTTAACCAACGAACAAAAAGCGTTAAAACAAATCATTTCCTATATGAACCAAAATAAAGCTGATCAATTAAGTTTTTATTTTCAACTTATTGATCCACAATCTTTTTTAGATAAAAAAAATACCAAAATCTTTCAAGCCTTAAAATATTTAACTTTAAACCAGACAAATAATCATCCCTTTGATAAAATCAAATCTCAAACTGAGATCATTAAAGAGTTACTCACTTATCTCCAAACCCATTTTCCCCAAGATCACTTTACTAAAGAATCATTATCTTTTTTAAGTGATGATGTTAATGAGGAAAATAACCTTGATTTTTTAGCTAACCTAAAACATACCTATACCCAAGAAAAACTGTTCCAACAACTCTTAAAAATTATTAGTCCTTCTTTTGAAAACAAGGATCCTTATCATAAACATCTATACTACCAAGAAATCTTTGATAAATTAAGAAAATTTATGTCCTTTATACCTCATCCCTCCGATAATACTTTGTTAACTTTAAATCAAATGGCTTCTTGTCATCCTGAATTTTTTAAGTCCGATCAACAAGCTCAAGCTAAACAAAAAATTCAAGAAGAATATTATCGCTTATCGGAAACCTTCAAAGGATTAAATCAAGCCACGAAAGGCTTTAAAAAGGGTCAAATTATCACCATTGGCGGTTATACAGGATTAGGCAAAACCACTTTTGTTTATAATTTGCTCTTAGATATAGCCAAAACCAAACACCAAGAAAGTTCCTATTACCCTCACATGTTAGTTTTTTCTTATGAAATGACAATGGAGGAAAATTTAAGTCGGTTATTAGCCCACCAAACTCAAATTCCCTTAGATGTTATTTTAGATAAAAATTGGGAAGACTCAAACATCACTACACATACCTACATGGAAAGGATGAATAACGCTAAAAAATTCTTTTCCCAACTTAACTTATCATTTAGTTATGATCAAGTTAAAAAAATAGATTATATCATTGATTTAGTTTATCGTTTTTCTTTGGAACAAAAAGTCGAAATCATCGTTATCGACCACCTCCAAATTACTAAAGCGTCCAATCATTTAGAAAATGATCGGTTAGCCATTGACGAAATCATGACTAAATTAAAACAATTAGCCATGGAATTAAATATTGTCATTATCATTCTCTCACAATTTTCTAGAGATACTTATAGTCATTACCAAGGAAAATCACCTGAAATCACCGCTTTAAAAGGAAGTGGTGGAATTGAAACTAACTCAGATATCGTCTTAATGATGTCAGAATTCCAACCCAAACTATCGAAAGACCAAGAAAAACCTTTAAATATCTATAATCAAAATTGTAATCAATTATATTTAGCATCAAAAAACAACGAATCTCAAAAAATCATTGAATTATCTATTAAAAAGAATCGCAGTGGTACCAAAAAGAACTTAGTTTATCACTTTGAAATGACGACACAAACATTCCAAGAAATCGGTTATATTTTGCCTTATCCATTAGAAAGTTATTAAGGAGTTCATCAATGAATTATCAAGAAAAAATAAAACACATTCAAACTCATTTTCCCATGTTAGTTTTATTAAAAAAATTAAAAATTTTACCTCTAAATTTTAATAACCACCACCGTTTTCCTTGTCCCATTCATCAAGGAAAGAATCCCACTTGTTGTCATTTCACTTCAAATAATAAAATTCATTGTTGGAAATGCGGAAAAGATTATGATCTGATTGATGTTTATATGGTTATCCGTCAAATTAAATCTTTTTCTGAAGCGATTCAAAGAATAGAAGGATTTATGAATTCTTTCGAATTTAAAACCTTAAGTCAACAAGAAAAAGAAACAACGAAAATAACTATTAACCCTTTGAAACAACTATATCATTCAATGAAACCAAAACAACCAGTTGACGAACAGGAAATTAATATCAAAAAGAAACAATTATTTCAAAAAATTTCACCCTTATTCAACCAAATTAGAGATTATTATCATTATTTGTTAACTACTAACCGAAATAACGAAAGTCAACCAGGATTAACTTATTTAACTAAAAAAAGAAAACTCACTTTAGAAACCATTAAAGAATTTAAACTAGGTTATGCCCCATTATCTGATAAATCTTTATCTTTTCGTCTAGTAAATTATTGTAAAAAACAAAATATCGATACAACAAAATTAGTCGAATATGGTTTTATCAAAGAAAAAATCAGTCAACAAGGTAAAAAATATTTTCACGATACTTTTCATGGTTCCATCATTATCCCCGTTGAAAATGGATATAATAAAACATTTCATTTTTATCAAAACCATTTTCGCGAAGTTTCTTACTTTCAACCAAAATACCAAGCTTTAACTAATTTCAGTCAAACTCCGACCCTTCATTTCAGTTATCGTTTTTTTTGAAGCTTTACCATATATTAAACAAACAAAAACCATCATCATTCATGAAGGTTTTTTTTGATGTCATTAGTTGTTGGCAAAACAATATTAAAAACGTGGTCGGTCTCATTTGTGTCGCCCAATTACTGTCCCAATCTCAATTAACAATCCTCAAAAAAGAAAATATCAAAGTCATTATCGCCTTAGATAACGACGAAACAGGCCAAAAACGAAGCGAAGCCTTAGGTGAACAACTAACCTCACATCAAATACCTTATGAAATTAGACACATTTTACCCCTTACGACCAAACTTGTAAAGATGTCGATGATTTATTACGTCAATACGGAAAAGAAGCTTACCACAAATGTTTTTTAGCTCCATACATCACTTATGAAGAGGCCAAAAATAAAATCATCGTCGATTTAGCCGTTCATTTCTTTGGCGAAGACAAAGTGGTTATTGAAGAATGAATTAGTTATTTAATTTAAATCTAATTTTAACTATTTAGAGTTTTTATTTTTTATCTAACAAACAACCAAAAAGGAGAAAAAAAGATGAAAAACAATACCAGTCAAGAAATTAGAATCGGGGGCTGGAACACAAAAACCACTCCGAACGATTTAACTCAAATTAAAAACTTTTTACAAATATTAAAACAAGATTTAATTAACCTCACTATTATCTCTCATTCTAAAAAGAAAAATACCTATCAAGAAGCTAATTACCGCCCCAAAAACCAAACTCTTTTTGTTGATTCTCAAATCTTAGATGAAATTAAAAAAACAAAAATAACCTTAATTAATGATAATTTCTCTTCTAGTAATAGTTACCTTCAAACAATAAATATAAAATGCTTTAATAGGCAATATTTTTAAATATTTGTTTTTTTAACAACTTAAATCCTTAATTTTTAACATAATTACGTAAAAATATTACTTTCTTTAAATTTTAGTATTGACAAGAACCTTATTTAAATAGTATAATATATATATATATAAAGAAAACAATAATAATATAATATATTTGTCTGGACTTTGAGTAAAAGCATAATGTTGGTTGTTGGGTCTTTGTTCGTTAGGTTGTGCTTCTAAAGCGTTAATAAGGATAGTTTGGAAAAGACAAATAAAAGCTATAATTAATAAAATTATGCATTTAATTAAATATTTTTTATTATTTTTAGTATTCATATAAGTTAAACTCCCATATTGTTTTTGATTTGAAATGATTTTAGATATTTAATTAATAAAGTTTGAATAGCACTAAAATTAAGTTTGATTGAAAATATTATTGATTATGTTGCTAAATTGTATTTGGAATAATATTTTAATCTTTTTTGTTTAATATTTTATTTTTAAAGGCCCCTTATTACATTTTTTGTATATAATAGCTAGTTTGTATATTAAAGTACTGCCATTAAAGTATATTATAACTCAAAAAAACGGTAAAATATGCTCATTTTTGTGGTTTTAAGGGTTTTTTGATGGGTTTGAGTGTTATTTTATAGGGATAAAGTTAATTTAAGGTAATAAAAAAAGACTAGTTTTAGGCTAGTCTTTAAGGGTGTTTGTTTTATCTTTTGTTTGTGCAATTTATTTATTATATATACTTAAAATTAATATTTCCTTTCATCTTTATTTTTTTAATATTTGCAAAATTAAAATAATTGTTGTATATTATTAAATAATGAATATTTTGATAAATAGCAACCAAAATTGCGTTTATCATTTTATTTGTTATTGATATAAATAGGAATATATACGTTTAAAAGTGATTAAATTCACTTTCTTTTTATAAAGTGTTTAAGATGCTAATTTGTTTTCTTAGATTAAATACTTAAATTAATTATTAATTAAGGTTGATTAAATATTTGTTAAATGTTTCAATTGTAATATTTTGAGATTGGTTTAGACAAAAATTATTTTCTTTAATTAATTATTTTTTTTACCCTTATTGAATTATTTGTTATCTTTTGTAACTAATTTTAATGTTTGTTGTTTTCCAAAATATTTTTTAAGGTTTCCACCCACCATTTTTTACCCTTTGGACTTTTATCCTTTTATCATTATGATTAAAAATTATTTTGATTATATTTTAATATTATATTTAGATTATATTTTAAAATGTCTCCAAAAATACTTTTATTTTGGTGCATTAAAAACAACTTAAAGGGGGAGTTTCGTTGTTAAACACATTCAATTTTAGAGTATTTTTATCAATGATTACTTATCGAATTATACGGTTCTAGATATTATATTTAGCAATATCTATTAATATTAATTTGTTTGCAAGTTAATATTTATTTAGCAATTTACAAAGATGACATTACCTATTTATATTGATTATCATTTTTAATTTATGGCTGGGAATTGGAAAATATAATTGAAATTTTTCCTTAATTGGGTTATTTTGATTATTGTTATTATCGTTTTATTTATCGTTTTAATTGTTCTTTAAGAACAGTTTTATTTGTATTATGTGATTATATTTTTAGTAGCTGATAGTAAAAATTAATTTGTAATAGATTTGTAATAGATTAATGTTTAAAAATTATTTATTATTTATTAATATATTATTATTGATTATTTATAAGTTTAATGAAACTATAATTGCAATTATAACTTTGCTTTGTTTTGTTATGTATTTTTTGCTTAATTATTTATTGTATGTGTATCTTTGTTTGTCATTCAAAAAAGGAATTAATACAATTAAGGAATTAATACAATTAAGGAATTAATACAATTAAGGAATTAATACAATTATAGAAAATAATTATAAGAACACAATAATTTAAGAGTATTATCATTATCAAAATAAAAATTATAAAAAAATTATAACTAAAAAAATAAATATATAAAATTATATAAAAAGGAGATAATTTACTGTCTTATGGACTTAAGAAAATATTTTAATCAAGTAAAAGTATTTTTTGCCAAGACAAATGCATATTTTACTAAAAACAAAGTATATCGGATCTAAATTACTTATTAGTAGGAGTTTCGCTTGTTGTTTTGGGGTGGTTGCATGTTCAAGTGTTTAGTGAAACCAAACAAGAAGGCGATGTTCTAAGAGCATCTACTTTTTCAGGGATGATTCCTATTTGTCTACGATCGGAAAAAGCTTCAGCTCAAAATAGTGTTGTTTCTACAGGAGGAGAACGCTTAACTGGGTTTGAGGTTTTATTGATGAGAGACGTTGCCAAATAAATGGGTAAAAAGTTAGATTTAAGACTTAATACTTTTGCAGGATTAGTGGGAGAGATATTGAATATAAAAATTCTGATATGGCTGCTGCTTGTTTTAGTATTATGCCTGAGAGAAGAGATAAAATGGATTTTAGTGTAGTTTATAATGTTCCTATGAATGCATTAATAGTAAGAAAAGATAATCCTGATTTTTTAGAATTTGAAGCTGGTTCTAAAGTTCAAGATAAAGATCTTTTTGCACATTTAGAAAAATTATCAGATAAAGCAGCAGAAGAAGGAAAAACAAAAAAATTTAATTTTATTGCGATGGCTACAAATACCACTGATAAAGAATTATTTAAACAAGGAAATATGAAAGCACAATTAAGCCCTAAATATAGAGATAATTTAATTAATTATGCAACTGGTTCTGATAATGCAGCTCCTAATTTACAAGCAGTAAGAGAAAATAAAGAACGAGGCAAAGAAGTTATTTATGTAATTGATGATGTTATTGCTCGTGGTAATGTAGAAGGTGACAAAGACTTAAAATATATTTCTCTTCAAACTGATAATCCTCTTTTATTATCTAGTCCTGAAGGGATAGGTATTGCCGTTCATAAAGGCGATAAAGAGATGCTAAAAGCAGTTAATAATGCTTTAGTAAAATTATTTGATTTAGATGTTAAGAAAAAAGAAGTAGAAAAAGAAGAAGATAATGGTACAAAAACATTTAAAGTAGAAGATAAAATATATGATCTTAAAAAGATTTTAGAAACTCTTAGGAAATTAAAACCAAGATTAGCACCACAAAGAACAAAGGACCAAGAAACTAAATTTGCTGAATTAAAAGGTCTTAATTCAGAAATGATTATGAAGAAAAATAATTTGAAGTTTTATTCAAAGTTTGGTCTTGGTTTTCTCTTAATAATACATTACAAAAAGATGCATCAAAACAAAGATTTAAAAATTTACCTAATGAATTGAAACAACTGAAAAAAGTTGTTGATACTTTAACTAAATGTTTAAAAGGTGGTACACAAAGACAAACTTTCAAAACAAATTATGATAAATTAAAAGTTAAAAAATCATACAAATTTTCAAGTACACCAGAAGAAAAAAATAAAAACCAAGAAAGAACATTAGACGAAGAACAAGAATATCAATTTTTGAAAAAGTATCTATTTGCGTTTTTTGATGAAACTAAAGAAGCCAAAACAAGAAGAGTATTAAATTCAAAACAACAAGAATTAGAAGTTAGCCAAAAAGAAAAAGAAACTTTGGAAAAATGTTTAGACGAACAAGACAAAACTCAATTAGAACAAGTTAAAAAGAAATACGAAGAATTAAATACAAAAAATCAAAGAAACGCAGCACAAGAACAAGAATTTGTTGAATTAAATAAAACTACAAGAGCACAAACTGCAACAGAAAATGATTCTCCAGATGTGCAAAAATACGAACATTTGACATCCAAAAAGGAAGCAATAAAAAATAAAATAGATGAAAGATTAAAAGTAGTATTTGATGAAACTGTTTATAATGAAAAGGGTTTTGTTCAAAAAGGAGACGATTCTTTATGGGGAAAAATTAAATATCACTTACCAACTTATAAAAAACCTTTTTATACTTCTTTATTACTTGCTGTTTATGTTTTTGTTTTTGGATTCTTATTATCATTAGTTCTATTAGCAGTTAAAAATAAATCTACTCTTTCTAGAACAAATAATGTTTTTGTAAAAGGTGTTAAACAAGTAGGTTCTAAATTTGTAGATAAAGGACAAGTAGAAGCGGCTCAATCTTTAGGATTGAATAAAAAACAAACCTTCTATTATGTTACTTTCCCACAAGCATTAAAAAAATCAGTTCCTTTAGTAGTAGCACAATTTGTTACTAATATTAAAGCTTGTACTTTCTTCGTATTAATTGCATTAATTGATATGTCATTTGTTACAAATGATGCTATGAATGTTACAGGAGATTTAGTTGCTCCATTTGTAATACTTTCCTTTGTTTACTTAGTTTTAATTCAATTTATTAATATGTTAAGTAAATATTTAGAAAAAAAATTAAATCCTGCTTTAAAAACTTTAGTTAGTGCTTAATAAATTAATTTAAGAATTATAAGAAACAAATATTAAGATAAAACAAATATTAATTCTTAATATAAAATATAAAGATAATTAATGCATAACTCACTACATTTTAATTATTAACCCAATATTTATTTCTTACCTTTGAATCTTTTATATTAAAATAGTTATACTGATATTAATTAAATGTTAATTTTAATTGTTTTTATGTTATCATAAATAATAAAGTATTATTTTAAAAAATATCTTATTATTAAAAGTTTGATATTGTTTTAGAATTGAAAAATATTTATAAATGATGCACATTACAATTTATGTATATTTATAATATATAAATAAAAGGTTAAAAAATGAAAATTAAAAAGATGCCTCCCAAATATAGATTTCATATTCATAAGTATATTAAAATTGTTGTATCTATTATAACAATGATGTTTTTTTTGGTATTTTAAATTAAATTTGTCAAATAGATAGTTTTTACAAGTACCAAAATTGAAAGTGAAGGTAAAAATTATATATTATGATTCAAAGGAAAAAAGAAAAATACAAAATTACTGAATATCTAAAATATACTAAATATGTTTTATTATTTATGTTTATGATTTTTTGGGTATGGCTTCATTTTAGTGTGGGGTTATTTCAAAGAGTTAATAATTCTAAGAAATATTTAAGAGTAGCTGTGGTAGCTGATGCAGCTCCTAATAGTTTGACTATTAAATCTGATAAAGATACAAGTAAAGCTCATAGAACTATTCAAGGTGAATATATTTCAGGATTTGATATAGATTTAATTGATAAAATAGTAAAAGCATTACCTCAAGAAGAAAAGTATGAAGGTTGTAAATTTAGTCTTTTTGATTTTGATGGGATGTTTACTGCTGTTCAAAATGGTTCAGTTGATGTAGCTATTTCTTCTATTAGTATTACTGATAAAAGAAAAGAAAACTTTGATTTTCCTATTGCCTATACTTTGGATAATACAGGGTTTTTAGTAAGAAAAGATGATGCGCGTTTTAAAGATTTGCCAAAAGAAGTAAAATATGAAGATATAAAAGGTATATTAAAAGATTCCAAAGACCCCAAAGACCCAATTAAATTTTTAACTCTTACTGGTTCTGTGGCTGATAAAGTTATTGAAAATATTAGATCAGATTTAGGAAATTTATTACACATTACTAAATCCAATCCTATTGATGATGCTGTTATGTGTGCTCAAAGCGTTAAAGATAAAGCTTCTGATATTTTTGTAACTGATAGTTATATTACTAAATATTATGCTTCGCAAAATGATGAATTAAAACATATATCAATTATATCTGATGATGCTCGTTTTACTGTTTCTCCTACAGGTTTAGGAATTGTAGTTAAAAAAGGTAATACAAAATTAATTACTCAAATTAATAATGCTTTTAAAGAAGTTTTAAAAAAAGAAGAACTTATTCTAGAGGGTTATGGTTTAGATGTTAAAGGTATAATTGAGTTAACCAAAGAATTAAAAGAAGAACAATCAAAACCAACTGACAAACAAGACCGAAATAGAATAACAACTTTAGAAGACAAAATATCTAAATTTAAAGAAATAACTAATAAATGGTTAGAACAATCTTTAAAAGAGTTAAGTCAAAAACAAGGATTAAATTGGTATCAAAAAGTATCTCTTGTTTTACTTGATTATGCCACACCTTTAAAAACTACTTTATTACTTGCATTAGATGGAGTTATTGTAGGTTTTATCTTAGCTATTGTTTTAACATGGATTAAAAGTATTAAACCTAATTATCAAACACAAAATCCCTTTATTGTAGGGTTAATACAAAGTTTTCTTTACTTGCTTGATGCAATACTTTATATTTTTAAATCAATTCCAGTAGCAACTCAAATGATTATAGTTCATTTTGGTTGGAGAGCTTATAATCCTGAATTAAATCCGATGTATTCAGGTATTATAGTGTTATTATTAAATTCAGCAGTTAGTATTACAAATATTTTATTACAAAATATTAAGTTTTTAGATAAAGGACAAGTAGAAGCTTCTCTAGCTTTAGGAATGACTCAAAGACAAACATTTTTTTGTGTTATTTTCCCCCAAACGCTTAAAAGATCACTTCCTTTTGTAGTACAACAATTTATTGTAAATATTAAAGATAGTGCTTGTTTTGGTGGTTTGGTTGGTCTGTTAGATGTAGCATGGAAAGCCAAAACTCAAATTGTTCAAACAGGAAGCATTGCTATTCCTTATGCTATTACTGCTTGTATTTATTTAGTTTTAATTACGATTGCTAATTTATTTGTTAAATATTTAGAAAAACAAAAAAAAGGAGTTTAGAATGCAATATTTAATTGAAGTTAAAGATCTTTGTAAAAAGTTTGGCGATAAAGAGATTTTAAAAAATATTAATTTAAAAATTAAAAAACAAGAAATAGTAACTATTATTGGTTTTTCAGGTTCAGGGAATCTACTTTATTAAGATGTTTTAATCTATTAGAAGAACCTAATTCTGGTCAAATTTTAATTGATAATAAAAATATCTTAGATAAAGGAGTAAAATTATCTGATCTAAGAACTAAAGTAGGAATGGTGTTTCAAAATTTTAATTTATTTGAAGGAAAAACAGTATTAGAAAATTGTTGTTTAGCTCCGATGAAAGTATTAAAGTTATCTAAACAAGAAGCTCAAGAAAATGCTTTAGAACGGTTAAAAGAACTAGATTTAGAAGCTCTTGCTAATCAAAGAGTAGAAACTCTTTCAGGGGGACAAAAACAACGTGTTGCTATTGCTAGAGTTTTATGTATGAAACCTGAAGTTATTCTTTTAGATGAACCAACTTCTGCCCTAGATCCTGAATCTACTTTGCAAGTATTACAAACTTTACAAAAATTATCAGAGAAAAAAATAAATCTTATTATTGTAACTCATGAAATGAAATTTGCTCAAAGAGTATCTGATACTATTTATTTTATGGAACAAGGTAAAATTCTTGAAAAAGGTACTCCGAAAGAAATTTTTGAAACTGATAAGTTTCCTAAATCTAAGGCTTTTTTTGAAGATTTTTGATTCCTTATAAATGTATCATTATTTATTAAAATAAACCAAACTGTAATTTCAGTTTGGGTTTTCCTTTCTTTTGGGGCAGATAAATTGTTGTAATTGTTTATAATTTAGGGTGATAGAATTATTTAATGTTTTAAATGTTTAGGAATGATTATAATAAATAAATGGAGATAGATAAATATGCAATATTATAATGAAGAAATGATATTAAATCGTCAATTTTTAAATCTTGCTAAAAATATGAAAGCTACAAGACCTCATCAAATATTATGTGGTGGCATTACCGAAGTTTATTACCATGATAAAGTTTTATATGTTTCAGTTGTCCTAGATACATATAGTCGCAAAATTTTGGCTTATCATGTTTCTTATTATGAAGGCGCATCTTTAATTATAGGTACTGTTGATAAATTAAATGTATTTTAAAATGATTGCATTTTTCATTCTTATCTTAAATTTCCATATTATAAATTGGATGTTGAAGAAATTTTAGAAAACAAAAATTTAATTCAGAGTTTTGAAGATAGACAAAGGATTCAAAAAGGACAATCTTCTCCTTGTGCTTATTTAACTTCTTTCTTTTCTTCTTTTAAATGTTAATGTATTTATTATGGCATTCCAAACCCTAGAACTATTAGTAAAAAAGTTATGATTGAAGCTATTTGTAAATATATGTCATATTATAATTTATAAAGAATGCATTCATAACTTAATTATGCTACTCCTGATGCATTTGAAAAAAAATATTTTAAAAAGTTAAATGAATAAGTATTTGAAAGTAATTTTGGGTATTGTTTCGAGTTATAAAAAAATCTCCATAAACGAGTTTCCATAATTTTATTTTTACAAATATTACATAATTTATTATGCAATGCAAAAGATATAAAAAACACTATAATTACACTATTTTATTGCTTTTTTATCTAAATTTTGGTATAATCCTCAGTAGAGTTATTAATAATAAATTGATAATTAAGTAACTAAAAAAAGGAGATTATAATCATGGCTAATATTAAACAACAAAAAAAACGTAATAAAACTAATGAAAAACGTCGTTTGCAAAATGTTTCTTTTAAATCATCTGTAAAAACAGTGGTAAAACAAGTAAAAACTGCAGTTGCAAACGCTGATAAACAAAAAGCCTTAGCTTTATTAAGTGTAGCTTATAAAAAATTTGATAAAGGGGTTTCTAAAAGAGTTTATCACGCTAACTTTTCTGCTAGAAACAAATCTGATTTACAAAAATTAGTAAATACCCTTTAATTTTTCTTTACAAAACTCACAAAAACCACATTAATTAAAACAAACATCAAAACTTATCATAATATTGGACCAACAAACATAACATTAATATTTTAATTGTAATTATTTTATTTAAATATATTTGAGTGGAAAAGGTTGATAAATTTATGTTTTTTTGGGCAAATAAAGTAATTTATGTAACTTCAGGATTTATTGTAGGATCAGTTTTAGGGACAAGTCTATATTTTAGATCGTTATTAAATGAACCTAAATATATCCTTAAAAAAGGATCTAGCACTACAATTAATAATATTTCTAATAAAGTTATTGGCAAAGATGTATTAATGCCGCCTTCTTTATCTGATAATTTGATGCATTTATGGTTTGATTTTATCAACAAACAAACAAAAACATTAATACAAATATTGTAAAATATTTAAGTTTATTATTTGCTTATTATTTATTTATAAATACTTTTACATTTTTCTTTTTATAATTATTAAAATATAATTTCTAAGGAATATTTATTTATGAAAAAACAATTTGGATTTATGACAAACCATTACAAAGAGCACAAAAATATATTTTTAAATATTTTCTTATTTATTGTGGGTTTTTTAGTAGGTGTTGTTTGTGGAGCTAATTTATATGTTACAGCATTAAAGAACGAACCTAAATATTTTGCACAAACCACAGTAAAAAAAGGTGTAAATGAAGTTAATAAATTTTTAGGTACCAAATATGAAATCTCCTACAAGAAAACTTTATTCTAGTGAAGAATTTCTACATTGGTGGTTTGAATTTATAAATGGTTTTAATAATAAAAATAAGTAAAAATTTTTCAAACCCCATTAACTAACAAAATTTATATTCTTACTACATTTATATTTTTCCAATTAAAACTTATTATTTTTTCCACCATTAAATTAATTTTTCCCAAAGTAAAGAGGTATTTTTTTATGTTAGATTTGAATTTTGTAGTCCAAAATCTGCCATCTGTTATTGCAAAATTAGAAAAAAGGCAACAAAATTTTGCTTATTTAAATAAATTGCCTCTTTTAGCACAACAAAGAAAATCTTTACTTTTGGAAATACAGGATTTAAGAAGTCAAAAAAATCAATCAGCTAAAAAAGTTGCCCAAAAAGCTAACGCCAAAGAAGATATTACTCTTGTTTTGCAAGACACTAATTTTTTGCGTGATGATTTACAAAAACTAGAACAAAAGTTAAAACTAAAAGAACAAGAAATTTTTGATATTTTAAGCATTACCCCCAATTTACCACACGATTCTTTACCAATTGGCACAAACGATAAGGACAATAAGGAATTGTATTGCGCAGGACAAATAAGAACTTTTGCATTTACGCCCAAAGACCATGTTTATTTAGCTGAAAAATTAGATATTCTCGACTTTAAAAGGGCTTCTAAAATTTCTGGTAGTGGATTTGTTGTTTGCAAAGGGCTAGGAGCACGCCTCGAAAGAGCCTTAATTCAATTTATGATGGATCTTCATAATAAAAAAGGTTATCAAGAAATTATTCCTCCTTATATTATCAATGAAAAATCAATGTTTGCAACAGGTCAATTACCCAAGTTTGAAGATGAAGTCTACAAGCTTTACAACTCCAAAAATAATTGGTATCTAAATCCTACAGCAGAAGTTCCTACTATTAATTTGCATCGTGAAGAAATTTTTAAACCAGACACACTTCCCATTAAATACGTCGCCTACACTACTGCTTTTCGCCAAGAAGCAGGCTCAGCTGGCAAAGATACTAGAGGAATTTTTAGACAACATCAATTTAATAAAGTAGAATTAATCCAGTTTTGCCATCCCCAAAATTCTTATGAATGTCTAGACCAAATGTTAAAAGATTCCGAAGAAGTGCTAAAACTGCTCAAACTTCCTTATCGTGTTGTTTTACTTTCTACTGGGGATTTGGGTTTTAGTATGGCAAAAACTTATGATTTAGAAGTTTTTTTACCAAGCTATAATTGTTATCGTGAAATTGGTTCTATCAGTAATTCTTGCGATTTCCAAGCAAGACGCGCCAATATTAAAATGAAAAATCCTGCAAATAATAAAAATGAATACGTTCATATTCTAAACGGTTCAGGTTTGGCTGTTGGAAGAACTGTCATTGCTATTTTGGAAAATTATCAAAACCAAGATGGTACTATTACAGTTCCTGAAGTTTTACAGCCTTATTTAGGAACCGATATTATCAAGTAATTTGAATGTTTTTAACAAGAATAATTTAGAATATAGAGTCGAATCTTTTATGAAAAATAAAGTGATTCGGCGTTTTTTATTGGTAAAACAAAAGCCACTAACAAAACCTTTACTATTTTTTTCACCATTTTCAAAGGAAACCTCAAAAATTCATTACTTTCATCTTCAAAAATAATTGTGAGGTAATATCAATATGCAAATTAAAAACATTTATTTACGACCCCACAATTCTCAAACTTTTCCTCAACAAATAAAAACCTATATCAAAACCAATATTAATCCATCTTTTTGGGGTTTTGTATCTAATTATCCTTGTTATAATTCCGAGACTATCCAAACTTATCCTTGTCTTTTGTGCCGTATTAAAGACGCTTCTTCGGATTTATTAGGAGTCTTTTTTGATGGTGGCACAAGGACTGCAAGTTTCAAAGGCGAAATAAAATATAGTTTAGATGATTTAAAACAAATGTTAAATGGTGCTCAAAATATGTATATTTTTTGGAAAGAACGCCCCTAAAATTTATTTTATAATCCTTAATATTTATTAGAGTTTAAGATTTGCTCCATAAAAATCTTAAATAAAAAATTATAAATGAAGCCAAAAACATTAATCATTCATTGTTTCAAATTCCTAACAATTTATTTTAATAATAAAATAAAGTCCAAATTAATCAGATTTTGCATGCAATCTCAATTGAAAAGAGGCATAATTATTTTATGACACAAACTTCTAACTCCCAATACTTAGTTATTTTGTATTATCAATATGCTCCAATAAAAGACCCCCAAACTTTTAGAGACCAACATTTTAAATATTGTGAATCTATAGGACTTTTAGGACGTATTATCGTTGCCCAAGAAGGTATAAACGGTACTTTGTCAGGTCCAGAAGAACAAATACATAAATACATGGATCAACTAAAACAAGATCCTCGTTTTTGCAACACCGTTTTTAAAATGGAAACTGTAGAGGCACACGTTTTCCCGCGTCTTTCTATTAAAGTTAAGCCCGAATTGGTTAATTTGAGTCTTCAAGAAAACGTTGATCTTACTAAGGACAAAGGTGCTTATTTAGCTCCTCAAGAATTTTTGCAAGCCTTGCAAGAAAAAGATACTTTAATTCTTGATGCTCGTAATGACTATGAATATGATTTAGGACACTTCAGAAATGCAGTTAATCCCAATATTAGACATTTTCGTGATTTGCCAAATTGGGTCAAACAAAACACCCATTTATTAAAAGATAAAAAAATCGTAACTTATTGTACTGGTGGTGTGCGTTGTGAAAAATTTAGCACTTTCTTAAAAAAAGAAGGTTTCGATGATGTCTATCAATTAGAAGGAGGTATCATTTCTTATGGCAAACACCCCGAAACTCAAGGTGCTTTGTGGGATGGTCAAATGTATGTCTTTGATCAAAGAATAGCAGTTCCTGTTAATCAAAAAGAACATGTTATCGTTGGTAAAGACTATTTTGATGGCACTCCTTGTGAACGCTATATTAATTGCTCTAATCCTCAATGCAACAAACAAATTTTGTGCCACGAATATAACGAACACAAATATTTAGGAGCTTGCAGTGATAAATGTAGCAACCATCCGCAAAATAGATATCTCAAAAAGCACAATAATCCAAACTCATAACAAAAAAACACTCATATTTTAATAAGATATGTTATAATAATGTATGATTATTGTATTTTTTTGGTTTGGCTGCAATACCCAATTAAAAAAATATAAAAACCATTGTTTTTAAACAATTAATTATTATCAGATCCAATAAATTATCCAAGATAATTTGCAATTTTTGCAAGGAGGAAAGAAAATGTTTGCAATCATCAAAACTGGGGGAAAACAATTCCGTGTTTTTGAAGGACAAGAAATTTATGTTGAAAAACTAAATGTTGAGCCAGAAACAACTTATCAATTTCAAGAAGTTTTAGCTGTTGGTGGCTCCAATCCTGTTTTAGGCACCCCTTTTGTTAAAGACGCTAAAGTAACAGCTCAAGTAATCAAGCACGACCGCGCTAAAAAAATTATTGTGTTTAAGTATAAAAAACGTAAAAAATATCGTTGTAAACAAGGACACAGACAATCCTATACTAAACTTTTGATTACTAAAATCACTGTTTAAAAACTATGATTCGCTATTGTTTTTACAAAGAACAAAAAAAAATTACTAGTATTCAAGTTTGGGGGCACGCTTTATATGCTCCTAAAGGTTTTGATATTGTGTGTGCTTCGGTTTCTACTGCTATTATTGTAACTTTAAATGCTTTAGAAAAACTTCAATTCCAAACAGATATTACCTATAATCTACAAGATAAGTTGTTTGAATTAGAAGTGAAAACCACCCAAAATACTGTTCTTTTTACTTTGCTAGATAATTTAGAATACACTATCTGCAATTTAGCCAAACAATATCCCAATAATTTTAAAAAAATATCTAAAATTCAAACAAGAAAGAGGTTATAACATGTTATTGCAATTACAAATCCAGTTATTTGCTTCTAAAAAAGGAGCAGGTTCTACTCGAAACGGTAGAGATTCTCATTCCAAAAGATTAGGTGCTAAACTTTCTGACGGTCAATTTGCCAAAGCAGGCGCTATTATTTATCGTCAAAGAGGAACCAAAATTCACCCTGGTTTTAATGTTGGTAGAGGTGGGGATGACACTTTATTTGCTAAAATGAGTGGCATTATTAAATTTGAAAAAAAGCATGGTCGTAAAAAAGTTTCTGTTTATCTGCAATAATTTTTTTATGCATTTAATGAAAGCAGGTGTTTAGTTTGCATTTTGTTGATGAAGCCTTTAATGAAGTTTTTGCTGGCAATGGTGGTCATGGCATCGTTGCTTTTAGAAGAGAAAAATATGTAGCTTTTGGAGGACCTGCTGGTGGCAATGGTGGCAAAGGCGGGTCTGTTATTTTTGTAGGCGACAAAGACGAGACTACCTTATTAAAATTAAAATATCAAAAACATCTTAAAGCACCACATGGAATAAATGGCAAAAATAAAGGTCAAAATGGAGCCAACGCCCCTCATCTTTATGTTAAAGTTCCTTTGGGGACAGTTTTTTATACTGCTGATAACAAGTTTTTAGGAGAGATTTTATACGATCAACAAACCTTAGTTATTGCTAAAGGCGGCAAAGGCGGCAAAGGTAATAAAGCATTAGCTACTTTTAAAAATCAAGCTCCAAGTTATGCTGAAAAAGGTGATTTAGGTGAAAGTTTTAAAATCAAAACAGAACTTAAAGTTTTAGCTGATATTGGTTTATTAGGTTTTCCAAGTGTTGGTAAATCCTCTCTTATTTCTGCTATTTCCAAAGCCCAACCCAAAGTTGCTTCCTATCCTTTTACCACAATTAAACCTCATTTAGGAGTTGTTGAAGTAGATGGTTTTAGTTTTGTAGTTGCTGACCTACCAGGACTAATTGCCAATGCTCATTTAGGTTGCGGTATGGGAATTCAATTTTTAAAACATATTGAAAGATGTCGTGTTTTAGTTCATATTTTAAGTATGGAAAGTGCCAATCCTTACCAAGATTTCCAAACTTTAAATCAAGAATTAAGTCAATACAATCCCCAATTATTACTTAAAAAACAAATTATTGTTACCAATAAAATGGATTTACCTGATGCTTTGCAAAAACTTACTCTTTTAAAACAACAAATCAAAGACCAACCAATTATCCCTCTTTCTTTAGTTTCTTTTGATAATTTAGAGACCTTAAAATATGAAATGAGCTCCCTTTTGCAAAATACTCCCTTAGAAGTTGCTCCAAACAAAAACAACGACTTTAAATTATACACCCTTCCTGATAATCAAAATACTATTTCTGTTATTAAAGAAAGTGATTCTGTTTTTGTTGTGTCCGGTAAGCAAGTAGAAACTTTTTTTCATCGTACTGATTTTAACAACGAAGAAGCTGTAAAAAGATTTAATAGAATATTGAAAAAAATAGGAATGGAAGAACAATTACAAAAACAAGGAGCCAAACCAGGAGATCAAGTTAAAATTTGTGATCGTTTGTTTTATTTTTTATAATTTGGTAATTATAACATAAAGAAATTATATTTTTGCTCCATAAAAAAATGCTAAATCACTCCCCTTATTATTTAAAAATATTTTTCTTACACTTCATAACCTCCCATTATAAATCTTTTTTGCCCCCAAAACTAAATAAACAAATGCAAGATCTTAATATAAGATCTTTTTTATTACCCAAAATCAACAAAAACAATATACAAAGCAAACAAAACAACAACCCCCCCCTTAAACAACCCAAAATTTTACTTTCCCCAATCAAAAATATAACCTAATTCATCAAAATTGAGTTATAATAAAATAAAAAGCAAAAACAAATACTTAAAACAAAAGGACTAAATCATGAATTTTGTAACTAGAAATACTAGAATTTATATATCTGATTATGCTAATTATATTATTAAAAAAATTGATGTTAATCATATGAAACTCCAAAAGCTACTTTACTATTCTTATGCTGCTTATTTATTTAAATATAAAGAATCTTTGTCTGTTAATCTAGTAGAAGCATGGCAAAAAGGACCTGTTTTTAAAAGATTATAACAAAAACTTAAACATTATGACAAAGACGAAATTATTAAAGAGCTTATTTCTCAAACTTGTGAAAGTAAATTAAATTGGGAAATAAAACAAGTAATGGATTTCATTATTTCCAAATATGGATGGGTAGATTCAAGATCTTTGATGAGGCAATCCATGAGAGAAGCTCCCTTTGATAATTATTTTGAAGAAACTCCAATGTATCATTTTCCCAAAGCCTGTTATATTCCTGATGAGGCAATATATTATTATTTTAAAGATTCTAGTAATTCGTATGTTTTTCCTAAATATTTTCCTACTTGTTTACAAAGGATGTAAAATATTGTGGATTGTTAAATAAAATTAATAAAATATCTACAAACATAATTTAAAGATTGCATTTTACTTTAATGTTTGATACAATAAAAGAGGTCAATGGAAGTGGCTGAGGTTTAAAATAAGTATTTTAAGCTTAGGAAAGTCCATGTTAGCACATGCTGCGATTGCATGTAGTGTTTGTGTCTAAGGAATTAATAACTTAGAGTACTGTAAAAAGTAACGGCGTTTTTTAGCTCTAAGGATTGCAATAATTACATTATTTTAATCTATGAGATAAAAACTGAAAGTGTCACAGAGACGAGTTAATTAGAAATAATTAAGTGAAACGCGATAAACCCCTCAAGCTAACAACCCAAAATAATGGTAGGGGCATGCAAAGCGATTAAATGAAATTAGTTTTGCACTACTTATTAGTAGAAGATAAATAGCCACACTTGTTTAACAAGAACAGAACATGGCTTATGCACATTGACCTTTTTTATTAAATTATTTAAAAATCAATAAAGATTATTTGTTTGCTATTATATTTATCATTTGGTATATCTATATTTTGGCAAGAATTATAATTAATGTTATTTATATTATTCATTTATAATTATTGTATTTTATTTGTTTTTAAGTAATTTAAAAATTATTTGTTCCCCCTTTATAAACAAAAAAGCCAAACTGTAAAGTGTTGGCTTTCATTGTCTTTATGTTTTTATATTGTGATATTTCTTGAAAGATATTAAATAATTAAAGATAGCAATTTATTTATTTTTGATGTTTGATTTTATAAATTAAAATGAGTAAAAAAGCAACTATTAGACCAGTTATAATTGTTATAATTGTATAAAAAATTATTGAATTTGTTGTAGTAGTTTTAGTTGTTGAAGCTGCATTTGTTTCTTGTTGATAGTTAATTTCTAGTTCCATTTCGCTTTCATATTCGTGATATTGGTCTTCTTTTGCTAAATCGTATTCTATTTTACAAAAATTATTACTGCCATCTTTGTTTTTGCTAAATTGAAAATCTTTAGGTAAAAATTTATTTTTAAGTTGAGGATTTTTTTGCCAAATAGCTTCACATATTAATTGCTTTCTTTGTTCATCAGTAATATTAGGTGTTATTTGTATTGTTCCTAAATGGGCATTTGTAATAATGTCCTCCAAGTTTATCGTTTTTTTAGTAAAATTAAATTCTATTTTATTGCCCAATATATCTTCAATTTGAAAACTGCCTTGCCATTGCATTTCTTCCGATTCATATTTTTCTTCTAATTGTTCGCTTGCTATTTCAAAATCATCGCTTTGTATTTGGATGTTTGATTCTTTATTTATTTCTTTAAGTATGCCATTTAAAGCAATTATAATATCTTCTTTGGTTAATTGATTATTTTGTTTATAATAACTAAAATCATTGATTGTTCTTTTTTCTAGGGGAAATAATTGTTCGAAATTTTTGGGATTCTTTAAATTTTTTAAAGGCAGATTATTTATTATTTGGGGTTTTTGTTTTGTGTTATTTGCATTTTTTTCAACCCCTCCTCCATTTTCCTTTTCTTGGATGTTTTCTAGTTGTTGTTGTTTTCCAGCATAAATACTAATTTGATTGCAAAAATGTATGCCCAATAAAATCATGAATAAAATTAAAGTAAAGTATTTGGGAAACAAACGCATAATTGCTTTTCTTTGGATTTGCATATTACAAATATTTTACTTTTCTATAAATATTAAAGGGTTTCAAAAATAACCCCATTAAAATATTACAGTATAATTATATTTTTTGTGCAACATTTGTATTTATCACATTTTATTATTGTGCCTTTTTCAACAACTTTGCATCCTTTAATTTTATTTTACCCCCCAAATAAAAAAATTTGAATTAAAATATTGTGCCAAAAGTGATTTTTTTGTTTTTTTATGTTTAATTTTAACAATTTTATACTATAATATAAGTATGATTATTTAAATATTTTGAGTCTTAACTCTAAACTCTTACTTATCTTAGATTTAAAATATTCAAAAGCAACTACTAACTTTATACAATTATTCTATTTCTAATTTTATTAATTTTGTTAATTTTTCACAAATCACACATTAGCAAAACAAATAAGATAATAAATTAACTATATTTATTCTTTATTTTTAATTATATACAATTTACACAATGGATATATTTCTATTTTACAATTGATTTTCATAAAATAAAATCTTATTTGTATAATAATTTATATAATCCCCCAATATATTAATCATTAATTAAATTATTTTTATAATATGTTTGCAATGTTTTGGAAAATAATAAGCATATTTTCTAAGTTTATTATTGTGTTAATAGCATCTTTTATTTAATTCTTAGCCATAATTTTATCATTTTTCGCAACAAACACCACCAACAACAAATTAGCGTTAATTGTAATTTAGATTTTGTTAATTATTGTAAGTTTTATCAATTTTGCACCCTAAAGCCATATTTGTATCTTTTTTTAATAACTTTGGCACTAAATTATTATATTTGCAACATTTCCCTTAACACCTTAATTTAGTTTTTGTACCCCCCTTTTTTATATTTATTCAGGGTCATTTATACGAGGTATTACAAAACCATTTCAAAAATACTTGCATAATATTTTGCATTAATTTATATTAAGATATAATAAATATCTTTAAAGTTTTAGTTTTTTCATAATGTAAATATGAAACACATTTTAAAAAATGAAATTATAAGTAATAAAGTTATTTTAAAATATAAAATAAAAACATTTTATTACTAAAATTAACCCAACCCAACCCCCCCAAATAACAAATTAGCCCTCATTATAATTAAATATTTTTGCTACTTTATCACAAATGTATAGCCATAACTGTATCAAAATTGAAATTTTTAATGATGGATTTTACAAAGAAATCCCAAAACCACTAATTTATAATTGCATATCATTAGATATTTTTTATAACATCGTTTTTTGCCTCACAAAATAGTTCCATTTTAGATCATTTTAAATTAATTCAGAAAGGCAAAAGGAGACCATAATTATGGATTTTTTTATTAAACACAAACAAAAAACAATCATTTTTCTTTTGGCAACAATAACAACACTGATTTTGTCTATTCCTTTTTTGTCTTTGACAAAAGCCAATAATGCCAAAACTGCTTCAAAAGATTTACAAATAGTAACGACTACTACCATGTTAAAAGATTTAGTCAAGCATTTAGTTGGTGATGTGGCAGAAGAAGAACAAAACGAATATCAAAAAATTGAAGGTATTCAAGTTGATTCTTTGATGGGAGTAGGAATTGATCCGCACAATTACAAAACCAAATTATCAGATCGCAAAAAAATTAAAGAAGTTGATTTAGTTGTGATTAATGGACTGCATTTGGAAGCTAAAATGGCAGAAGCCTTCCCGCTTTTAACGAATAATTCCTTTACCGTAGTGCAGTTAGATGAAACACATACCAAAGTTATAAATCAAGAAGGTAAAGAGGAGGAACGCATTAAAGAAGAAAATATTAAGCGAGATGAAGATACTCATGGACCAGATCCTCATATTTGGTTTGATATAGATCTTTGGATTAAAGTTTTAAAACAATTAAAATACAAATTAAAAACAGTATTGAAAAAAGACCTACGTTTTAGCCAAAGGGATATTGCTAATTTAAAAAATAATTGCGACACATATGCACGAAAATTAAAATTATTAGATACATATGTAGGCAAGAAATTTAACGAATTAAAAGGACAATTTTCTTCTCAAGGCAAAACATTTATTTTAGTTACTGCCCATGATGCTTTTTCTTATTTAGCTAGAAAATATGATTTTGAATTAAGTCCAATTCAAGGAATTTCTACCCAAACAGAAGCCAGTATCAGCGATATTGAAGAATTAGCTAATAAATTGGTTGAAAACCAAGTAAAAGCTATTTTTGTAGAAAGTGCTTTTCCAGAAGGAACGCTTGATTCTCTTAAAGAATCTGTAAAAATTAAAGGTCATAATATTAAAAAAAGTGATGAAGAATTATACGCTGATGCTTTGGGTTCAGAAAGTGAAGAGCCAATAGAATTTGAAGCCGACAAAGATAAAGACGGGAATTACAAACCAACAAAATACAAACATTCCACCTATATTGGAGCTTTATTACACAACATTCATACAATAGAAAAAGAATTAAAACAATAACAACAATAACAAAGAAATAAGGAGATTATAATGAAAAAAGAAATAGCCATTAAAATTAGAGATCTAACTGTAGCTTATCATCTAAAACCAGTTTTGTGGGATATTGATTTAAATATTTATCAAAGCTCTTTGACAGCTATTTTGGGTCCTAATGGTGCTGGAAAATCTACTTTAATTAAAACTATTTTAGAATTGATTCCCAAAGTTTCTGGAGAAGTTTTATTTTATAATCAAAAATATGGACAAGTAAGAAAAAAAATTTCCTACGTGCCACAAAGAAATTCAGTTGATTGGGATTTTCCAACTACTGTGTTTGATGTTGTTTTGATGGGCCGCTACGGACATTTAGGATGGTTTAAAAAACCAACTGCTAAAGATAAAGAAATAGTAATGCAATCTTTGGAAAAAACAGGAATGCAAGACCTTAAGGACCGTCAAATATCTGAACTTTCAGGCGGACAACAACAAAGAATTTTTTTAGCTCGCGCCTTAGCTCAACAAGGAGATATTTATTTTATGGACGAGCCTTTTCAAGGAGTTGATATCCAAACAGAAAAAAAAATTATCCAAGTTTTAAAAGATTTGCAAAAAGAAAATAAAACCATTATTGTAGTGCACCATGATTTAGAAACAGTGACTCAATATTTTGATCATGTAGTTTTGGTAAACGTACAAAAAATTGCAAGTGGTACTACGGATGAAGTTTTTAACCAAACTAATTTAACTAAAACTTTTCAAAATAAACAATTAAAAAAAGATATCCATAATTTGCAAACCCCCAAAACAACTAAATAAAAAGAACCAAAATAAATAATCAAATTAAATATAAATGATTAAAATAAATAATCATATAATAAAAAGAATAAAATAACCAATAAATAAGAAAGGATGAAATATGTTTGCTTTAGAATTTAATTATACTGTTGTTAAAGTGCTTTTAGCAGCTAGTTTTTTAGGATTTACATCAGGTATTTTAGGTGTTTTTATTATCCTTAAAAAACAAGCCTTAATTGGAGATGCTCTTTCTCATACCGCTTTGCCAGGAATTGCCTTAGTTTATCTTTTTGCTCGTAGTACAGATATTTGGGTTTTGTGGCTGGGTGCTATTTTTGCCTCGTTTGTTACTTTGCTTTTGATTGAACTTATTAAAAAATATTCCAAAATTAAATCAGATACAGTCTTATCTTTAGTGCTTGCTTCTTTTTTTGGTCTTGGCAACGTTTTGATTGCCATTGCTCAAAATACTGGTGAGGATAACAAAATAGCTACTTTGGAAAAATTTATCTTAGGGCAAATTGCTTTAGTAACTGAACTAGATATGATTTCCACTGGCATTATGGCTTTAATTACTTTAGTTGTTGTAGTTGGCTTGTGGAAAGAATTAAAAATTTATATTTTTGATGATAAGTTTGCCCAAAGTATAGGATTTAACACTAAAATTATGACTTTTATTCTTAATTTCTTATTAATTGGAGTAGTGGTTATTAGTTTAAAAATTATTGGTATTATTTTGACAAGTGCCTTTTTAATTATGCCAGGAGTAATTGCTCGTCAATTTAGTGATAGATTTGTTACTAATGTTATTGTTGCTTCCATTGTTACTTTCTTTTCTAGTTTAATTGGAGTTTTTATAAGCAATAGTGTACAAGATATGCCAACAGGACCAATTATTATTGTTATTACTACTTTATTTATTGCTTTGTCCTTGCTATTTTCTCCTAAATATGGAGTTATTAGTAGATATGTGCAAAAAATTAAATATCAAAAAAAGATTAAAAAATTTCGTCAACTTATTCATCTTTATTGCGAACAAGAAGAAACTCATACTTTGAGTTTGCCAATAATTCAAATAGAAAGTTTTTTATGGAAGGAAAAATATTTAATGTTACAAAATCAAAAAGCCCAATTAACACCTAAAGGAATTAAATTAGTTGAAAATTTAATTGATGGTATTGTTTTAATGATAAGTTTTATAAATAATGTTGTTGGTGGCTTTGAACTAGATGTTTTTTTAGTTATTTTATTTTGTTCTTTGACTTTGGCTAGTTTAGGAGTTTTTTTAGTATTGAAAAAGTCTTCTATGGTAGTTGATGCTATGAGTCATAGTGTTTTATTAGGAATAGTTGTAGCTTTTTTAGTAGTTAAAAATCTTAATTCCCCTCTTTTAATTATGGGGGCTGCTTTAGTAGGTGTGCTTACAGCTTATGTGGTAGAACTTTTAGGCAAACATTCTAAAGTTACCAAAGATGCTTCTATTGGGATTGTGTTTACTTTTTTCTTTTCGGTAGCAATTATTTTGATAAGCCTTTATACAAGACACGAACATTTAGATACTGATGCTGTTTTTTTAGGCAATATTGAACTTACCCACATTAAACAACTCAAAAAAATTATTCCTCTTTTATGTCTTAATTTTTTGTTTGTGCTTTTCTTTTATAAAGAATTAAAAATCTATATTTTCGACCCTACTCTTGCTGTAATCCTCGGCTTTTCCACTACTTTAATTAATTATTTATTGATGTTTTTAGTTTCTATGACAGCTGTTATTTCTTTTGATGTAGTTGGTTCTATTATGGTAATTTCTTGTATGATTGGACCTGCTGCTACATCTCTTTTAGTTACTAAGAATCTATATAATAGCTTTTTGCTTTCTTTATGGCTTGCATTTGTGAATTCTAGTTTTGGTTATTATTTGGCAATTGGACTTAATTTACCAGTATCAGGATTAATTGCTTTTATGAATTTAGTGAACTTTTTGCTCTTTTTCTTCTTAGCCCCTAAAACTGGAATTGTTGCCAAAATGATTAAAAATAATTTGCAAAAAAAAGAATTTATGATTATTTCTTTACTAATGCATCTCAAAAATCATCAAGATCAATTACAAAAAAACCATTTTCAAGAGATTTATAAAGATCTAAAATGGTCTTTATCTCGTTATAATAAATGTCTTAATAATGCTTTAAAAAAAGGCTATATTCAAATAAAGCAAAATCAAGTAATACTAAATGATTCAGGAAACTATATTTTAGAAGAAAAAATTGCTCTTTGGATATAAAAACCTACACCCAACAAACAAATTCAATAAAGTGGGTTTTATCATATTTATAATGAATTTTATCATATTGAAAGAATTTTAAAACACTTAAATAAAAAAAATCAACCCTTTGCTAAGGTATTTTTTAGCTTACCAACATCACAAATTTGCTTTTGTTTTATAAAATTAAGTTATAATAAATAAGGTAGCATTTATAAGTATATAGAAATTAGGAACAACACTTTCCTGTTTTATATCAACACTTTATTATCACCAAAAACATCATGAATTATTTTTAACTTTGCACCGCAAAACCATAATTATCAAAAAAATTAATTTATTTGTTTAACTTAGAAAAAACTAAAATAAATTATAATGACAATAAAATATCTTATTATAACATTTAATGTAATACTTAAATGTCCTATAAAACTAAGGAGTAAAACGATGAAATTTATAGGTAAAAAATATTATGTTTAGCATTAATATTAAATTTAGTTAATTTTTTTATTTTTATAGTTTTTAATGTTTGTAGTTTTAGTTTTTTTAAGAAGAAAAATCCTTATTTTAATAATAATGTTGTTTATGCACAGAAAGAAGAAAGTGCAAATAAGGGGAATAATAAAGATCAAAATGATGCAAAAGATAATCAATTAAATGAACCAAAAGAAGAAAATCAAGAACAACAAAAAGAAGCGTGTGGTTCTTGGTTGTGGAATAAAGTCAAAGAAGTTGGAACAGCTATTTATAATACATTGCCAGGAACCAAAGACCCTGAAAATATTGACGCACAATTATTAAACCAAATACAAGAAGAAATAACTGTCATTGAAGAAACAAAAGAACAAATTAAAGAATTAACCCAACAAGACGAAACATTAAAAAATATGTTAGAATATGATGAAGCATATAAAAAAGCGGAACAACAATATAAAGAAGTAGCAAACAATTTAAAAGAAAATAAGTTTCAAGAAGCTTCCAATTTATTAAAACCTTCTCCAACTTGGTGGCAATCTTTTATAAGTTTTTTTCCTTTTGTGGATAATCAAACTCCTCAACTCTTAAAAGAATCTTATAAAACTACGTTGGATAATTTACAAAAAGTTCAACAAGTAAAAGAAGATTTGAATAAATTACAAAATATAAATGATGTACAAGAATATAAAATTATTTGGGCATCTATTAAAGATAAAATTAATAATTTTTGGCCTTCTGCTAATGCTGATGTCACTCCTACACCTTCTGATTTAAATTCACAAGAAGAAATACCTGCTATTAAAAATTTTCTAAATAATCATAAATTTGCAACTAAATTGCTTGGTTGGTGTTTAGGAGAAAAAAGTAATGATGTTAAAACAATAGCTTCTAATTTAACAAACAGATTAGCTCAATATATAGCCAATAAAGCTGAGGAAAAACTTCAAAATAAAGTAGAACAAGCTAAAAAAGATGTTCCTCAAAAAGCTACAGATGCAGTTAAAGGCCACATATTTCAAGTTATTACCGCTGCTGTTGCTTTTACTGCTTTAGTTATTACATTTCTTTACTGGTTTATAATTAAAAAAATTAAAAAAAATCAAATTAAAAAACCACAAATAAGTAAAAAAGTTACCTTAAATAAAAAAAAATAAACTTTTTTATTCTTAAATAATAAATAAGCAAAAACAATAATTTATTTTACATCATTTTCTATTATTATTTCTTAAATATTACATTATTAGTGTTTTTATTTCAATTTCACACGAAATAAAAAGGAGATTAATTTTTATGTTAAAAATTAACCATTTATTTAAAAAATTTCAAAATACAGAAGTCCTTGAAAATGTTTCTTTTCAATTTCCTCAAAAAGGATTAGTTTTTATTATTGGTAAATCAGGTTCTGGTAAGTCTACTTTATTGAATCTCATAGGAGGGCTTGACAAACCCACTAAGGGAAATATTACAGTTTTAGGACGAAACATTAATGAATTTGCTTCATTCGAACTAGATGCTTATCGCAATTATTTTTTAGGATTTGTTTTCCAAGAATATAATTTATTAGATAATTTAACAGTTTTTGAAAATATTCAAATGGCTTGTGCACTACAATCAAAACAAGTAGATAATTGGAAAATGCAACAAATATTAAAACAAGTAGAATTGGATGGTCTAGAAACTCGCTATCCTAATCAACTTTCAGGAGGACAAAAACAAAGAGTAAGTATTGCTCGTGCTTTAATTAAAAATCCTAAAATGATTTTGGCAGACGAACCTACTGGTAATTTAGATGAAAAAACAGGACAAAAAATCTTTGAATGTTTAAAACAAATATCAAAAGATACCTTAGTTGTTATAGTTTCTCATGATACCCAAAGTGCTTATAAATATGCAGACCGCATTATTGAATTTGCTGATGGTCAAATTGCAAAAGACCTTACTCAAAAAGCAACTAAAGCTTCCACTGATAAACCCCAAATATTACAAAATAAAACTTATACCCAAGAAGAAGTTGCTAATTTATTAAAACAAAAAAATAATGCTATGGAACTAGATTTTGCACCCACTTTGGCAAATGAAAATTATAGTTCTCAACATCAAGCAATGCATTTGCCTTTAGTACAAACTCATATTTCCAAACAAACAGCTCTTTTAGTAACTCAAAATATTTTAAAAAATAATAAGAAATTAGCTTTTAAAATCATTTCTACATCTAGTAATGTTGCTTTATTCTTAACTCTTTCTTTTTTAATATTTTTCAATATGTTTCTTTGGCTTTGTAATTTAGGTTATGTCACACCAGAAAGCCAATCAAAAAACAAGACATTTTGGTTGTTATTAACACCTTTATTATTTCACATATATTTTTTAGGTATATCTTTTTATCAAATGATTATTCATATGAGAAATATTATCACCTTAAAAAACAAAGATATTGGCATTCTAAAATCTTTAGGGGTTTCTGATCGAGATATTCACAAAATATTTCATCATTTAAATATAAAAATAGTTATTATTCAATTTTTGGGAATTCCTTTATTCTTTTTGATATTTGTTTTATTCATGGTAATATCAGCTTCTTTGCAAGGCAAATTAAAGTATTTGACCACCCTTTACT
Organism: Onion yellows phytoplasma OY-M; assembly: GCA_000009845.1. Lineage (GTDB taxonomy): Bacteria > Bacillota_I > Bacilli_A > Acholeplasmatales > Acholeplasmataceae > Phytoplasma > Phytoplasma asteris. The sequence continues at coordinate 122,905 of AP006628.2, forward strand.
CATCTTTAAAAGAATTTGTGCCTCTTTATTTATTTTTGGTAAATATAGTTTTATTTTTTGCTTTAGCTTTTTTTTATCCTTTTTTCTTAAATCATGTTTCAATCAAAAAACAATTAAAAAAAGTCTTAAAACAAAATCCTTTAACTATTATTTTAACTGTTCCCAAAGCATAATTTTTTGAACCATTTCATTTATTAAGCATTAAGACAATCAAATTTGAATATAATATTTAAGATCAACTTTAAGTTGGTCTTTTTTATTTTTATCGACTAAATTGCTATCATTTCATGCATTCACCAAGTTATTTATATATAATAATTTTTTCAAGCAATCAAACACCAACCAAAATTAATTACCAACTAAAAATTACTAAAAATATTATTTTATTTGACTACTTTTATTGTATAATTTAGTTAGATAATGCCAATTTTATTTACTGCAATCTATCTATTTTAATTTATGAAAAATTTAAATTAATTGTTTTGCAACACTTTAACCATTACTAAAAATATTATGAATTTATTTTTTATTTATACTACCCATTAAAATATTTCTAATATCTTCGTTGCATTCAAATCCTTAAATTGCAATCAGTTGTAAATACCCTCAATAAAGCTCGTGATTTAGTCAAAAAAGACGGTATTGACCTCCAAGTTACTAAGGTAAATTATTATACAGAAGGAACAGATTTAATTTCTTCTGGCAAAGCTGATGGTCTAATATATTTTAATATTCACGTTCTTAATTATCACAACGAAATTTTAAAAACTAACAATAAAGAAATGTTTGAATATGTTCAAGCCTTTTATTATTCTAAATATGGCCTTTATATTAATAAAAATCGCAATCCTGTTTTGAAAGACTTAGAAGATGTTAAAAAACATTCTAATTTAAAAGTTCTTTTAGCTGTGGCTTTTTCTTATATTGGTCCTTGCGATACTCCTCGTTCTTTGGTTTTGTTAAATAAATTAGGTTTAATTAAAATTGATCCTAAAGTATTACAAGAAAAAAAGTTTGGCATTTCTTTTGAAGACCTGCAAAATCATTACAATTTAGAATTTATTAAGGCTTCTCAGATTCCTGATAAATTTGCCCAAAATCCTCAAAAATACGATCTTATGGCGAACTGGCCTGCTTTTATGAATCCTTATCCTTATTTTGTCCGCATTGGAGCTACCATTGAAGGAAACGAAGAACCAACAGATGATTTTATTGCCTCTTATGATATTGGACTTTCTTGTTTGAAAAGTCATAAAGATAGCGAACAGATAAAAACTCTTAAAGCCATTTTAAATAATCCTCAAGTAAAAGAATTTCATTTACAAGAAGGTGGCGCCCAACAAGATTATTTTATGGTTAAAGCCCCAGAAAAAACTACTAAACATATCAAAGAATTATGGCTACAACATTAAAATTTAAAATAGATAGTAAAAATATTTTAGTTTATTAATATTGCCATTTTTTCAATTCTACAAACAATACCATCCCCAAATTAAAAACAACATTATAAAGCAAAAACAAAAAAGGAATTAACAATGGAACAAATAATTAAAATTGCAAGCCCTTTTCAAAGAGTACTTGATGCTCTTGTTGAAATTAAAGATGATTTTTTACAATACAACGCTAAATTAGAGATTTTAAGTGAACAAGAAGTTCAAGCCCAATATCAATTGTCAGGTAATGACGCCTTAAAACAAGGTTTGATTGATGCTAATATTGGTAATAATTTTCATACTATGCAAGGATATAATCAAATTTATAAAACCAAAGAAGGAACTTTGCCTTTAACAATGGTAAGCCCCTTATTTCATCCTAAATATGGATTATACGTCCACAAAGCAAATACTTTAGGACTCAAAACTTTGGAAGATGTTAAAAAACACAAACATTTACGTTTTTTGTACGCCCCTTTTAATGAATTGCACATAGCTCCTTGTGATTTTGCTCAAAAAAATAGGAATCGTTGAAGTAAGAGAACAGACCATCCAAGAAAAAGGTTTTAATCTATCCTTAAAGGATGTAAAAAACATTTATGATTTTGAATTTATTAAAACTTCGCATCTTTTAGAAATTCCTCAAAAATTTCAAGATACTCAAAAATATGATCTTACAATTAATTGTCCTGGTATGATGAGAGATAGTAATTTTGTAAGAGTCGGTTCTATTGGTTTAGGCAAAGAAGAAAATATTGAACCTCAAGAAGATGTTTTTTTATCTTATGCTGTTATTTTAGCTGCTAAAACAGGAACCGAGACACCTCCCAAAGTTACAATCATTAACAAGTTTTAAATGACACTCATTATAGAAAAGTACAATTTTTACATGGTGGCACAACTCAGGATTATATTATGGTAAAAGATCAGAATGAGTTAAGAGAACAAATTCAACAAAAATGGTTATAATCAAATTATTCACATATTTTGTATTATAAGTGCCAGAAAGAAATAAAATGTTTGATTCTAAAAAACACGAAATAATTATGAAACATTATCACAATCCACAAAATCAAACCGATGTTCGACTTCCAGGCTATATTCCGTTTGAAAAGCAAACTTCTTATTGTGGTGATAAAGTTATTATTCAATTAAAGTGTGATAACAATAAAATTATAGATATTAAATATGAAGCTAATGTTTGTTCTATTTGTGTTGCTTCTGCCAGTGTTATGTCAGTTTATTTGCAACATTTAACCAAAACACAAGCCTTAAATAAAATTAATCATTTTATGGCTATGGTACAAAATCAAACTTATGACAGCACTTTGTTTAATTCTGATCTAAAATCATTTGATATAGTTTATCAATTGCCAGGTAAAATTAATTGTGTTTTGTTGCCTTGGCAAATTTTGCAAGAATTCTTACTTGGATAATTTATTACAAAACTTTTAATATTGCATATTATAACAAAAATAAAATAGATAATAAATAATGATTATTACAACAAAAAAGACCGTTTAAAAACGGTCTTTTTTTATTATGAAATGCATTTTCAAACTCAATATTTTTTGTAATTAAGAAAACAAAATTATTCATCATCATTATTTTGATCTAAATCTAATGATTTATAAAACCCTTTTCTTTCTAAAACAGGGATGGGTTCTGTAAATGTTTGGGTGGTGGTTTTTTGTAAAAATTCTTGTAAAGATGTTAATTTGCAATCAATATTATCTAAATACCAAAGTAAAAGAGCTTCTCCTATTTGTGGTCTTTTGGCAGCTCCATGTTCTAAAAGTCCATGATGAGAAATTAACATATGTTTTAATAATAATACTTCTTCTTTATCTTGAAAACCCAATAATTGGGCTTCTTTTTCTACTTCACAAGCACTTATGACTAAATGACCTAATAGCAAACCTTTGGGAGTATAGTTTTTTTGTTCTAAATCTAGTTCTTTAATTTTTTCCATGTCATGTAAAATAGTACCTGCAAATAGTAAATCATTATTGAGAAAAGGATAAATTTTTAAAAGAGATTCTGCCATTTTTAACATAGTTAAAGTATGATAACCAAGTCCGCCATAATAATTATGATGAATTTTTAACGCTGCTTTGGAAATTAAAAATTTATTTTTGTTTTTGCAATATAAATTGTAAGTAATTTGTTTTAAGACTTTGTTTTTTATTTTATGTAAATAGTTTTCTAATTCGTCTTTTACTATTGCAAAAGAAATAGGAGCACATTCATAAAAGGCTAAATAAGTTTCATACAAAGTTTGCATATCTAATACATTATAAGCTAAATTGTATGTTTGATTCATCAAAATAAGTTCTTCATTTTTGAGAAGACAAATAGTTTTAAAATGATATATTTGTTCTTGGATAGGGTGGTTTGGTTTGAGGTTCTAATTTGATGTTGATTTCGCTTTTGTCTTGTAATTGCAAGGTGATATTATAAAAATGAAGTCCTTGATTGATGCTTGTTACTTTGCCTGTAAAAAAGTTGATTTGTCCTTTTTGATATTTGGGTAAGTTGTTGGTTTGGTTTTTTTTCATGCGTTTTTTTCCTATTGGTCTAGATTGGGATTGATAAAAATATGTTGATGGAAGTGTTTGTAAATGGAAATAGTAAGTTTGCATTATTACATTTATAAACAAAAATAAATTGATGTTTATAATTTTGTTATTACATAATTTAGTTCATTTTATTTTTATTCATTATTTTATTTATTTATTATTTATCTAGGATTTGATTTTGGCTAAGTACAAAATTAATTAATTGTTCTTTAATGTTGGGTATTTCTCTATTAAGTACTTTGGTAATTAGTTGTTTTTGTGTATGTTTAATCCATGTTCCTTTGGGTTTGTGGGGCAATTGTTTTAAGACTTCTTGCCAACTAAAATTAAGTTCAGTAATTGTTTTTATTGGTAAATATTGATAAATATATTGTATTTTGGCTGCTGCATAAGGTTCTTTTTGCAAAAGATAATTAATTTGATTAGCTAGGAGACAATTTTTTAATCCATGTTTAAATAAATTAAAAGTAATATTTTCCCAAAGATATAAACTTAAAGAGGCAATGTTTTGGTAGCTTTTTTTCTTTTGTTTGGTAAAAGGAAAAGATGCAAGGATTTGGTTGTTGAGTAAAAGCGACATTGACCAAAAAATTCTTCTTTTTAATTTGTGGTGTGCTTGAATGTATTTAAGTTTAGTTTCATGTAGGTAAGCTAAACAAAGAATGCTTTGGTTTAGTTGGGGTAAAAATAGATGGGTTTTAGTTTCTATCATAGTTTTAAAAGTTTGGTGCCAGTTTTTGTGAGTGATGATTTTTTCGATGTTTTCATAGATTCTTTGAGAAGAAATTTTAGCTAATAAATGGTTTTTGCGGATGATAGCTTTTTGGGTAGTTTTTTCTATGCAAAATCCTAGTTTAGATTGAAAATAAAAAGCTCTTAAAATTCTTAAAGGGTCTTCTTGGAATCTAATAAAAGGGTCTTTGATGGTGCGGATCAAACCTTGCTTTAAATCTTTTTTTCCTTGTTTTTCAGGTGTGAAATCAAATATTTTACCAGTTTCATCCATTAAAAGAGTGTTAATAGTAAAATCACGTCTTAAAAGGTCTTGATGGATGTTTTTGGTGAAAAAAATTTCACTAGGGTGGCGATAGTCTTTGTAAGTGCCTTCTTTTCTGTAAGTAGTAATTTCGAAAAGATAATTTTCAAAAGTTATTTTAAAGCTACCATAATTAATTTTTATTTGGGTTGTTTTTTCTGGGCATAAAAGGAGTTTTATTTGTTGGGGGGCGGCCGCAGTAGTGATGTCGATGTCTTCGTTAGCATTTATTTTGAGTAAATAATCTCTGACAGTTCCACCCACAATAAAGGCTTCGAATCCGTTTGTTTTTAAGATAGTAATTATTTTTTGAGCTGTTTTTAGTTGATTGGAATGTTTCATATTTTGGGCTTTTAGCAATATTTCTAATTTTTTTATTTTGTTGTGTTTGATTGGTTGGTTGCCTTTGATGATAAATATAGTTAAGATAAAAGTAAAATAGATAATAGATATAAATATTAAAGGTTGTTTTTAGTTTGTTTTATTATTTATTTTTTGGTAAATGTGGTTCAATATAGTATTTTTTATTAGTATTTATTTGTAATTTTAATGTAGGTTGTATTATTTAGGATGTGTCAATATTTAAAATAACAACATTTTATTATTGGCCAATTAGTTTTTTTGAAAATAAAAGACCATCGGTTGTGATGGTCTAATTTGGTTGTGATAAGAGTTTTTATTGGGTTGCTGAAATTATTTTTTTTGTTTTTTTGTTGTTTTTATCGGGATAGTAAATTATTTTTTTTGATTCTTAGTTCTTGAAAAAATTTTTGTAAAAGTTGCATGCTTTCTTGAGCTAAAAGTCCTGATTGGATATTTAATTTATCCATAAAAGGCATATTTTGGATAGATGACATATCATTAAAAGAATATGATTTTTCCATGCTTGTGCCATAATAAAGGTTTTTGATGCCTGCTTGTATGATGGCTCCTGTACACATTAAGCAAGGTTCTAAAGTGACATAAAGAGATACATCATTTAAAAAACGGCTGTTTATCTTTTTGCCTGCTTTCATGAGGGCTAAAAATTCAGCGTGTCCAAAAAAAAGTTTTTTAGTGTTTCTGTTATTGTGAGCTCGTGCAATTATTTTTTGGTTTAAAACAGCGACAGCTCCGATGGGGACTTCTTCTTTGAGGTAGGCTTTTTGGGCTTCTTTTAAAGCTTCTTTCATAAAAAAAATATGTTGTTGGTTGTTATTTTCCATATTTTAAGTATTAATCCACATTCCAAAAGAATTATTGAGATGAATTATTTTAGTGGAGTTATTTAGATTGGTTGGTGAAGTTTTGCCAGTTAATTTTTGTTTTGTCAATATCTGCTAAACAATGGTGTTTGCGACAACGAGGTTCGTGGTATTCTTTTCCGCCTACCAAAACAACAGGTTCATTGCTTTGAGCAGGTTTGCCGTCAATTAATCTTTGAGTGCGGTTGGCTTTTTTGCCACTGATAGCACAAATTGAAGTTAATTTAGTAACGGTGTCTGCAATTGCTAATAAATAAGGCATTGGTCCGAATGGTTTTCCGCAAAAATCAAGTTCTAAACCTGATATAATAACTTCAATATTGCAGTTAGCTAAATAATCTACAATAGCGACAATGTCGTTATCTAAAAATTGGGCTTCATCTATTATGACAACATTAATTTCGGGAGTAATAAACGGGAGAATGTCTTTGCTTTTGTCAATTAAAATAGCAGGAATAGTGTTTTGATTGTGAGAAACTATTTCTTCTTTAACAGAATAACGGTCATCTATTTGCGGTTTAAAGGATAAAATTTTTTTGTTGAGTTGTAATGCTTGATTACTGCGTTGAATTAATGCTTCTGTTTTGCCTGCAAACATTGGTCCACAAACAACTTCAATAAACCCTTGCCCTTGTTCTTTTTGGGTCATTCTTTTGAACTCCTTTATAAATAAGATAATTTGAATTAATTTTTTTGGTTTTTGTGGTGTGATAGTTGGTCCAAAAGAACTTGGAGGGTGATTTTCTATTTTATTTTTTTAAGTATTTATTATTTATTTTTAATCAATTCTTCGGTGGTTTCTTTTTGGTTATCAGCATTTGAAGAAACTGTTTTAACTTTTTGGTCTTGGGTAATACCATAACGTTTGTTAAATTTGTCAACTGGCCCTGCTTTAACTACAAAAGTTTGGGCGCCAGTGTAAAAAGGGTGGCAATTAGAACAAGTTTCTATTTTGATGCTAGTAACTGTGGTGCCAATTGGGTGTTGTTTGCCACAAGTTGCACAAGAAACTTCCACTGTTTCAAATTGAGGGTGAATATTTGCTTTCATGTGTTTAGGACTCCTTATTATTTTTTTGATTTTATTTATTTTTATTTTGTTATGCGATGTGTTTGTGTTTTATTATTTATTACTTTTTAATTTTTGATTTTTATTATTTGAACTTTTTGATGGGATTTTTGAACTTTTGATTTTTTATTTCTTTCTTTATCTTTATGAAAAAATCATAAAATATAAATATAAAAAATAAGAAAGAAAAGGAAGGCAAAGAGTTTTTAGGCTCTTTGTAATTTGAGCTTTTTGAGTGCCCTAGCAGAGATTTTTACTTTTTGAACCTTGCCGTTTTCGTCAACAATTTTTACGTTTTGTAAGTTGGCTTTCCAAATTCTTTTAGTTGCGTTCATAGCGTGGCTACGACGATTACCAAAAAGGGTGGTTTTTCCAGTGATATAACATTTACTCATTGTTTTTCTCCTTTGTTAATTACAATATATAAGTTATTATATCACAATAAGGGTTTATTTGGGTGATTTTTTTTGTTAAAAATAAATTTATTGTTAGTTGTTTGGTTTGGGATAATTTTATATTTAGGATAGGGATTTATTTTAATTGCAACATTATTTGATTTGATTGTTTTTATGTTATTTTGCGCACGGTTATTATCTTTTTTGTCCATCATCTCCATTATATTTGTATATTTATTTGATAATTTAGTAAAATAGTTAAAGCCTTTATTTGGTTTGTACATAAACACTTTGTTTTTTCTTGGATTTTTGGTATATTTTTTGCTACAATTAAAATATAATATATATTTAGATGAAACACTCCAATAATTTGCCCCTAGTAAAGAATGAATATTTTATTTTTTTAGTATATTTTGTTTTTGCTTAGGGTTTATTATATTTGTTGTTATTTATTTTATTTATTATTTTCATTCCTAATTATTTTTTTCCTATTTCATTTGCATTATTAACATTTGTATTATTCATATTTTTATTAAGGAGATATTTATGTTTGCGAAAAAAAATTTATTGATTGTCTTTGTTTGTTCCTTAATTGCAATGCTATTTTCGTTGTTAGTTTTTGTAATTGTTGTAAGTAAGTTAGGATATTTGAGTTTTAAAGATGTTAAAGAAACTAATTTATCCAAAGACATAAAATCACCTAAAACACAAGAGCAAAGAGATAATAAGACAAATCAATTAGCTCAAAGAGTTGCTGAACAAGTAAAGGAACAATTTCAATTGACTACTTTAACAGAAAGCCAAATTAAAGAAATTAAGGATGGCAAAATAGTTTTATCCAAAGAACAATTAGAAGCAATAAAAGGAGAGTTAAAGCCTTTGGTGGATCTAAATTTTTAACTGAAGAAAATAAATCTAATATTTTAACAATTGATGCAAAAGAACGTTTTAATCGTATTAATAAAGATATTCATTTATTTGGTAGTTCGTTAGAAAATAAATGAATTGTTAAAGAACATTCAGTTAATGAAAAAGAAAATTTTATTGTAGAACTTATTATTATGTATTTGCAATTAATTTATCCTGCGCAAATAAAAATCAATAAAGAAGCGATGAATTGTGGAGGTAAAGTTGATATTAAAGTTGATTTTGATGATTTTGTCTATATTGCTGAATGTAAAATGTTTGATAAAGTTCTTAATAAAGAGATGGAAAATATTGATCATGCCTGTGATCAATTAATGAATTATATCAATGGTCAAAATAAAGAAGGTGCTATTTTTTTGTTTAATAAAAACTCTAATTTTGCAGGACAAATAAAAACTATTGAAAAATGGATTAAAGATAAACACAAATTAGAACCTAATAATTGTAAAGGACCAAATCCTAATTCTTGGGTTGTACCAATAAAACACGTAAATGGGCATGATTTTACATTATATATTGCTTGTTATAATTTGAGTAGTTTTGTAGCTGAAAGTAAAAAACATGAAAAGCAAAAAGATGTAGGAATTAAAACAGTTTCATCCCATAAAGAAGGAAATATACAAAGTAATGAAGGCATTCAAGAAAATTTAACGACAAATAAACAAGGAGAATAAAATCAAGTTTTAGATGTCAATAGAGGTACAAGTAATAATGCGAATGTTTCACAGGGTAAAGGAAAGCGAGGAAGACCAAACAACCCAAACAAACCAAACCCAAATAAAGGGACACAACAACAAAAGCAAAAGAAGAACAACGATAAACCCTCAAACCCCAAAAAGGATTACAAAAATCAAACTCAAAACCAACAAGCGAAAAATAGTTTTTCTCAGCCAAATCCACCAAAACCAAAGCAGCAAAACAATGATAAATCTCAAAAACCCAAAAAATAATTAACCCTGAATATTGACAAACCCCTTATAATTTGTTAAAATATAATTGAACTTTAACCTTTTGGTTAGTTGTCTTTGGGTTGGTTCATTGGCATAACGGTGTCATACTTTATTTTTGTAGAAAAAAATAAAAAAAGAGTTAGGCGTCATATCCGAGCTCTTTTTGTATATCAGATCTTAATTTATAATATAAAAAACTCAACACTGTCATATAAGAGTTGAGTAAAAAAACTATAATATCATAATTGTTATTATAATATGGATTTTTTTAAATAAAAAGGAGATAACAATCATAACGGCGCCCTCCTTTCTTTATTTTTGTAGATGATGTATTTTTCAACACCACATTTATTTTAACATCTAATAAAATAAAATGCAAATCGCATCTATAATTAAATATTTTTTAAAGATAAAAGACTAGTTTTTGCTAGTCTTTTTTTTTTTTTTTGCTTTTTTTGCCCCTTTGACCCCTTTTTTGCCTTTGCGCCGCGCTTTTTCTCACTTTTTCGACCTTTTTTGCATCTTAATTGTTGCATTACTTAAAAAAATGTTATAATAAAGCTAAGTAAATTATTATTTTGTTATTCCTCAATTATTTTGTTTTGCATGTTTGAAAACATTTAATATTTGAAAAAGGGACCAATAATTTACTTTTAGTATCATTTTTTTGTATTACTTAATTGTTCTTCATTTTAAGAACATCATTATTCCTTAATTTAAGAACAAATTGTTCCTTATTATAGGAATGCCCTTTTTATCCTTATTAAGTTAGTTTTTTAAAAATTATCAAATTATTATCTTTAATTATTTATTAATTAAAATTGTTTTTTGGGTATTTTTAAAGGCTAACTTTTTTTATTATCAAATTAATTATTATCTAATCTTTAATAATAGCTAATTGATTAATTGATAAATTATAAATATTTTAATTGACACTAATTATTATTTAATACTATTTAGTTAAGTTAAAATATTGCTTCAAGGAAATAACATGTTGTATAAAAAAATTTTCTATATTTTGTTTTCATAATAAAAACAATATTGGAAGGGAATTAGAATAAATATATGCGTAATGTTAATAAGAATAAGAAAAATAAGAAAGTATGTGGGGTTCCTAAAGTCTTAGTAATTTTAGGTGCTGCCTTAGTTGCTACAGTATTTATAGTAGGGATGATTATTTCTACAAGAGCCCTAAATACAGACTATGTGTTTAAAACTAAACCATTAGGAACAAAAGTTGGGAAAGCTAATCATTCATTATTAGGTTATCTATATTCTAAATTTACTGATGATAATGATGATAAAAAATTAGTTGATTTAGAAACTAAACATTTAGTAACAGATACAAAACAAATTAAACAAGAAGTAGGATTAGTTGCAAAGTATTGCAATGATGATGTAAATAATAAAGCATTATTTAAAGATTATAACTTAGTGCATGTAGGTTATAAATTAGTTTTATTGACTACTGATAGATATAATGCAGGAAAAAATCCAGATCCAAGTGTATATACACAAGCCTCAAATTATGACTCTGCAACAAATGTAGACTTTAATGAAGTTAAACCTGGTGATGTTTTATTAGTATATACACTAACAGAAGAAGGAGAAACAAATAAAGATTTTTATGTTGTAGTTAAAAAAGACGGTAAGGATGTACAAGAATCTGTATTTAGAGTAGGAATTGAATATGATGGAACACCTACATTAAAGCATCAAAAAGACAATAATGGTAAATTATTATACAAAGCAGTAGATACAAATGGTAATTAAGTAAAAGACAGTAATGGTAATGTAAAACAATTTACATTTGACAGTGATAATAATACAACTGAAGGACAAAACATAACATTACTTAAATCACTTACATTAAAACCTGTAACAACTGGAACTGGAAATAATGAAACCCATAAAAAAAACAGTGCAAACCCTGCAAGATACCTTTACAAAGGGCAAGATGTTTGGGGTAATGAAGTGAAAGGCGTAGAAAGCACTGTAAATACTTCAGATCAAGGTGTAACTGCTAAAAATAATAGAACATACGAACACACCTTTAAATTACCACCTGTAATGCAAAACGATACTGGTAAAAAATCATATACTAAAACTTTAGAAGAATTACAAAAATCAAACCAAGCCTACAAAGAGTACACCGAAAAAGGTGTAGATGACAAATATAAAGATGGTACATTAAAATATAAAGATCTACATAATAATCCTTCAGTTCTAAATTCTAATGGAACTGTTCATAAAGAACCATATAAATTTACATTTAATTTACAACAAGTATATTCTTTAGAAAATACATTAGAAGAAACAGAAACAGTTAATGGCACAACCACTAAAAAAACAAAAACATTATTAGCAAAATTATTAGAATTATCAAATCTAAATGCAAGTAAAGACCTTTATAGCCAAGGTAATCTTGCTTTAATAGTTTATTATAAATTAGTAGATAAAGATGGAAATACAGAATCATCAAATACAGGTACAGTAGTACAAAGTGCAAAAGTACCATTGAAACCTAGAGCTCTTAAAGTAAGTAATAAAGGACAAACTAATTTTGCTGGTGCTGGTATGAGACAAACACAAGCAGTAACACAAACTCAAGCACAAGGACAAGGAAACAATTCAAGATCTAATCCTACATCCTAATATATAATCCTTAATTACTTATTACTTAGTTAATATTATTACACAAATAATACATCAAGTTATTCATAAATTAAAAGTGGTAATTGTTAATATGTCTAAATATAAAAAAATATCAATTCTTACTACCTTTTTAAAACACGTAAAAAAAACAGTATATATTTTATATATTGTTTTTTTTATTATCTTGTTGAGTCATTGTAATTTTAATATTCTTTTAGCTAATGATAGTGACCCTAATTATTTAGGAGTAATTCAACCAAGACAACTAGGTATAAATGGTAATTCTAATATAGGATATAAAATACAAACAGATAATAAAACTAAATTAGAAGTACAAATTAAACCTTTAGCATCAGATAATAAGAATTTGTTTTATTTTCAAGGAGATGCTAAAACAATAGGACAAGAACCTAATGCAGCATCAACATATAAAAGAGGTTATGCTCTATTAGTAACTATTCCTCAAAAAAGTTGTCTAGATGAACAAGATTTATATCTTTGTTGTGATGCTAATATTGCTATTAAACAAGAAGCCTATGAAGCATTTCTAAAAGCCCAAACAGACGTAGAAAAACTTTTAAGTAATGATCAAAAAACAAAGGATTATTGGGAAGTTCAAAAAAAAACGGAAGAATTGATTTAAAATTAGTTGATGCAAAAAAAGAATTACAACAAGAAAAAGATCATTGGGATTATTTTTTTTACCAAACCTAATTTTGTAACTGAGTTTGCTCAAAAATATATTAAATATCATTATTTTCCAATTGATGTTAAAAATAATAATTCTACTAATCTAATTAAAAAAGTTGAAGATATTAAAAAAATATTTTATAATAAAATACCCTCATCTAATAACAACACTGGACTTTGTATTGAAGCTGAAAATCAAATTTATTATATAAATGATTTCCCACCGCTATCACAAATACAAAAAATTACACCTAATTTATTAAAAAAACCAGTGTTATTAGAAAAGATAGAAATAGTTTAAACAACAACGAAATAAAATATAAAGCTGGAGATATTTACAATACTATATTACCTTTATCACATATTCAAAATAAAAATTTACTTCCCTTAGAAAAAACTAATGATAAAGAACAATATATTATTGTTGCTAGTTTTGATTTTGATTCAGTTAATGCTGATGACAAAGATTCCATTAAAGAAATTAATTCATTTAATAAATTAACTATTCATCCATCAAATCCTTTTAAATTAGATATTCATTTTGATTTAGTTAATTCTGATAATATTATTGCATCTCAACCTTATTATCTAACTCAAGAACTAGATTAAAAAATATAAAAAAACATATCCTAATTTAGATATTAAACCTTTTTTATTGAAAGATTCTTTTTTAAGGATGCTTAATGCAAATATATTAGAAATAAAAAAAAGATTAGATGCTTTAGAAATAGAAGAATCAAACCAAGAACAATCCTCCACAGAATCAAATGATGATAAATTAAATGTGTCAATAGATGATTTGTATGAAATAAAAAATGATATTATATCTCGTTTATCACCAGAAGACCAAAACAAAATAGAAGCACAATTTAATGAATCTAATTATTTTATAAACAACATTTTTAAACCTAAACAAAAAGCTATAAAAGATTTGTTGCTTTCTTTGCCAGTATATGACACAGAGGAAAGAAGACAAATGATGGAAGCAAAGACCCCACAAGAAAAAGCACAATACATAAAAGATCTAATAGAAGAATTTACAGGTGCAACAGGCTCAAAAACATATTTCATGAAAGAAAGAAAATAATAGAATTATTAAGAAATTCTTTAGTATCTAATTTATCTGCTCCCAACATTCAAGCAAATTTTTTTTCACCAGAACAAAACCAAAGATTAGAAGAATTCAAAACAACTAATCCTACATATCTAAATTTAACACAACAAGAAAAAAATATATTAGATGATTTGGAGAAAAAACTACAAGAATTTGAAAACGCATTAAATAACATTACATTATCAGAACCTAATAAAACTCCTAAAACAAGAGATAATTTAGCTGCATTAAAGAAAAAAACAACTACTGAATTACCACCTTTAACAGGCACTAATAAAAAAGACAAGATAAAATAAATAAGAACAAAATTAAATGAATTAAAAGGATCCATTAAAGAAGAAATAAAACTAATATTAGGACAAAAAATACTTGAATTAATGCAACAAACATTACAAGAATATTTAGAATACCAAAAAAAACAAATTAAAGATAAAATTAATAACATTATTAAAAAATTTACTACTGGTATTAATGCACCTTATTTTACTTTTAATCTTTCTAATAAAAAAATAAAATGGTATTCTGGAAGTCTTTATTATGATAGTATAAAAGAGTTAGAAAAGTATTTAGAAAATATGACATATAAAGCAACACTGCCTACAATAGATTCTAATTTAACTTTATCATTTAAAACAAAACAAAAGGAAAATGAATTAAAAGAAGTTGATTATGCTTATTATGATTTAGTTAATAATGATAATCAAGTTAATAATAATATGAGTGTTATTTTAAGATTTCGTCCTTTTGTTGCTCCTTTTTGTCTAGATGAAAAAAAACAAGAACAAGCATGTAAGAATTGTACTACATGTCAATCTAATTCTTGTCAAGATGAAAAAGATAAATTAAAACCATGCGAGCAACTTAAAACAGGATTTGGAGCTTGGCTTTCGCCTCAAGATTGTTTAGGAGAAATTCAACAAGAATTAAAAAACAAAATGATAATGCATCATCACAACAAAGAAAAACAATCTTTTTATTTTTTGAAAAACCAATATATAATTTTTTAGAAGAACAAACATATTCTATTAATCATAGTTCTTTTATGATAGATATATTACCTGATACTCATTTAAAAGGATTAGATTATATGCAAAGAGCTCATGAATCATGGGAGCATCATCATCAACCTAGCCAAACAAATGAAATACATCAAACAGGACAAAATATGTATCATAATTTAAATAATCAACTTAGAGACCCAGCATTTAATAGAGCATGGCAACAAGAAAATAAAGGTCAATATAATTATAACTATAATCAAAATTCTTCACCTTATCAAATAAATTATACTCCTACAATCTATCAAGTTCCTAATGCAAATATGCAAATTGTAATTCAACAAGAAACTCAAAATAATCAACAACCAAATTCACAAACTCAAAATAATCAACAACCAAATCAATAACATTAATAATTAATATATAATATAATAATGAAAATAAAGGTTAATTATAACATGGCATATAAAAAAATGAACCTAAAAAGGATAAAGCATTAAAAGAAGTTGAAGTTAATGAAAAAGCAACTAACGTTCAAATTAAAAAAACAAAAGATGATAAAAATAAACTTAAAGTAGTAAAAGAAAATGAATTTGAATATGATGAAACATTAAATCTAGTTTCTAATAATGAATCTAAAAGTAATACGTTTTTCTTTGTAATTATTATTTTGATATGTATTACAGCATTAGGTGGTTCTGTTGTTTTTTCTTATATGACAAATGATACAATGGATAAAAACTTTCAAAAAACAAATGAAATAATTACTACAACAAAAACAGATGTTGAAAGTTTATCAACAGAAGTTAAATAATTAAAAGAAAACCAAACAAATAATAATCAAACTGATGAAAATAATAATACTCAAACTGATGAAAATCTTATGACTATTCAAGAATTACAACAAATGATGGAAGATATAATTCATGGAAATAATCTACATACTCTAAATGACCTTATAAATGCATTAGCTAATAAAAATGATCCATCTAAAAAACAATTACAACACATAGATAAATTTCCTGAAGGTACTAGATATTTTCCTATGCCTTTAGATGAATTTGAAGGATTACCTAGTTTTAAAAAAACTATTGGGATGGAAAGTGTTATAGACCAATTACAAGGTTTTCTTAATTATTTAAGTGATCCTTTATCTTATGTAGTTGTTGGGAAAGTTAAACCACCTCAAGGAGTCTTATTTTATGGGGTTCCCGGAACAGGTAAAACATTCTTTACTAGAGCACTTGCTAAAGAAGCTGGTAGACAAGTTGGTTTTTATGAAACTAATGCTGCTGAATTTGTTTATCAAACTCTTGTAGGAGATGGTCCTAGGTTTGTTAAAAAGTTATTTGAAGATGTAAGATTACATAATAAAAAAGAAGGAGTAAAAGCTTCTATTATCTTTATTGATGAATGTGAAGAAGCTTTTAAATATCTAAATAAAACTGCAAATTCATCTTCAGATCTACCTAACGTTGTAAACCAATTTAAAACTGAATTAACCTCAACAAAAAATGATCCTAAAAAACCTATTTTAATTATTGGAGCAACTAACTATTTTGATAAAATAGATGAAGCTATTAAATCACGTTTTACTTATCATATTGAAATTAAAGTTGGTGATGCAACAGCCAGAGCTAAATACTTAGATTTAATGATTAATGTTTTAAGAAAAAATCCTTTTCACGAAGAAGCATTAGAATATCTTTTAAAAACTGTTAATCCTTTTCTTGATAAGTTTGATGCAGAATCGCGTTCTAATAGACGTTTAGAAAATATGATTGAATCATCTGTTATTAATATGAATAATCGTTTAAGTGCTGAAAGTCGTGCAAAACAAAAAGAAATTGATGATAAAACTAAAAAATTACAATTAGAAGCAAATACTTTATCTTTATCACAAGAAGAAAAAGACCAACTCCAAAAAGACATTCAAGAATTAAAAACACAATTGCATAATAGAAAAATTAAATTAGAACAAATAGTTGAAAATGAAAGCCAAATGGCACAAATCAAACAACAAGAGACAAAAATAGAAAAAGAAACAGCCGAAAAGAAAGCCCAACAAATTATATTAGAAGAAAAAAATAGCTAAATTGAATTTTGAAATAGAGTTTTTGCAAGAAGAATTAAACAAATTAAACGAGAAACAATCCCAACCAAAACCCTTACAACCTCCTACCTCATCAACTCTACAAACATCTGAATCAAATGCTTCTTCAACTCCGCCACAAGATGTAACGCCAACTCCTCCAAACAGTGAACAACAACCTCAACAACCAAATCCAGAGGCTGAAAAACTAAAACAACAAATAAAAGATAAACAAAAAGAAAAAGAAGAACTATTACAAAAAGAAGACCCATTAAAATTAGAAGAAGACATAACAAAATTAGTACAAAAACTGGCACAATTGGACCAAGAAAAAAAACCTTTTAAAGCAAAAGTTAAACAATTACAAAAGGACTTAGAAAAAGAAGTTAGAGTAGTTGATTTAAGAGCAGCTTTTTATCAAGTTTATGGTATGAAAATCCTTAATACACCAGAAGAACGTTGTAATGAATTACAAGAATTAGCTAAGGTTTATAATAAAAGAAATACACAAGTTCTTTATTCAACACAAGCAATGCATTATTTCAACCAAACCTTAAATCCTAAAATTAATCAATTAATGGAAGAAGCTCAATGTGATAAATTAATTGCTTATTTTGTAGAAGCTTCTAAAAGAAAGTTTTTAGAAACCAACCAAACATTACAACAAAACGATTTAGATGAAGTCTTTAAAGAAGTGTATGGCGGATTAGATGAATTAACACAAAAATTAAATAATAATTATAAATAAATAATGGATATTTTATATCCATTATTTATTTTTATCCTAATTGAAATTATTTATCTTTGTTGGATAAATTGAATAAATTATTTATATTAACATTATGTTATTGTATTTTGATATATGTTATAATTGAGGTGATAAAAGTGATATAATAATTCCTTAAAAATAATTTATCAAGTATATTAGAAAACTAAAAGGAGCAATATTTTGTATTTTTCCATCACTCAAAAGACTAAAAAGACTTTGCATAAATATATTCTAGCAGCTCATATACTTGCTTTAGCTCTTATATTATTTCATTTTTCTAAACAAATGGGGCTATATGATTATTTTAGGTCTCCTTTAACTTATAAAGCTTATTTTAATCTGGCCTTAGTACCTTTATTTTATTTAGGGTTTTTCTTTGGATTTAAGAAAGCTTATTTAATGCTTTTTATTTATCTGTTTTGTGAATTTGTAACTACTTTGGGACATTTTTGGATTTTAGCTGATTATGATATTTTTTTGCTTGAAAAAATAAATATTAATAAAGTAGCTTTTTTTATACTGAATTATCTTTTAAAAACTTTAATACCTCTTTTATCTTGGTCTTTTACAGGATTATTATATTGTAAAGATTTAAGTCATTTTAATATTAATAAAAAAAATATTATACGTTTATTAAGTATTTTAATTATAATTATGTTAATTCATGCTTGTCTTTATGCTATAAATGGTTATTTATGTTATTTGCCAAGTATTAAATATATTCTAAAAGATAATCCATATTATAATATCTTTTTTGCTAATGAAATAACTTCCTTTATCACTATTTTTGTTCTTAATTTAGAAACAGTTATTACTTGTAATTTATTATTATTTGGTTGTGTTATTTATCTTAATCCAAGATTAAAGATTATTTATCAAACTTATTTTTATGAATAAACAATAACATAAATGAATAAACAATAACATAAATGAAAAACTTTTTTTGCAATTCCCAATAAGACAAATTTAATAATATTTACCAAAAATATAAAATAAATTTTTGAATCCTCCCAACCAAATTATTTTTTTTAATACTTGCCAATTATTAAATCTTATGATATAATAAAAGTGCTTTGGCACTTAAATTATTTATTGCCAAAATTAAATCATTACAAAAATATTTTATTTGCTATAATAAATTATTAAATTAAAAGGAGTTTAATCATGAAACAAAAAACAATTATCCCTTTACATGACAATGTTGTTTTAAAATTGAAAATGGAAGAAACTAAAACAGCTAGCGGAATTATTTTGGCTTTATCAGAAAAAGAAAAATCCTCTGTTGGGGTTGTTGTTGGAGTAGGTTCCAAAGTTGAAGGTTTAAAAAAAGATGATGAAGTAGTTTATAAAAGCTATTCTGGTAGCAAAGTTACTTTAGGAGAAAAAGATTATTTAATTGTTGCTGTAAAAGATATTTTGGCACAAATTAAATAAGATAATATAGATAAGATAAATAATTATAAACTAAGTATTAATAAATAAAAAGACAATATTTTAAACTTTTTTTAAAATTATAAATCATAAAATTATAAATATTAATTAAATATCAATAAATCAATAAATAAAGATATAAAGATATAATAAGATATAATAATCAATAATCAAAATATTTAAGGAGTAATAAAATGAGTAAAAAAATACTTTATGGCAAAGAAGCAAGAAAAGCTTTATTACAAGGAGTAGATGCAATTGCAAATACTGTTAAAGTGACTTTAGGACCTAAAGGACGTAATGTTATTTTAGAAAAAGCCTATGATTCACCTGCTATTGTAAATGATGGTGTTTCTATTGCTAAAGAAATTGAATTAAAAAATCCTTATCAAAATATGGGAGCAAAGTTAGTATATGAAGTAGCTTCCAAAACTAACGATAAAGCAGGAGATGGAACAACTACAGCAACTGTTTTGGCACAAAGTATGATTCATCGTGGGTTTGATGCAATTGATGCAGGAGCTAATCCTGTTTTAGTAAAAGAAGGAATTGAGTTAGCTGCATTAACAGTTGCCAAAAAACTTTTAGCTAAATCTAAAAAAGTAGACGCCCAAGAAGATATTCAAAATGTGGCTGCTGTTTCATCAGGTAGTCAAGAAATTGGTAAAATCATTGCCCAAGCGATGCAAAAAGTAGGAAAAGATGGAGTTATTAATGTTGATGAATCCAAAGGTTTTGAAACAGAATTAGAAGTTGTTGAAGGATTGCAGTACGATAAAGGATATGCTTCTCCTTATTTTGTCTCTGATAGAGAAAGTATGACAGTACAGTTAGAAAATGCGTTAGTTTTAGTAACTGATCATAAAATTAGTACTGTGCAAGAAATTGTACCTATTTTGGAAGAAGTAGTAAAAGCATCTAGACCTTTATTAATTGTAGCTGAAGCTGTGGAAAATGAAGTTTTAGGGGTTTTGGTAGCTAATAAATTAAGAGGAACTTTTAATGTAGTTGTAACTAATGCTCCTGGTTTTGGTGATAATCAAAAAGAAATGTTACAAGATATTGCAGTACTTACAAAAGCTAATTTTGTTTCTAAAGAACTTAATATGAAATTAGCAGATTTAAAAATGGATGATTTAGGAAATATCAATAAAGCTATTATTAAAAAAGATAATACTACTTTGATAAGTAATTCTAAAAGTCCTGAATTAGAAAAACGTATTCAAGTATTAAAAACTCAAATTAAAAATGCTACTTCTGATTATGAAACTAAAAATTTGCAAGAAAGATTAGCTAAATTATCAGGAGGAGTTGCCTTAATTAAAGTTGGGGCTGCAACTGATACTGAATTAAAAGATAAAAAATTACGTATTGAAGATGCTCTTAATGCTACTAAAGCTGCTATTACTGAAGGAATTGTAGTTGGTGGTGGAAAAGCTTTAGTTGAGGTTTATCAAGAATTAAAAGATACTTTGGTATCTGATAATAAAGAAGTACAACAAGGAATTGATGTAGTAGTACAAAGTCTTTTAGTACCTACTTATCAAATTGCTTATAATGCAGGATTTTCAGGTAAAGATGTGGTAAAACAACAACTTTTACAACCCTTAAATTTTGGTTTTAATGCTAAAGAAGGTAAGTATGTTTGTCTCTTAAAAGAAGGTATAATTGACCCTACTAAAGTAACTCGTCAAGCTGTTCTTAATGCTGCTTCTATCTCTGCTTTGATGATTACAACTGAGGCTGCTGTGGTAAGTTTGAAAGAAAATAAAGATAATAACTTTGATTTAGGAACACAAGAATAATTTTTTATAACTAATAAAGCTTTATTTTTTTAATTATTGTCTCCCATTTTTCCTTTTTTCATGTTAAAATAATAGTAGGTTTTGATTGTCTTTTAACTCTTTGTTAGAAAACAACTCAAACCATATAATTATATAACGCAAGAAAGGAGAACAAACAATGCAAAATCAAAAAAATCAAAAATCTTTAGTTGCTAAAGTTTTAGTTTTATTTGCTGCTGTTGCTTTAATGTTTGTTGGCGTTCAAGTTTTTGCTGATGATAAACTAGATTTAAACACTTTAGAATGTAAAGACGCTCTTGAACTTACTGCTGCTGATGCAGCTGATGCAGAAAAAGTTGTTAAACAATGGAAAGTTCAAAACACTTCATTGAATGCAAAAGTAACAAAAGATTCTGTAAAAGTAGCGGTTGCTGATAATAAAGTAACAGTTACACCTGCAGATGGTGATGCTGGAAAAGCTTTATCAGGTTCAAAAATATTAAATTTAGTAGGCGTATGTGAATTAAATAAATTAACTTTAGGCACAGAAAAAAAACTTACACTTACAGTTAAAGATGGCAAAGTAGATGCAGAAGCTGGTTTAAAAGCTTTAAAAGAAGCTGGAGCTAAAGTTCCTGCAACTGTAAACAAAGACGACGTAACTTTCACAGTTGGTAAAGACGACAATGCTAATAAAGTTACTGTTAAAGCTGTAGATGGTAAAACTACTGTTTCAGGACAAGTTGTCTTTGAATTTACTGTAGCTAAAACACCTTGGTACAAAACAGTGTGGTTCTTAACATTAGTAGCTGTTGTAGTTGTTGCTGCCGTTGCTGGTGGTGTGTTTTTCTTTGTTAAAAAAAACAAAAAAAATAAATAATCTTATTTAATCATTATTTAAAAAGCTAGGTTTTTTAACCTAGTTTTTTTTATTTATCTTTATTATTAATAATAGTTTTTAGCAATAAAATAATCTTTATAAATACAATTATAATCAAAAATTATTATTAATAATAAAAAAGAATCAATTATAAGGTTTTATTTGGGAAAATTATTAAAAAATTATATAATATATATAATGGTTTTATTTTTTTTATCATCCCAAACCATAAATTAAATATTTATCAATTTATTTAACATCATAAAAAATTATTAAATTATTTAAATATAAACAATAAAAATTATAGTTATTATTATAAATTATCTTAATAAAAAATATTAATTATCATAAATATTAATCTTTAATTATTAAATAATGAATAACTAAGGAAGCAAATGAAAGAAAATGTACAAAAACGGTTCTATTAAAATTGAATTAGCAAGCCCTCCTTTAACAGTAGGTAATCCCTTAAAAAATGCTTATAGTATGCAAAATGTTCTAAACAAAAGTAAAGCCAGTTTTGTTTTGTTCCCCGAACTTTGTTTAAGTAGTTATACAGCAGGAGATCTTTTTTTTGAAACTACTTTTTTAGAACAAAATTTTCAAGCTCTAGATTGGCTTTTAAAAAATAATTCTTTTGAAGGAGTCTATATTTTAGGTATGCCTCTTGCTTTGCATGAAGTTTTATTTAATGTAGCAGTTATCATTCAAAAAGATAAAATATTAGGAATAACCCCTAAAAAAACTATTCCCAATTATAAAGAATTTAGCGAAAAAAGATGGTTTCAATCAGGCAAAACCTGCGAATCCCAATACATCCAAATTTTGGGTCAAACAGTTCCTTTTGGAGATGTTTTATTTATTAATTCCCAATTTGATCTTATTTTTGGCGTAGAAATTTGTCAAGATTTATGGACTGTCTTTTCTCCTGGTGATCTACTTTCCTTAAACGGCGCTCATTTAATTTTTAATCCTTCTGCCTCAACCGATCACATAGGCAAACTTGATTTAAGAAAAAATGCCGTTCTTGATCATTCGCGCAAACAAATTGGAGGCTATTTTTACACTAGTAGCGGAATTACTGAATCTACTGTTGATAATTTATTTTCCAATCACAAAATGGCTGCTTTGTTAGGCGAAATGGTCGCCGAAAAGATTATTTATCAGATGTAAGTTTAGTAGTTGATGTTTGTGTGATTAATTAATTTCAAGAAAAATGATACTACTTATGGTGACCAAGAATAGGAAACACATCCCTTTTTAAAAGCTTATTTTGAACTCCAAGAAACGCCCCATTATCACTTTGAAAAACCAATTAATCAAACACCTTTTATTCCTCAATCAAATGTTGCTTCGCATTTAAAATTGGCAAATGAAATCCAAGTATTAGCACTTAAAACTAAACTTAGCAATTTAAACGCCAAAATAATTGTAGAAATTACTGAAAATATTAATGATTTGTTAACTTTGGTAGTTGCTTTTCAAAGCTTTTCCTTGTTGCAAAAACCGTTAGAAGATTTCATTGTAATCCTAAATCCACTTCTTTTTTCCAACCAAACTCATTATCAACTCCTCAAAGATTTTTTACAAACCAAAGGAGTTTTCCACATTTGTGAAAGTAGTTTTTTAAAGAAAAAAGATTTGTTAGCCTTTTTGGGACTTGACAAAACTGATGCCACCACTAACACAACTAATCTAACTGATGCCACAAATGACACAAGCGCAACAAATGAAATAAATGAAGCAAACGAAACAGCTACTTTATTCAACGATATTAACAACATTTCTACTTTGTCAAACGAACTTGCTTCTTGTTCCAAAGACCTAGATCAAGTTTTTTTAAAGGAATTAGCTTCCCAAACACAAAAGTTTTTGTTGTTAGAAAATAATAATTTTTCGGATATGGCTTTAGGAAAAAACAATCCTCGTAGTCATTACGACCACATTTATAATGTCAATGCTGGCGTTCCTAATGTTTTAGTCAAAGAATTATTACTTTATCATTTAGAAAAAAACTATTTACAAATTGCACCTGCCTTAAAAAAATTATATCAAAAATTAGTGCAAGAAAATATCAATCAAAAATTAATTATGGAAGATTTTATTCTTTGTTGCCGCATTAAAAAAGGCTTTACCAAAACCAAAATTGCTTGGTTGTTGCAAATTGCCTTTGATTTGAGTCCAGAAAAAAGCAATCAATTAGTTGTTTCATATCTGAAAACTTTTTATCAAAATCAATTTAAAAGACAAAATATGGCACCAGGTCCTAAAGTTTTAGAAAATAGTCTTTCGCCCAGAAACGAATTTTTGCTTCCTATTTATCTACAAAGACAAGAATAAAAAGCAATAAATCAAAGTTCTAAAAATCTCAAAACATCAATAAATATCATCAAAATAACAAATCAAAACACACACACATAACAAATTAAAAACAAAGAAAAGGAGCAAAAAATGACAAAAGTTGTTGTTGGTTTATCAGGCGGAGTTGATAGTGCCGTTGCTGCTTTTCTTTTAAAAAAACAAGGTTATTTGGTAGAAGCAGTTTTTATGCGTAATTGGGATAGCAATCTTAATTTTGATATCCAAGGTAATCCCACTTTAAATGACATATGCTCGCAAGAACTAGATTATAAAGATTCCTTAAAAGTGTCTGAACAACTAGGAATTAAGTTGCATCGTGTTGATTTTATTGAAGAATATTGGCAAAAAGTCTTTATGTCTTTTATCAAAGCCTTTGAAAATAATCTTACTCCGAATCCTGATATTTTGTGTAATAATGAAATTAAATTTAGAGCTTTTATTGAGTATGCAACAACAAAACTTGCCCCTCAATATATTGCTATGGGACATTATGCTAACATTATATATGAAACTTCTTCAGACCAAAAATTAGTTCCACGACTTGCTTGTGCTGTTGACCAAAACAAAGATCAAACTTATTTTTTATCACAACTAACAACTAAACAATTACAAAATATTTTGTTTCCTTTGGGCAATCTCACAAAACAAGAAGTACGCCAAATTGCTTTAGAAAATAATTTAATTAATGCCACTAAAAAAGATTCCACAGGGATTTGTTTTATTGGTGAAAGAAATTTTTTTCAATTTTTAAGCAACTATTTACCCGCTCAAAAAGGTGATATTAAAACTTTGGATGGGACTTTTTTAGCACATCATAAAGGAGTAATGTATTATACCATAGGGCAACGTAAAAATTTAGGTTTGGGTGATGTTCCCAGCCAAAAACCTTGGTTTGTCGTTGGCAAACACCTTCCAACTAACACTTTATACGTAGAACAAGGTAGCACACATCCTTATTTATACAGCGACAAAGCCTTAATTGGTGATATTGTTTGGCGCGGCAAAAAAACCAATTTGCACCTACAAGCCAAAATGCGCTACCGCCAACCCAATCAAGACGTTATTTTAACTTGGCTAGACCAAAACAACTTAGAAATTCATTATCCTCAAACAATTAAAGCAGTAACTCCAGGGCAAATATGTGCTTTTTATGATAAAAATATTTGTTGTGGTGCAGGCGTTATTAAAGAAGTTTATTTTCAAGGCACAAAAAGACTATACACTTAATTTATTTTTTGATTTCTTTTATTTTCTTTGCGTTTTTTTGCAAATCCTTAAAAAAGAAGGTGATAAGATGATTTTAGATTCCGATTTAACTTTAGAAAAAGATACATTATATCAAGATTTAATGGCTGTGATTTCCAAAAATATTCAAGATGCCACCATTTTGCAAAAAATTACTCAAGCCTATCTTTTTGCCAAAGAAAAACATCACGGGCAAACACGTTTTACAGGAGAACCCTATATTATTCATCCTTGTGCAGTGACTAAAATTTTGGCACAATTAAACAGCGAACCCAATACTTTAATGGCAGGATTACTCCACGATGTTTTGGAAGACACTAATGCTACTATGCAAGATTTAACTTCTTTGTTTGGCGAAGACGTGGCTTATTTAGTTTATCGGGCAACTAAACTTACCAAAATTGCTTTTCACAAAAATCAAGGACATGCCGATAATCAACAAAAAATGTTTTTAGCAATGGCAAAAGATATTAGAGTTGTTATTGTAAAGATTGCTGACCGCTTGCACAATATGCAAACTTTAAATTCGATGCCTTCAGAAAAACAATTACGTATTGCCAAAGAAACCTTAGAAATTCACGCTCCTTTAACACATCGTTTAGGGCTTTTTGAAATTAAATCACAATTAGAAGATTTGTCTCTAAGATATGCTTTTCCTCAAGAATACTATCGTGTTTCTAATTTAATTCGGTTAAAAAAACAACAACGTGAAGAATCAATTACCAAAATTATCACCAATATTAAATCTCTTTTAGACAGCCACCAACTCAAAAATTACACTATTAAAGGGCGTGTCAAAAATATTTATAGTATTTATAAAAAAATTGTTAAAAGAAAAGTTAGTTTTGAAGAAATCTTTGACCTTTTAGCTATTCGAATTATTGTGCCTACTGTGGATTTGTGTTATCAATGTTTAGGGATTATTCACGGTCATTTTTCGCCACTTCCCCTAAGATTTAAAGACTATATTGCAGTTCCTAAACCTAATCTTTATCAATCTTTGCATACAACTGTTTTAACTAAGGATGGCTCTTTGTTTGAAATGCAAATAAGAACTCAAGAAATGGATGAAATTGCTGAAAAAGGAATTGCTGCTCACTGGGCTTATAAAGAAAATAAAACTTATTCCCAAGAAGCTAAACAACTAGAACTTGCCAAAAAATTAAGATGGTATCAAGAATTAGTTAAAATTACTATGGATGCCAAAAATCATCCCGAAGAAACACCCAAAGAATTTGTAGATTCTATTAAAAATGATATTTTAAGTGATAATGTCTATGTTTTTACTCCTACTCAAGAAGTATTTGAGCTTCCCAAAGGTTCTACCCCCATTGATTTTGCCTTTCGTATTCATTCCGCAGTAGGAAGCAAAATGACAGCAGCCATCATTAACGGGCAAATTGTACCAATTGATTATCAACTCAAAAATGGTGATATTATTTCGATTAAAACCAATAAAAATATTTTATCAGTTAATAAAGACTGGTTGCGCATGGTAAAAACAACACATGCCAAAAGAAAAATTAAAGGTTTTTTAAAAAAAGATATCAAAGAAAATAAAACTGAATATTTAGCAGAGATTCAAAAAGGAAAAGATATTATTGAAAAAGAATTAACTGCCAATAAAATTGAACTTTCCTTGCTTGATAATAATTTTGTCCAAAAACATTTTGAGCGTTACAATATTCAAACTCTTAATGATTTTTATTATGAAATTGCTAAAAAACAATTAAATCCTAAGTCATTAATTAATAAATTGCTTGTTTTAACCAAAGAAACTTTAAGTCAAAATATTTTGCAAAAACAAATGGCAAAATCGCATAAAAAACTCAAACATCAAAGTGAGACAGGCGTTATTATTGAAGGTCTTAGAAATCCTAAATTAAAATTGGCAAGTTGTTGCACCCCTATTTATAACGACGAAATCCTAGGATTTGTCACTAAAGGAAGAGGTATTATTGTGCATCGCAAGGAATGTAATAATTTAGCTCAATGTGATGAAAAAAGATTAATTACTGCTTCATGGCAACAAGACCCTACTATTGCTAAATATCCTGCTTGGATTAGTATTATTGCCTCTACCAAAGATACTTTAGTGCAACAAATTATTAATAAAATTAACAGTTTTAATGTAAGTATTTTAGAATTTAATGTTATTAATAAACAAAAATTAGAAACTATTATTAAGATTAGGATTTTAATAGCTAATACTAAAGAATTAAATAATCTAATTACTAATTTATATAAAATTTCGCAAATTTATCAAATTCAAAGAATCAATAATTAAATAATTTATTATTTATAATGCAGACAATTATTTATTCCCCATTTATTTTTATTTTATTTTACTCCATATATTAATGATGCCTTATTAAAATTATTTTGTTTATTGTGTGTTTGTGTGTATTTTTTAAATCATTTTCATGTATTTTTTAAAGTTTTATTAGCACCAAAAATTAAAAAATATAAAATCTCCAACAACAAAAACCCAAAAAGCTTTATCAAAACTTTTATCCCAAAATAACAAAAAAATAACAAAAAAATAATCATCACAAAATTAAAACCCAACCCAATCCCAAAAGCAAAGGAGCCCAAAGATGTTTTCTAAAATTAAAGGTACTTATGATTTGATGTCAGATAAAATGGTTTGTTGGCAAAAAGTAGAAAATCACATTCGCACTTTGTTTGCCAAGTATCATTTGCAAGAAATAAGAACCCCTATAATTGAATATCGTGGTGTTTTTGATAGAGCAGCTCAACATTCAGAAATGGTTTCCAAAGAAACTTATACTTTTGCAGATAAAAAAGAACGTTTTATTACTTTGCGTCCCGAAGGAACTGCTGGTGTTATTCGTAGTTATGTGGAAAATAAATTAGATAAAACCTCACAATTACACAAGTTTTTTTATTATGGACCTTGTTTTCGCTATGAAAGACCTCAAAAAGGACGCTATCGTCAATTTCATCAAGTAGGAGTAGAAATTTTAGGACAATCAAACCCTTTTTTAGATGTAGAAGTAATTGCTCTTGCCTATGAAACCATCAAATCATTAGGGATTTGTGATATTACTGTGAAGATTAATTCTTTGGGATGTAAAACTACATACAATAATTATTTACAAGTTTTTAAAAACTATTTACAAGCACACTATCAACAATTATGTCCTTTATGTCAAGAAAGATTTGAAAAAAATATTTTGCGTATTTGGGATTGTAAAAATTGTAACAACGAACCTTTTTTAAAGCAAGCACCACGCATTTTTGACCATCTTGTTGAGGACGCCAAAGTTCGTTTTTTACAAGTTTTAGAAGGGCTTAAACAAATGAATGTTAATTTTGAATTGTGTCATGATTTAGTACGTGGACTTGATTATTATACTCATAGCGTTTTTGAAATTGTTTATAATAACGAACAAGGACATCAAGCAG
Source organism: Onion yellows phytoplasma OY-M (assembly GCA_000009845.1). Taxonomy (GTDB): domain Bacteria; phylum Bacillota_I; class Bacilli_A; order Acholeplasmatales; family Acholeplasmataceae; genus Phytoplasma; species Phytoplasma asteris. The sequence continues at coordinate 151,985 of AP006628.2, forward strand.
TTTTAGGTGGGGGTGGTTGTTATGATAATTTAGTTACTTTATTTGGAGGAAACCCTTCGCCTGGTATTGGTTTTGCCTTAGGCATGGAACGTTTAATGTCGATTTTAGCCACTCATTCTTTTTGCAATAAAAATATCTTACCTTCTTTGGATGCCTTTATATTAGTTAGTGTGCCGCAATTTTTTTATCAAGGACTTGCACTTGCGACAACTCTCCGCCATCAAGGTTTTTCCGCCGATCTTAATTATCAGTTTTTATCTTTTTCCAAAAGTCTCAAACAAGCCTTAAAACAACAACCCCTTTATCTTTTAATTCTGGGACCAAAAGAATTTGACAACAATCAAATTACAATCAAAAATACTGACACCCAACAGCAAACCACCATATTGCAAAAAGATGTTGTTTCTTATTTTCAAAACAACAAGGAGTTAAATTAATTCATGAAAACTAAATATAGCCATTATAACAATCAATTACAACTTGCCCATCAAGGAAAAACAGTTTTTCTAAAAGGTTTTATTTTTCGTAAACGCAACTTAGGAAAAACTCTTTTTTTTGACTTACGTGATGTTTCTGGTATAGTTCAATTATTAGTTAAAGAAAATAATCCACAATACGACAAAATAGCTTTAATTAAATTAGAAACAGTCGTGCAAATTAAAGGTCAAGTAATTGAAAGAATCAATAAAAATCCTGATTTGCCAACTGGTGATATTGAAATTTTAGTATCTCATATTGAAATTTTAAGTGAGGCTCAAACCTTACCTTTAAATGTGTTTCAAAGTCAAGAAAGTTTAGAAGAAACCAGACTTAAATATCGTTATTTGGATTTAAGAAATCCTGAAGTTAAACATTTTTTGATTCAAAGACACCACATTACCCAAAGTATTCGTCAAACTCTTTTGAAAAATGATTTTTTAGAACTAGAAACTCTCATTTTATCTAAATCAACTCCTGAAGGAGCAAGAGATTATTTAGTGCCTTCCAGAATTTATCCAGGTAATTTTTATGCCCTTCCTCAATCTCCCCAACTTTTTAAACAATTATACATGATTGCAGGATTTGAAAGGTATTTTCAAGTAGCACGTTGTTTCCGCGATGAGGACCTCAGATCTGATAGACAACCTGAATTTAGTCAAATCGATATTGAAACATCTTTTTTAAATCAAGATGAAATTATGTCCTTAACAGAAGAAATTATAGTAGATTTATTTGCCAATATTTGGAAAAAACCACTTTCTCAACCCTTTTTAAGATTAACTTATCAACAAGCCTTTGAACTTTATGGTTCTGATAAACCAGATTTAAGAAATCCCCTTAAAATCACCGATTTTACTACTTTTTTTGATACTACCACTTGCCCCCAAAATATGTTTTCAGGCAACATTAAAGGCTTTAAAGTTTCTAAAACAGCAGTTTTGACACGCCGAAAACTAGATGAGTATCAATTGTTTTTTAGTAAACATTTTAACTTGAAATTGTTTTCTTTTGTTAAAAAAAATGATAAAATTATAGGTGGAATATCTCAATTTATTAAAGATGATTCTTTTTTAAAAAATGAAGAAATTTGTTTTGTCGTTTCTGGCACAAAAGACATTATGCACAAAGCTTTAGGTATTTTTCGCACCAAACTAGCCCTTGATTTATCTTTGGTTGATACAACTCAAGAAGCGTTATTATGGATTGTTGATTTTCCTTTGTTTGAAACTACTCAAGAAGACCTGCCCCAACCAGATCTTACTTTGGAAAACTCAAATACTTCCAACCGTCTTTATTCTTTGCATCATCCTTTTACTGCTCCTTGTGATATTGCTATTTTGAAAAGCAATCCTCAAAAAGCTCTTGCCAAAACCTATGATTTAGTTTGGAACGGCTACGAAGTGGGTGGTGGTTCGTTAAGAATTAACAATCCCCAAACGCAAGAATTAATTTTTAGTCTTTTAGGATTTTCACAAGAAGAAGTGCAAACTCGTTTTGGTTTTTTAGTCGAAGCCCTTAAATACGGCACCCCACCTCATGGAGGACTTGCCCTAGGCCTTGATCGTCTTGTGATGTTGTTTACCAAAACCAACAATATCAAAGATGTTATTGCTTTTCCTAAAACCCAAAGTGCCAAAGATTTGATGTTAGAAGCTCCCAGCGCAGTTGACCAAGAACAACTCAACACCCTAAAACTCAAATTCAAATGCAATTGTAATTAAGGATGTTTCATGAAAACTATCAAACTTGCTTGTAGTCTAGATGCCAATCAAACCTATATTATAGCTGTAAGTGGCGGTGTTGATTCAATGGCTTTACTTCATTGTTTGGTGGCACAAAAAATAAAACTGCAAGTTGTGCATTTCAACCATTTAGCGCGCCCTAATGTTTGGAAAGATAAAGAATTAGTCCAAAGTTATTGCCTGCAAAACTCCCTTTGTTTCCATTATTTTGAACTTAACTGCCCCCAAAAAAACTTTCAAGCCCAAGCACGTTTATTAAGACAACAAAAATTAATGCAAATAGCTACAAAGCACCAAACTCCTTTTATTTTAACAGCCCATCATTTAGATGATTTGGCAGAAACTATTTTACAAAAAATAACTAGAAGCAGCACTTTGCTAGGTTATAGTGGCATGCAGATCCAAACTTCTTGGCAAGATTTCATTTTTTTGAAACCTTTTTTATACGTTCCCAAAGCCAAAATCATAAGTTATGCTGCTTTTTACCAAATCCCTTTTTTGGAAGATTACACCAATCAAAACTTCACTTATCAAAGAAACCAAATCAGGCACCAAGTTATTCCTTACTTAAAAACCCAAACTAGTTTTTTGCAAAATATCCCAAAATACCAACAAACTCTTTTGCAAGCCTATAATTTTATTCGCAAACAAACTCTTTTATTTCTTACAAAACACACAAATCATAGTTGTAACCCACCAAACTCTTTTGCGCTTGCACCTTTTTTAAACCTTGATTTAGTTATTCAAAAAGATATCATTTTATTATTATTAGAACAACAAAATATTACTAAAAGTTTTATTTTTATCCAAAATATCATCAAAGGCATTAACAATCCTTATAAGCCTAATTTATCTTGGCATCTTAATTTTGAGTGGCATTTAATTAAAGATTACAAGCACATTACATTAATGAGTCCTGCACCACCACTTTCCTTTGCTTTGTCAAAACCTTTGTTGTGTGTTTCTACATGTAATCTTTGTCTTGCTTGCATTTCTCCTTCGTTACAATCCCTCAATTATAATCCTCAAAAAGTTAGTTTTCCTTTAAAAGTGCGTTTGCGCCAACCAAAAGACACATTAAAATTTAGTTTTGGCACTAAAAAATTGAAAAAATTTTTAATTGAAAAAAAAGTGCCCCTTACTCAAAGAAATAATTTATGGTTAGTAGTAGACAATCTAGACAATATTTTATTTATTCCTCACTTATATATCAACCTAACTTTAGGAAACCAATCGAAGATTTATTTAGCTTTTAAAAACTTTTTTACTTCTTCAAATTGTTTTTCTCAAACAAATTAAAAATGAGAATCCAAAAAAATAAATGCAGAAATTACATCCATCCCAAATTAAACTCCAAACATTAAAATATTTGATTTCAATGTTTAACTCAAAGATAATTTCTTGCAAGAAAGGTTAATTTATGTCATTTTTTGATAAAATTTTTAAAAAATTCCATATGGGCGTCCTTTATTTTGCTGTAATTTTAATAGGTGCCACTTTTATTTATTGTTATTTTACTAAGAATGCAAAAAAAGATAACAATACATTTGATGAACTTGCAAAAGATAACAAAATTGAAAAAATTATTTATGAACCTCACTATTTTAATTCATATTTTTGTAATGTTGTAGTTACTACTACAGACGGCAAAGTAATTGATTTTTTTAATATTCCTTGTGAAAAAGTATTTGACCAAAAACCAAACGGCAAATACAAATATAAAATTGATTCTGTAGATCCTAGACCTTGGAATGGTTATGAACCTGTTGTTTGGGTATTTAGACAATGTTTAACAATGTTAATTTTTTACTGTTTTTTTCTCTTTTTTGCCGATACTATAAAACAAATGGGACAAGAAATTTTGGCATCAGCCCCTGGTAAAAAAGGTTCTAAAAGTCGCAAAGTTATTATCAATCAAAAAAGATTTACTTTTTCAGATGTAGCAGGAGCTGATGAAGAAAAAGAAGAAATGTCAGAATTGATTGACTTTTTAAAAAACCCGCGCAAATACGCTGCTATGGGAGCAAGAATTCCTAAAGGAGTTTTGTTGTATGGACCTCCAGGTACAGGAAAAACCTTACTTGCCAAAGCAGTTGCAGGTGAGGCAGGCGTTCCTTTTTTTGCTGCTTCGGGTTCTGATTTTGATGAAGTTTATGTAGGTGTTGGTGCTTCACGTGTCAGAGATCTTTTTAAAGAAGCTCAACTGGCAGCTCCTTGTATCGTTTTTATCGATGAAATTGAGGCAGTTGCTAGAAAAAGAGGCTCCAATATTGGTGGGAGTAACGGTTCTGAACAAACCTTAAACCAACTTTTAGTAGAGATGGACGGCTTTAACCAAAAAATGGGTGTTATTGTTATTGCAGCTACTAACCTACCCGAAGCTCTTGACTCAGCTATTTTGCGTCCTGGACGTTTTGACCGTCACTTTAATATTACTTTACCAAATGTTAAAGACCGTGAAGCTATCTTAAAATTACATGCAAGTAATAAAAAACTTTCAGAAGAAATTAGTTTAGAAGAATTAGCTAAACAAACCCCAGGTTTTAGTGGTGCTCAATTAGAAGGCACCTTAAACGAAGCTGCTTTATTAGCTGCTAGAAGAAATGCTACTTTTATCAATAAAAAAGATATCAGCGAAGCTTTAGACCGTATTTTAATTGGACCTGCTAAAAAATCTAAAAAATACAATGACAAAGAAAAACGTATGGTAGCTTATCACGAAGCAGGACATGCTGTTATTGGAATTAAAATTCCTTTTGCCCAAATAGTGCAAAAAATCACCATTATTCCCCGCGGAAACGCAGGCGGATACAACTTAATGCTTCCTCAAGAAGAAACTTTCTTTTCTTCCAAAAAAACCCTATTAGCCCAAATTACTTCCTTTCTGGGCGGACGTGTTGCCGAAGAATTAATGTTTGACGACGTTTCTAACGGCGCTTACAACGATTTTAAACACGCTACGCAAATAGCTAAACTGATGGTAACTAAATACGGCATGAGTGATTTAGGACCAGTGCAATATTCAGGAAATACTTTCCAAAATGATTTTTCTGATCCTAAAGGTTTAGAAATTGACCAACAAATTCAAAAAATTATTGCTAATTGTTATCAACAAGCCAAACAAATTATTCAAGAAAACCAAGATTTGCTTGACACAATCGCTAAATATTTACTTGAAATTGAAACTCTTAATAAAAGAGATATTGATGAAATTGTAGCTACAGGAAAAATTGCTTGGTGGGAAAAAGAAAAAGAAGAAGCCAACAACCCAACCCAACCAACTTCTCAAATGCCTTCCAACAACGAAACAACTAGCACTGATACAACTCCTTTAAATGATGAATTGAAAACAACAACCAATTTAGACAACCAAGAATCAAACGAATCAAATCCAAACAATAAGGAAACAACTTCTCCAGAAGTTGTGTCAACAGATTCCGAATAAACCCAAAACCAATCTATTTTTTCATTTCTAAAAATAGTTTTTTGCAAAAACCAAAAATATCTTTACAATTAACACCAATTTTAAGCTTGCTTAGAGTTGGTGTTCGTTATGATAATTTAAATTTATCACCAATGCTTTTTCTTGATTTTTTAACCTTTTTATTATTTTTTCTTTATTTTTGAAACCCAATTCTTTTACTACATTTTTTTAACTTTTAGAAAACAAGGCCTTTTACATGAATGAAAAAAAAGAGTTTCTTATTTCTGCCAGTGAGGCATTTCAACGTTTAGATCATTTTTTATTGACTCACATTAATTTAAATAAAAGTCAATGTCAAAAATTAATTTTGGCACAACAAGTTTTGGTCAACTCCAAACCTGCGAAAAAAAGTTATTTGCTCAAAGCCCAAGACCTAATTACAGTTATTATCCCTCAAACTCAAGAATCTGTTAATTTACAAACTCCTCAAAATCTTAATTTAGACATCATTTACGAAGACCCCTATTTAGCAGTTATTAATAAACCTGCCAATTTGGTAGCACACCCTTCTTTAAGTTTTCAAGAAACAACCTTAGTTAATGGCTTGTTGTACCAATTTGCAACTTTAAGTCATGTAGATACCCAAAGACCTGGTATCGTGCATAGACTTGACAAAAATACTACTGGTTTATTAATTATTGCCAAAAATAATGATGTAAGCGACAAACTACAAATTGCGTTCCAACAAAGAAAAATTACCAAAATCTATTGGGCTTTAATTGAAGGTTTTTTAGAAGATAAAGGCACTATCAAACTGCCTATTGGAAGAAATCCTCATAATCGATTAAAAATGCAAGTTATTCCAGACGGTAAAACTGCTGTTACTCATTTTAAAACTTTGCAACGTTTTTCTCACTTTTCTTTGATGGAATTTAATTTGGAAACAGGAAGAACTCATCAACTAAGAGCACATTTTTCCTTCCTCAAACGTCCTATTATAGGAGATCTACTTTATGGTTCATCACACCATATTACTCCTTTAGGTCAATTTTTGCATGCCAAAATGTTAAAATTCAACCACCCTATCACCAATCAAAATCTTATTTTAGAAGCACCCTTACCTGCTAATTTTGAAAAGCTTTTACAATCTCTTAACAACTCCAATTAATGCTTTAAACTTTTTTATCTTTACTTTATCATTTGTGTTTTAAACTTTTTATTTTTTTCACCCACTTTCCAATTTTAAAATCATTTAAATTAAAAAAACAATAAACAAGGAATTATTTATGATTAAAATTAATAATCTTTCGAAAACTTTTTTCCTTAAAAAAAAAAACTTCCAGTTTTACAAAACATTTCACTTGCAGTTTTGAAAGGCGAAATCTTTGGGTTAGTAGGAACTTCGGGTTCTGGCAAAACTACTTTATTAAAAATTATGAATGGATTTATGTTGCCTGATAAAAATGCTAATTCTTCCATGCAAAAAGCTTTTAGTCATCTAGAAAGTGCTATGATTTTTCAAAATTTTAATCTTTTGAGTAATTTAAATGTTTTTGAAAATGTGGCTCTTCCTTTAGAAATAAGAAGCACTCCCGAAGAACAAATTACTACTAAAGTAAATAAAATGCTAGATTTTGTAGGACTTCGCCAATTTGCAACTGCCTATCCTAAAACGCTTTCGGGCGGACAAAAACAACGTGTAGCCATTGCACGCGCCTTAGTTTACGAGCCTAAAATTATTTTTTGTGATGAGCCTACTTTTGCCCTTGATGAAATGACAAGTCAAGAGATTTTGAAGTTATTGCAAACAACCAATCAAAAACTAAAAACTACCATTGTTTTGGTTTCTCATAATGTTGCAGTAATTAAAAGTTTGTGCCATCGTGTAGCTATTTTGGAGCAAGGAAAATTAGCTAAAATTGCTACCCTTAATCCTTCTTGTAAATTTGAAGCTACTTCTTATCAAAACATTTTTATCTAAATTTTATCCTTTTTTATCATACAAATGTTTTTGTCCAACAAAATATTAATAAATAAAATTACTTAGAAAAGAGACACATTACATGTTTAAACTATCTTCTTTATCTTCCAAAACTAAAAAAAATCTATTATTTGCCTTATTAACTATTTCTCTTTTGTGTAATTTGCTTTTGGGTTATTTTCTTTGGGATGCTAAAAAATCTTTAGCTCATACCCCTTCCAACCAAAAAAACCATAAATTAACAGTAGCAACTGCTCTGCCAACTATTAAATATTTTTTAGAAGAATATGCCAAAGACCGTTTAAAAGAATACAATATTGATTTAGATGTTCAATATATAAGTTCTAGATTTAAACAAACCAATGAATTACTTTTAAACAAAAAAGTTGATGCTAAATTAGACGCTCATGTACATGATTTAAATATTTTTAATAAAGAAAATCCAAATATTCCAGATCAAGATAAATTAACGTTTAGCCAAGTAGTTTATTTAGCTAAATTTGGGCTTTTTGCTAAACCTAATACTTTTAATAATTTAGAAGGAATTAAAAAAAACAATCATCCTAACAACCTTAAAATTTTGATGCCACAAGACAATTTTCAACGTTCTTTAGCTTTGCGCGTGTTGCAAGAATTAAAAATTATTGAAGAAATAAACCCAGAACGCACTCTTAGCACCGAAGAACAATTTAATTTAAAAACTACAGATTTTAAACCTACTAATTTATATCCTGACATAGAATACACTACTGAATCGGATTTAATGACAATTACATCTAGATTTCTTGCTCCTAATGATTTTGATTTATGTCTTAATTATCCTACTCTTATGGGATTGGGAATAAATAATTTTATATCACTAGGAATAATGCAAAAACCCACTAATTTAGATGATATTATTTATTCTTATACCATTTCTTTAGTGACTACTAACAATAATAAAAATAACTGGAAAATTAAAATTTTACAAGATATTTTAAAAGAAGAAGAAGCTATTGCATATATGAAAAAAAGCCAATTTGCAACCAATTTTTATATGATTCCAAGACAAGAAGTTAAACAAATAAGTAAAAACATTAAAGATAAATATTTAGGCAAAACAGGCGCTGCTCCTGCTTCTAATTAATGGAAAAACTCAATGGAAAATAATATTTTTATTCGTTTGTGGAATGTTTTAGCTAAAAATCAATTAGTATGGAATGGTTTTAAAGAAACTCTTAAAATTACTTTAATAGGTTGTTTTATTGCTTTTTTTCTAGGGCTTATTTTAGGAGTTTTATTATATTTATTCAAAATACAAAAAAATTATAAAAGATATTGGATTTTAAATAGTTTGATGAATTTTTTCATTTCTACTCCTTTTTTAATCTTAATTGTTTTATTACTAAAATTAATTTTAATCCCTTATTTTCGCATGGGTTATGGCTTTGGTACTGCCCTTTTTTTCTTAGTCTTAGCTATTGCTCCTCTTTTTGCTCGTCATTGTGAACAAGTTTTTTTAACTACTAATCCAGAATTATACCAAACATCATTTAGTCTTGGAGCAACTAAATTTCAATTTGTGACTAAATTTTTGTTAACAGAAACCCGTTCTGATATCATTTTAAAACTAGCTTCTCTTTTTATCACTTCCCTTGCTTATTCTTCTGTTTTGCAAATTGTAGGGCATCAAGGTATTGCAGCAGTGGCAATTGATAATGGATATAACGGACATTATGATTTTGAACCCTTTTTTACTCGCTTTGATTTAATTATAGTATCTGTTTTGCTTACCTTTATTTTAACTCAAACAGTTTATTTTTTAGGAAATCGCATTGCTTTTGCCCTTGATAAACGCTAATTACATCCATTTTTTACCAAATTTTTTCCTCTCACCAACTTTTTTATCATTTTTTTCCACAATTTAGTCTTTTTTTTCATCAAATAAAGTAAAATAAGGTATAATACTCTTGTGGATAATATGAAATTAATTATAGCTATCGTTTCTAGTCACGATGCTAACAAAGTACAACAATCTTTAATAGAAAATAGTTTTTTTACAACTAGATTAGCTACTAAGGGAGGTTTTTTAAAAGAAGCTAATGCAACTTTTATTTTAGGAGTCAAAGAAGAACAAGTACCCAAAGCTTTAGAAATTATAAAAGCCCATTCTCATAAAAAAACTCAAATGATTCCAAAAAATATCATCAATGAGTTTAGTGCTTATAATTCTTTTCCTACCGAAGTTTCTGTGGGTGGAGCAACGATTTTTGTTCTTGATGTGTACCAGTTTTTAAAAGTTTAACATTAATTAATAATTTTATTAAACCTAAAACCTATCAAATTCAACCAAATTTAAATTAAAAAAAGGAGTTTTTACGTGGCATTAACCAAAGAACAAAAACAAGAAATAATTAAACAAAATTCACGTTTTGCAAAAGACACAGGTTCATCTGAAGTTCAAATTGCTATTTTATCAGCAGAAATAAAACAATTAAGTGAACATTTAAAACAACACCCTCATGATTTTCACTCTAAAAGAGGTTTGTTTATGAAAAACAGCAAAAGACGTGATTTAGTAAAATATTTAGCAAACCAAAATTAATAATTCAAATATCGCAGCTTTTGTGGTATTTTTTTATTTTTATTTTCCTTGCATTTAATTTACTCAAACCAACCCCAACCCCCAAAAATTACTTACACACACACGCGCAACTAAACGCATAACAAAGTTAAAAAGGAGACAACAAGGAACAATATGAAAGGTTTATTAGTTTTATATGACAGATTTGAGGATTGTGAGGCTTTAGTCACAAGAGCTTTATTAAATCGCGTAGCCCTTCCTTTAACAACTGCAACTCTAAATCCCCAATTAGAAGTTATGTCTTCTAGCGGGCTTTGTGTAAAAGCAGATGCCAATTTAGCTACTATTAATCCTTTAGAATACGATTTTTTAGTTATTCCTGGAGGACCTTACGTAGCGCAAATTATTGAAAAAGAAACTTTTTTATTAAAATTAATTCAAAAATTTGTTGATGCTAATAAAGTTATTGGAGCTATTTGTGCCGCTCCCATGTTTCTAGGCAAACTAGATTTATTAAAAAATCACCCTTTTACTTGCTTTCCTTCTTGTAATCATTTTATTGAAGGTACTTATTTGCCAGACCAAAAAGCTGTTATTAGTGATAAATTTGTAACTTCGCGTTCTCCTATAACCGTCTTTGACTTTGTTTTTGCTTTAGTAGAAGTGCTGAAAGGCAAAGCTTTTGCTTTTGCTTTTAAAAATTCCCTTAATGTTTAGTAAATGTTTAGTAAATTTGGGACTTTTTATTTGTATATAAAAAATATCAAAATTATCTGATAACCATCCAACCATTATCCTCTTTTTTTCAATTTTTTTTACACAATTTATGCATTATTTTTTAAAAAAAGTTGACAAAATGATTTTTTTACTTGACTTAATGACATTATTTTAGTAAAATATTAAGAGAATATTGAAAATAAAAAATTACTATTTCATAATAATTAAGACTATTTCATATCTAAATTACAAAAGATTTCATAACTCTTTTGTTTTTGTCGCTTTCAAACAAAACACAAATACACACATAAAATTAATCACTATTTTTTCATTAATAATAAGGAGAAAATTCCATGACAGAACAATTGCAACCAAAAAACAATCAAAAAACTTTAATGGCTAATAAAACAACAGTAAAACCTAAATGGCACCTAGTAGATGCTAAGGGCAAAACCCTAGGCAGATTAGCTACCAAAGTGGCTTCCATTTTAAAAGGAAAACACAAAACACATTACACGCCACACGTAGACAATGGCGATTATGTTATTGTTGTAAATGCTGCCTATATTCATTTAACTGGCAAAAAATGGCAACAAAAAACTTACTACAAACATTCAGGTTATCCAGGTGGTTTAACTAAAGTTGTAGCTTCAGAAATGATGCGTAAATTTCCTACAAGAATGGTTGAAAAAGCAATTTTAGGAATGGTTCCTCATACTAAATTAGGTTCACAAATTGGTAAAAAATTATTTGTTTATGCCGAACAAAACCACAATCACCAAGCGCAACAACCAGAAAGTTTAGAGGTTTAATTAGATGAAAAAAGTAAATTATTTTGGTACTGGTCGTCGTAAAAGTGCTGTGGCAAGAGTTATTTTAACTAATGGTACTGGCAAAATTACAATCAATACTAGAGATTTTGAAAAATATTTACCATTACCTGCAACACGACTAGAAATGATTCAACCTTTAGAATTAACTGAAAAAAGAGAAGCTTTTGATGTAAGTGTGAATGTAAACGGCGGAGGGCTTTCAGCTCAAGCAGGCGCTATTCGTTTAGGAATTGCACGCGCTTTAATTGAAAGTGTTCCCGAATTAAGAGCCATTTTAAAAAAAGCTGGTTTATTAACTCGCGATGCTCGTTGTGTTGAACGCAAAAAATACGGTTTAAAAAAAGCTCGTCGAGCACCACAATTTTCCAAACGTTAATCCAAAAAAGAACTTTGTCAAAAAGTTCCTTTTTTTTAAATTTTCCACCAACACCTCCCCTATCGATTTTAAATTAAAAGGAAAACCCTTACTGTAACTATGAAAAAAATTAAAGTTCGTTATGCTCCAAGCCCTACTGGTTTTTTGCATATAGGAAATGCCCGCACTGCTTTATTCAATTATTTGTTTGCCAAACAAAATCAAGGAGAGTTTATCATCCGCATCGAAGACACCGATTTTTCACGCAATGTTGAAGGCGGCGAGGCTTCTCAATTAAAAAATTTACGTTGGTTAGGAATTGATTGGAGCGAAGGGCCCGATATCCAAGGACCTTTTGGACCTTATCGCCAATCAGAAAGACTTGCCATTTACCAAAAATACGCCCAAAAACTACTTGATCAAGATCTCGCTTACAAAGAATTTCAAGAAGGACACACCACTTTTGCCATAAGATTTCGCGTTCCTACCAATCAAACTTTTGCCTTTGATGATTTAATTAGAGGCAAACTTACTTTTCAAAGTCAAGAAATCGAAGACTTTATTATCCTCAAATCAAACGGCTATCCTTCTTATAATTTTGCAGTTGTCATTGACGATCACTTAATGCAGATTTCTCATATTTTTCGAGGAGAAGAACACATCACTAACACCCCTAAACAAATTATGATTTATCAAGCTTTCCAATGGCATCTTCCTCAATTTGCTCACATGACTTTAATTCTTAACGAAAACAAAAAAAAATTAAGCAAAAGAGATGCTAATATTATGCAATTTATTGAACAATATGAAAAATTAGGATACTTGCCACAAGCATTATTTAATTTCTTATCTTTGTTAGGATTTAGTCCTTTAAGCCAAACCGAAATATTAAGTCCCCAAGAATTAATTAATTTATTTGATGTGGCACGCCTCAATAAAGCTCCTGCTATGTTTGATAAAACTAAACTAGATTATTTGAATAATCAACATTTAAGAAAGTTGCTTCCAGAAGTAATTGCATCATTTATTTTGCAAAAAAAATATTTAGCTCTTACAACCGCTCCTACAAATTACAAAGAGTGGATGACTAAATTTGTGGCTTTGTTTCAAGATAGAATGCATTATATGCAACAAATCACAGATTTTTATCAACTTTTTTTTCAATCCACACCTTTTTTATCGCAAGAAGCTACACATTTTTTACAAACTAATCCCCAAACAACCCTTATTTTAAAAACTTTTTATAATGTTTTTGATGTTATTGTATTTGAAAAAGATGTTATTGCTAATTCCATTAAACAAGTTACTACCCAAAATGATTTTGCTAAAAAAACACTTTTTATGGCTTTGCGTATCGGAACTACTTGCAAAATGCATGGTCCCAGTATCGCCCTTTTATTAGAATTGTTAGGAAAAAAACAAGTACTTAAAAATCTATCTTATGTTTTAGAACAAGCCCAAAAATTTTAATTAATTCCATTTGAAAAATAATATTTATATATTTCATAATTAATTTAATTTACTTATCATTTTATTTTATATAATTCATTCCATCTCAATTTAACCCTTATTTTTTCTTTTATTTGCCCCCTCATTTTTCTTTATGCCATTTTCCAAACAAAAAGGATTTCTTTAATGCTAAAAATTTATAACTCTTTAACTCGCAAAAAAGAATTTTTTAACCCTGCCCATCCGCCCCAAATTAACATGTATGTTTGTGGACCTACTGTCTATAATCACCTGCATTTAGGAAACACCAGACCGTTAATTTTTTTTGATACAGTGAAAAGATATTTAGAAATGCTTAATTTTAGGGTATATTATGTAGTAAATATTACTGATATTGATGATAAAATTATTGAAAATGCCCTTAAAAACCAAGTTTTGGAACAAGATTTAGCCAATAAATATATTAAATCTTTCAACAATCTCCTCAAAACCCTAAACATTCAAACCATTAATTTTAAACCTCAAGCTACTCAATATATCAATTCTATGATTGTCTACATCCAAACTCTTTTAGACCAAGGATTTGCTTATTTTACCGATCAAGGAATATATTTTCGTGTATCTAAAATTGATGATTATGGTAAACTCAAAAAACAAGATTTATCCCAACTTAAACAAAATGCACGTAAACAATTAGACCCTCAAAAAGAATTTCCAGGAGATTTTATTTTATGGAAAAAAACTTCGCAAGGTATTACATACCCAAGTCCTTGGTTTGCAGGGCGTCCTGGTTGGCATACTGAATGTGCAACTATGATTGAACAACTTTTTAAATTGCCTTTGGATATTCATGGAGGAGGTACAGATTTAAAATTTCCTCATCATGAAAATGAAATTGCCCAAACACACGCCCATAGCCACCAAAAACTAGCTAATTTTTTTATGCATGTAGAAAGATTAGATTATCAAAATCAAAAAATGTCTAAATCTTTAGGAAATATTATTTGGTGTAAAGATTTATTAAAACAATACAATCCTTGCATAATAAAGCTTTTAATTTTGAGTACTCATTACCGCAAGCCAATCAATTTTAGTTATGATTTGATGGAACAAGCCCAACAAAAATACCAAAAAATAACTGATTTTTTAACTAAAAATAATTTTTATTTAAAAGTTAATCAATTTTCTTGCCAAGCCTTAGACCAAGATATAATGCAGTTATTTCATCAATTAATGCAAGATGATTTGGCTACTCATAAAGTAATTGATTTAATGGAACAAACAATTAAACAAGCCCATCAAACCCAAATTTTGGATAAGTTATCCCAATTTCAAAACTCTTTATTATTAATTTTAAATATTTTAGGAATTACAATTCCATTTAACAAACCAACAAAAACAGACTTACAAACATATTTTTTGTGGCAAGATGCAAGAAAATATAGAGATTTTGCCCAAGCAGATATTTTAAGAAAGCAATTATTAGATAAAGGCTTTATTTAAAAACTTTGAAACGCTCCAATAATTTGCCCCCACATTTTAATTATTTTTTTTACCTTTTTTTATTTTTCAATATTATTTATTGCAATTCACAAACATTACAATAATTTTATTTATTTAGAAAAAGACCTCTTAATTGAGGTTTTTAATATATTATCAGTATCAGAGGGAATCGTGCTAAAAGTTTATTATAATCAAACCATCCTAAATGTTACTTTAAACACTAGTTTAGAGACTTTAAAAAATCAATTAAACCTTAAAAATGTTTATGCTGCCAAAGTAAACAATAAATTAAAAGAACTTACCTTTAAATTGCATGCCCCCATCAATCAAATTACTTTTTTAGGCGCTTGGAACGCTGCGGCTGTAAATATTTATGAAGCTAGTTTAAGATATTTAGTTGCTATGGCATCTTACAAACTTTTTGAAAATATTTCATTACATTTTACTTATTATAGTTCTTCTAGTATTTTGGTATCTTTTCCCAAAGAAATTACCTTTTTGCCAGAAATGTTTCAAAAAATTAAAGAAGAAATGCATTTGTTAGTATCGCAAAAATTAGATATTACCAAAAAGAAATTGCCCCTTGAAAAAGCCTTGCAAATTTATCAATCTTTGGGATTTGGGGATAAAATTAGTCTCCTCAAACAAAAAGCTCCTTCCTTTGCTACCCTTTATTTTTGCCAAAACTATTGTAATTATATGTATCAAGGTTTAGTTCCTAACACTAGTTATTTAGATAAATATCATTTATTTTATCATCAAAATGGGTTTGTTATGCAATTTGTAACTCCTTTTAGTGATGAAAAAATTCCTCCTTTTCAACAAGAACCTCTATTTGAACAAATGCTTACTCAAAGTTTGGCTTTTAAAAAAACTATTCAAATGCAAAATGTTTCCCAAATTAATCAATTTGCCAAAACTGCTCAAAGTCAATTTAATTTAATTAATCTTGCAGAAATTAATCATCAAAATCAGTTGCAACAATTAAGTGTTAAAATTGCTAAACGTGCCTCCAATCTTAAAATTATTAATATTTCGGGTCCTTCTTCTAGTGGAAAAACTACATTTGCTAAAAGATTACAATTACAATTACAAGCGTTTGGAATTTGTACTTTTATTATTGCTATGGATAATTATTATTTGCCTTTGAAAGATATTCCCAAAGAAAAAGATGGCATCTCCTTTGATTTTGAAAGTATTGATGCCTTAAATATTCCTTTATTTAATCAAAATATCTATGATTTGCTGACTTGCAAAAAGACTACTATTCCCCAATTTGATTTTGTTACTCGTAGTCATACCCAAAAAGATATTCAAACCCATAATCATATTATTTTGGTAGAAGGAATACATGCCATAAACCCTAAACTTACTCCTTTTATTCCAAGATTACAAAAATTTCAAATCTATATTGCCCCACAACATCAATTATCACTAGATTTCCACAATCCTTTACATTTAACCGATGTGAGGTTTTTAAGAAGAGCTATAAGAGATTATATTTCTAGGAATACTACTATTTTAAGGACTTTTGAGTTTTGGGATTCTGTGCGAAAAGGGGAGTTTAGATGGATTTATCCTAATCAACAAGAAGCTGATTTTGTTTTCAATTCTGAATTAATTTATGAATTTAATGTTTTGAAACCATATTTAATTCCTTTGTTATTGCAAATTCCTGAAACAAGTAAGTATTTTGATAAAGCTCAGTATTTTTTAAATTTGTTAAGTTTTTTTAAATCTTTTGATTCTAATTTAGTGTTTCATGAGTCTTTGTTAAAAGAATTTATTGGTGGGAGTCCTTTTTATTTTTAGATTATTTTATAATTAAATATTTTGTTATATGGAAAGATTAACTTTTGCAAAAGTTAATCTTTTTTTGTTGAAAAAGATATATTATATAAATGAGGATGTATAAATTATAATTGCAGTATTTAAGGCAAAAACTTATCAATATGCAGTTGTATCACAAAAATAGTTATATTCATGTTATAATTAAGCTGTAAAAAGTTATTATATTTTAATATTTAAGTGTATAAAGATATTTAAATATAATTTATTCAAAAATATTCATACACAAAATATTGATTTGAGGAACTTTATGTATCAGAAAAAAATTTTAATTAGATTTGGAGAATTATTTTTAAAAGGAAAAAATAAAAAAGCTTTCATTAATACATTAAGACAATTATTACAAAATAAAATTAAAGACCTTTGCAACGTTCAAATGTATTTTAAACATGATTATGCTTATCTAGAATATATTTATGATGCAAGTTTAGAAAAAGAAATTCTTAAAAGATTATCTTATGTATCAGGGATTTCTTCTTTTGTTGTAGTAAGTCAAGCAAGTAGACAATTAGATGATATTGTTCAAAAAGCTTGTTTATTGTTGCAAGAAAAAATTACAAAAAATACTTCTTTTAAAATAGAAACCACTAGAAAAGATAAAAGTTTTGCTTTAAAAAGTTTGGAACTTACCCAACAAATTGCTCCTTTAATTTTAAAGCAGTTTGAAGGTAAATTAATAGTTGATGTTAAAAATCCTCAAGTTATTTTACATGTTAGTATTAGAAAAGAAAACACTTATCTTTATTTAAAAAGTGATGAAACTCAAGCTTTAGGAGGGTTTCCTGTTTCTTCTGGTGGTGGAGGAACTGTTTTGATGAGTGGTGGTATTGATTCTCCTGTAGCTGCTTATTTGGCGATGAAAAAAGGTATTACAGTAGAGTTATTACATTTTGAATCAAGCCCTTTAACTCCTTTAGAATCAATCCAAAAAGTAATTGATTTAGCTAAAGTTTTGAGTCGTTATGCTTTTGGTAATCAAATTAAATTGCATTTAGTGCCTTTTAGATATTTGCAAGAAACAATTACTAAAACAGTTCTAGATTCTTATATCATTAATGTTATGCGTCGGATGATGTATCGTTTAGCTTCTCAATTTGCTTTTCAAAAAAATCATTTATGTTTAATTAATGGTGAATCAGTAGGACAAGTAGCAAGTCAAACTTTGGAAAGTATGCAGACAACTACTCAAGTAACGAGTATGACTATTTTAAGACCTTTAGTTACTATGGATAAAAATGAAATAATTAAAATAGCTAAACAAATTGATACTTTTGATATTTCTATTCGTGCTTTTCATGATTGTTGTACTCTTTATTTGCCTCAAAATCCCACCACTAAACCAACTATTCTAAAAGCTAAAAGAGAAGAGCAAAAAATAGATTATTTTCCCTTATTAAATGATGCTTTGCAAAATACAATTACTCTAAATATAGACCAACATTTGCAATTTAATATCTGTGATTATGGTTTTTTTGATGTAAAAGAAGCAATTAAGCATTTTTGCGAACAAAATCCAGAGCAAACAATTGTAAGTCAATATTAAAATACAAAAGATAAAAAACAATTCAATAAAATAATATTCAATAAAATAATATTCAATAAAATAATATTCAATAAAATAATATTCAATAAAATAATATTCAATAAAATAATATTCAATAAAATAATATTCAATAAAATAATATTCAATAAAATAATATTCAATAAAATAATATTTAAAAAGAGCGTAAAATGCAAATTAATTTTATATTTTTATGCTTTACTAATTTCAATTCAAAGGAACATTTATGATTACATCGAAACAAAATCCTACTTTTAAAAAATTAAAAAAATTACAATTAAAAAAATATCGCGATTTATATCAACAATTTTTAGTATATGGTGATCATCTCATTGAACAAGCACAAAAAAACAACGCTGTTGTTACCATTTTTACTTCTAATGAGGAAAAACCAGGGACTTTTATTGCGCCTTCTTTGATGAAAGAATTATCTCAAACTAAAACTGTCTTTGAGCAAATGGCTCTTTGCAAACCTACCTCAGAGAATAATTTATTGTCTGATAAAATTTTAGTTTTGGATGATATTCAAGACCCTGCTAATTTAGGAGCTTTAATGCGTTCTGCTAGTGCTTTTGGGTTTAATCAAGTTTTTGCCAGTTTTCATAGTGCTGATTTTTATCATGAAAAAACTATTAGATCAAGCCAAGGTGCCTTATTTTCGCTTTCCTTAAAAAGAGGCAATACTAAATCCTTTTTAGAAGAAATTAAAGAAAAAAACTATTCTATTTTTAGTGCTTTTCCCCAAAAAGCCAATATTACTATGGAAGATGCTAAAAAATATCCTAAAAAAGTATTAGTTTTAGGAAACGAAGGACAAGGGATTTCTTTGGAAACAGAAGCCCTTTCTGATTATTTTGTAAATATTTGCACTCAAAATGTCGAAAGCCTAAATGTTGCAGTTGCAGGAAGCATTTTAATGTATCTTTTGTAATTACCAAAGATAAAAATTTATTGCAAAAAAATAAAACAATAAAATATCATAAAACAAATTATAAAATAAATAAAATAATAAAGAGGTTTAAAAATGAATATATTACATGATATTAATCCTGAAAGAATTACCAAAGAAGAGTTTATAGTAGTTATTGAAATTTCTCAAGGAAGTAAAAAAAAATATGAGATTGACAAAGAAACAGGTCTTTTGTTGCTTGATCGTTTTTTGACAACTGCTTTTCGATATCCGATTAATTATGGATTTGTTCCTTTAACTCATTGTGAAGACAATGATCCTTTAGATGTTTTGGTGTTATCTCAAGAAATCCTAGATCCTATGACTTTGGTAAAATGTCGTCCTTTGGGAGTAATTAAAATGATTGATAATGATGAATTAGATGAAAAAGTAATTGCAGTTCCTGTTTTTGATAAGTATTTTTCTCATTTACAAGATTTAAAAGATATGCCTTTGCCAATGATTGCAGAAATTAAGCATTTTTTTGAAAATTACAAAGCTTTGGAAAAGAAAAAAGTAGTTATTGAAGCTATACAAGATAAACAAGCAGCATTTAGTGCTATTGAAACAAGTCTTTTAACTTATCAAAAAGTTATTAAACCTTCTTTAAAGAAAGAAAAAAAGCAATAAAAACCTTCTTATATTTTTGCAAATAAAGTTTATTTGTGTTTTGCCTCCATATCATTTTTCAGTTTTAATAAGGATCAATTGTAATTAAATTATTTCATTAATATTTGATTAAAATGTTTGAAAAGAAAAGATTTGACAATAATATTGGTGATAAATATACTGTACAACAAACTTATTTTTAAAAAAACTTACTAACTCAAATTTGATTATTGCATTTATTTCATTTTGCAAAGGAAAAGTTTAAATTATGAAAACAATTATCACTAATAAAAAAGCATTTTATGATTATTCTTTAGAAAAGAAAAAATATCAAGCAGGAATCAAATTATTAGGAAGCGAAGTAAAATCAATTAGAATAGGAAAAATTAATTTATTAAACTCCTATATTCATATCAAAAATGAAGAAGCTTTTATAGTGAATATGACTATTTTAAAATATCCTTTTAGTTGTTGTTTGGCATATGATGAAAATAGAACTAAAAAGCTTTTGTTGCAAAAACATGAAATTATCCAAATTAAAAACAAAATTAAAACTGAAAAATTGTCTGTTATTCCTTTAAAAGTTTATTTTAATAAAAATTTAGTTAAATTAGAAATTGCCTTATCTAAAGGTAAGAAACAACACGATAAAAGAAATGCTTTAAAAGACTTTGATGCTAAATTGCGTATTCAAAAAACATTAAAAAACTTTAATCAAAAACAATAACCCTTAACCCTTGTATTTTTTAATGAATAAAAAACCAATTTTAAAAATCCCCAACTTAAATTGCTTAATATTTTGTATTTTTTTGTAGTTTAACAATAATTTATAACAATTAAATTTTTGCAATAATAATGATACAAAATAATCAATTATTTTGTATTTTTTGCTTTTATGCAGATATCAAATTAGACAATAATTAAGGACACATGAATGAAAATTTCTAAAACTCGTTTTATTAAGTTTTTAAAAGTTTTAAAATATTTGAATTTTAAGTTTTTGTATCAAAATAAATCTCAGTTTCTTTTGGATTTTTCCAATGAACTCAAAGATTTAATTAATGAAGAAACTTATGCTAAAAAACTTGCTTTTTTACAAGAAAATCTAAGCGAGCAAGACGAATATCAAGCTGTTTTAAACCAAAAACATTTAAACATTATGCAACCTTATTACAAACAATTAGAGCTTTTGGTAGGTTCTTATTTGGAAAAACATTTTCCAGGAGAAGTTATTTTTTCTTTGGAAACTTATCAACAAAAAAAGTTTCAAATGAATAAACAAGGATATCAATTTTATTGTTTTTTAGATGGATATCAAGAAGACAAAACTACTATTCGTATTTTTGAAACTAAAACTACTACTAGCAAAAAATTCTTAAAATTGCAATTTGTAAACGATAACAAAGAAAAAATGCCCTTTTTCCATTATACAAGTCCTAACACCTTATCACCTTTTTGCAAGGGCCCCAATCAAGACAACCCATCTTATCAAAAAAAAATGCAAACTTTTTTTAATCCCAAATCACAAGAAGGAAAATACATCTATGATTTAACTTATCAAAGATGGGTAATTGAAAATAATTTAACTGAGGCACAAAAAAAGAAAAAAATAGAGTATTATTTGGTAGTTCTTAATTCGGATTATGTTTATGATTGCAAAAGTTGTAATGCGTCTTTGGATCCTAACTTGCTTACTTTTATTGATTTGACTTTGATTACACAACAAGGAACTCAAATATTAGAAAATGATGCCAATCTTTTAATTTCTTATTTGTCTTCAAAAACTAACAAGCCAAACGACACTTCTTCTTATTATTTGTTGCCTGAAAAAATCCTTCATTTTTATGAAAACATCCCTTCCAAAGACAGTATTTTTACTTATTTTTATAATCATTTAGGTTTTTTTGACTCCCAAAACAAACAAAAACACGAAACACAACAGTTAATTTTGCAACAATATTATCATGTTTCTGACATTCCTTTTGCTTGGTTGAATCGTTTTGATAACAAAGTGCAACAAAAAGTTACCCAAAAAAAGCTTCCTTATTATTGTTTTGATAAGATTAAAGCAGGGTTGCAAATTCTAAAATACCCTCTTTATTATTTAGATTTTGAGGCTTTTCCGTGTCCTTTTCCTAGATTTAAAGGCGAAAAACCCTATACTCAATCCTTATTTCAATTTTCACTTCACATCGAAAAAGCCCCTGGTTTGTGCAACAAAGATAAAAATCACGTTTCTTTTTTGGCACCCGATCACGCCGATTACAGAAAAACCCTATTAGAAAAACTAACCAATGCCATTTTAGATGATGGAGGCTCCATTATTGTTTATCATAAAGCTTTTGAAAAAACACGCCTTCAAGAATTATCTTTGCTTTTTCCTGAATATTCCTTGCAAATCCAAAACATTATTGCGCGTATTTTCGATCTTAAAGACCTTCTAAAAGGCAGCAAAACTTTTTATCAAAACCTAGGATTTGATTCCGAACAAGCCGCAGGCATTAATTTTTATCATCCCCATTTGCAAGGTTCTTTTTCTATCAAAAAAATTACTCCTTTATTTTGCAATTTGAATTATCAAAATTTAGTTATTCAAAATGGTATTGAGGCTTTTTTAACTTATATTCAACTGCCTAAAATGTCTCCTTTGCAATTTCAAGCGCAATTTCAAGCCTTAGAACAATATTGCAAACAAGATACTTGGGTAATGGTAGAAATTTTGAAAGGACTTATCAGCCAAACCCAAAAACCTAATTTCTTATATTTAACTCCTAAAGATATTGTCCAATAGTCAAATTTATTATTTTTATCTCCTTTTTACTCACAAAATTCCTTAAGGATGCATAAAAAATTGTTATTTGCCTTGGGAAATGATATAATTATATTATGAGTTATTTTTTTTTCATCAAAAGATAAAAATGGTGCTTGTAACAAATCACTGTTTTTTTATTTTGTATCTGGTTTTATTTGGTTGCGTTTGTTAATGTTAAATTCGCCCACATCTAACAAGATGCATTTACTAGGAGGTATCGTTTGATTAGTAAGAATTTTTTTAAACTTTTAGATAAAATCGCTCAAGAAAGAGATTTAGATAAAGACCAAGTTATTGATGCTTTTGCTAAAGGATTGATTTCTGGTTGCAAAAAAAATCATAAAGTTAAAAGCTGTAAAATCGAGTTAAAAGAAGACAAAAGCGAAATTATTTTATATAAACAATTTTTGGTTGCCGACGAAGCTACTATGAGCACTATTAATTTAAAAGAGTCAACTCCCATTACTCTTGAAGAAGCCCAACAAATTAAGCCTCATGCCAAAATAGGTCAAGTAATTGATATTAAAGTTGATCCTAAAGATTTTAATCTATACGCTGTTAAAGAACTTAAAAATCAATTCAACGAAGAGCTTACCAAAAAGAAAAGAGAAAGCATTTATAATTTTTTCAAACAACAAGAAGGCAAATTAATTAGCGCTAAAATTATTTCGGAAAACGATAAATTTTATAATTTGGAATTAGAAAAAGAAATTACTACCTTGCTGCCTAAAAAAGAAATTGCTTCCAATAATGAAATGCAAGTAGGCGAAAGAATTCAAGTTTTTTTGTCAGAAGTAAGAAAAACTACTAAATGGCCTAAGATTTTTGTCAGTTGTAATCATGTGGGACTTGTAGTTAAAGTGTTAGAAGAAAATATTCCTGAAATCCAAGAAGGCATCGTTAAAATTGCAGGTGTTGCCCGCATTTCTGGCGAACGTACCAAAATTGGTTTATTGTCCTGCGACGCTCAAGTAGATGCCATTGGCTCTTGTATTGGCGAAAGAAGTAACCGTATTAAAAATGTTATCAAAATCCTTAAAGACGAAAAAGTTGATTTATTTGTTTGGAGCGACGATCCCCAAGAACTTATTGCAAATGCCCTCAAACCTGCTTCATGCCTTCAAGTTGTCATCAAAGACGACATTAACAAATACGCTCTTGCAATTGTTCCTGACGACCAATTTTCTTTAGCGATTGGTAAATTAGGTAAAAATGTTAAATTAGCAGTGGAAGTAACTAAGTGGAATATTGATATCAAAACCTTAGATCAAGCCCAAACAGAAGGATTAATTTAATTGTAATGACTGTTTTGCGAACTTGTATAGTTTCTAAAAAAATTCAAGATATCAAAAAAATGATTAGAATAAATAGCACTAAACAAGGAAAAGTAGCTGTTGATTTTAATTTAGCACTTCAAGGAAGAGGAGCATATCTAACTTTAAAACTTGAATATGTTATTTTGTCGCAAAAAAAGAAACTTTTAGATAAAAAACTCAAAACCAAAGTTCCTGAAGAAATATATCAAACTCTTTTAAAATTGATTGCTTTACAAACTTAGTAAACATTTTTATATTTTATTTATGCATTTTTCCATCTTTGAAATATTTTTTGTTCACTTCACACTTCACATTTTTTATTTTTTGCCCAATTTATTTTTTATGTTGCAATCTTTTATTTTCATGCATTAAAAATTATTAAAATTAAAGGAGGGATGTAAATGACCCTTAACAAAAAAACAAATAATGAAAATTCATCCAAAACTACCCCTAAATTATCCAAGGAAACGGATTTGCGAAACGATTTTGCTAGTAAAAACTATGTTTTTAATCCCCAAGACAAAGTTTTTCAAATCGCTCAAGTTTTTGGCATTACCAGTGCTGTTTTAATTAAAAAATTATTACAATTAGGACTTAAAGCAGATGTTAATCAAACCTTAGAAAAAGATATTGTTGAACTTTTAGCCAAAGATTACAATATTCAAGTAAGCGAACCCCAAGAAAAACACACCCCACCACAACTTCAACCGCAAACGCCTTCCCTCACTAAAACCAAACCCAACCAAAAACTTAATTTGCAAAAAAAATCGCCCATTGTAACTATTATGGGACACGTTGACCACGGTAAAACTACCCTATTAGATGCCATTCGAAAAACTCGTGTAGTTGATCAAGAATTTGGAGGCATTACCCAACATATAGGAGCTTATCAAGTTGAATACCAAGGCAATAAAATAACTTTTATTGATACTCCAGGACATGAAGCTTTTGATAAGATGAGGGCTAGAGGAGCTAAAATTACTGATATTTGTATTTTGGTAGTAGCAGTTGATGATTGTGTCAAACCACAAACCTTAGAAGCCTTGAAGCACGCCCAAAAAGCCCAAATTCCTATTATTGTTGCTTTAAATAAAATTGATAAACCCAATAATAACACACAACAAATTATGCAAGAATTATCTAGTTATGATTTGTTGCCTGAAGAATGGGGCGGCACTACTCCTTATATTGCTATTTCTGCTTTAAAAAGAGAAGGTTTGGAAAAAATATTAGAAATTATTCTTTTAGTTAGTGAAATCCAAAATTTACAAGCTAATCCCGATCAAAAAGCTCAAGGAACAGTTATTGAGGCAAGCCTTGATAAATCTTTAGGACTGGTGGCTACTTTTATTGTAAGTGATGGCAACCTCAAAGTAGGCGATATCGTCGTTGCTGGAGCTTCTTATGGAAAAATTCGTTCCATGGAAGATGAAAACAAAAAAAAACTAACCAAAGCCTTACCTTCGCAACCTGTGCGTGTTGCAGGATTAAAAGAAGTGCCTCAAGCAGGAGATATTTTTTACGCCGTTGCTAATGAAAAACAAGCACGCCAAATTGTAGCCGAAAAAAAATCCCAAACTAAAGAAAATTTAGCCAAAACCCTTTCACCTCTTAATTTAGAAGATATTTTACAAGACTTAGAAACCGAAAAACCGCAAGAACTAAATATCATTTTAAAAGCTGATACTCAAGGAAGTTTGGAAGCGCTTCAAGGTATGATTGCCAAAATTAAAGTATCTGATCTTAAAGTGCAACTTTTGCGCGCTGCTGTTGGCACCATTACAGAAACAGATATTGCTTTTGCCAAATCATCAGACAGTTTGTTAATAGGCTTCAATATCAAACCTGCTTCTTCCACACTCAAATCTGCTCAAAGACAAGAAGTAAAAATTACTATTCATAATGTTATTTACCGCATTATTGAAGATATTGAACAAAAATTAAAATCTATGATTAAGCCTACTTTTGAAGAAGTGGTTACTGGTAAAGTAGAAGTAAGAAAAATTTTTAATATCAGTAAAGTTGGCAATATTGCTGGTTGTTATGTGACACAAGGTATTGTCAATAATAGCGATTTTGCCAAAGTAATGCGCAATGATGAAGTTTTATTTAAAGGTAAAATTGCATCCTTAAAACATCTCAAAGACAACATTAAATCTGCCAAACAAGGTTATGAGTGCGGCATTTTACTTGATGGTTTTAATGATTTTGAAATTAATGATATAATAGAAACATCTAAACTAAGCAAAGTAGAGGAATAAAAAATGGTAACAACAGCTGAAAGATTGTCTAGTCTAATTCAAAAAGAATTGGTGTTAATTAATGATGTTATTCAAGACGAACAAATAGGATATATTAATTTAACCGATGTTAAAGTAACAAAAGACTTGTCTTTTGCTAATGTTTATTACACTATTTTAAGCGATGATCCAACTGTTTTGAAATTAACAGAAGAAACTATTGAACAAAATAAAGTTGTTATTCGGTTGGAATTAGCTAAAAAAATTAAAAATTTTCGTAAAATACCTGATTTAGTTTTTAAATATGATAAATCTTTATCTTATGGACGCCGTATAGAAAATATTTTAAAAGATATTAATAAATAATTCTTTCTTTGTTATTTGTTTCAATAATTTATATAAGAGATGCTTTAATAAAGGCGTCTTTTTTCTTTATTGGCGTTGGCATTTTGTTATCTTTGTTATTAAAAATAATTTGCGCACAAAATAAAAAAATTAAAATCACTTTTCTTTGTGAAATTCCAAAAAATAATGTAATTAGTAAAATAATTCAAATATATAATTGCAAAAATAAATTTGCAAACGGCTTTTGTTTTGCTTTTTTGTTTTTGCTTATCATAAATAATAAAATGAAATAATAAAACACAACAAAAAGAAAGGAAAAACGATGAAACTTATTGTAGGTTTGGGCAATCCAGGTACCAAATTTGTAAACACTCGTCATAATGTTGGTTTTGCTGTTGTTGATTCTTTTTTAAGTCAAAATAAATATCAAATCTTGAAGGAAGACAAAACCGACCACATTTATCAAATTAATTTTAACCACCACCAATCATTATTGATTAAACCACAAACGTATATGAATTTATCAGGTGAAGTGGTAAAAAAAATTATAAATAAATATCGCATTAAGATAGAAAATATTTTAGTTATTGTAGATGATATTTATTTGGATGAAGGCAAATTAAAGTTAAAAATGCAAGGTGGTCATGGAGGGCATAACGGATTAAGGAATATTATTGATCGTTTAGGCACTAAACAATTTAAAAGGTTAAAAATAGGAGTAAGTTTAGATTCTTGCATGCCTTTGGATCAATATCTTTTAACGCCTGTCAATGCAAGCAGTCAAAAAAATATTTTAAAAAACATTAATATTATTAATAAAATTATATTTAATTTTATCCAAGATGTGGATTTTAATATTTTAATGAATGGGTATAATTCTAAACTTTGATTTTGTATTACCCATTATTATTTATTTGAAAATAAATGATTTCTTAATTGAACAAATTTATAAAGGTATAAAAAAAGAGCAAATATTTTCATATTTGCTCTTTTTATTTATTTTATTTCTTCTTTTAAATCTATTTTTGTGATTTTGATTTGAGAAATTACTTTATCATTGTGTTTTAAGATTGTAAATTTAAAATTCTTGTAAATGATTTCGGTATTTTTGTCATTTGGTTTGGGGAATCTTCCCAATTGTCCTATTAAAAAACCACTTAAAGTATCATAATCTTCAGTGCTAAATTCTAATTTAATTGCTTCTGCGACCTCTTCTAAATCAGCAAATCCATTAACAATATATTCATTTTTGGCAACTTCTTTAATCATTAGCTCTTCGTTGTCGTATTCATCCGAAATTTCACCTAAGATCTCTTCAATTAAATCCTCAAAAGTAATTATTCCAGCTGTGCCACCATATTCGTCAATTACTATTGCCATATGGGTTTTGGTTTTTTTCATTTCGCGGAAAAATTCATTAGTATTTTTTGTATCTGGGACCAAATAAGGTTTTCTAATGAATTTTTTCAAATCAAAAATTTTATTTGGGTTTGAGGACATTAAATAATTAAAAATATCTTTAACATGTAAAATGCCTATAATATTATCAATACTATTTTCATAAACTGGAAAACGTGTGTATTTTTCATTTTGGATAGTTTTAATTAATTCTTTTTTGTTAATTTCAACATCAATTGCAACTACTTCGGTGCGGTGGCGCATTACTTCAGAAATGTTTGTGTGATCAAATTCAAAAATATTTTGAATCATTTTATTTTCATCTTTGTCAATGATGCCTTTTTGATAACTTGAAGTTAACATTAAGCGTAGTTCGTCTTCTGAGACTTGTATGCTATTTTTGTTAGGATTTAGTCCAAAAACAATAAGAAAAAGATCACTTACTTGAGTCAAAATCCAAACCAAAGGCGTAATTAACCAAGCAATTAAGGAAATAGAACCAGAAAAAAGATAAGCAATTTTGGAAGGTGCATGCATTGCTATGCGTTTAGGAATTAATTCTCCAAAAATAATAGAAAGGGTAATAATTAAAGCCTCAATTCCGATGTTATGTAATGAAAAATGCCCTTCTGTTTCTCTTAGCCAACAAGATGTTACAATATTTCCTTGAAAAAAAGTAATGATGTGAATCATAATTTGAATTACTGATAAAAAAGTGGTTGGTTTGGCTTTGATTTTTTTGACTCTTAGAGCATTTTTATTGCCCTTTTTGATATCTAATTCAATTTTGCTTTCGTTAGTAGAAATAAAAGATATTTCGCAAGCTGCAAAAAAAGCATTTAATGCGATTAAAATAATCAATATGACTATCGGATTCATAAGAAAAAACACCTTTTGGCATTAATGCACATTTTTTTATTTGCTAAATTTGATTTTTTACCCACAAACGTCTTTTTTTCAAAGATCTTTATTGTGCTCAATTTTATACTATCACTATCGTCCATATTTTTTTGAAACAACACCTCGCTTTTAATTTATATTTTTAATAACTAACTGATTTCATTTTAACATAAATAATAAAAAATGTCAATTTATAAAGTAAAATAATTGCTGGTTTTTCATTGGTTTTTGCTCGCTTTTTGTGGTAAATATTTTTTTGTTAATGGAAAATAAAAGCAATAAAAAAGAATAGTAATTTTATTTGGGTGTTTCTTTTGGTTTTGTGATTTTTTTGTGATTTGTGGTAATTGAAAAAATTGATGACTATTTTCAAAAACTTCTGTTTGCTATTATTGTTGCCTTTTGGTTTGGCGTTTCTTTTTTGCCTCCATGCAATTTTAATTTATCTTTGGATTTTATAATTTGTTTACAATAAATTAGCAAACCTATCAAAAATAATTAAAGCATCTTGGTGAATGTTGTTTTCCAAAATAAAATCTAGATCCAAAGGCCAAATGCTATATTTTAGTGTCAATAAACAGCGATAACGGTTATTTTTTTTAGGAATAAGTGATAAAACAGGACCTAAAACAGTTATTTTGTGTGAAAAGCGATTGGCCAATACTGCTTTGATGCGGTAAGCAATATCAAAAGTTTTTTTAAAATCTTTATGAGAGATTAAAATTTGGCTCAGGTATCCAAACGGAGGGTTTTGTGATATTTTTCTTTCTTCTAAAAGTTGTCTCAAAAACTCCTTTTCTTCATATTTGACTGCCGCATTAATTGCAAAATGGTCTATATTATAGCTTTGCACAATTACTTTGCCTTGTTCTTTTCTGCCACAACGTCCTGCTGCTTGAATGAGTAATTGAAAGGTTTTTTCTGAGCCTTTAAAACTAGGAATTTTGAGTAAAGAATCTGCCATTAAAATACCTACTAAAGTAACTTTGTGAAAGTCAAGTCCTTTGGCAATCATTTGAGTTCCTAACAAAATATCTGCTTTTTCTTGATTAAAATCGTTCCATAATTTTTCGTATTGACTAATTTTTGTGATAGTATCTGAATCAAATTTGATAAGTCTTGCTTGCAAAAATTCTTTTTGGAGATAAGCTTCGATGTATTCGATACCAACGCCTACTTCTTTTATTTGTTCTTTGGAGCAGCGCATGCATTTTGGTGTAAATTGCTCTTTATAGTTGCAATGACTACATTTTAATAGTTCTTGTTTTTGATAAAAAGTAAGGCTATTGTTGCATTTATGGCATTTGGGGACAAAGCCGCAAAAACGACATAAAACAAATGGTGCAAAACCTTTAGTGTTGATAAATAAAATGGCTTGTTGTTGTTTGGCTAGAACTTCCCTTAATGCATGTTTGAGGGTTTGGGAAAAAGGTTCTAAATTGCCTTTTTTTAATTCTTCTTTCATGTCTACAAGTTCGATGGTAGGTAAAGCATCAATTAAAGCTCTTTTGGTAAGGCTTAAAAGTTGATAATTTTGTTGTAAAACTTGATAATGACTTTCCAAAGAAGGAGTAGCGCTTCCTAAAATTAAAGGAATTTTGTGGTATTTAGCCCTTATTTGTGCCAAGGTTCTTGCATCATAAGTGGCGCGCTCTTTTTCTATTAAAGCCTCGTCGTGTTCTTCGTCAATGATGACAATTCCTAAATTATTTAAAGGAGCAAAAATAGCACTACGAGTGCCTAAAACAATGCAGGCTTGTTGTTCTTTGATTTTTAAAAATTGGTCTAAATGTTCTTTGGGGCTTAAATAACTGTGTAAAATAGCTATATTTTTGTTTGTGAATTTGGCTTGGAGGCGTTGCATTAAAGGAGCTATTAACATTACTTCAGGTACCAATAATAAAACTTGTTTATTTTGATTGAGAACTTTGGTAATTAAATGGAGATAAATTTCAGTTTTGCCTGAGCCTGTTTTTCCGTATAAAAGATAAGTTTTGTGGTAATTAAGATTTATTTTTTGTGCTATTTGTTGTTGTTCTTCATTCAAAATTATTTTTTTGTCTTCTGCAAGTAAATCAAAGTTGTGATTTAGAACTATACTTATTTTTTGTTCTGTTTGTAAAAGAATCTTTTTGCGGATTAAGGATTGAATAATGCTGTTTGAAGTCAATTCTAAGGCTTTTTTTCTTGTGATTTCTTGAGTTTTTATTTTTGGTTTGCTATGTTTGATTTCATTTGAGCTTGTTTTATCTAACATTTTTAAAGGTTTTAAAGGTTTTAATTGTTTTAATTCTTTTAATTTTGCAATAAAGTCTTTTTGCTTGGGTGTTAATTTTATATCTTTTTGTTCACTTAATTGCGGATTAAGGTGGTAAATGCATATTTTTTTTTCAGTGTTTTTTTCTTTGAGTTGTAAAATATCTTTGATTATGACAATTTTTTTCTTAGATAGTTTTGTAAAATGTTCTAATAGTTTTTCTTGCGATTTGTTTTTGGGATTTAAAAAAAGTTCCTTTTTGTTTGCGAAAAAACCTTTGAGATTTTCAGGAAATAACTCCTTATTTATAATTTTAATTTCTTTTAAAAAAGATTTTACAAATTCTTTGGGGAAAATAGTTTCATAAACTAAGGCTTTAATAATGAAAGGAGTTTTTAACATTTCTTGGGATAATAAAAAAAATTCTTGATCAAAATAAGGAGTTTCATCTAAAATAGTTATTATTTCTTTTAAGTTCTTATTGAACTTGCTATTTTCTTTTAAATTGATAATATAGCCTAAGCGTTGCGAATTAGCATTACCAAAAGGAACTACAACTCTCATTGCTTTTTTGATTATCTTTTCAAAATGGGGTGGTACCAAATAATCAAAAGGTTTGTTAATTCCTTGATATGTAGTTTTTATATCTATAATTATTTCAGCTATCAATTTTTTATCCTTGCTTTCCTTATTGCTTTAGTTTTTGAGGGTTTGATACTTCAATTATAACAAAATTATAAATCATTTGGGATTAATAAAAAAAGAGACTTTAAAAAGCCTCTTTACGATTTGTTTGATTGTAATTAATGTGTGCAAACGATTTTAATTTATTTTTTTACAGTAGCTAATTTATTTTTGTTAGGTTTATTACCTACTTTGGTTTTAGTTTTTTCAGAATTTTCTTTTTGTGCTTTTGGTTGTTGTGTCTCATCTAAAGCATAAATTTCTTTTTGACTTAAAGTATCTTTATCTAATAAAGCTTGGGTTATTTTTTCTACTAATACTTTATTTTTTTCTAAAATGTTTTAGCTTGTTTGTAGCATTCATCTACTATTTTTTTAATTTCTTGGTCTACTTGATAACGAGTTTGTTCGGAACATTTTTCAAAGTTAATATATCCTAAAGGACTAATTCCTGAATAAGCCACCATCCCAAAAGCAGTGCGAGTAGCTTGTTTAAGATCGGAATACACTCCATTAGTTCTAGCTTTAGAAAAGAGTTCTTCAGCGGCTGCTCCACCTAAGGCAACAACGATGTTATAGGTGAGTTGTTTTTCGGTATTGCAAAAATATTCTTTATCAGATGTAGGCCACATATAACCTAGAGCGCCTCCTCTTGGAGTAATAGTGAGGGTTCTTACTTTTTCAGAACTATGAGGGTGCTTCATTACAATTACGGCGTGTCCTGCTTCGTGGTAAGCTGTCATTTTTCTTTCTATTTCATGAATAACTAAAGATTTTTTGGCAGGTCCCATATAAACTTTGTCAACTGACTCTTCTAATTCATCCATAGTAATAAAAGCTTTTTGGTTTTTGGCTGCTAAAAGAGAGGCTTCATTAAGAACAGCTGCAAGTTGGGCTCCATTCATTCCTGGAGTTCTTTTAGCTAAATGGCTAAAATCCACTAAAGGATCTATTTTTTTGTTACGAGAATGAATTTTTAAGATTGCTTCTCTAGCTTTTACATCAGGAAGATATACTTGCATAGTTCTATCAAAACGTCCAGGGCGAAGCAAAGCAGGATCTAGAGTATCAGCTCTATTAGTTGCAGCTACTACAATTACTCCTCTATTTTGGTTAAAACCGTCTATTTCAGTAAGTAATTGGTTAAGTGTTTGGTCTTTTTCGGAATTTCCTCCTTCTCCTGAATTACTTCTTTTTCCTCCTAAAGCATCTATTTAATCGATAAAAATGATACAAGGAGCATTATTTTGTGCTTCTTTAAATAATTTTCTTACACGTGCTGCTCCAACTCCTACATACATTTCAACAAATTTGGAGCCAGATGCTGAATAAAATGGCACTCCTGCTTCTCCTGCAAGAGCTTTTGCAAGTAAGGTTTACCTGTTCCCAGAGGACCTTCTAATAAAACTCCTCGTGGTATTCGTGCTCCTAAAGTGATATATTTTTTAGGATTTTTTAAGAAATCAACTAATTCTTTCATTTCTTCTTTGGGTTCTTGGTTTCCTGCAACGTCTTGGAAAGTTAATTTGCTTTTTTGTTTCATAGAGGAAGTTTTGTTGTTTTTAAAACCAGCTCTTTTTTGTAATAAGAAATTATTAAAAATATAAAACATCCATAAAGCTGATGAAAAAATACTTAAAATACCAAAAGTATTAGATAAACCATTGGTTAAATATTCTTGGGAATTAGTCATTAAATGATTTTTAGTTTTTTTATCTTCAAAAACTTCTTCGCCGTCTTCTTTATAGATTTTTTTACTTTCTTCTAGTAATTTATCTTGCAAAGTTCGATACATAATATCATCCATATAAGCATAAGCAACATCTTCATTTTTATAATAGACTTCTATTTTATGAATAGTACTTTGTTTAAAGGAACTATGTCCTAAATTAATAATTTTAATTTTTTCGATATCTTCTTAATTATCTTTAGTCACTTTGTCAATTAAAACAAATTGCATATATTCTTTTTTATTGTCGTTATTAAACCATTGGTGATTAATTTCTTTAATTGATAAAAATAAAACTAATGCTAAAATGACAGTAATACAACTCCATTTAATGATTTTATTTATTATTTTATTCATAAAAAGCCTCGTAATCTTTTGTTTTTCAAGTATTTTTTAAAATAATATATTAAAACAAACATAACTATTGTAAATGCTACCAAAGCAAATGACACTTTGATTAATAAACTTAAATTAAATGCAGGGTTAGTTTTGGTTGGTAAAAGTTGATTTTTATTGGCATCTTGTAAAACTCTTTGAAAACCTTGTTCTAGATTATCAGCTCGGAAATAGATTCTAAATTTGTAATAGTTGGTTTTTTGAGCTCTTGGGTTAAAATATTTTGCATACGTGATAATTCTTTTGATAATATCTAAATCCGTTAATGCCATCAAAAATGTATTTGTTGTGAGTCATTAAAGTAGGTTTGTGGATTATAGATACAAATTCTATTTCCTTATTTAAAGTTTTATCCCACTTTTTTCCTTGATTTTGTTTGGGTGAGTTTTTTTATAGTTTTTGAGAGTTTGGATTTGAGGTGTGCTAATAGCTAATGTTTTGCTTGCAATTTTATGATTTAGTCTTTGATTTTTAAATTGCAAATAAACTAACCCAATTAATAATGTTATTGATGTTATAGAAATGCAAAAAATACAAAATAATTTGAATTGGGGGTTTTTGTGGTAAAATAGTAGTTTTTTTTGATTTTGAAAATGATTAATGAAGTTTGGCTCCTTTGTGATTAAAAATATTTAAATATATCCAAAATGGGAATAATTTAAATGATAGGAATAATGAAATGATGAAATATATTAAAAAATAATGACAATAATGACAAAATATAAAAAAGTTATTTTAAAAGTTGTATAATATCTTTATAAAGGTAAAAAAGCAAACCAAATATGGTAAAGATAAAATAAAGCCAAAATTTATGTCTAAAAGATTAAAATAAAAGCTGAAATGCAAAAACGGCATTAAAAAAACTCACTTATATTATTTTATTTGATGAACTAAAAACAATTTATTAATAAAAATAAAACGAAAAGGCGATATTCATGTTAAAAAGACAAGCTAAAGAACAAAAAATTAGAAGAATGTTGAAAAAAGTTAATATTGATAAATTAAAAATTGTGATTTTGAAAAATTGTAGTAAAAAAACTTATTTTGAAGTTAAAAATCAGATTCTTTTTGTCAATCCCTCAAGTGAAAGTTATTGTAGATCAAGTTTTGGAAGAATTGACGAAAAAAATGGATTTGAAAAATAATTAGTCATTTACCAAATTATATATTTAATTTATCAGATTCATTTATAATTTCTAATATAGTTGTTTTTATAAGAGTTTCTAATTCTTGCATATCTTTTTGAAATATGGTAGTTATATTACCATTTTGAGCTATTTTTTGAATTGTTTTTTGGAGAGTTTGGAATTTGTTTCTTAACTCCATTAAATTAAAAGATTGTTTTCTTAATTGTTTTATTAAAATATTTTGTTCTGGATTAGATTCAAGTTTGGCATTTGCATTAGCCATCAAATTTTGTTTTATAAAATCTTTAATGTCTGTGATTTTGAGTTTGCCTGCATTCATATCAATTATAATTTTATTTTTTTCAAGCAAGCTTAGTTGATTTTTTAATATTTGATCTATATCATTATTAATATAGGTTTGTATTTTATCCAAAATATTTGTTGCTGTTTGTTGCCATTTATTTGTGTTATGCAATAATTGGTCTTTTAAAGCTAATATAAGTTCGGTATTTGGTTTTTCTTTTTTCCAAAAAATATGCATTTTATTGTTTGGATTTTGATTTAAGGCATCTAAAAGATTATTTTGGGTTTGGTGTGATTTCATTTTTTCATCATTAAAGTTTAAAAAAATAGCAAAAATTTTGTGTTGGATAGCATCAGTAATTTTTTGATTTGCATTACTTTTAGAAAGCATATGATAATTATAAGCAAAAACTTCTTGGTTCCAATCAGGGTTTATTTTTCTAAATTCGGTTTTTAAATTTTCTAAATTCGGATTGAGACCTAAATAATGTTCAATAATGTTTGTCTTGGTATCGGGTTTGATTTCAGGAAGGGTGTGGCTTAATTTTGCATTAGGAACAGATTTATTTTTTTGTTTAATAAAAATAATTGCAGATAACAAAATTATTAGTGCGATAATAAATGTGATAATTATTAAATACTTGTAGTATTTAGTTTGAATAGATTTCATGAAAAATAACAAAGTCCTTTCTATGGAAAACTAGTTTCCTTAAATATTATACTATTATTTACGGACTATACATTATTATATTTGGAAATGTTGAAAAATTCATATTTTATCTTTTGTCAATTTACAAATTTAGTTTAGCAACTACTTTTATGTGGTAAAATATATAAGAATTAGTTTTTATTACAACTTAATCTAATTTATAAATTATTTAATAAAGTTAATTATTATTTTTAAATGTTTCCTTATTTTTCTTATAACTTATTTAATTTCTAAACTTTTTATAATCTCAGTAATTGCTACATATTCCAAGCAAGAAGGGAGTTTGATTGTGAAATGGGCTACTAAACCAAGTGATAAACAAACTTTGGGCGAAGAAATTGCCAATGCCATTTCCCATGGTTTAATGATTCCTTTAGGAGTTTTTATTCTTGTTTGTTTTTGTCTTAAAGCCTCTGTAATGTCAAATCCTAACGGTTATATTGTACTTGTTTTTAGCATATCGATGATTATTCTTTATTTGATGAGTACTTTGTATCATTCTTTATCCTTTACCAAAGCTCATAATTTTTTTCAAAAGACCGATCACATTAGTATTTATTTATTAATTTGGGGAACTTTTGCCCCTATTTTGTTACTTTTGCCAGAATTGCAAAAACCCTTATTTCCTCAATCAAATTTGCTAATTTCCAAAGGAAAATGCTTTTTTGTTTGCCAATGTATTTTGGCTTTTTCAGGTATTATATGTAAAGTTTTTTGGATGAATAAAGGAAAAATCATTCATTTAATCTTTTATGCTTTGCTTGGATGGAGTGGGCTTTTGTTAGTGCCTGCAATGTGGAAAGCCAATATTTTTCATTTTGTTTTACTGGGCGGTGTTTTTTACAGTTTAGGCATCTATTTTTATGTTAAAGATAATAAAAAATATTTTCATTTTATTTGGCATCTTTTTGTTATGGCAGGAACTTGTTTTCATGCTTGGGGCATATATCGTTTGCTTGAAATTTTGCCAAACAATTAATAACAAATTGAAAAATTTCCAACAATAAAAAGAAATCAAACTTGCAAACAAATAATTACAAAACCAAAAATAATCCCACTCATTAAAAGAAATTATTAATTAAAAATAAAAATAAATCAAATAACAAATAATTAAAATCCCAATCCCAAACTCAACCCAAAAAAA
Source organism: Onion yellows phytoplasma OY-M (assembly GCA_000009845.1). GTDB lineage: Bacteria > Bacillota_I > Bacilli_A > Acholeplasmatales > Acholeplasmataceae > Phytoplasma > Phytoplasma asteris. Next base: position 189,358 of record AP006628.2, read on the forward strand.
TTAAGTCAAACAACAATTAAAATTAATATACAAACAACAAATAAATTATTACACATCAAAAAACGGAGAAAAATATATGAAAATTATGTCGGTAAATTCTGGTAGTTCTTCTTTAAAATTTCAATTATTAGAAATGCCACAACAAGAAGTAATTGTTTCAGGTTTAGTTGAAAGAATCGGTAGCAATCAGGCTGTTTTTACAATGAAGACCAAAGACAAAAAAGACAAACAAGTATTAGAAGTGCTAAATCATCAAACAGCAGTAGAGTTATTGCTAGATGCTTTGATTCAAAAAAAAGTTATTAATACTTTGGAAGAAATCGAAGGAGTAGGGCACCGCGTAGTTCAAGGTGGAGAAATATTTAGCGATTCTGCTGTTTTAACTGAAAAAACTCTTGCTCAAATTGAAAGTTTATGCGACCTAGCTCCCTTACACAATCCTGCAAACATCATAAGTATTAAAGCTTTTCAAAAAGTACTTCCCCAAGTTTTTCAAGTAGCTGTTTTTGATACTACTTTTCATCAAAGTATGCCCGCAGTTAATTTTTTATACGCCGCTCCTTATTACTGGTACCAAAAATACCAAATTAGAAAATACGGAGCTCATGGTACATCTTATAAATACATAACTGAGCAAATGCAACAAATTTTGGGTAAAAAAAACGCCAAAATCATTATTTGTCATGCTGGCAACGGCGTTTCTTTATGTGCAGTTGATTCTGGTAAATCAGTTGATACTTCTATGGGTTTTACTCCGTTAGAAGGGGTTCCTATGGGAACTCGTAGTGGCAATATTGATCCTGCAGTAGTGAAATTTATAGCTGAAAAAGAAAACAAAACTGTTGCTTGTGTTATCGATGATTTGAATAAAAAATCAGGTTATTTAGGAGTATCAGGTATTTCTAATGACACTCGTGATATTTTGGCAAACATTAAAGAAGGCAACCAGCAAGCCATTTTGTCACACGACATCCAAGTTAAGCGTATAGTTGATTATATTGCTAGTTATTACGTATTATTAAAAGGCGTTGATGCTTTAGTATTTACAGCTGGTATTGGCGAAAATTCTTCTTTTTTCCGTTCTGAAATTATTAAACGTTTATCAGTTTTAGGAATTAAGTTAGACGAAGAAAAAAACAAAGTTCAAGGCAAACAAGAACTTATTACAACTTTTGATTCTGCAATCAAAGCTTTTGTTGTTCCTACCAATGAAGAACTTGCTATTGCTCAAGATGTTTTGCGTTTACAACAAAATCAAACTAATCAAGATAAAGACGATCAGCAAGAATGTTTTTGCTGTTGCGGCTAATAATTAAATCACAAACCCAATCACTTTTATAGTTTTTGGGCTTTTTGGAGGAATACTCAAGTGGCCGAAGAGGCACGCTTGGAAAGCGTGTAGATCCAAAAGATGCGAGGGTTCGAATCCCTCTTCCTCCGCCAACTAAAATTAGTTATTTTTTGTTAGTTTGCAAAATCAGTTTCATTTTGATAAAAATAATTTCCATAATTTCATCGCTCATATTATTTTTTTAAGAACTTGTTTTTTAAGAATTTGTTTTTTAAGGGCTTGTTGTTGGGAAATGTTTTGGTAATTTGTTTTTTTTGCATTTGTTTTTTGCGTTTTTTTGGCATTTGTTTTTGGAACTTTTTAGACTTATCTTTTTTTCTTTTGAGGTTTTTGGAATGCACATTTTTTATCTCAATTTATTCCCTCAAATCTTTTTTAAACATCGCCACCAAAAATATTGACTGCAAAAAACTTATAAAAACACTCAATTATCATTAAAAAAAACACCCCACCTAACTTTTTTACTTTACAAATTAACAAAATCAAGGTATAATATTCTATGTTATGGAATTTTAATTATTAAAATTATTTGGCGGTTATGGCGAAGTGGTTAACGCGGCGGCTTGTGGCGCCGATATGCGTGGGTTCGATTCCCACTAGCCGCCCCAGAATATATTTAACAAAATATAAAAATACAAAAATTATCATAAACATTATTTAATAATAAAATATCCAGATTATAAAGTTATATTGAGGCCCATAGCCAAGTGGTAAGGCAACGGACTTTGACTCCGTGATTCGTTGGTTCAAATCCAGCTGGGTCTGCCATTTTATAAGTTTTTATGATTGATTAATGAACGAAAATAACAAAAGTAAACGCGGGTGTGGCGGAATGGAAGACGCACTAGACTTAGGATCTAGCGCTTAGGCGTGCAGGTTCAAATCCTGTCACCCGTACCATGCAAACTACTTGTAAATGAAGGGATATGATGTCAATGGTAGCATAACGGTCTCCAAAACCGCTCGTTCGGGTTCGAATCCTGATATCCCTGCCAAAAAAATTACCCCAATAAAAATATTTTAATAAAATAAAAAAACAATCAATTTTTTGCTTTATTAAGATATTTTAAAACGCATTTTTTAATCATTTTGCTCTTAAAATCTAAAAAAACCTTATTTATCTTTTTCAAACTACCCAAAAAACAACTTTATCTTAAAAAACCACCAAAATCAATTGACAATTGTTTCTTTTTTTGATTAAATAAAGGTGTAGATATAAAGTTTTATGATAAAATAAATATAAGCTATATTTAAGTTTTTTATAAAGCTAACAAATAAAGTATAAAAGTTTTACAAACGCTTTTATTAGGAGGTTGGTTTTTTGAGATTTGAAGAATTGGTAACTTGGGTTTCCAATAATCCTTGGATTTGGGTTGTTGGCGCTGTTTTGTTCCCTGTATTGATATTTCTTTTAGTAAAATTAGTGATTAAAACGCTAATTTTCATTTATGTTGTTAATTTTCGTATTGCAGCTTTTTTTAGTCCTTCCAAACCGTCTAAAGAGAGCAAAAACAACGACAATAAAAACGAACAACCTCAAATTCCCAATGTTTTGATTAATAACAAAGACTTTGATTCTAATTGTTTAATTAATTTAAAATTAATGGAGATGATGGACAAAAAAGATAAAAACCGTTCGCAAACCGATCTTTTAGAATTAAAGCATAAAATGCTTGAAACTTATTTTAATCAAAAGATCTTTGAATTAGAAATGAAACAAAAAATTAAAGAATTAGAAGAAAAACAACAGCAATCCAAAGCTGATACCATTCCTAATAATGCCCAAACTTTTAACTCACAAAAGAATTTTTGGGATGAAATCCCAGAAACTTTAAAACAAGTTTTAGAAAAATTAAATAACATCGAAGAAATGCAGTTCGAAATTTTACAAGATTACACTAAAAAAACTTATTACAATTCTGATGATAGAGTTTTGTACGTTCATCCAGAAGACTTTTTGCACATCAATAAAGCTTTAGGACATAAAAAACAACAACAATTAAAAAATTAAATAAAAATATTAGGATGAAAGTATGTAAAAGCCCCTTTTTGCATGCTTTTTCTTTTTATCATTTCGAAAAAACTACCTTTTTTAAACTAGTTTTGGTTTTGCCTGTAAACAGATTACCTGATTTTTCCTTGCAACATCTTTCCAAACAATTCTAATTGCCATTATTTTTTATGACATCACCACTATTAGGGTCATAATTATAAACCTCTTTATCATCATTTTTGCTTTGATATTTGTATTTTGCACGCCAAATTCTTATTTCTGTTTTGGGGTCATATTTATTTATATAATCAATATTTCCATTGGGGAAATACTTTGTATGTTTGATTTTATTTTGGGTTTGAGGATCATATTCTAAAACATATTCTACTTTACCATTTTTACTATTATGGTGAGTTTCTTTTATAACATTTCCGCTTTTAGCATCATATTCATACATATATAAAATATTTGATTTGTCTTCTGCAAAACTTATTTCTTTAATTAATTTTTGCGTATGCGGATCGTATTCTTTAATATCTAAGATATTTCTGTCATTTTCAAAGACAGTATGTTTCATTTTATTGGCAGTTTGCAAATCATATTCTATGATATACCAAACACACTTTTCATCACCATTAAACGCTGTGAGTTTAATTTTTTTATTTGTTTTGCTATCATAATCCAAAATATGGTCAATGTTTCCATCCATGTTATAGATTTTTTCTTGAATAACATCCACATTATGATTAGGTTTGTTTTTTGTTGGGCTTATATTATCGATACTAATTATATTATCAATATTGTCAAAAGATTTAAAAATTAGCACCAATAACAACAATAATGTAAAAGTAGTTGTAATAGTTGCGAACCTAGTTCTTAATTTTATAATTTTCATATTTTTTAATTTATTATTGGGAAATTCTTAGATGTAATTTAATTTATCTTTCATTTAATTTATTTATTGTGAGATTAAGCATTTTTATAATACTTTGGATTATATGGTATTTTCAATAATATTATAACATTTATTTTATAATAATAATATTTTTTTAGCACTTATAATTGATTCATCAAAAAAAAATCTTGTTCTATGCTATAATTAATTTGTATAGTTGAAAATAATTCATAGTTAATAAATAAAAAAGGAAACAATGATTATTATGGTAATTATTTATGTTCAAAAATAAAACAAAAACTCCGCCACAAAGTCAAAAAACCAAATCCATGCTTTTAATTTTAAAAAAAAGTATGATTATTATTTTAGATTTTTTTCTAATCTATCTCTTTATTGCTTCTTTGGGTAATGCTTTTTTTCCTAAATATTCAGCCAAATATCTAGGCATTGCTGCTTTTCCTGTGGCTTCTGGTAGTATGGAACCTTTTTTACATGGTCCTAAAAATGAGGATTCAGGACAAATAGGGGATTTAGTTTTTATTAGAGGTGTTTGGGACGCTTCCAAACTTATGCCTGTTGGTGCTGTTGATGGGAAACAAATCACCAAAAATCCTACAACCAAACCTTATAAAGTAGGCGCAACTCATCCAAAAAACGGCGATGTTGTAATTTTTGAAAACCCTAATTATAATAATCCTAATGTTTCTGAACAAGAAAGACAAGCAGCCCAAAAACATCGTTTTATTATTCATAGAGTCGTTTATAATGATTCAAAAAACGAATTAATTGGCACTTGGGGTGATGCAAATGATACCCAACACAAATACGAACAAAAAATTCCTTATCACAAAATTGTAGGCAAATATGTTTGTAAAGACCGTTATATTTTTCCATCCATCAAAAATTTCTTTTCTGATCTGTTTGCTTATATTGGTTCTTTCTTTGCTTTTTTATTCGAAAATCCCTTATATTTGTTTTTAATAATCGTTTATTTAATGATTATGGCTTATTTCTTATATTCCTTAATTAAAGAATTAAAAGCAGCCAAATAATTACAAAAATGCAATCAAATAACACCAAATTACAAAATAATACAACAATTTTACAATAACAAACCAAAAGGTAAACAATTAATGTGGCAACAAATCATTAATAATCAAAAAACTAAACCTTATTTTAAAAAAATATTTACTTTTTTGCAAGAAGAAAAAACCAATCACAAAATTATTTATCCCAATCAAGAAGATATTTTTGCAGCTTTTAATTTAACTCCTTTTGAAAAAGTGAAAGTAGTTATTTTGGGGCAAGATCCTTATCATGGAAAAAATCAAGCTCACGGGTTGTCTTTTAGTGTAAAAACCTTCCAAAAACCACCTAGTTTATCCAATATTTTTAAAGAATTAAAAAATGATTTACAAATTACTGCTCGCACCAATAATTTAACTAAATGGGCGCTAGAAGGCGTTTTGATGATTAATGCTATTTTGACTGTTGAAAAAGATAAACCTTTAAGTCACCATCAAATTGGTTGGCAAGAATTTACCAAAACTATTTTTCAAGCTTTGCAAGCTAAACCAAATATAGTCTATATTTTGTGGGGAAAATTTGCTAAAACCTACGAACAATATATTTGTCAATCCCAAAATTGCATAATTAAAAGCCCCCATCCTTCCCCTTTTTCCGCTCATAGAGGCTTTTTTGGATCTAAACCTTTTTCTCGTGCTAATAATTATTTACAAACTTGTGGAATTAAAGTTGTTGATTGGAATCTTTAACTTTTTTATAATATTTTTAATTTTATAATATTTAAACCTATTTTGTTGAAAATTTTTATTTTTGCCACCTTTTTAATTATTTTTTGTTTCTCGTTTTGTATTATTTTTATTTTGTGATTTGCATTTATTAATTTAAAAGTAAAATTACTAACCACCCCAAAAGAAAGCCAAGGTTTCATTTTTATGAATAAAACAAACCGTTTTTTTGAAAAAGTAAGCAGTTATCAAAATCAAGGAATCAACCTTCCCCAACGTCAAACCAAATTCAGCGCTGGTTATGATTTTGAAGCAGCCCAAAGCATGGAAATCCCACCGCAAACATTCATTTTGGTTCCCACAGGAATTAAAGCATCTTTTCCTTGGAATGAAGTTTTATTAATTTATGTAAGGTCTTCTTTGCCCTTGAAAAAACAACTAACCCTTGCCAACGGCGTGGGAGTAGTCGATAGTGATTATTATAATAATTTGCAAAATGAAGGTCATATTTTTATTGCCTTGTATAATTTTTCTAAAAACCCAGTTCAAGTTTGTAAAGGCGAAAGAATTGCACAAGGAATTTTTCAACCCTTTTTTCAAATTACCCAAGAAAAAGAAAATAATTTTGCCAGAAAAGGCGGTTTTGGTAGCACAAAGTAACAAAATTGTATCCAAATCAACAAAAACATTGTTAAATGGTTTTAAATATGGTAAAATATGTTAGGAAAAAAGTTATTTATTTTTATTTTTATTATTTCAAAAACATTTTATTGTTTGTTCTTTGTTCTTGGTTTTTTAATGTATTTGTTTGTTTGTTGCCGTTTTTGCTACTAGGCAAACCATTTTGCCCGTCAATTTTGATTATTTAATTATTTTTTTAATTGTTATATTTGTGATTTATAAATTTATAATTATCAAATAATTATTAAAACGCCATTTTCCTTCCCCAAACAAACTTGCAAAAAAGCTTTTATTTAATTATAAGGGATGTATAAATGCATTGCTCAAACATTTTTGACACAATTAAAAAATTTAGCAATTTAGCAATTTGTCACAATATTTGCAAATAGAAATAAAAACTTGATGATGCATCATCATTTTGGATCAATTTTGATACACAATTCACAATTAAAAAATGTATTAAATAGTTAAAATGCAAAAGCCCAAACACAAACAAAATTATCATTTATTTATTTTTTATCATAATTTAACACAATATTTCAAAAAATATCAATTAAAATAAAAAGGAGTTTTTAATAACAATGGCAGTAGTTACAACAAAACAATTATTAGAATCAGGAGTATATTTTGGTCATGCCACTCGCAAATGGAATCCCAAAATGAAACCCTACATTTTTACTTCTAGAAATGGCATTCACATCATCAACTTGAAAAAAACCTCAGAAGAAATTGAAAAAGCTTATCAAGAATTGCTAAACATCATTACTTCAGGCGGTAAAGCTTTATTTTTAGGAACTAAAAAACAAATTCAATCAGCGATTAGAGAAGAAGCGCAACGTTCACAACAATACTACGTGGATCATCGTTGGTTAGGTGGCACATTAACTAATTTCAAAACTATTTTAAAAAGAATCGAATTACTTCATTTGCTCCACAAACAAGAAGAAGAAGGACTTTGGAAAAAACTTCCTAAAAAAGAAGTAGTGCAATTAAAGCGTAAAAGAGACAAATTAGAAAAATTCTTAGGCGGCATCAAAGACATGAAAGACTTGCCTCAAGCTATTTTTGTTGTTGACCCAGAAAAAGAAAGCATCGCAGTTGCCGAAGCGCGCAAATTAGGAATCAAAGTTTTTGGAATTGTAGACACTAACTGCGACCCTGATTTAGTAGACTACATTATTCCTGCTAATGACGACGCTATTAGAGGAGTGAAATTAATTATTTGGTTAATGGCTAATGCTTGTGTTGAAGGCACTGGTGGCGTTGCTGAAAAAGCAGAAACTTTTGATGCTAAAAACCCATTAAAACCTCAAAATTACAATGCCCCTAACAAACGTCCTTACCAAGATTCACCAAGAAAACCATCTTACCAAAATCAAAATCAAAACCAAATATAATTAAACTTTTTTTGGTCCTTAACTAACCAATACGCAATTTTTATTTTTACAATTTATAATTAAAAGTAATTAAATCATTAAAATTTAGAATGGAGCAACAAATGAAAATTACAGCCGAAATGATTAAGGATTTACGTCAAAAAACGCATGCTGGAATGAAGGAATGTCACAAAGCTTTACAACAAACTGAAGGCAACATCGAAAAAGCCATCGTGTTTTTAAGAGAAAAAGGCATCATTAAAGCAGCTCAAAAACAAGGACGTGCAACTTCTGAAGGCATCACTAATATTGTTTTTGATGGCAATAACGCTTTTTTATATGAAATCAATTCTGAGACTGATTTTGTTTCCAAAAACGAACATTTTCAACAATTAGTAAAAGTGCTTGGAGAAATTATTTTAAAAAACCAATTATCTAACGCCAAAGACCTTTTAGCCTTTAATTACCAAAATAAAACCGTTCAAGAATTATTGTTAGAAAAAACCTCAGTTTTGGGCGAAAACATTACTCTTAAACGTGTTTTAAAAGTTACTAAAAAGCCTCAAGAATCTTTTGGAACTTACAAACACCAAGGCGGACGTATTTCTGTTTTGGTAGTTTTAAAAAACGACTGCCCTTCTGTATCAGAAGACATAGCGATGCATATAGCTGCTTCCAAACCGCAATTTTTAACTCCTGACAAAGTAGATCCTACATTTTTAGCAGAAGAAAAAAAGATTTTACATAAACAAACCGCCAAAGAATTATCCGACAAACCCGCACAAATGATAGAAAAAATTGTTGAAAATCGTTTAGGCAAAATGTTAAAAGACATGTGTTTATCAGAACAACCTTTTGTCAAAAATGCAGATCAAAAAGTAAAAGATTATCTTAAAGCCAACAACACTGATGTAGTTTCTTATGTGCGTTGGGAAATGGGCAACTAATAATTCAAAAATCTTTATTTCATACTTTATTTAACAAACTCAAATTTAGACTCTTTTAAAGATGTTGCAGATGTTTATGAAGAAAGGTTTTGTGGATGCATAAAAAAATTCTTTTAAAATTAAGTGGTGAATCCCTTAAAGGCGAATCTTCATACGGAATTGACCCTCGCACCATTAAAAAAATTGCTTGGGAAATCAAAGAAATCAAAGATTTAGGAGTCAAAATTGCCATCATTGTAGGAGCAGGTAACCTTTGGCGTGGACGCACTGGTGAAGAACTGGGTATGGATCGTTCTCAGGCAGATTATATGGGAATGCTTGGAACTATCATGAATTCTTTAGCTTTGCAAGATGCCTTAGAACAAACAAATACCATCACACGCGTGATGACTGCCTTTCCTGTTTCTTCGGTAGCCGAACCCTATATTCGCCGTAAAGCTATTCGTCATTTGGAAAAAGATAGAGTAGTTATTTTAGGTGCAGGGGCTGGTTCTCCTTACTTTTCCACCGACACTGCTGCTGCCCTAAGAGCTGCTGAACTAAACATTGATGTTATTTTAATGGCTAAAAATAATATTGAAGGTGTTTACAATAAAGATCCCAAAAAACATCAAGATGCCGTTTTAATCAAACACATGAAACACCAACAAATCTTATCTCAAAGACTGGCAGTTATGGATATTACAGCCGCTTCTCTTTGTTTAGAAAATAACATCGATATTTTAGTTTTTAATATGTTAAAAAAAGGTAATATCAAAAAAGTTGTACTCAAAGAAGGCAACATAGGTACTGTTATTAGTTCAAAAGGAGAATAAATATGCAACAACTTGCCAAAGATATTCTTGCGTCGTTAGAAACTAAAATGACTCAAGCCCAAGAAGTAATGTTAAAAAACTTTTGCGATATTCGCACTGGAACTGCTAATCCTAATATTTTAGATAAAATTACTGTTAATTATTATGGAGCACCCACTTTTTTAAAAACGTTAGCCTCTATTAGCGTTTCTGAAGGCAACCAACTCAACATCAAACCTTACGATAGCACTTTAATTCCTAATATTAAAAAAGTTCTTTTGGCATCTAATCTAGGAATCACTCCTCAAACTGATGGTTTAGTTGTAAGACTTGTTTTCCCCAAACCAACCGAAGAGAGAAGAAAAGCTTTAATGAAAGAAGTAGAGCAACTAGCAGAAAAGACCAAAGTAGCTATTAGAAACGTGCGTCGCGAAGGCAATGACAAAATCAAAAAAGTGGAACTTACTAAAGATTTAGAAACTTTTTATTTAAATCAAATTCAAACATTAACTGATAAAAACATTAAACTTATTGAAAAACACACCACCACTAAAAACACTGAATTATTAAAAGCTTAAAATGATTTCGTTTTCCAAATACAACAATTTTACCCAATTTTTACCTTTCGCTTTAAAAAAAGGAGGTTTATATGATAAAAAAGAGAATAATAACAGGGGCCACCTTAGTTTTATTTTCTTTTTTCTTTTATTATTATGCCCCTTTAGAAATCAAATTTGTAGTTTTTGCCCTTTTAGCAATAAAAGCAGTGCAAGAAATGTTTTTTATACTCAAACATCCCAAAGATAACCAAAAACAGACCTTTATTAAATTTGGGTTAGTTGCCACTTCTACTTTATTATTTTTTACAGTTGTTTGTTTGATGTTGTATCCAAATATTTGTCAAAATCAAAACTTAATAAAAGACGCAAAACAATTAAACTTTTTATTCCTTAATAAAGACACATTTGTATCCCTAACAAAATCAACTCCCTCGAACCTAAATTTTTTCCTTCTTTTATTCTTACCTTTTGTGTTAGTTTTAATAATGCTAGTTTTTTTACCTTTTTTGCAAACTAAAGATGTAAGCAAAACCTTTCTTATCACCTTTTATATTGGTTTTTTGATGGCTTGTCTTTTTTCTTTGTTTTTCCTGCATTGGCATTATTTGCTTTTGTTTTTTTTAGCAGTTATGCTCACTGATTCTTCTGCTTTTTTAGCACGTTTCCCGCGTTTTTGCCCCTTTTTAGGAACAAGACCCCTAGCTTTTCACCTAAGTCCTAAAAAAACTCAAAAAGGTGCTATTTTAGGCACTTTTGGCTCTACTATAACAGTCTTGATGGTCTTTTTATTTATTGATTGCAACTCTTGCATTAGTTTTCCCATCTATGCTTTTTTAATTTCTATTATTTCTCAAATTAGCGATTTGTTAGCTTCCAAATTTAAAAGAGATTATGGCATCAAAGACTTTGGAAGTTTCCTTCCAGGTCATGGTGGTTTTTTAGATAGGTTTGATTCTTGGCTTTTGAGTTCTTTTTTTGCTCTCATACTCTTTAATTTACCTTTTTAAACAAATCCAAACTACCATATTTATTTATATTTTTTCAACATTTAATCTTTTTGCCCTTGCCTTGTTATGATATAATTTTATTTGTAAATGTTAATATAAAATAATAACTCTTTTCGCGTTTTTCCTTTCTCTTTATCACAAATTTAAATTCAATATTTTAAAACTTTTTAACAATTTCCATTTCAAAAATATTGATTTAAAAAATTAGTTCAAATTTGTCCACCATCTATTTTTTGTAAAAAAATATTAAAGGAGTAATTTATGAATTACAAACCAAGAACAAAAGTGATTGCAGGTAATTGGAAAATGTACAAATGCAAAGACGAAGCCCTGGAATTCATCCAAAAAGTAAGCTTGCAAGTTCCTGACCAAACCCAAGTCCAAACTTTAATTTTCCCCCAACTTACCTTATTAGATTCCTTAGCACAACTCCAAGGCACTAATTTACAAGTAGGGGCCCAAAATATGTTTTATGAATCCGAAGGCGCTTTTACTGGCGAAGTTTCACCACAAAATTTGCTTTCATTAGGTGTCAAGCACGTTTTATTAGGACACAGCGAAAGAAGAACTTTTTTTGGAGAAACCGATCAAACAGTTAATCTAAAACTTTTATCAGCTCTCAAACACAAATTAGTTCCTACTGTTTGTGTGGGCGAATCGCTTCTTACCAAGGAAAATAACCAAACCCAAGTTTTTTTAGACCAACAATTAACCAACATTTTTGCAGGTGTTCCAGAAGAAGCATTACAAAACATCATCATCGCTTATGAACCGGTTTGGGCAATTGGTACAGGCAAAAGTGCAACTCCCCAAGATGCTAACAAAGTCATTGAACAAATCAGAGACAAAGTCACTGCACTTTATTCTTCCCAAGCATCTTGTGCCATGAGAATTATTTACGGCGGTTCAGTGTCTGTTGCCAACATTAAAACCATTTTAGAACAACCCGCTATTGATGGCATTTTAGCAGGAAAAGCTTCCCTCCAAACTGAGGATTTTTTATTTTTTGCTCAAATAGCAAGCAAACAAGCCTTAGCTTCCACTAAAGATATTTTTCAAAAAAATGATTGTCCTTTTTGCTGTTAATTCCAATTTACAATTAGGAAAATAAGACAAACATTTAGCAAAAGTTTTTATTTTAATTTGCTACAATTAATTAATTCATCCCCTTTTTTTCTAATTTCATTTTTGCATTTTTTCTTTCATTTTTGCATTTCATCATTTTTTGTGTTTCTCAAATACGATAGGATAATAGGAGTTTCAAATGAAACAAAAAAAAGAATCTTTATTTATTTTTGATATTGATGGCACCCTTTTAAGTTCTAAATATAAAAAAATCTTTCCCCAAACAATCAAAGCCATCCAAACTTTAGCCCAAAACCCTGATAATGTTTTAGCAGTTGCCACAGGAAGAAACATTAAAAGAATAGATGTTTTAGGCAATTTGCTACCTTATTTCAAACATTTTGTCTTTTTTAACGGCGGTCTTACTAAATATTTTGATAAAGTAATTGATGATAGACCTTTTAAAAAAGAAGTAGTCAAAGAACTAATCGCAAAAGCCCATCAAGCCAAAATTCACATAGGTCTTACAGGAATGACACAAGAAATTGTACCAAGCCCACAAGACTTAATTCCGCCTTCATTAGGAGAACTTTACTGCACTAATAAAAAATCTGTAGTGGACCCTGAATTTCATCTGCACAACAATGTTTATCAAGTGTGGTTATTCGAACCCAACAAAGAAAAATTGCAAAATTTTCTTAAAGATTTGAAAGATTTGCAAGCGTATTATTGGAGAACTAATGGTGGTGTTGATTTGGTGCCTCAAAGTGTGAATAAAACTTGTGGTATTAAAAAATTAAAAGAACTTTACCCCCATCATCAATTAGTTTGTGTAGGGGACGGCTATAATGATGTTGAAATGCTTAAATTAGCTGATGTAGGCATCGGATTGGAAAACACCAATTGCCAAGAAATAAAAGATAATTGCAATCTTTTAGCTCCTCATATCGACGATGATAAATTCTATGATTTTTTAAAACTACACCATTTAGTTTAATTTTTTCTTTTGGATTTTGATTTTAAAACAGCATGAATTTTTACTTACTTTTATAATTTTTATATTTTTTTCTCTGTTTTGTGATTTTAAAACTGTTAATTTGCATTCCTTTTGACCAAAAATAATATATTTTGTTTTTTGCACTTATACTTGCAAAACTACCCAGAATCCTAAATTATTTTTTAGTCCAAAAGCCAATTAACAAACCTCATTAATTACAATTTAGATGCAAATCTAAAACCAAAGAAAGGATTAAGTTAAATGTTAACTTCCGATAAAAATGTTCTTTTAAAAGCGCATCAACAAGAATACGCTATAGCTCAAGTAAATATTAATAATTTAGAATGGACCAAAGCTGCTTTACAAACTGCCGAAGAACTAAAATCACCTGTTATTTTAGGAGTATCCGAAGGAGCTGCGAAATATATGGGAGGGCTTAAAACAGTCGTTGCAATGGTAAGAGAACTAGACGCCTTTTATAAGGTTTCTGTCCCTGTTATTTTGCATTTAGATCACGGTTCTTATGAAGGTGCTAAACAAGCAATGGAGGCAGGATTCACTTCTGTTATGTTTGATGGCAGTCATTATGATTTTGCCCAAAATTTAAGTAAAACCAAAGAAATCACCGAGATATGTCACCAAAAAGGACTTTTAATAGAAGCAGAAGTTGGGGGCATCGGCGGCGAAGAAGACGGCATTATTGGTCAAGGAGAAATTGCAGATCCTCAAGAATGCAAACAAATTGCTGATTTAGGTGTTGATATGCTTGCTGCTGGAATTGGTAATGTGCACGGTAAATATCCTGATAATTGGACAGGACTTGATTTTAGTGTTTTTGCCAAAATTAGAGAACTTACCAACAAACAAACGCCCCTAGTACTGCACGGAGGCACTGGTATTCCTGAAGACATGATTAAAAAAGCTATTTCTTTGGGAGTAGTAAAAATCAACGTCAACACTGAATTTCAATTAGTTTTTGCCCAAGCTACTAGACAATACATTGAAGAAAAAAAAGATTTAACAGACAAAGGTTTTGATCCGCGTAAGTTATTAAATCCCGGCTTTTTAGCTATTAAAGAATTAATGAGACATAAATTAGCTCTTTTTGGTTCAATCAACAAAGCTTAATTATTGAATATCAATATTTCCCAATTTTAAATCTTTCCCTTAAGAAAATATAGCTACAATTATAAAAAATTTCTTTTTTACATTTTAGAGAAGAAAGGTCCAAAATATGGCAAGTTCTAATACAAATATGAACACCAACAATACCATAGTTATTGTGTTATTAGCAATTAAAACACTTGTACCTATTGTTGTGGGTATTTTAGCCTTGCGCAGTTATTTTAAAGGCAAAAAAATTGAAACTAAACGTTGTTTTATTAAGTGGTTAATTAAAGATATTAAAATTAGGTTAACTGAATGCGATAATTTTAAACTAAAAGAACAGTTTTCTTTAAAAATTCAATTTATTGTGGAAAGAATTGATGATTTTGAAAAGCAACGGTTAATGGAAGGCAAAATGTTTTTAACTTTTGTAATAGGAGCTTTTACCAATCGCAAATAAAACCTTATAGAAGGCGAACTTGACCAATACTTAGAAGAACTAAATGCCATTAAAGACGAATTGCCAGAATCAACAATTGAAAAAATTAAAAAACATAAACGATAAAATAATACCAATATTTAAAAATTATTATTCCTCTAAACGATGGATAAAATAAATAAAATAAAACAACAAAAAAATAAAATTAACCATTCAAACAAACTATTTACTAATTTAGATTAAAAATAACTTAAAAATAATTAATATTTCCTAAGTGAAAGGCATAAATGCATGACAAAATCCTTAACTAATATGAATATTACAAATAAAAAAGTTTTATTGCGAGCAGACCTAAATGTTCCTTTAGAAAACAGCGTTATCACAGATGACAACAGAATTAAGGCTATTTTACCTACTTTAAAATATTTAGTTCAGCAAAAAGCTAAAGTTATTATTTTTTCTCATTTGGGACGCGTTAAAACTGAAGCTGATAAAGCCCATTTTAGCTTGCAAGTGGTAGCTGAAAAAATTGCTTTTTATTTGCAACAAAAATTAAAGTTTGTTCCAGAAACCCAAGGCAACACCTTAAATCAAGCTGTTGGCCAGATGCTTCCAGGGGATGTTTTAGTAGTCCAAAATACTCGTTTTGAAGATGTTCCTTTCAAAAAAGAAAGTAAAAACGACCCCGAATTAGGCAAATATTGGGCATCTTTAGGTGATGTTTTTGTCAATGATGCTTTTGGTACATGCCATCGCACCCACGCTTCTAATGTAGGCATTGCAACATATATCAAAGAAAAATGCTTTGGTTTTTTGGTCGAAAAAGAAATATCTTTTCTCAAAAAAATTGTCCAAACTCCTCAAAGACCTTTGGTTGCTGTTTTGGGTGGCTCCAAAGTATCTGACAAAATTGGAGTTATTCGTAGTCTTTTGCAAAAAGTTGATGTTCTTTTGATAGGTGGAGGAATGAGCTATACTTGTCTTAAAGCCAAATGTTTTAACATAGGAACTAGCTTGTTAGAAGCAGACAAAATCCCTTTAGTAAAAGAATTATTAGCTTCTCCAGAAGGCAAAAAAATCGTTTTACCTAAAGATTTTGTTTGTGGCAAAGAATTTTCGCCAACAACACAAGCAGCTGTTTATAGTTATGATAATATTTCTGATGATGTAATGGGACTTGATATCGGACCTCAAACAATTGAACTTTTCAAAACGTATTTACAAACGGCTCAAACAGTTGTTTGGAATGGTCCTGTAGGAGTGTTTGAATTTGAACAATTTTCTAAAGGAACCAAAGCTTTAGCCGAAACAATAAGCAATCTTTCGCCCAATACAACTACCATTATTGGTGGTGGCGATAGCGCTGCTGCAGTCTTTAAATTCGGTCTAGATCAAAATTTCAGCCATATTTCTACGGGTGGAGGCGCTTTTTTAGAATTTTTAGAAGGAAAACCAATGCCAGGGCTTGCATGTATGGAGAAACTGTAATCACAACTCCCCTATTTTTATTTTATTTTTTGATCATTATTATTCTTCAAATTACCAAATATTACAAACATCACAAAATAAAACAATCCACACAACCAACAAATAGATCCATCATTTACATTAAAAAAGGATAAAAAAAGAAAAAGAGGTTTAATTAATTATGAAAGTTAAAGTAGCAATTAATGGTTTTGGGCGTATCGGTAAATTAGCCTTTCGTCTTGTTTTTGGAAATCCTAAATTTGAAGTAGTAGCTATCAATGATTTAGCAACTTTAGAAACTATTTCTTATTTATTAAAATACGACAGCATTCAAAAACCTTACAAATTAGACGCTGTTAGTTTTGAAGACAACTATTTAGTAGTTGAAGGACAAAAAATTCCTGTGTTTCAAGAAAAAAATCCTCAAGATTTACCTTGGAAAAAACTAGGAGTAGATATTGTTTTAGAATGTACAGGTTTTTTTACTAGCAAAGAAAAAGCAGCTCTTCATTTAGAAGCTGGAGCTAAAAAAGTGTTAATTAGTGCTCCTGCTACTGGGGATGTAAAAACAGTTGTTTACAATGTTAATGACCAAATACTTACTAAAGAAGATGCCATTGTAAGCGGGGCTTCTTGCACTACTAACTGTTTGGCGCCCGTTGTTAAAGTCTTAAATGACAACTTCGGCATCAACCAAGCTTTTATGACTACCGTTCATAGTTACACCAGTGACCAAAGTTTAATTGATCAAAACCATCCCAAAGGCATTTGGACACGTCGCGGTAGAGCTGCAGCCTTTAATATGGTGCCAAGTTCTACTGGAGCTGCCAAAGCTATTAGTTTAGTTATTCCTGAATTAAAAGGAAAACTGGATGGTACAGCAATTAGAGTTCCTACAATTACAGGCTCTTTAGTTGACCTTACCGCAGAACTGACTCAAGAAGCTACTCCAGAAGCCATCAATGAAGCTTTCAAAAAAGCTGCTAATGGAACCCTAGCCTACGTTACAGATCCTATTGTTTCCTCAGATGTTATTGGAACAAGTTATGGTTCTTTATATGATTCTCACACTTTGCAAGTCCTCAAAGAAAAACCTAAATTTATTAAATTAATGTCTTGGTATGACAATGAAATGAGTTATGTTAGTCAATTAGTAAGATTGCTTCACAAAGTAGCAACTTTAGTTTAATCCTTTTTGAATCTATCTTTATTACAAATAAAACTCCTTAGACCATTTTTTTGAAAGTGGTCTATTTTCTTTATTCTCTCCTTTGCAACCCTTCAAAAATATTGTTATCACCTTATTATTAATTAAATTTATTATCAATATCTTTTATTAATGATTTTCTATTGGCGATCATCCCACTATTTTTTTCTCCACTTTTTTCCCTTAGTTTATATTTTTATTTGCAACATTATATTATTAATTATAAAATATTATCAAAACCAATAATTATTACCTTGCTAAAAATATCCCCCCCTTCACCTTTATTTTATTTTTTTACCCCAATTATTACTTTGACTGATGAAAAGTAATTTTGATATTTCTTTAGAAAGAAATTAATCTCATATGCTAAAAACCAAAAACAAAGAAACAAAAGTTTTTTTCTCCCCTTTGCAAAAACACATTATTGCTTCTACTTTTTTAGGATTCACAATTGTGTTAGAATTTGCTTATGATAAGTTAGGGATTGCCAAAATGGGAGCAAATATTGGCTCTTTTATTAAAGTTTCTCTCCTTCCTTTAATTTTAATTGGTTTTTTATTGGGCAAAAAACATAGCTTTCTTTTTTGTACTCTTTATGCCTTATTTCATCTATTTAAAGCTATTTTTTTAAGTGAATCCACCAATATTTTAGTTTATATGCAAGCCCAACAAATGCGCCCCTTACAACAAATTGCAGTTTTACTTTTGGATTATCTTTTAGTTGATTTATCTTATAGTCTTTCTTTTGTTTTTTATACCCCTAATTTAAAATATTTTGATAATTATAAAAGCATTTTACTTAATTTATTAATAGTTTTTACCTCTGTTTTTGCTTTTAAATGTTTGGCTTCTTATTTTATTTGGTTGCCCCTTATTGCAAATAAACAAAATTATTTCCCCTTTTTAGCTCCCCTAATCAACTACCCTATTATTTGGTGTTTTTGTTATAATTTAATCCCCGTTTTTGCTACTTTTATCTTTATTTTTATTTTTTTATTTTTCTTAAATCCTAGAATTAAAACTTACCTTAACTATTATAGATAATTTTTGCCCCCCTCCTCTTTTTTCCTCAATGTTGTCAAAAAACATTTTATTAATTCAATATAAATAATAAAATTACATACACAAAGAAAAGAGAAAAACTATGCATAATAATTACTATTTCCAACTTTTAAATCAACCCTTTGTAGCTTTTGTGCCACCCCTTCTTGTCCTATTTATATTTTCCTTATTGCTATTGTGTTATCATTTTTTATTAAAAGCTAGTATGTTTGTACCCATTTTAAATAAAGGAACTACATTTGAAAAAGTTTTTAGGAGATATTTATAAATGATATTTATTAGCCTTATCAAATAAGAATTTTTTTAATTTCAGTATTATTTTACAATTTATTTCCCGTTTATTATTTCTTTTTCTTCGATGTTGTCAAAGAACATTTTATTAATTTAATATAAATAATAAAATTACACACACAAAGAAAAGAGAAAAACTATGAATAATAATTTTAATCGCAATCAAAAACTTTTAAGACAAAAATTATCCTAACTTCTTTTTTAACTTCCTTATCTATTGTTTTATCTAAAATACTACAAATTATATTCCCAGATAAAACAACATCTTTTCCAGGGTTTCATTTTATTCATATAGATGTAAATATTCTTGTCTATGTGCGTTTTTTACCTTTAATTGTAATGTCTTTTTATGTTCCTTGGCATCTTTCTTGCCTGGGTGCTTGTTTGGCTGAAACAATTGGATATTTTGTAGGATATGGTTATGAATTTTGTTATCAGTTTGAACTGATTGCTAATTTAGCTTGTGTTTTGTCGTTTGGATTATTACCTGGTTTGTTGTTAAGACACCAAGATAATTTTTTAAAAATGTATTTAGTTGTTGTCCTGTTATCAGCTTTATATCAAACATTATATTGGTATGTAATGTTAAAATGGTGGTGGACAGCCGAAATAAATATTTTTTCCCAAGATATTACCATCCAACAAATTGCAACAACTATGGTAAATAAAGGGCTCTTTATTGCTTTGCCCCTTGTCTTTGTGACTTCCTTTTTTGTAGTTATCCTTTTAAAAGAGCTGTTTAAAAGATTGCAATTTTTAGCAGATAATTACGAATTTTATAAGAAATAATCAAATTTATTAGTTTATAATTAAAATGTAGTTATTCGACAATAAAATATTTTTTCAAACTAACATAAATAAAATTCAACTTGCCACACCGTTGCTATTTAGATATTTTTCATAAAAATTAAAAAGATAGGATTAAACCAAAGTGAAATTTCAAGATTTTGAATATCAAAGAGTGGATATTGCTCAAAACAAACAAACTATTTTGCCTATGATAGAGGCTTTTTTGGATGCTTCCTTACCAGAACAAATTAAAATTATTAACCGTCTTAATTCATTAATGGATGAAATTAATTCCATGTTTACTTTGGCAGAAATTAGGCATAGCCTAGATGTAAAAGATACTTTTTATCAACAAGAAAAACATTTTTGTGACCAAAATGCCCCTTTGCTAACCGAATTACAACATCAATTTAGCCAAACTATGGTAAAAAGTAAACATTATGACGCCTTAGTACAAGAATTTGGGCCCCTGTTATTTGACCAAACCAAACTATTTTTAAAAACATTTGACCCTAAAATTATTCCTTATTTACAAGAAGAAAATACTTTAACAACCAAATATCAAAAATTAATTTCTGATCCTTCTGTTGCTTTTGAAGGCAAACTTTATAATTTAAGTCAAATGGCTCCTTTTTTGGAATCGTCCCAAAGGCAAACTAGAAAAAATGCCCAATTAGCTGTTTCGCAATTTTTTGCTAAAAATGAGCAAGAATATGACCTTATTTATGACCAATTAGTCCAAACACGAACCAAGATGGCTCAAATATTGGGATATTCCAATTTCGTTGCCTTAGGTTATGATCTTTTAGGACGCACTGATTACGATGCTAACCAAATTGCAGATTATCGCACCAACATTTTAAAATATGTTTTGCCGTTTTATACCATGACTCAAAAACGTAAATCCAAACGTTTAGGTATTGCTAAATTGGAAAGTTATGACAAAAGTTTTAATTTTTCAAGTGGCAATCCCAAACCTCAAAGAGGAGTTGATTTTCAGTTAACCCAAGCAAAAAAAATGTATCATGCAATGTCTCTCCAAACCAAATTATTTTTTGATTTTCTCTTAGAAAAAAATCTATTAGACCTAGATAGCAAACCCAACAAAACAGGCGGTGGATACTGTACTTACCTTCCTAAATATAGCGCTCCTTTTGTTTTTGCTAATTTTAATGGCACAAGTCATGATGTAGATGTTTTGACTCACGAAATAGGACACGCCTTCCAAGTTTATCAAAGTCGTCATTTAATTCCTGAGTATCGTTGGCCTACTTTTGAAGCAGCTGAAATTAGTTCTATGGGAATGGAATTTTTAGCTTATCCGTGGGTAAAAGATTTTTTTGCCCAAGATGTAGACAAATATCAATTTCTACATTTATCCCAATCCCTTAATTTCTTACTTTATGGTGCTTTAGTGGATCATTTTCAACATGAAGTTTATCAAAATCCTCAAATGACTCCTGCTCAAAGAAAAGAGTGTTGGCGTAATTTGGAAAAAAAATATTTGTTGTTAGAAACTTATGAAGGCGATCCTTTTTTAGAAAAAGGTACTTTTTGGTTCCGTCAAAGCCACATTTTTTCTACTCCTTTTTACTACATTGACTATACTTTAGCCCAAGTTTGTGCTTTAGAAATTTGGCTTTTAAGCAAGCAAGATTATTCCAATACTTGGCAAAAGTACTTAAAATTATGTCAATTAGGCGGTTCACAAACTTTTTTAAACCTTTTAAAAACTACAGGACTTACTAATCCTTTTGAACCTAATCACTTAAAAAACATTGTTTCTTTTGTAACTTGTTATTTGCAAAAAATTGATGATACTAAATTTTAATTACACCATTTTATAACAATTTTTCACTCCTTCCACAAAAACTCAATCTTATTTTATATCTTATATTACGATTTGCGATTCGTTGCAAAAGTGGTTTTGCCTTTTTCAAACTAACCTCCCCTCGAAATAAACCAACTACCTCAAAAATGCCCCATCAAAACTACCAAACAAACAAAGAAAGAAAGAAAAATTTAAAGTTATGATATCTATTCAAAATTTAACTTTTTATTACGGTTGTAATCCTATTCTCAAAGACCTTAATTTAACCATTCAAAATAATTCTTGGGTTTCTATTGTTGGTCATAATGGCTCGGGAAAATCTACTTTAGCCAAAATTTTAGTAGGGCTGCTTTCTTGTACCAAAGGACAAATTTTAATTGACAATATCGTTTTAAATGAAAAAAATTTGCCCCTTTTGCGACCTAAAATAGGTATGGTTTTCCAAAATCCTGATTATCAGTTTACAGGACTTACTGTAAGAGAAGATATTGCGTTTGGATTGGAAAATCATAATGTTTGTAGAGAAGAAATTATAGCCAAAGTTTGGCAATATGCCAAAATGGTAAAAATAGATGATTTATTGGACACAAACGTGAATCAACTTTCAGGGGGACAAAAACAACGCGTAGCAATTGCCTCCATTTTAGCGATGGAGCCCGAAATTATTATCTTTGATGAAGTAACTTCTTTTTTAGATCCTCAAGGCGCTTTGGAAGTGCAAAAAATTATTCAAACCATTAAAAATAAAATTTTGATTACCATTACTCATGATTTAGAGTTTGCTGCCAAAAGTGATGAAATTATTGTTCTTGATCAAGGAAAATTAATTACCCAAACCCCCCCCCAAAACCTTTTTCAAGACCCTTTATTTTTGCAACAATATAAATTGAACCCTCCTTTATCATTAGAGCTTTACTATGAAATTTTAAAAGACAGCACCACTAAAAACATTAAAAATAATCAAATGTTAGAAAATTTAAAGGATATTTTATGGCAATACAATTTGAAAAAGTAAACTTTTATTATAAAAAACCCCCCCACCCCCCCCAAAAAACTACTGCCACTTTATCTGACATTAATTTAAAAATCAATTCTCAAAATGAATTTATTGCTTTAGTGGGGAAAACCGGTTCAGGCAAATCGACCTTAGTGCAATTAATGAATGCTTTGCTTACCACAAATATAGGAAAAGTAACAGTTTGTGGCACTACCATAACTTCTAAAACAAAAAAAGAACTCTTAGTGCCCTTGCGCCAAAAAGTAGGTTTAGTTTTCCAATTCCCTGAATATCAATTATTTGAAATAACTGTTTTAAAAGATGTAATGTTTGGTGCTGAAGTTTTTTTAAATAACAAACAACAAGCCCAAAAGCAAGCTTTCAAAACTTTAGAACAAATCAACATTCCTCCCGCTTTACATCAAAAATCTCCCTTTCAAATTAGTGACGGACAGCAAAGAAAAGTCGCTATTGCAGGTATTTTAGCCATGCAGCCTGATATTTTTAATCCTTGATGAACCTACACGTGGTCTTGATTTGGAAAGTAGCTCTGATATTATGGATTTTTTACAAATTTTGCATCAAACATTTCACAAAAATATTATCATTATTACTCATGATATGAATTTGGTTGCCCAATATGCAAAACGTGTTTTGGTTTTGTCTCAAGGAAAATTGCTTTTTGATGGCACAAAAGAAACTTTTTTGAACACCCCCGATTTGAGCAATTTAACTTAGATATTCCTGATACTTTTAAAATTTTAAAACATTTAAATCAAACTTTAGGAATCCCCTTTCAAGCACACTATTGTTTTAGCACCCTTGCCCAATATTTAAAAGAATTTTATTGTTAAAAGGTATTATTGATGAAAAATAATGATTTTACAAATAATAATTTATCCCACCCCTCTTTATCGCGTTGTTTTTTGTACCAACTCCATCCTTCTATCAAAATTCTTGCTTTTGTGTTGCTGTTAGTTTTTATTTTAAAACTGCCCATTAATGTTGAAAATATTGCTCCAAATCAAGTTTTTATTTTTGCAAACCCCAAACGCATCACTTTATTTTATCTTTTTTGTGTGGTAGCTTTAATGAGCCTTTGTTTCTTTTTTGGAGTAACTTGGAGTTATTTTTGGCAAAGAATTAAACATTTAAGATTTGTTTTTATTATTTCTTTGGTAATAAATTTAGTTCCTTCGGAAGATACTTCTTTTAATGCTTTTATGCGAGCTCAAATTCCTATTTTAAGTTATGATGCCATCCATTCTTTTTGGTTGTTTTTAATATGTATTTTATTGTATAATTTCACTAAAAAATATATTCCCTTTAAATTATCTTATTTGTTATTTTTGCTTTTGTGCGTCTTTGTTATTCCTTCGTATTTTCCTTCCAATATACAAGAAATTTTGGGTTGCAAACTTAAAAATTATATATTGCAAACGACTTCTTTTCTAAGAATTTGTTTTATTATGACAAGATTGTTTTTAATTGTGATGTTGTTTTTTTTATTCAATAAAATAACTTCTTTTATCGAAATTCAAGATGGTCTAGATATTATTTTGTCTCCTTTAAAAAAACTCAAAATTTCTACTGAAACTTTTACTTTGATGCTTTCTTTAATTTTTATGGCTAATTCTTTTTTATTGCAAGAAACCAATAAAATTTTAAAAGCTCAGACAGCAAGAGGCATGGATTTGCACAAAAAAAATATTTTTAAAAGAATTAATCATCTTTTAGCCTTATTGGTTCCTATTTTTGTGTTGGTTTTTAAAAGGTCTTTGGTACTTTCTAATGCTATGGAAGTAAGAGGTTATGTTTTGGGAGCTCCTCGCACCAAAATGATTACTTATCGTTGGAAAATGCTTGATTTTATAACCATAACTACCATTTTTGCTCTATTGTTTATCAAATAAATTCGTATTTGTAAATGCTTTTATAAAACATTTTGTTTTTCCAATAATTACATTGAATGCCCAAAAATAAAAAAAGAAAAAGGTTGTGCCCAAATGAATCAAAAGTTAGGATTAAAAGACCAAGATCAAGAAATCTTTGATCTTATTGAACAAGAAAAAATTAGACAAAAAGAAAATATCTTATTAATTGCTTCGGAAAATTTTGTTTCTCAAGCAGTATTAGATGCCCAAGGAAGCATTTTGACTAACAAATATGCAGAAGGTTATCCTCAAGCTAGATATTATAATGGTTGTAAAAATGTAGATCAAATAGAAAAAATTGCCATTCAAAGAGCAACCAAGCTGTTTGGTGCTAAATATGCAAACGTCCAACCTCATTCAGGTTCACAAGCCAATATGGGAGCATTTCAAGCCTTATTAAAACCTGGTGACAAAATTTTAGGATTATCTTTAATGGATGGAGGACATCTTACTCACGGTCATAAATTAAGTTTTTCTGGTGGTTTTTATGAAGCTCATTTTTATAATGTCCATCCCCAAACTGAAATGCTTGATTATGATGAAATTCGTAAAGTTGCCTTAAAAGTTAAACCTAAATTAATTATTGCAGGATATTCGGCTTATTCTAAAACTATTAATTTTAAAAAGTTTCGTCAAATTGCTGATGAAGTTAATGCCTATTTAATGGCAGATATTGCCCATATTGCAGGTTTAGTTGCTTGTGGGCTTCATCCTTGTCCCTTTGAAGCTAACGCCGATGTTGTTACTTCTACTATGCACAAAACACTGAGAGGACCGCGTGGAGGTTTGATTTTAACCAATAAAGAAGAAGTATTTAAAAAAATAAATCGTGGTATTTTTCCAGGTATTCAAGGAGGACCTTGTATTCATACTATTGCAGCTAAAGCTGTTGCTTTTCAAGAAGCGATGATGCCTTCTTTTAAAGAATATCAAAAGCAAGTTATCAAAAATGCAAACACCTTTGCTAAAGCCTTCCAACAAAAAGGTTATCGCATTGTAAGTGGAGGCACTGATAATCATTTATTTTTAATTGATGTTAAACATAAAAATCCTGAGTTTACAGGATCCAAAATTGCAAACATGTTAGAAAAAATAAATATTGTTGTCAACAAAAATACCATTCCTTTTGATCAAGAAAAACCTTTTGTGACAAGCGGTATTAGAATTGGCACACCTGCTATGACAACAGTAGGTTTTAGAGAAAATGATTTTATTTTAGTTGCAGATTTGATGGACAAAGCTATCAATCACTTGGACGACGAATCTTATTTAGCCCAAATTAAACAACAAGTTTTGGCTTTATTAAGTAAATTTAATAAGTAAAAAACAACATCCCTATTTTCAAACATAAAAATAATTATTTTGTAATCCTACATTTTTTCTTTCCTAATTCCATTAACAAAATATTAATAAAACATTAACAAAAGACTCCTTTTTATTAAGGGGTCCTTCCTTTTTTATGTAACAATTTTTGCCACCCCCCAAAACTTTTTTATTTTGCAACAAACATCCCATTTGTCAAAGTCACACCCATAAAAACATTAGCAAATAAACTCTGCTTTTGCTTATTTAAACCCAATTTATCTTTATATGTAATTATTGTTTTTTTATATGTTATAATAAAAATAATTAATGGTTTTTTTAATTAATTATAAAAAAGTTACTCAAATTAGAATAAATTAGTATCTAGCATTTTTTATCGCACACACACACAATTTAAAAATTTTTAAAAAGTAATTTAGACAAAATAAGAAAAAAATAATTAAAAAAGATTTCAAAATATAAAAAGGAGTTATTATTTGGAAAAAGCTTTAGTATTAAGATTTTTGGCTGGAGTTTATTATATTAAAGATTTAGAAACTCAAATTATTTTGGAAGCTAAAAAAAGAGGCAAATTAAAAACCCCTGATATCAAAACTACCCAAAAAGAAAATAGTTCTGCCTCTGACTTTATTATTAAAGTAGGCGATATTGTGTTTTATGAACTTTCTTGTGATACTTATTTAATTCAATCTATTTTGCCTCGTAAAAATGAATTAAAAAGACCTAATGTTGCCAATATTGACCAGGTATTGCTAGTTTTTTCCTTAGTAAAGCCCAATTTTCAATTTCTTTTATTAGATAAGTTTTTATTAATTTTAGAACAACAAAAATTAGATGTAGTTTTGGTTTTTTCTAAAATAGATTTGTTAGAACCTGAAAACCTTACAACAATGCAACAACAATTATCTTATTACCAAAAATTTCAACCCTTTTATTATATTAACTCCAAGCAAAAAATAGGAATAGATGCCCTTAAACACATTTTTGCTAATCAAATTACAGTTTTGGCAGGACAAACCGGAGTAGGAAAATCGACCTTACTCAAAGCCTTAATTCCAGATGCCAAACTCAAAACACAAGAAATTTCTGAAAGTCTTGGCAGAGGCAAACATACCACCAAAAACGCCCAATTATACGAGTTTAATGGTGGATTTATTGTTGATACTCCTGGTTTTTCCAAACTAGACTTAACTACTTTTTGCCCTAGGACTTTAAAGAATTTTTATCCTGATTTTGTAGAACATGTTTGTGATTGTTTTTTTGGTGAAAGTTGTCTTCATTTGCAAGAAGAAAAATGTGGCGTTAAAAAATCCTTAGAAAACGGCAAAATACTTCCCTCTCGATATCAAAATTATGTGAGCTTTTACGAAGAAATCAAAAACCAACTCAAATATTAGTTATTTTTTATTTTTTTGCACATTTTTTTATAGCATCATTTTAGAACTCAATTTAAGAATTGCTACAAGACTGCATTTTATCTATTTTTTACACAATTGTAAAATCGCATTTTACCCCCAACCAAAATACCACCCCCCCTTTTTTTTACCAACCAATTATTTTTTACAAAATAAAATACCATAAGGAAACTCAAAAATGAAAGTCGGAATTATTGGTTTGCCAAATGTGGGCAAATCTACCTTATTTAATGCTTTAACTAAAATGCAAGTTTTAGAAGCTAATTATCCTTTTGCCACTATTGAACCTAATGTTGGCATTGTAGAAGTGTCAGATTCGCGTCTCCAAACTTTATCTCAAATTTTTCAATCTCAAAAAACTATTTCTGCTTTGATAGAATTCAAAGATATTGCAGGTTTAGTGGCGGGAGCTTCCAAAGGCGAAGGGCTTGGCAATCAATTTTTAAGTCATATTCGCAATGTAGATGCTATTTGTCATGTGGTTAAATGTTTTGAAGACCCCAATATTGCTCATGTGACAGAAACGAATAATCCTGTAGAAGAAATTGATATTATTCAAACAGAACTAGCTTTAGCAGATTTAGAACAAATTGAAAAACGCTTACTTAAACTGGGTAAACAAAAAAATAAACTTGACAAAGAATTATTGCAAGAAAAAGCGTTATTAACCAAAATTAAAACCCATTTAACTACCCAAGATTTAAAAAATTTGGTTTTTTCGGATGAAGAATTAAAGCTTGTCAAAACCTTTAATTTGTTGTTTTTAAAACCTTCCCTTTATTTAGCCAACATTAAAGAACATGATTTATTATCTTTGGATTCCAACGTTTTTTATCAACAAGTTTTAGCGTATGCTACTAAAGAATCCAAAAAATTAATTCCTTTGTGTGTGCAATTAGAAAAAGAAATATCGTCTTTAGACTTTGCAGAAAAGCAACTTTTTTTAAAGGACTATGGTCTTGTAGAATCAGGGCTTACTAAATTAATTCAAGAAAGTTATGCTCTTTTAGGTCTCCAAACTTATTTTACTGCAGGACCTAAAGAAGTTCGTGCTTGGTCTTTTAAAAAAGGTCTTAAAGCTCCCGAATGCGCCCGCATTATTCACACCGATTTACAAAAAGGTTTTATTAAAGCCGAAGTTGTTTCTTACCTTGATTTATTAGAAGCCCAAACTTTTCAAAAAAGCAAAGAAAAAGGCAAAGTTCGCATTGAGGGCAAAGAATACATAGTTAAAGATGGTGATATTATTACTTTTAGATTTAATGTTTAGTTTAATATTCAAATTTTTAATTTTGAAATTCGATTTTTTCTATTTTTAACTTTAACCCCCCAAATAACAAATTATCAATTTAACAACCTAAAAATAAGGAGATAAAAAAGATATGACAACAAATTATAAAACAACTCTTTTGATGCCAAAAACTGATTTTCCTATGAAAGGAAATTTAGGCAAAAACGAAATTAACATTCAAAAACATTGGCAAAAACTTGACTTATATCAAAAAAAATTACAACAAAATCAAGACAACAACCCTTTTATTTTGCACGATGGACCTCCTTATGCTAACGGCAATATTCATATGGGACACGCCTTAAACAAAATTTTAAAAGATTTTATTGTTCGTTTTCGTAGTATGCAAGGTTTTTACACTCCTTTAATTCCTGGTTGGGATACTCATGGTTTGCCAATTGAGGCAGCAGTTCTTAAAAAAACTTCTAAAAATGCTTTTACCAGAAAACCTTTACTAGATAAATGTCAAGAATTTGCCTTGGAAAATGTTAATAATCAAAAACATCAATTTCAAAGATTAGGTATTTTAGGAGATTGGCAAAATCCTTATTTAACGTTGGATAAAACTTTTGTTTCTGATCAGGTAAGAATTTTTGGACAAATGGTTGACAAAGGATTAATTTTTAAAGCCCTCAAACCTATTCATTGGTCACCTACTTTAGAATCTGCTTTAGCAGAAGCAGAATTAGAGTACCACAATCACCAATCTCCTTCTGTTTATGTTGCTTTTAGCATGAAAAAACTAGATATTTTTGACAATGTGGCTTTGGTAATTTGGACAACTACTCCTTGGACTTTGCCTGCCAATGTAGCAATTGCGGTGCATCCCGAAAAAGAATATCAATTAATTGAAGTTTTACAAAAACGCTATTTGGTAGGAACTAAAAACATTCCTTTTCTTCAAAAAGTTTTTGCCTGGAACAAAGAAAACATCAAAGTTGTTGCCACTTTTGAAGGAAAAACCTTAGAACATTTAACTTACCAAAATCACCTTGTTTCCAAATTCGGAAAAATAATTTTATCACAACACGTTTTGGATGGAGAAGGAACAGGACTAGTCCACATCGCTCCAGGACACGGTTTGGACGATTTTTTAGTAGGTCAAAAATATAATTTAGATGTTGTTTGTAGTATTGATAAAAAAGGTATGATGACAGATGTTTCCAAATATCAAGGTCTATTTTACACCAAAGCCAACGAAGCTATCATCTCTGATTTAGAAAAAGACCATTCTTTGCTTAAAGCAGATGTAATTTTGCACTCCTATCCTCATGATTGGCGCACTAAAAAACCAGTTATTTCTCTTGCACTTCCTCAATGGTTTGTCTCTATTAAAAAAATTAAATCTCTTTTGCTAGAAGAAACCCAAAAAGTTAAGTGGATTCCGCGTTGGGGAGAATTAAAAATGACTAATATGATTACTAATCGTGAGGATTGGAATATTAGTCGTCAAAGAACTTGGGGCGTTCCCATTCCTATTTTTTACACCGAAACCCATCAACCCATTCTAGATTTAAAATTAATTAATCATGTAGCTGATTTATTCGAACAGCATGGAATGGATATTTGGTATGAATGGGATGTTAAAAAACTACTTCCTGAAAACTACATTAATCCCCAAAGTCCTAACAATTTGTTTACCAAAGAACTAGATATTATGGATGTTTGGTTTGACTCAGGAACTTCTTATAGTGTTTTTAAAAAACGTAATCAAGTTTTACAAAGTGATGTTTATTTGGAAGGCTCTGATCAATATCGTGGTTGGTTCAATTCTTCTTTAATTACTTCTGTAGCCACTCAAAATCAAGCTCCTTATAAAACTGTTATTACTCATGGTTTTGTTTTTGATGGTGAAGGCAAAAAAATGTCTAAATCTTTGGGCAATGTCATCGATCCATTAACTGTTGCTGAACAAAAAGGAGCAGATATTATTCGTTTATGGGTTGCAAACACTAATTATAATCTTGATGTGCGCATTAATCCTTCCATTTTAAAACAAGTAGAAGATCTTTATCGCAAAATTAGAAACACCTTCCGTTTTATGTTAGGTAATTTAGATAATTTTAAAAAAGATACTAATTATATTGCCTTTGAACAAAGAACTTTTATCCATCAAGCAATGATGCTAGATTTTGAAGAAGTGTTAAAAAACGTACTACATTCTTATGATACTTATAATTTTGAAGGTGTTTTAAGGCATCTATTCCCCTTCATTACTAATAAAATCAGTGCTTTTTATCTCGATTTTGCCAAAGACATTTTATACATCGAAAAAGAAGATCACAAAGAAAGAAAGATGATTCAATCAACTATCTATGATTTGTTATTATCGCTTTTACAAGTTTTAACTCCAATTATTCCTCACACTACTTCAGAAGTTTACGGCTTTTTTCCTTTTGCTGTGGAAAAAGATATTTATTTAGAAAAAATGCCACAACTCAAAGCACGTCCAACTTCTCATCTTTTATTAGAATATCATAAATTTTTAACATTAAGAAAAAACGTTTTACAATATTTGGAAAAAGCAAGACAAAGTGGGCTTATTAATTCTTCTTTGCAAGCCCATATTACGTTATCATTAACCCAAGAAGAAATGCATGCTTTGGATGTTTTACAAATTAAAGATCAATTGCATCAACTTTTTATAGTCTCTAAAGTAACACTTCAATTAAAAGATACTTTTGATGTTAAAGTTGCCAAAGCTTCTGGGTATGCTTGTCAAAGATGTTGGAATGTAGTAATCACCAAACCCCTTACTCCTTTGTGCACGCGTTGCCAAAATATATTAAAATAAAAGAAATAGGTTTATTATGAAAAATGGTATGAAAAATATTGAAAAATTTCCTCCAATAAAGAAAAAAATTCAATATGTCCAAGAATTTAAAAAAATATTAATTTTATCCTTATCCTTAATAGTATATGTTTTAGTTTCTGTTTGGGCTTTTGATTGCACCCGAGATGGCGGATATAAAACTGATCTTTTTCCTACTGGGGTTATTGGTTTAGGCGATGTAATAGGTAAATTATTACATAAAGCAGGAAAGATTGAAACCAATAATATTATAGTTATTGCTGGTACTTTTTACTTTGTTGTTAATGTTTTCTTATTGTTTTTTATCTCTCGTCGTTATTTGGGTAAATATTTTACCATTACTACTGCATTTGCAACTGTCCTTCTTTTTGTTTCAGTGTTTTTTATTGAAAACCAAGTTAAACAAGGTTTTTTATATCATACTGAACGATTTTTTGGAATATTCAAAACTGAAAGTGATTTTTTAAGCGATCTTACCAGAGTTTTTTTTGCAGGTATTTTAATAGGTATTTTTAATGGTATTCCTGTAAGAATTGGTGCTTCTACTGGAGGACTTGATATTGTTGCTAAATATTTATTTGTTTATAAGAAAAAAGATATCTCTTTTGTAGTAGAAATGTTTGGCTATACTCTTATGATTTTTGGTGCTGTGGGTGTTTTTATTATTGAATATTTTTATAAAGAAACAGGTCTCAAAGAACTTACTACACAAATATCTTTATCACTTTTTTATACTGTTTTACGTATTAAATTATCTGCCTTATTTATGGGATTGATAACTTCTGTTCCCCAAAAAGAAACGAAACTAAACTGCTAAAACAGTTTAGTTTTTTTATTTTATTTGCACGCTTCACTTATTTTTATTAGTTGTAAAACTCAATTTCATAATACATGCAGAACAAATTGGAAATTTTTACTTTTTGCTTTGCACAAAATATTTTTTGTATTTATATTAAATTAAAGGAATTTTAATGAAACATTCATTTAGTCAAAAAAACCCTGAACAATCGCAAGCATTGTTACAAACCAAAATCACAAAAGGGCTTACTTCCCAAGAAGCCTTGCAAAGACTTCAAATTAACGGTAAAAATCAAATTCAATCCCTTACCAAACCCACTTTTTGGCATCAATTCCAACAACAATTTAAAGATTTTTTAGTTATTGTCCTTCTATTAGCAGCTACAATTAATTTCGTGATTGGTATTTTACAAGGAAACAAAGAAGAACTTTTGGAAGGCTGTTTTATTTTGATTATTGTCCTTCTTAACGCCTTTTTAAGTATTTATTACGAAACTAAAACCCAAAAAGTTTTAGCTAATGTATCAAAAAAAGCTTCCCTTAATGCCAAAGTAATAAGAGATAGCAAACCGCTTTTAATTCCTATGCAAAATTTAGTGATAGGAGATATTGTCATTTTAGAAACTGGTGATATTATTCCAGCTGATATGATACTTTTAGAAACATTTAATTTATATGTAGATGAATCTTTGTTTACAGGAGAATCGCAAGCTGTTTTAAAAAGTGCTTGTGTTTGTGTCCAAAATGCAGCTCTTACTAATCAAAACATGGCTTTTATGAATACTGTTATTTTAAAAGGAAGAGCTAAAGGAGTGGTTTTTGCTTCAGGAATGCAAACTGAAATTGGAAAAATTACCCAGTTTATTTCTCAACCCCAACAAGAAAAAACACCATTAGAACAAAATATTGCCAAATTAACCAAAAAGTTAACTTTGATAATTGGTATTATTATTTTCCTTAATGGCTTGTGGACGATTTTTAAAAACATTTACAGCTCAACTTTTAGCTCTCACATTTTGAAACATACTTTTTTGGATGCCATTGCTCTTGCAGTTGCTGCTATTCCTGAAAGTTTATTAATTATTATGACTTTAATTTTGGCTTTGGGAATGAAAAAACTTGCTCTTAAAAAAGCTATTGTCAAAAATTTAAAAACCTTAGAAACTTTGGGGGCTGTTAATGTTATTTGTACTGATAAAACAGGAACTTTAACCCAAAATAATATGACTGTTAAAAAAATTATAGTTTGTAATTCTTTGGAAAAAATAAGTCCCTTTTGTGTGGAAAATATTAATGAACCCAAACCCTTTAATTTAGAAAAGTTGCTTTTATTTGGTATTTTATGTAATGATGCTTTGATTAGTGTTGCAAAAACAACCAACGATAAAACTTCAAACAACTTAGAAATTATTGCTGATCCTACTGAAAAAGCCTTTATTAATTTAGCTTTGTTTTATCAATATGATGCGTTTTTACTCCAAAAGAAATATCCTCGATTTGCAGAAATTGCCTTTGATTCCCAAAGGAAATTGATGACTACTTTTCATCATAAAGACGGATTTATTTATGCCATTACTAAAGGTGCTCCAGAAGTTTTGTTGCAAAAATGTAGTCAAGTTCAATATCAAGAACAAACCATTGCAAAAGATACTAAAATAATAAAAATATTAGAAAAACAAATTAGTCAATTAAGTGAGCAATCTTTGCGAGTTTTGGGAGTTGCTTATCGTGTATTTTCTCTTGATTTAGAGACGATTCTTAAAAACAATCCTGATATTTTTGAACAAGATCTTATTTTT
Source organism: Onion yellows phytoplasma OY-M (assembly GCA_000009845.1). Taxonomy (GTDB): domain Bacteria; phylum Bacillota_I; class Bacilli_A; order Acholeplasmatales; family Acholeplasmataceae; genus Phytoplasma; species Phytoplasma asteris. The sequence goes on from AP006628.2 coordinate 223,337, forward strand.
TTAGGGGCAGTGGCGATGGAAGATCCCATTCGAAAAGAAGTTATGCAAGCCATTTTTAAATGCAATCAAGCACGCGTCACTCCGATTATGATTACAGGGGATCATTTAAAAACTGCTTTTGTGATTGCCAAAAAATTAAATATTTTATCCAAACCTCAAGATTTAGCCATTACAGGAGATGAATTAGCTCAAATGCCAGAGGAAGAATTTTTGGAAAAATTATTGCAAATTAAAGTTTATGCAAGAACTAATCCTCATCATAAATTAAAAATTGTGAAAGCTTGGCAAAAAAAAGGTTTTGTGGTGGCAATGACAGGAGATGGCATAAATGATTCTTTAAGCATTAAACAAGCCAATGTGGGAATTGCTATGGGAATTGCAGGTACTGATGTTTGTAAAATGGCATCAGATATGATTTTAACAGATGATAATTTTGCTACTATTACGAATGCTTTAGAAGAAGGGCGAAATATTTTTAATAATATTAAAAAAAGTTTAGTTTTTCTTTTGAGTTGTAATGTTGGTGAAATTATTTTGATTTTGCTTGGTAATTTTTTAGGAATTTTCTTTTTTGGGTGTGATTTTAAAATTTTGACTGCTTTACAAATTCTTTGGATTAATTTAGTTACTGATTCATTGCCAGCAATGGCTTTGGGAATCGAACCACAAGAAACAAATTCTATGTCGCCAAAAACTTATAATCCTAAAGGAAGTTTGCTAAATAAAAAAACTTATCAAAAAATTATTTTGGAAGGATTTTTAATTGGTCTTTTGGCTTTTGTGGCTTCTTTAATAGGATATTATAATCATGATAGTGATAAAATAAGATATGCTCAAACTTTTGCTTTTATGGTTTTGGCGTTTTCACAATTGATTCATGTATGGAATTTGCGAAGTTTTTGCACTTCTGTTTTTAAGTTAAAAATAAATTCCTTTTTGATTAAAGCGTTTGCCATTAGTGTATTTTTGCAATTAATCATAATTTTTGTCCCTTTTTTAAGAGATTTATTTCAATTAATTTCTTTAACAACAAAAGATTTTGTAATCATTTTATTACTATCTTTGTTGCCTTTGTTGTTTGTAGAAATTAAAAAAAGATTTTGTCATTGTAAATGCCATAAATGTAGATGATATTAAAAAACAAAAAAGACTCTTTCAAGAAGAGTCTTTTTTTATATTCTTAAATTAATTATTCAAATATTTATTTTCTAAATATTGTAAAAAGGTTTCAGGGTTAATTTGGGGCATGCCTGTTGCTTTGAACACAAATTCTTGGTTGATATAAAAAGAACCCCAGTTTCTTATTTTTTGATCTAAATATTGATTTAAAGTTTCAAATTTGCCTGTTTCAAACCCTTCTTTAATATTAGGATTTGCTTTTTGAACGTTTTTCATTATCATGGATGCTAAAATAGCTCCATTTAAATAGCTAGGGAAATAACCAAAACTTCCTTGAGGCCAGTGAATATCTTGCAAACATCCAAGACCTACGTTGGGTGGGGTAATTCCTAGATATTCTTTCATTTTGCAATTCCAAAAGTGAGGTAAATCATCCAAAGACAACTGATCAGAAATTAATAATTCTTCAATTTCAAAACGCAAAATAACATGGAAAGGATAAGTTACTTCATCAGCATAAATACGAACAAAATCAGGTTTTACTTGGTTGGCTTGTTTAAATAAATTTTGTGGAGTTAATGAAGGATTGTAAAAATTTAATTCTGTTTTTAAAATATTTACTAAGTAAGTTAAAAATTCTTGAGATTTAGCAACTTGTTTTTCCATTAATAAAGATTGGCTTTCATCAAAAGAAAAGCTTCGTGGAGTGCCTACTGGTTGATTTTTGTATTGTTGGGGTAAATTTTGGGCGTATAAACCGTGTCCTACTTCGTGTATAGTGGCTAAAAAACTATCTAAAAAATTGTTTGCATTATAATTGGAAGTAAGGCGAACATCATAAGGAGTGCCTCCACAAAAAGGGTGGATGGATTCATCTAGGCGACCATAATTACAATCAAATCCTATTTTGGGCATAATGATTTGATTTAATTTTTTTTGGTTTTCTAAAGTCATTGCAATATCTTTGTAAAGGTGTTTTTCTTGTTCTTGTTTTTGCAAAATAGTTTTCATTAAAGGTGGTAATTTTTCTTTGATGACGTTAAATATTTGTTTGATTTTGGTAGCAGTCATTCCAGGGTCATATTGATCGATGAGAGCATCATACAAAGATACGCCTAATTTTTGGGATCTGAGATTTGCTACTTCTTTGGTGTAATTGAGTACTTTTTGAAAATAAGGTTTGAAGCTGTTATAATCATTATTTTTTTTGGCTTGTCTCCACATTATTTCTGATTTGGTAGTTGCTAAAATTAAATTATTTTGTAGTTCTTCAGGGATTATTTCTTCGGATTGTATTTTGGATGTTATTTCTCGTAGATTAGCTTGTTGCCAAGAATTGAGAGTTTCTTGTTCTTGTTGTGTTTGTAAAAGCAAATTTTTGGTTTCTCTGTGAAGTTAATAGTTTTTTTATAATTTGGGTTAAATCGATGATTTCTAAAGTACGGCTTTCCTGGGAGCCCTTTTTAATGTTGCAAGCCATATCCCAGTTTAATATATTGATAATATTTTCTAAACGACCAATTTTTTCAAATCTTTGTTCTAATTTTTGATAATTAATTGACATATAAGGATTCCTTAGTTATTTATATTATTTGTAAACAAATGTTTTTTTGCGATGGGTTTATGAGAGGTTAATTTTTGAAAAAAGCTTTGTTTTTTTATTAAAGTTGAAAAAAATAGTTTGATTTAAGTATAAATCAAACTTTAATTTTTAATAAATTATTATTTTGTTTATTGCGATTTTAATGGTGTGTAAGTTTGCAAATATTTTATTTTCTAATTTGCATCTTTTGGATTAAAAATTTGGATCAAACCTTTACCTATTAAATTAAAAGATAAACTAGTTAATAAAATAATGATAAAAGGTCCAAAAAATAAGATGAGGATAGAATCTAATATCACTTCTACTAGCATTTAAAATATTGCCCCATTCAGGAATTGTAGGATCGAGACCTAATCCAACAAAACTTAACCCCGATATTGTTAAAATAACTGTTGCCATACCTATTGTTATTCTTGTGATAATAATAGACCATAGATGAGGCAAAACATGTTTGAAAATTATACAAAATTCATTTGATCCTAAAGCTTTAGAAGCTTTGATAAAACCTTTTTGCCTAATTTTCATTGTATTTGCTCTTATGATTCGAATAAAAGTAGGAGCATTAGAAATACTTAGAGCAATTATTAATGATAATTTTTTGTTGTCTTTCAAAAAAAACATAATTAAAATAGCTAAAATAACATCGGGAAAAACTACTAAAATATCACATATAAAATTAATGATATTATCAAAAATATTTTTGAAATAACCTGAAATAATTCCTAATAACGTTCCTATTATACTAGCCATCATAATAGAACAAAAACCTATAGTTAAAGATTTTTTAGTTCCTTCTAACATTCTATTAAATAAATCATGTCCAGTAGAATCTGTTCCCATGAGATGTTTTAAACTAATGCTTTGTAAACGTTTATAATGAGATGATGCATCAGGATTTTTATATAAAGGAGTAAAAGGAATTAAATAAACAGCTAAAAATAAAATAGTTAAAAATAAAGAACCAAATAAAATATTTTTATTTTTTGCCCAATATTTTAATTTTTTTTGGAAAAAAAGAAATGGTTTAAAGTTTTTTTTCATAATAAATGATTGTATCCTTTTTGCATATTTATCCCTTTTGTTTAATTTTGGGATCTAACCAAGCATACACTAAGTCTAGAAATAAATTCCAAATAGCTATAAATAAAGCGAGTAAAATAATACAACATTGAATAACAGGATAATTTCTATTATCAAATGCATGTTTTATTAAAACACCTACCCCTTTTATTTCGAAAATATTTTCTGTAATAATAGAACCACCGATTAAAAAACTTAGAAGTAAACCGATGTGTGCTACAACAGGAATTAAAGCATTTTTTAAAGCGTGCTTAAAAATAATATTTTTTTTAGACAATCCTTTAGAATAGGCCGTTTTGATATATGGTTGTGACAAACATTCTTCCATGCTTGTTTTAGTAGTTTTAAAAACAGAACCCGATATTAATAAAGAAAGAGTTAAAATAGGCAAAACCACATGTTTAGGAGTATCAAAATCAGCTACTGGGAATAATCTTAAATAATGACCTAATGTAAGTTGCAATAAGATGCCAATGATAAAACTAGGAGAAGAAATGATGATAATAGAATAAAAATCTAGTATAAAGCTTTTTTTGGACCCTTCATAAAAAGCTGATAATGCTCCTAAAAAAATCCCTAATAAAGAACCAAAAAAACAACTTAAAAAAGCCAATTTAAAGGTATTAGTAAAAGCTTTTGTAAAAAGGTTGAAAACTGGCTCTTTTGTGCCATAATAAGATTTTCCAAAATCTCCTATAAAAATATTTTTGAAATAATTTATAAATTGAGTTTTTAAAGGTTTATCTAATCCTAATTCCTTTTCCTTTAATTTTCTTAGTTCAGGAGTAAGTCCTTTTTCAAACATAGCATCAACAGGATCACCTGGTATCATTTTCATAGTAAAAAAACTGATAAATATGACTGTTATAAATAATGTTATAGTGTATAAACTTTTTTTAAAAATATATTTTATCAACGAAATTTACCTCAAAAATTTAGAATATTTCATTTATGAATTTTTATTGGGTGATTTAAATAATATAAAAAATTATAGGTTAATGTTAATTGATGTATTAAAAAACATATTTGTTTTCTATAACGAAATTAACCATTTTTTTAATATTAAATTTTTTTTATAAATGTATTAATCAAAACCCATTATTTTTTTATGATTTTTGTAAAATCAAAATGTGAGAAAAGATCTGATTTAAAGCCTTGTTTGATATTTTTGGAAGTAATTACATAATTAGGATAACTATATAAAGGAATAACATAAAATTCTTTATGTATATATTGGCTTATTTCTTTTAATAAATTAGTATATTTTTCTTCACGTTGTTTCTTTTTCAACTTGTAATAGATTTATTTTCTATATGGCTTTTATCATCATTATCAATATGACAAAAATTATTGGGATTGTTGTTAGTTAAAAAATAATCACGTAAAACTTTATGCCCCCATTTTGATTCATAGTTTTCACCTAAAAAAATCATATTGTAAGAAGAGTTATCTTTTTTGGCTTCTGTTAATAAAGCTTTAAAATCCATAGGAGCAAATTCTATTATAAAACCAACTTTTCTTAGTTGTTCTATTATTTTATGTTCAAAAAGATACTCAGATTTTGTAATGCATCCTATTTTAAGTTTTTTAGCAGTTTTATCTAGTTTTTGGACATATTTTTTAGCTTGTAAAAAGTTTGTTGGATAAGCATCTAATTCGTTATCGAATCCTTTCAAGGCTTCTGGCAAAAAAGTTTTTAATTTTTGAGCAGGGATTTCCAAATCAGATATTATTTTTTCAATATCTAACGACCAAGAAATAGCTTCTCTTGTTTCTAGAGAGGTTTTATCTTTATTAATGTATAAATATCTAGCTGAAACATCTTTATTTTCAACTACTTCAACACTATGGCTTAATTTATCTTTTATAATTTGAATTTTATGAGATGGATAATCCAGACAAGCGTCTAAAGAACCATTTTCTACTTGTTGTAAATTAGTATCATTATTTTTATTAATTTTGAAAATGATTGTTTTAGGACTGTCTTTAATTGTGTCTTTATTGTAATAATTATTAAATTTTTCCATTTTGATTTCATCATTTGATTTATATTCAACTAATTTATAAGGTCCAGTGCCAATTTGTAATCCTTTTTCTTCGTTTTCTTCTACAGCTTTTTTATTTAGGATTCTGATAAAATTACAAAAAGTAAAGTGCCAATAAGGTGTTTTTTCTTTTAATTCGATTTCAAATTCTATGTTGTTTATTCTTTTGATTGCTTTGATTTCTTCAAACTGAGGATGTTTATTTTTGTGTCCTCTTTCGATTGTAAATATAACATCATCAGTTGTTATATTTTCGCCATTGTGAAATAAAATATCATCTCTAAGTTCAAACTTTAATAAAGTTTTGTCTTGGTTTTGATTTGCATCACTTTCAACTAATTTAGCTAATTTACTTATGATTTTACCTTCTTTTTCTTCTAATAAAGTGTCATGAACTAAACGTAAATATCTATTAGAATAAGTAGAAAAAGTGTTTTCTGGAGAAGTAATATCAAATCCTTGTATATCTGATATAACAGCTATTTTAATTGTGTCTTTATCGTCTTCATGTTTTTTGTTTGGGAATAAATGCCACCACAAAATGATTAAAATTATAACTGTTAAAGCTCCAACACTTATATATATATTTTTATTTTTTTTCATTCATTTTGCTTTGTTTTTACTTTCCTAATTATTTAATTATAAATCTATTTATTATTTATTGAATATTTTTTTATTTACTTAATTGGACTTTTGTAAAATCAGTTCTTGTGAAAAGATCACATTTAAGACCTTGGACTTTTTTGCTTGTTAAGAAATATATGTTTTGTTGATAAAAAGGAACAACATATTTCTTTTGGTCTAAATGAGTTTGAATTTGTTGAATTTTTTGTACGTAAGTACCTAAATCTATATTTGTTTGAGATTGTTCTAAAAGATCTTTTAGTGTTTGGTCTCCTGAAATATGAGCCCAAGTTCCTTGGGTAGAATCCCCCTCTTTTTTTGGTGTCATATAATCTGTTAAAACTTTATGACCGTATGCCATTTCATGCATATCACTCATAAACAAAATGTCATAATCTCCTTTTTTTAAATTTGTTTTGAATGTATTAAATTCTGGTATGTCTAATGTTACTTCAAAACCTACTTCTTGTAGTTGTTCTTTTATTTTGTTTGCTACTTCTGGAGTTTCCTTAGCAGAAAAACCGAATTTAATTTTTTTATTTGGAAGTTGGCTAACTTGGTTTTTAACTTCTTGTGTGTTTGTATTATAAGCATATGAAATATTTGGATTATGACCTTTTTCTCCTTCGGGGATAAAAGTTTTTAAAGGTTTAACTGGTAATTCCAGTTGAGTAATTATTTTTTCAATATCTAAAGCTTGAGCAATTAATTTTCTTTTTTCAAGTTCAACTTTTTGATTATTCATCATTAAATAACTACATTTAACAGCGGCATTTTCAACAACTGTAATATCTTTTTGTTTTTTTGCATCGGCTACTTTATTTACTGGAAAGTCTAAGACAGCATCCACAGTCCCTGCGCTTAACTGTAATAAAGCTGTATCCTGATTAGAAATGGTTTTAAAAACAATTTCTTTTTGGCTGTTTTTTATTTTTTCTTTGTCAAAATATTTATCAAAAAGTTTTAAATTTATTACTTTTTCAGAAGAATCCCATGAAACTAATTGATAAGGACCTGAACCAACCTTAAGTCCTTCTAATTGATCTTTTGTTTGGTCTTGTTTAACTGCTTCTTGGCTTATTATTCTTTGCTTAGCGATGCTTTCATAGGCAAAAGCAGGGAATGCTTTAAGATTTAGTTTTACTTTTGTGCCGCCTTCTAATTCTTCAACTGATTCAATATTTTCATATTCATCGTGTTGTTTTCCTTTTGCTCTTTCAAAAGAAAATTTGACATCTTTTGCAGTTAATTTTTTACCGTTGTGAAATAAAACATCATCTCTGAGAGTAAAAACAACTGCATCTTCATTTTCCACTTTAAACCATGATTTAGCTACTTGAGGTAAAACATCGCCATTTTCATTTGTAGAAACTAAAGTAGAGTGGATGCAGTAAAACAATCTATCTCCTTGTGCACTTTGAGTGTGATCTTTATTTCCTGGGTCATAACCTACAATATCATTTGGCATTGCTACTACAAAATTATTTCTTGGGGGAGTTGTTTTAAAAAGCTTTTTGTAGACTACAAAACCCATTACAACAAATAAAATAACTGCTGCTCCTATAACTAATTGTTTTTTATATTTTTGTAATAATTGTTTAAAATTCATTTTTTTATTTCCTTTTTTGTTTGTGTTTTGAAAATAAAATTATTTTTATTATGAATAAAATTTTATTTACTTACTTTAACTTGGGTAAAATCAGTTCTTGTAAAAGGATCGCATGTAAGACCTTGGACTTTTTTACTCGTTAAAAAATATATGTCTTGTTGATAAAAAGGAATAACATATTTATTTGTGTATAAATGAGTTTGAATATCTTTTACTGTTTGTTCGTAAATGTTTTTATCAGTGATTGTTTGGGTTTCATCTAAAAGTTTTTTTAGTGTTGTGTCTCCTTGAATGTGAGAATGGCTTTTGGGAGTTTGTTTTCCTTCTTTTTCGAATATTGGGTTCATATAATCTATTAAAACTTTATGACCGTATGGCATTTCATTCATATTACTCATAAAAGATATGTCATATTTGCCATTTTTGGAATTTGTAAAAAAAGTAAGTGATTCTGGTATGTTTACTATAACTTCAAAACCTACCTCTTGTAATTGTTCTTTTATTTTGTGTACTACTTCTTTTATTTCTTTAAAAGAAGCTCCTAATTTAATTTCCTTGTCTTTTTCGCTTAAAAGACTAACTTTGTTTTTAACTTCGTTTTGGTTTGAATCATAAGCGTATTGAATATTTTCGTTATGTCCTATTTCTCCTTGAGGAACAAAAGTTTTTAAAGGATTAACGGGTAAATTTAGATCAGCAATTATCTTTTCGATATTTAGAGTTTGGGCGATTAATTCTCTTTTCCCCTTTTTAACTTTGTTGTTGTTGATAAATAAAACACTACATTTGGCACCTTTATTTTGGACGACTTCAATATTTTTTTTGTTGCTTGCATTAGTTATTTTGTTTATTGGAAAATCTAAGATAGCATCCACAGTTCCTTCTTCTAATTGCAATAAAGAAGTATCGTAGTTAGAGTTAACTTTAAAAAGGATTTCTTTTTGGCTGTTTTTTATTTTGTCTTTATTAAAGTATTTGTCAAAAAGTCCTAATTTTATTATTTTGTTAGAAGAATCTTCATAAATTAATTGATAAGGACCTGAACCAATTTTTAGTCCTTCTAATTGATTGTGTGTTTGGTCTTTTTCTAGTGATTCTTTACTAAGTATTTTGTATTTAGCAATAAGTTCATAGACAAAAATAGGTAAAGCTTGCAACTTAAGTTTTACCTTTGTATCATTTTCTAGCGTTTCGATTGATTTAATAATAGCATATTCGTCATTTCCTTTTTCTTTGGCTCGTTCAAAAGAAAATTTGACATCTTGTGCAGTTAATTTTTTGCCGTTATGAAATAAAACATCATCTCTTAGAGTAAAAATAATGGCATCTTCATTTTCCACTTTATCCCATGATGTAGCTACTTGAGGCAAAACATCGCCATTTTCATTTGTAGAAATTAAAGCAGAGTGAATACAACAAAATAATCTGTCTCCTTGTGCGTTGGAAGTGTGTGCTTTTTGTCCTGGATCAAATCCGTTAACATAGTTAGGAATTATAACTATAAAATCATTTCTTGGGGGTTGTTTTTGAAAAAATATTTTGTAGGTTGCAAAACTTATTATACTAAGTAAAAAAAATGTTCCACTAATAATTAAATATTTTTTATATTTTTGTAATAGTTGTCTAATGCCCATTTTGCTCCTATATTCTTCTTTTTGATTTTTTTATATTGCAATTATTTAATTTTTGCGGTAAAATAAGTATTTTTTTATTGTTGTAAAAGAAATAAGAATTCAAAATATGGATGAAATGTGGGGAAATAAAAATAATATTTAGTAACAAATAATATTAATAAATATTTAGGAGATATTATTGTTGATTCACTATTTTTTTAACAAACTAAACATTATGATAACCAAGCCCAGTTTTTAAAAAATTATTAAGTAAACTTTTAGTGTAGGGGTGTTTTGGATTTTTTAATATTTGGGATGTTTTAGCACTTTCTACAATTTGTCCTTGATACATGACAATAATATCATCGGCTACTTGAGAAACTACTCCTAAATCATGGGTGATAAATAAAACAGCAGTGTTTTGTTCTTGTTGTAGACAAGCAATTAAATTAAGAATTTCTTTTTGGACAATTACATCTAGGGCAGTAGTTGCTTCGTCAGCAATTAAAAGTTTAGGTTTACAAACTAATGCCATAGCAATCATTATTCTTTGACACATTCCGCCTGAAAGTTGATGAGGATATGAATTCATTACTCTTTGAGCGTTAGGAATTTGCACTTTTTCCAAAATATCAAGAGTTTTTTGATAAGCTTGGGTGTAATCAAGTTTTTGATGGAGCATTAGAACTTCTATAATTTGATTTTTGATTTTAAAAACAGGGTTAAGGCTAGAAATGGCATCTTGGAAAATCATAGCAATTTCGTTTCCTCTGATTTTTTGCATTTCTTTTTCACTAAATTGAGAAATAATACGTTTTTCAAAAGTAATTTCGCCTTGGTAAATTTTTTGGTTTTTTTCAAATAATTTGAGAATAGAAATTGCAGTTTGGCTTTTGCCGCTACCAGATTCTCCAACTATTCCTAAAGTTTTGCCTTTTTGAACTTCAAAAGAAACACCACGAACTGCTTTGATTAGACCTTTTTGGGTTTCAAAATAAGTATGTAGATTGCTAACTTTTAATAAACTCATATTTTACTCCTTTATATTTTAGTAGCTTTATTTTTTAAAGTGCAAGAAATAAAATGATTAGGGGCTACTTGATACCAATCTAGGTCTTGTTTTTGAGTGTGAAATAAAAATCTAAATTTGTTAGTTTCGTAGGTGATTGGCATTTCTTCTAAAGCTTTATTTTGAGTTTTTAATTTAGGGATAGCATTTAGAAGTTGTTTGGTGTAGGGATGATAAGGTTTTTTAAAAAGGCTTTCTGAAGGTGCTATTTCAATTACTTTTCCTAAATGCATTACACAAATGCGGTCACTTAAAAAACGAGCAACTCCTAAATCATGAGTAATAAACAAGAAAGTTAGTTGGTAATCTTTTTTTAAATCATTTAAAAGGTTTAAAATTTGGGCTTGAATTGATACATCTAATGCTGATACTATTTCATCGCAAACAACAAATTTAGGTTTAATAATTAAAGCTCTTGCAATTGCAATTCTTTGTCTTTGTCCCCCTGAAAGTTGATGAGGATAACGGTCATAAAGAGAAGTATCAATGCCACATTTTTTCATGATAGCTAGAATCATTGTTTGATATTTGGGGTCTTTTTTGCCTTTTGTCATTTTGTGGATTAAAAGTCCTTCGCCAATGATATCTGATATTTTGAGATGAGTGTTAAGGGAAGAAAAAGGATCTTGGAAAATAATTTGTAAATCTTTTCTTAAAAAGCGCTTTTCTTTATTACTTAAAGTAGTTAAATCAATTTCTTCAATGTCTTTTGTCTGTGTTTCCTTAGTTTTGGGGATTGTTTCTTTGTGATAAAAAACATTGCCTGAAGTAGGTTTTACAAGTTGTAGAAGAACTTGTCCTAAAGTTGATTTTCCTGAACCAGAGCCTCCAACTACGGCTAATGTTTCGCCTTTGAAAATGGATAAATTAATATTTTGGTTGGCTTTTAGTAAGGTATCTGGTTTTAAAAAGTTTTTTTTGATAGAAAAGTTTTTGGATAAGTTTTTAATTTCAATTAAAACTTGGTTTGAGGATGTCATTTTTGCCTCCTTTCTTAGTTTTTTGCTTCATTTTGTGAAAAATTTACTTTTTGCTTTAATCCTTAATTATTATTGTTTTGATAAATTATTATTTAAAATTTTTTTTTTAAGAAATTAATATTTATCACAAAATAATAATTACTTTAATTATACACTAAAAAAAATAAAAATGCAAATAGATTTTAAATATTGTTGTAATAAATTATTTTTTTGGGTGGTTTTGTTAAACTGTTTTATTCCTATATTTTTTAAGAAATTTGTTATTATATTTATTTATAAATTATAATTTCATTTTATAATATTTTATAATATCAATATTTTTTTGATTTAAGAAATTTGTTTATCAAGGGCAATAGTTTTTTTGATTTGTTTGGTAATTTGTTTTTGGTGATGTTTTATTTTGAATTTTCCTTTTTGTTTTTGCCAAAAAAAAGACCATTTTAAAAATATAGTTTTGAGTTTGGTTTGGAAATTAGTTAGTTTGATTTTAGTAAGTAAGTTTTTTTTGGTTTTTTTGATTTGTTTTTCTATTTTGGTTATTTTTTTGTGATTAGCTTTTTGTTTGTGAGTAAATGATTGGGATATTTTTTCTTTTTGTTTGTTGAAATGTTTAAAGATTTGGTTGTTTTTTTGTTTGATGGCTATTTTTTTATGTTCGAAAAATAATTTGTCTTTTTTTTCAAAATTGAGGAGAGCTTCTTTTTTGAGGTTTGATAGTTTTTGGCGTAATTCTTTTTGTGTTTGTTGCCATGATAAATTAAGATTGATAAGAGCATCACTTAGATTTTCGTTTAATAATCCTAATTTTTCTTTCATTAAATTAGTTGTTTGGGTTAAACTTTTTTCTTTGGATTTAATTGTTTTAGTAATTTCTTGTAATAAAGATATTTGATTTTGTTTAAATGTTTTTTCCAAAGAAACATTAATAACATTTTTTATTAATTCATTTTGGTTGTAAAAAACTTTGTTAAGGTGTTTAGTTGTGTTAGTGGTATTTGTAGTTGTTTGAATTAATTTTTGTTCTTTTTTTATTTGTTCTTGGAGTAAAGTATTTAAACATTGATAAATGTTTTTTTGATAATTATTATAGAATAAAATATCTTGGATAACATTTGTGATTGTTTTTTGGCAAGCATTAAAAAAAGATTTGTTTGATATTTTGAAATTGATTAAAGGAGTAAGAGCAATGTTTTTGGAGGCAGGTTTTAAATAGTGCCATAAAGTTAAAAGTTTGGTTATTTTAAGTTTGGTTTTGTTGATTTTTTTTTGGTGTTTGTTAGTTGTTTTTTCTAAAATATGTTGGTGTTTTTTGGTTGCTTTATCTTTTTTTGTGGTGAGGTTTTTGATAATTTTTTCATAACGTTCTTTGTGGGTTTTGATTTGGTATAAAAGGGGATATAGGTCAGTTCCTTTTTGTTTGTATTTGTGAAAAAACCCTTGTATTCCTTTCTTTTTGTCAGTGTGTATTTTTTGATTAAGAAAGGTTAATTGTTTGTCATAAAAAGCTATTATTTGTTCGTTAAGATTAATTTCATTTTGTAGGGTAGTTTGGTTTAATTGGTGTTTTTTTTGTAAAAGATTAACTGTTTGATTAAATTGTTTTTGAATGATAGGAAATAAGTTAGTTTCAATTATAGTTTTTATTTGGTCTAAGATTATTTGTTCGATAAGACAAGTTTTAGTTTGATAATTACTTGTAAAAGTATTAATTTGTAATTGGATTTGTTGTAAAGTTTGTTCTAATAATGTGCTTTCTTTTTGCCAAGATGGATAACTGTTGAGTAAATTATTTAAAGTTTGTAAAAGTTCTATATTTTGGGTTTGTAATAATAAATAGATGTCTTTTTTCATTAAGGTGATGTCTTGTAAAAAGAGATGTTTTTCTTTTTCTTGGGTAAGTTTGAAGGTTAGAAAATCATCTTTTTGAAATATTTTATTAAGTGTTAATTGTGTTTGGAAGTTGTTAATTTCTTTTTTTAAAGTAGTTATTTGTTCTAAATAATAATGTTGGATTTTGGTTTTTTCTAATTTTAGTTGTAGGGCAATACTTTTAGTTTTAAGGTCAAATTCTTGTTTTTTTGCAAAGAAATGATAATGATAATCTATTTGGTAATTGTTTTGTTTACGTTGTAAGGCTAAAAGAGTTTTTTGATAAGCAAAGAAAGTTTCTTGATAGTCTTTTTGATTATCAAAGATAGCTGTTTCTTGGAGATGTAAGTTAAGGACTGTTTTTATTTGTTCTTTGATACCGTTTATTTTTTTGGAGAATAAATAATTTGTTTTTTGGTGGATGAGATGATAAATTTTTTCTAAGGTTTGTTGGTAGATGTGTTTGTATTTGTTTTGTTTGTGGTGTTCTAAATGCCACATATTAATTGCTTGTTGGTGTAAAAGATTGATGAGGTTATATTGTTGGCTCCATAAAGATTTTTGGTTTTGGTAAGAAAGGCAGTTTGTTTGTTGTTTGTAAAAAAGAGCTTTTTTGGATGCTTCAATTTGGTAATTGGAAAGAATTGGTATATTTATAAAAGGAAAAGGTCTTATTTGGAGAAAAAAAGCTTGTATTTGTGCTTGGATGATAGTCTTTTCTTGTTGGTAAGCATCTTTGATGGTGTCTAGTTTTTTGTCGTTTATACTTAGTTTATTTTGGTATAGTTTGTGAGTTTTGGTAATGGTTTTTTGATAAGTTTGTTCTTTTGTAGTCTTTATTTGTTCTAAGATGCAAATTGATTTGCCTTTGTCTTTTTCTTGTAAATTAAGAGTTGTTTCTAGTTGTTTTAATAAATTGGTGTTTTTTTGATTGAGGTTAAAATCAGTAGTATAAAAGTTTTGTTTGGATTCTTGGTTTTGTTTTTGGTTTTTGAGTTCTAATTTTTGTTTGTCTTTTTCAATTTGAATTAATAAATTATTAATGTTGTTATTTTTGTTGTTGAGATTAGTTATAAGAGTAGTTTCTTTGTGATTGTTTTTTTTAGTAATTTCCTTGAGTTCTTTTTGTAAGATTTCTTTTAATTGGAGGTTTTTATCGTTGTTTTTGTTTTTTTGATAAATAAGTTCTTGGGTTAAAAGAGTTTCGGTTTTTTGTTGTTGTGAGTTGTATTTTTGGAGGATTGTTTTTTTATGGGTTTGCAGTTTTTCTATTTGTGCGTAAATGTTTAATAATATGTGATGGTATTTTTCTTGTAATTGTTTTGTTTGGTTATTGTGTTTGTTATTTAGGGTTTGTAGTCTTTGATTTAATTGTTTGTTTTGGTTGTTTGTAATAATGTTTGGGGTTTTGTTTTTTTCTTGGATGTTTTTTAGGTTTGTGATATTATTTGTTAATTGGGATAAAAAAGGAGAGAAAAAATCGCTTGATAATGTTTTATTGCGTTTTAAGAATAAAGCCAAAAATCTATTATAATATGATGACATAAAATTTTTCCTTCAATCTAAATATTGATTAAACAATATAAAAACACTTAATTGTAGTTTATTATTAATTTTTTTTGTAATGTTATATTATTTTGGTTTTTCAAAGAAATAAGTTCTAAATTATTTTATCATTTACCTTTATCATAACATAAACCAAATTAATTTGGGATGTAAAAAAGAATACTTAGCTTTTATATTTAGATCTTAAAAACAAAAAAACTATCCTGAAGGATAGTTTCTTTCATTATTTATATTATTTTTATTTTTTAAATAGTTTATTAATTTATTTTAAATATGGAAATAATTATTTCTTACGATAAGGTTTATACCAAGTTGTTTTTTTAGGATAGAGATATTTTTGGATTAAAGTTGGTTCATAGTAAAAAATATATAAATTATTGTATTTATTTTTCATGTTTATGATTGCTTCTAAGGTGTGTGTTTTATCTTTAATAAATGGCATTTTTCCATCATGATAGATAAATATAATATTTTGGGGACAATTAAGAATTGACTTAGACATTAATTCGCCTTTGTTTTGATTAATTGTTTTGTGAAATGAGACTTTTTTGTAATAATTAGGATAAATATTTTTATGTATAAAGATAAGAGCTTTATTAGTGTTTTTTACTTTAATGTTATGAATTGTATTATTTAGAGTCTCTTTTTTTACTTTTATTTTAAAAGTACTTTTGATTTGATAGTTTAATTTAAATGTTGAATGTGCTTTAATAAAATAAGAATTAATGTTAAGTAATAGTATTAATATATTTATAATTATAAGCATTAAAAAGGAATTAAAGTTTATATTTGGTCTTTTTTTAGAAGTCTTGTTAATTTTGTTAATGTAAAAAACAGACTCCTTTCTTTTAAAAAAGGTAGTTAATATTAATTATAAGTATAAATTATTAAGCTACCAAAAAGATAATATAAATTAATATATATAATTAAAAAGATAAAAGAAAAGATTTATTTTTGTTTATTTTTGTTTATTTTTGTTTATTGTTGAGTGTTTGCCCAATCTCTCAGACGCCTTACCATTCCTGAAATCCATCTAGAAGTAGGTTTTTAGCTCCATCTAATTTTTTGGTATTTTCTATGTCATGGTAAAAAATATACAAATTTGTATATTTGCCTGTCATTTTTGTTAGTTCTTGATAAGTATATTTTTTATCTAGGTCACCTCGAATTTCTCCATCATGATATAAACAAATTGTACTTGGCTCGCATGTTCCTGTAGTAATTTCGAACGATATATTACCATCTTTTATTCTATTTATTGTTTTTCTTTTGGTTAATGTTCCATTAAAATTAGGATTAATCTTTTCTTTAATATTTTTTATTACTTTGTCCAGGCGGGAATCCCAATCCCCTTCAATTTCTACAAGGTGTAATTTTGGTCCTTGTTGTTCTTGTGTTGGCTCTTCTTGTACTTGTGTTGTTGTTTGTGCTTGTCTTTCTTTTTTTCTCAAACTTATTTTTATACTTGTTTTATAATCATATCTTAATTTAAGATTTGATTGAGCTTTGGTAAAATGAGGGATAATAATAAATAAATTAAATATTATAATAATTAAAAATAAAAGTGTTTTTTTGTTATAAGCATTGGATAAAAACATTTTGGTTAATGCCTTTTTTTAGAAAATTGATAAATTTTTGGAAAAATATCCCCTTCTTTCTTTCTAAAATTGACGGTTTTTTAATTATTTAAGTTAATTATAAAGTATTCATTAGGTTTTTAGTTAGTTAAACCATCAAAAAAGATAAAGGGTTTAAGACATCAAAGACTATTAAATAATTAATAGCCTTTGAATTGATTATTTGATATTTATTTAAATTAATGAAAGATTATAAAATAATGTTATTAAAGAGTAATTTATTCAATTTATACATGTTTGTTAATGGAAAGTGTTTGTTAGTGTGTGTTAGTGTAATTTATTTTGGATTTAGCTGATTGAGCTTCTGTTATTTTGTTATTTTCTGCAATTACATTACCATTTTCATCCACTACTTCATATTGCATAGTTAATTCAAAATCAGCAGTATCGGTGTTATTTTCAACTAAACCATCAAGAGTTAATAATTCTACTTCTAATTTAATTTCTGCTGAAACAAATTTGTTATCTTTGGTAAGAGCAAATTTGGAGTCTTTGGTATATACTTCAAAATCATTGTTATCTTGTGTTTTAACTTTTGCTCCAACTCTAAATTTGTCAGTTTTGTCTACGTCGTTAACTTTGAATGTTGGTAAAAATACTTTTAAGAAACATTTTTTAGTAGTTTCTTTGTTTTCAAAACCTTTTACGGAGGCGAAACATAAAAATGGGGCTTCAACAAAATTAATTTATTAAAAAAACTCAAATTAATTTAGTTATATTGTTGTAATTTGACAAAATAATAATTAAAGTAGAAAATAAATAAGAAAAAAGTAAAAAAAGCTCAAAATAGATTGACAAAACAGCTTTTTTAAGATAAAATAAACTTAGGTTTAAAATTAATTTTTGCACGCTTTGGCATGATTATTAATTTTTTAAGCTTGATTAAAGTGCTAATAATAATTTTTGGCAGTTATTAATTGGGTTTTGATTAACCTTTTATTTGTTAAAAGTTTTATTATTATTTATAATAAATGCTAAAAACAAAAAATTATAAAGAAAGGATTTGATAAAATGGCTGTTCCTTTTAGACGCACCGGAAAAACGGCAAAAAGAAAAAGACGTACTCATTATAAGTTAAGCAATCCTGCTTTGGTACTTTGCAAAGAAACTAATACTTTTACTTTGTCTCACAGAGTTACTAAAAATAGTGGTTATTACAAAGGAAAACTTATTTTGGAAAACAAACCTTCTAAAGCTCAAAAAACAACTGACAATTAATTTATCATTATTAGACAAATTATTTTGTTTAAATAATTTTTTTCTTAGATGACGATATTGTTTTTTCTTATTTGATATTATTTTAATTTATAGTTTTAATATTATTTTAGATTTATTTATTTTTTGATAGTTACTATTTAATTTATTTTAAAAAAATTATTTTATTTTTAAGTGTATAAGATAAAAAAATAAATAAAACCAAGGAGAAGCATAAATGTTATTAAAAAAATCATTATCACACTTTTTACTTACTGTTAGTTTTGTATTTTTAAGTGTGTTTGGGTCTTATGTTGTTTTAGAAGCATCAAAAAAATATCAAGAATCAGATACGGCATCATTTTCTAAAACTTATAATGATAATTCAACGAAATTTTACAAGGATAATTCATATTCAGCTTCTTTGGTTAATTAAGAAGCTAAAAAAGCTTATGATCCCAAATTAGAAAAACATAACGAAGATCAAAAAGCCATCAAAGAAAAACAAGAAGTAACTAAAAAATACGTTTTCCTTTTTGTAGAGTTTTTCTTTGTATTGTCGTTAGTAGGATTTAATGGTTATTTCTGTTATTCTAAAGCTAAATCATTTAAATAATTATAAGTAAAAAATATGTCTGATATTAAACAAAACATATCTTCTTTATTAAAAACATCAATTTTTTATTATTAAGTGTATTTGGAATGATTGTTATTTTTTTGATATATACGTTTTTTGAAAATCTAAATACTCAAAAAGTTTTACAACAATATCTAGATTCATTACAATCTAATACAAATATACTATCAAATTATAATTTATTATTACAACTTACTAAAAAACAAATGTATACAAGTTATTTAAGAGTTGTTATATTAGTTATTATTTGGGTTTTAATTATAATATTTAATGGTTATATGTGTTTTGCCAAAATTAACCCTTTTAAACAGTTTTTTAAATTTGTTAAAAAAAGTTATCAATAAATATAAATATAAAAATGAACCTTTTCATTAAATCATTTTATCTTTTAATATAAAGATATTTGAATTAACTTAATGAGGATATTTGAATTAACTTATTGTATTTTTTAACAAACAAAATCCAAAATAAATAAATCTTTTCACCATTTTACTTATTTGAAACAGCTTTTTTTATTTTAAAAAACATTATTAATTACTTTTTTAACTTTTGTAATTAAAATGACTTGCAATAAAATCTTTTTTAAGGTATAATAAAAAGGCTTGTTTTAAATATTTTTTCTTTTAATCCAAAAAACAAAACACCAATGTCAGTTGTCTAAGAAAAAAATTATTTAAGCAAAATATTTGTCTAATAGGCAATATTTTCAAACATTTCTAAAAAAGGAGAATATAAGTGAACAAAAAAGAAAAAGAAATTATCAAAATAATTCTAAGAGCCTACGACCATCATTTAATTGATCAATCAGCTAAAAAAATTATTGATATTCTCACTAAAACAGGAGCAAATATTGAAGGTCCAATACCTCTTCCTACCAGAAAAGAAGTATTTACTGTTTTGCGTTCCCCTTTCGTTAACAAAGATTCAAGAGAACAATTTGAACGACGCACTCACAAACGTTTAATTCAAATTATCAATCCTAATAAAAAAACAATTGAATCTTTAATGCACATTAGTTTGCCACCTGCAATTGATATTTTGTTAAAAAAAAACCAATAGCAAAAGCAAAATTTAGGCACTATTCATTTTAATATGAATAAATATTTACTTTTTTATAACCATTTCATTTAAATCATTTCATTTGGTTGAATCACAATCACAATTGCAATTACAATTTCAATCAACTTTTGAAAATCACTTTAAAAAACTTTTTACAAACTTTAAACCAAAATTAAAAAAAGAAAGAGGAAGGACATGGCTCAAGGAATCTTAGGTAAAAAAATAGGAATGACTCAAGTTTTTAACGAACAAGGGAGAATTAGTTCCAGTAACAATAGTAGATGTTGCACCTAACGTTGTTTTACAACAAAAAAACGTTGACCAAGACGGCTATCAAGCTACTCAAATAGGTTTTTGCGACAAAAGAGAAAAAAACACTTCTAAACCTATGTTAGGACATTTTAAAAAAGCAACTACTGCCCCTAAGCGCTTCATTAAAGAAATTAATTTTAGTGCGGATGTCAATTCAAACCTAGCTAATTTAGCAGTAGGCGCACTAATCACAAACGATTTATTTCAAGTAGGTGATTTAGTTGATGTAACAGGAACTTCCAAAGGTAAAGGTTTTGCTGGTTCTATTAAGAGACACAATCAAAGCAGAGGTCCTGAAAGTCACGGGTCTCGTTATCACCGTCGTCCAGGTTCAATGGGCCCTATTAAAGGTAAATTAAAAGGTAAAAAACTACCAGGACACATGGGACACGAAACTGTTACTATCCAAAATTTAGCTATTCTTTCGGTTGATACTGAAAAAAACTTATTCTTAATAAAAGGCAATGTCCCAGGACCTAATAAAGGTTTTGTAATTATCAAATCTGCTGTAAAAAAATTGACAAAGGAGCAAACGCATGCCAAAAATTAATATTCTTAATCAACAAGGCGACTTCGTTTCTGAAAAGGTTTTAGCAACTACTGTTTTTGACATTAAACCTAATCAACAAGTTTTATACGACGTTGTAAATGCTCAAAGAGCTGCAATGCGTCAAGGCACACATGCTACCAAAACTCGCGCTTTAGTTGCTGGTGGAGGTAAAAAACCATGGAGACAAAAAGGAACTGGTCGTGCTCGTCATGGCTCTATTCGTTCTCCTTTATGGCGTGGTGGTGGAGTTACTTTTGGACCGTCCCCAAGAGATTATTCTGTTAAAGTAAACCAAAAAGTACGTAGTCTGGCTCTAAAATCAGCTTTATCACTCCAAGCTAAAAATAATCAATTAGTAGTTGTAGACAACATTAATTTAGCAACTCATAAAACTAAAGATTTCCAACAAATGTTACAAAAATTAAACATCACTTCCAAATCCTTAATTGTAGTTACTCAAATGACAGAACAATTAGCTTTGGCTTCTCGCAATCTATCTTATATTACTTTAGAAACAGCTTCTCATGCAAGTGTTTATCAAATCCTTAATTGCAAACAATTAGTCCTAACTGCTGCTGCTGTTAACTATTTTGAAGAGGTTTTAAAATAATGAATAAATACTATGATTTAGTTAAAGCACCAATCATTACTGAATTAACTAATAAATTGATCGAAAGACAAAATAAATACACTTTTAAAGTTGCCAAAACAGCTAATAAAGTAGAAATTAAAAAAGCTTTAGAAAGCATTTTTCAAGTAAAAGTTTTATCAGTTAACACTCGCAACGTTTTACCACAATTCAAAAGAAAAGGTAAATTCGAAGGCTATACTTCGGGTTATAAAAAAGCTATTTGTAAAGTAGCTCCGGGACAAAAAATCGAAATCCTTGCTAACGAATAAACTCAAACCCAACCAAAACAACGATTAACGATTAAAAAAATACAAGGCAGGTATAAATTATGGCAATTAAAAAATATAAGCCTACTACAAATGGATGTCGTAATATGAGTGTTTCTGCTTTTTCAGAAATCACCACTCAAACTCCTGAAAAAAGATTATTGGTATCTCATAAAGACCAAGCCGGACGCAACAACCAAGGTAAAATTACAGTAAGACATCGTGGCGGCGGCGTTAAAAGAAAATACCGTTTAATTGATTTTAAAAGAAACAAAGATAACATTGTTGGCAAAGTAGCTACCATTGAATACGATCCAAACCGCAGTGCTAACATCGCTTTAATTCACTATTTAGACGGCGAAAAAAGATACATTCTTGCTCCTAAAGGACTTACAGTAGGGATGCAAATTGTCTCTGGTAAAGAAGCAGATATTAAAGTTGCCAATTGCCTTCCTTTAATGAATATTCCAGTAGGAACCACTGTTCATAACATCGAATTAAAACCAGGTAAAGGCGGACAAATTGCTCGTAGTGCTGGTTCTTTTTGTCAAATTATTAGTAGAGAAGACAAATACGTGCTATTACGTCTTCAATCAGGCGAAGTTCGCAAAGTTCTTGGAACTTGTCGTGCTACTATTGGAGAGATCGGCAACGAATCTTATAAACTAATTAATTACGGTAAAGCAGGCAAAAAACGTTTCTTAGGAATAAGACCAACAGTAAGAGGTTCTGCGATGAACCCGAACGATCACCCTCATGGCGGTGGTGAAGGTAGAGCTCCTATTGGACGCAAATCACCAATGACACCTTGGGGCAAAAAAGCTCGTGGGGTCAAAACTCGTGACCGTAAAAAAGCATCTAATGCTTTAATTATTAGACGTCGTACAAAATAAGGAGTTGTTAATATGCCACGTTCAGTTAAAAAAGGACCTATTGTTGCTAGCCATCTATTAGCAAAAATAGAAAAACAAAAAAACTTAAAAAACAAAAAAGTGATCCAAACTTGGTCACGCAGTTCTACAATCACACCTATTTTTGTAGGACACAAAATCGCTGTTTATAACGGACGCGAACACATTCCAGTCTACATTACAGAAAACATGGTAGGACATAAGTTAGGTGAATTTTCCCCTACACGTACTTACCGCGGACACAACAAAAAAGACAAAAAAATTCAAAAAAAATAAATGGGAAGGAATAACTATGGAAACCCAAAACGCCAAAGCGATTGCTAGAAAAATTTCAATCGCCCCTCGAAAAGCACGTTTAGTTGTTGATTTAATTCGAGGAAAAAATATTGCACAAGCTCAAGCCATTTTAACTTTTACCCCTAAAGTAGCTGCTCCCGTTATTTTAAAACTTTTAAACAGTGCTGTTTCCAATGCTGTTAATAATTTAAAATTAAACCGCGAACAACTTTATGTTAAAGAAGTTTTTGTCAACGAAGGTTTGCGTTTAAAACGTATGTTTCCAAGAGCTAAAGGTTCTGGTGATATGATTAAAAAAAGAACCAGCCACATTACTTTAGTAATAACTTCTAGCACAAACTTGCAAACATCAAAGGAGGAAGAACAAAGTGGGTCAAAAAACTAATCCTAACGGCTTAAGATTAGGCATTATTAGAACTTGGGAATCTCAATGGTGTGTTAATGATAAAGAAATTCCTAATTTAATTAAAGAAGATTTTTTAATTCGTAAACTAATCAATAATTTTACTAAAAAAAGTGCTATCAGTCAAATTGACATTGAACGCCTAAAAGAAAAAAATAAAAACCGTATCACTATTTCTGTCCACACCGCTAAACCAGGCGTTATTATTGGAAAAGATGGCGATACACGCAACAAATTAGTTGCCAAACTCAAAGAACTTACCCAAAAAGACGTTAATCTTAACGTGTTAGAAGTTAAAAACTCTGATAAAATCGCTTTATTAATTGCTCAAAATATGGCTGAACAACTAGAAAATCGTATGTTTTTCCGCCGTGTTCAAAAAATGGCAATCCAAAAAGCCCTAAAAGCTGGTGCCAAAGGAGTAAAAACTTTAATTTCTGGTCGTTTGGGTGGTGCTGAAATAGCTCGTAGCGAAGGACATGCCGAAGGCAGAGTTCCTCTACACACTCTAAGAGCAGACATCGATTACGCTGCTGTTGAAGCTCACACTACTTATGGAGTTTTAGGAATTAAAGTATGGATTTTCCACGGTGAAGTTTTACCAGGACAAACCATTCTAGACACTAGAAAACCGTTTGCTTCCCAATCTTCTAACACTCCTAACAGACGCCCTCGCAATTTCAAAGGAGGCAACAATAATCATGTTAATGCCAAAAAGAACTAAATATCGTCGTCCTCACCGCGTTAGTTTTGAAGGAAAATCAAAAGGTAAAAACGTTATTGCCAACGGAAACCACGCTTTGGTTGCCAAAGAAGGTGCTTTTATCACTAACAAACAAATTGAAGCCGCTCGTATTGCAATGACACGTTACATGAAAAGAACAGGAAAAGTGTGGATCAACATTTTCCCACATCTATCCTTAACTAAAAAACCTTTAGAAGTAAGAATGGGTTCTGGTAAAGGTTCTCCTGAAGAATGGGTAGCTGTGGTAAAAACAGGTAAAGTTTTGTTCGAAGTTAAAGACACCACTAATTCTTCCAAAGTAGAAATGGAAGCTTTAAGACTTGCGTCTCACAAACTACCGATTAAAACTAAAATCGTTAAAAAAGGTGCTGAAGTATGAAAACTCAAGAAATTTTAAAATTAAAACCAGAAGAATTAGAAAACAAAGTAGACAAGTTAAAACAAGAACTGTTTGATTTGCGTTTTCAATTAGCTTTAGGCAAACTCACTAACACTGCCAAAATCAAAAAGCTTAAAAAAACCATTGCTCGCATCAAAACAATCCTAACCCAAAAAAGCAATCAACAAACAGCCAATACTCCAATTTTTGTCACTTCCACTGCCAAACCTGTTTTATCAAATCAAAGCCCAACCCCACAACCAACTACCCCTGATTTAGATGACACTGTAGAAACTATCAAGGAGGAGCAACAATAATGCAACGCAATTTTAGAAAAACTTTCGTAGGTAAAGTAGTTTCAGATAAAATGGATAAAACCATTACTGTTATTGTTGATATTTACAAAAAAGACCCTTTATATGGCAAAAGAGTGAAACAATCGAAAAAATTCCACGTCCATGATGAAAATCAAGAAGCCAAACCAGGCGATTTAGTTAATTTTATGGAAACAAGACCTCTTTCTAAAACTAAAAGATTTCGATTATTCAAAATTCTTTCCCATGCAAAGAGCGCAAAGTAAGGAGATTTTGATATGATTCAACGAGAAAGTCGTTTAGTTGTAGTTGACAACAGCGGTGCTAAAGAAGTTTTAGTTATTGGTATTTTAGGAGGCACTCGTCGTAGTCATGTAAATATCGGAGATATTGTATTAGTAACTGTTAAATCAGGTTCTGGTACAGTTAAAAAACATGACGTTCTAAAAGCTGTCATTGTACGCACCAAAAAAGGTCTAAGACGTAAAAATGGCTCTTACATTAAATTTGACGACAATGCTGTAGTACTTTTAAAAGAAGATTTAAATATTATTGGCACCCGTATTTTTGGTCCAGTAGTTAGAGAATTGAGTGATAAGAAATTTTCCAAAATAGTTTCTTTAGCCCAATTAGTTTTGTAAGGAGACAACTCAATGCGTATTAAAGTAGGAGAAACAGTAGCTATTTTAGCTGGCAAAGATCGTTTTGTAACAGACGAATCAGGTAAAAAATGACTAAAACAGGCAAGAGTATTAAAAGTTTTTGCCAAAACTCAAAAAATTATTGTTGAAGGTGTCAACATCAAAACCAAACACCAACCCCCCTTCACAAAACGAAGAAAAGGGCACCATCGTTAAACAAGAAGCTCCCATTCATGTTTCTAATGTAGCTTTAGTTTGCCCCCAAACACAAACTCCCACTAAAGTAGGAATTCGCATACAATCAGGTAAAAAAGTTCGTTATGCTAAAAAATCAAATCAAACATTAGACGAAAAAAATTAAGGAGGCTTTGCATCAATGTCAATGAAAAAAGAAAATACTCTAGACTATTCCAAAATCACTGCCACCTTAATGGAAACTTTTAATTATAAATCCGTTATGCAAGTCCCAAAAGTAGAAAAAGTTGTCATCAATATGGGCGTAGGCGATGCTATTTTTAATGTTAAAGTTTTGGATGATGTAGTAGAAGAATTAAAATTATTAAGCGGACAAAGCCCTGTTATCACTAAAGCCAAAAAAGCTATTTCTAATTTCAAATTACGTGAAGGCATGCCAATTGGAGCTAAAGTGACTTTAAGAGGAGCCCGCAAAGAGGCGTTTTTATGCAAACTAACTCGTTTAGTTTTCCCCCGCGTAAGAGATTTTAGAGGCATTTCTGGTAAATCTTTTGACGGCAGAGGCAATTACGCTCTAGGATTAAAAGAACAAATCGTTTTTCCAGAAATTAATATCGACAAAGTTAAAAAAATTCGTGGCATGGATATCATCATTGTAACTACTGCCAAAAATAACACTCAAGCCAAAAAGCTTTTAGAGCTTTATGGTATGCCGTTTAAAAATTAAAGGAACTATTACTTATGGCTAAAAAATCCAAAATCGTAAAAGATCAAAAACAAAGAGAGCTAGTTTTAAAATATGCCAAACTACGCTTAGAACTTAAAAAAAAAGCTGACTATGCTGGGTTGTCTCAAATTCCTGCCAAAGCATCACCTGTACGTTTAAAAAACAGAGATTCTATTGATGGAAGACCACGCGGATACATTCGTAAATTCGGCATTTCCCGCATTAATTTTAGGCAGTTAGCTCATCAAGGTAAATTACCTGGAGTCAGAAAAACTAGTTGGTAAAGGTAAAAAGGAGGCTCAAACATGGTTATGACAGACCCTATTGCAGATATGCTGACACGCATTCGTAATGCCAATCAAATGTCACATTTAAAAGTGTTAGTACCTGCTTCTAAGTTAAAATTAGAAATTTTAGCAGTTTTAAAAAAAGAAGGTTTTATTAAAGATTTTTATCTACCTCAGTCATCTCGCGAAATAATTATTAGTTTGAAATATGCTCCCAACAAAGAAAGAGTTATTAAAGGCTTAAAAAGAGTTTCCAAACCAGGACTTAGAGTTTATGCATCAGCAGAACAAATTCCTAAAGTGCTCAACGGTTTAGGAGTTGCTTTGGTTTCTACTTCTAAAGGAATTCTAACAGATGCTCAAGCTCGCCTTTCTCAAGTTGGTGGCGAAGTTTTAGCTTATATTTGGTAATTAATTGCCAAATCAAAAGTAGTTAAAGGAGATAAAGGAGAAAATTATGTCACGCGTAGGAAACAAAGCAATTGAAGTCCCTAATGCGGTTAAAGTTGATATCAAAGATAGAAATTTTATCTCAGTTGAAGGCCCTAAAGGCAAATTAGAATATCAATTCAATCACAGATTAACAATCACTAATGAAAACAAAGTCATCACAGTAAAACGCCCTAATGATGAAATTTTTATGAAAAAAATTCACGGCACCACTAGAGCCTTACTTTCCAATATGGTAGAAGGCGTAAGCAAAGGCTTTCAAAAAACCTTAAAAATTGTAGGGTTAGCTTATCGTGCTCAAATTAAAGATAAACAACTAATTTTATCTTTGGGTTTTTCTCATCCTGTAAGCGTTGCCATTCCTGATAATCTAGAAGTGGTAGTTAACCAAAACACAGAAATTGTTATCAAAGGAATTGACAAACAACTTGTCGGCGAATTTGCTGCCAAAAACGTAAAACTACGTAAACCAGAACCTTACAAAGGTAAAGGAATCCGCTACGTAGGACAATACGTTAGACAAAAAGCTGGGAAAAGCGCTAAAAAAACAAGAAAGGACTAAAAATAAGTTATGATAACAAAACAATCCTCTAACGTGCTTCGTAAAAAACGTCATCTTCGCCTTAGAAAAATTGTTTCAGGCACATCACAAAGACCACGTTTAAATGTTTTTAGATCTAATAAATTTCTTTATGTGCAAATAATTGATGACACCCAACAAACAACTCTATGCAGCGCTAATAGCAAAGAATCCAATGTTTTGGGATCCAACATCAAAGCCGCTGAAGCAGTAGGCGCTCTTATCGCTAAAAAAGCCTTAGCCCAAGGCATTAAAAATGTTGTTTTTGATAGATCAGGGTATTTGTATCACGGCAAAATCAAAGCCTTAGCTGATGCTTGTCGTAAATCAGGCTTACAGTTTTAAAGGAGAAAAGCAAAATGAAAGCAATAAAGAAAGAATTTAACAAAAAAGCCCCTCTTTTAGAAGAAAAAGTTGTTAAAATTAATCGTATTACTAAAGTAGTTAAAGGCGGTGCTCGTTTTCGTTTTTCTGCTTTGGTAGTTGTTGGCGATAAAAAAGGGCAAATTGGTTTCGCCACCGCTAAAGCTAAAGAAATTGTAGAAGCTATTAAAAAAGCTTTAGAAAAAGCCAAAAAACAATTAGTTCGCATTCCTATTACAGGAACTACTATTCCTCATGACACTATTGGACGTTTTGGAGCGTCTAAGTTTTTTTTAAAACCAGCTTCCAAAGGAACTGGAATTGTTGCTGGAGGAAAAGCTGCTAGAACTATTTTAGAATTAGTAGGCATTAATGATGTTCTTACTAAAACTTTTGGTTCACGCACCTCTATTAACGTAATAAGAGCAGTAATGGATGGATTACAAAGTTTACGCACTAAAGAAGAAGTAGCTAAATTAAGAGGCATCACTTTAGCGAAAAAAGAACAATGAAATTAAAAATTACTCTTACCAAAAGCCTTATTGCTTGTCGTGTTAATCAAATTAAAACCGCTCACTGTCTAGGTTTGAAAAAAATTAACAATCAAGTTATTAAAGATGACACTCCAGCCATCCATGGAATGATTAAAACCATCAGTCATCTTGTTGTAGTTGAAAAAGTTTCTGATACAAAGGAGCAAAAATAATGTTACACACACTAAAACCGGTCACTAATGCTCGTAAATCCACTAAACGTTTAGGACGTGGAACCTGGTAGTGGCACTGGTAAAACTTCTGGTAAAGGACACAAAGGACAATTAGCACGTTCAGGAAAAACTTTGCGTCCCGGCTTTGAAGGCGGACAAATCCCTTTTTTTCAAAGAATTCCTAAAAGAGGATTTCACAACTTTGCCCAAAAAAGATACGCCCTTCTTAACCTTAAAACTCTAGAAAACTTTCCTCAAGATACCGTTGTTACTCCTCAATTATTGTTAGAAAAAAAAATAATTAAAGACCAATTATGTGGTATTAAAGTTTTGGCGCAAGGAACTCTCACTAAAAAATTAGTCGTAAAAGCTTCAAAATTCTCCAAACAAGCTCAAGCAGCCATTTTAGCAGTTGGTGGAAATATAGAGGTAATTTAAAGATGAAACGTCAATTAAAATTAGTTTTAGGCAATCGTAAATTAATGTTTCAAATCTTTTTTACCTTATTTATTATTTCTATTGTTTGTTTAGGAACTTCTTGGCCTCTTCCTTTTATTAATACTAAATCCCTTGATTTGTCCAAACTTTTTGGGGTTTTTTCCATAAATGCTGGTACTCTTTTTGGATTGGGAATCACTCCTTACATCACTGCTTCCATTGTAGTGCAATTTTTGCAAAAACTTCTTCCTATTTGTCGCGAATGGAAAGACCAAGGACAAATGGGCAAACGCAAACTTAATCTTTTAACGCGTAGTCTTGCCTTATTGTTTGCTTTTGGGCAATCTTTTGCTTTTTTGAACAGTTATTCAAAACTTTTTGTCACATCAATAAGTACAAGCCAACTGTTTTTGTTAGCTTTAATTGCTACTGCAGGAGTTGCTGTTTTAATTTGGTTTGCTGACCTTATCAATTCCAAAGGCATTGGAAACGGGACTTCTATTTTAATTGTTGTTTCGATGAGCCACAGCCTAATTAATCTATTTGTAAATCTGAAAGAATCATATTTATCTCAAAACAATTTTTTAACTTTGAAAACTTTTAATTTTGCATGTATTGTTCTTTTGCTTCTCTTATTTTTAATTTTTACTGTAGTTGTGCAAATAACATCTTTAAAAATACCTATCAATTATGCGCGCAATCAAGTGCAAGGAAAAAGCTACATTCCATTAAAAATTAATAGTGCAGGAGTTATGCCAGTTATTTTGGCATCTGCTTTATTGCAACCTTTCCAGATGTTAGCAGGAGTTATTGGGAATACAAAATTTACAGAAGTAGTAGATTTTTTTGCCAAAACTAACTTTCCTGAAAACCAAATTAACTTTTTTGCCATAGGCTTTTTAGTCTTGTTAGTAATTGTTTTTTCTTTCTTTTCTGCTTTTATGAATGTCAATCCTGAAGATATTTCAGAACATTTATCCAAACAAGATGCCTATATTGCAGGTTTAAGACCAGGTGAACAAACTACTCGTTATTTAGCTAATACCTTATTTAAAATCACTGTTTTAGGAACTGTTTTTATTGCTGCTCTTGTTGTAACACCTATTCTTATGGAACATTTTTTAGGTTTGAAAGATATGAAATTAGGAGGAACCAGTTTGCTTATTATTGTTAGTGTAGCCCTTGAAACTATCCAACGCATCAAAGCTACTGCCAACAAAAAAGAATATCAAAAATTATTTTAATTAAGCAAACAAGACAATATGATACTAATATTATTAGGACCGCCCGGAATTGGTAAAGGGACTCAAGCTTCTGTTTTATCAGATATTTTAAAAATTAACCACATTGCAACAGGCGATATTTTTCGTAAAAATTTTAAAGAAAATACTGAATTAGGCATTTTAATTAAAAAAATTATTGCTCAAGGACTTTTAGTTCCTGACGACATTACTAACCAAATGATAGCTGATTACTTGTCTAAGGACATCGCTACTAAAGATTTTTTATTAGACGGTTTTCCCCGCAATGTTTTGCAAGCTCGTTTTTTGGATGATTTTTTCAAAAACTCTCATTTATTTTTAACTAAAGTCATCTATTTTAACGCTGGCACCCAAGATTTAATGAAAAGAATTGTAGGACGCAGAATTTGTCCCGAATGTGGTAAGGTTTATCACATCGAAAACATTCCTCCCAAAACTCCAGGTATTTGTGACAAAGACCAAAAAACCTTAATTCAAAGAGAAGATGACAAACCAGAAACCTTCCTTAAGCGCCTCAAAGTGTTTAATCAAGAAACATTGCCATTAGTGCAATATTATCGCGAACAAAATCAACTTTTTGAAGTAGATGGTATGCAAAACATCGACCAAGTTACTAAAATGATTTTAGAAGTTTTAGAAACAGACCGCAAATGATTTCCATCAAAACTCCTCATGAAATTGCTATCATGAAACAAGCAGGAAAAATCATTAACGAAGCCCACAGATTGCTTGCTTCCTTTGTTATTCCAGGAATGTCAACTTTTGATCTAGATTTATTAGCTAAGAATTTTTATCAAAAAAAAAGTGTTATTTCTGCTTTTAAAGGTTACAACGGATTTCCCAAACATATTTGTGCCTCAGTTAATGAAGTGGTAGTTCACGGCATTCCTTCCAAAAAAACCATCCTTAAACAAGGTGATATCATTACCTTAGATTTAGGAATTAACTATCAAGGTTATTATGTTGATTGTGCTTATTCTTATGTTGTAGGAACTTTTTGCCAAACTACTCAAAACTTGCTTGCACTTACTCAAAAAGCCTTATTTCAAGGTCTTTTGCAAATTAAACCCCAAAATCATTTTTCTGACATTTCTCATGCCATTGAACTTTTTGCCAAAAACAATAATTTAGGCATCGTAGAAGAATTTACCGGACATGGTATTGGTACATCTTTGCACGAAGAACCCTATATTCCTAATTTTGGCAAACCCCACGAAGGCGCAATCCTACAACCAGGAATGACTTTTTGTGTAGAACCAATGCTTACTTTAGGAAATCCCGAAATTGCTATTTTGCAAGATAATTGGACTGTAGTTACCACAGACAAAAGTCTAAGTGCTCATTTTGAACACACAGTTTTAGTAACTCCTACAGGATACGAAATACTTGCATAATATGTTTTTCATTTTACCAAATTACATCACAACCACCCCCAAACCCAGAAATCAAAATTAAAGGAATCACTTTGAATGTCAAAAAACAATTTAAACGAAACTGAATCCAAAATTGAAATCGAAGCTAAAGTTGTTGAATTATTATCAAATGATAAATTTAAAGTAGAGCTTCCAAATAAAAAAACGATTATCGCTTATGTTTCTGGTAAAATACGTATCAACAACATACGCATTTTACCTGGTGATAAAGTAAGAATTGAATTATCACCATACGACCCTACACGAGCACGAATCACTTATCGTTTTAAGTAAGGAGAAAAGATTATGAAAGTTAGAGCTTCAGTTAAAAAACGCAGTGAAGATGATATCATTGTTCGTCGTAAAGGACGCATTTATGTTATCAATAAAAAAAATCGTAGACACAATCAAAGACAAGGATAAAAGGAGATATTTATGGCGCGAATTGCAGGAATAGATATTCCAAGCGACAAAAGAGTAGTAATTGCACTAACTTATATTTATGGTTTAGGCAATAAATTATCTCATAAAATTTTAAACGAGTTAAACATTGACCAAAATATTAGAGTTAAAAATTTAACCGAACAGCAATTATCAGCTTTACGTAGTGAAATTACTAAATACAACGTAGAAGGCGACCTAAGACGTGAAGTTACTTTAAATATTAAACGTTTAATGGAAATTGGAGCTTACAGAGGGCTACGCCACCGTAAAGGATTGCCTGTAAGAGGACAAAAAACCAGAAACAATGCTCACACTGTTAAAGGTAAACCTAAAGCAATTGCTGGTAAGAAAAAATAATAAAATTAACTAAATAATAAAAATAATAAAGGAGAAAGGCATTGGCAAGAAAAAAAACTACCAAACGCAAAGTTAAAAAAAATGTTCCTTTAGGAATTGCACATATTCATACCACTTTTAACAACACTATCGTTACTATCACTGATCTTAACGGTAATGCTGTTACTTGGAGTAGTGCAGGTGCTTTGGGTTTTAAAGGAAGTCGTAAATCAACTCCCTTTGCAGCACAATTAGCCGCTGAAGCAGTTGCCAAAGCAGCGATGGAACACGGAATGGTTAAAGTAGAAACTTTCATTACAGGACCAGGTCCCGGAAGAGAAGCAGCTATCCGTTCTTTGCAAGCAGCAGGATTAGAAATTACTGCTATTAAAGATGTTACTGCAGTACCACATAATGGTTGTCGACCGCCAAAACCTCCTAGAGGATAATAATCTTGTTCGGCATTTCAAGGAGTAATTATGAAAAATATTAAATTTATTAAACCTTTTTTTGTTGAAGAAATTGATGAAAATCCCATTTCTGGGAAATTCATCATTAAACCTTTAGAAAGAGGATACGGCATTACTGTAGGAAACGCTCTAAGAAGAGTTTTGTTATCTTCTTTGCCTGGTACTGCTATTGTAAATGTTAAAATTCAAGGAGTAGAACAAGAATTTACCACTATTCCTGGCGTTTATGAAGATGTCATGACAATTATTTTAAATTTAAAAAAAATTGTTTTTGCCGTAGACGACGAATCAGATGATTTTGAAGAAAAACTAGAACTAATTGCCAAAGGACCACAACGCCTAACCGCTTCTTCTTTCGAACTGCCTGCAGGAGTTAAAATCATCAACCCCGATCATTACATTACCACTCTTTCTGATGATGTTTGCTTTCATATGACAGTTACCCTTAAAAAAGGCATTGGTTATGTTGGCGCCAAAGACAACAAAGTTCACGGCGAAAATCAAGTAGGCGTTATTGCAATTGATTCTTTATTTACTCCTGTTGTCAATGTTTCTTATCAAGTAGAAAAAAAATTAGGCAACAAAGACGAATTAACTATTGAAATTACCACTAACGGCGCTCTTTTAGCTAAAGAAGCTTTAGCAACTGCAGCTAGCATTTTAGTAGATCATTTTAATGTTTTAGTAGAATTAAGCCAAAAACCTGCTCATGTAGAATTTGTTTCCGAATCTAAAAAAGAAGCTCACAATTAGCGTACTAGATTTAGAAATTGAACAACTAGATTTATCTGTAAGGCTTTTTAACAGTCTTAAAAGAGCAGGGATTGACACAGTTGCTGCTTTAGTAAAATTAAGTGAAAAAGAAGTTGTCAAACTTAAAAGCTTAGGACGAAAATCTTTCCAAGAATTAAAAGATAAATTTTTAGAATACGGTTTAGAATTCAATGATTATCTTAAAGAAGTTTTGCATCACAGCGTTGAAGAAGACAAAGACAAACATTAAAACTAAAAAACACATTAGAAAATAGAAAGGACAGATAAATTTTATGCCTTTTAGCAAATTAGGACGCAATAAATCTCAAAGAAGAGCTTTGTTAAGAACTTTAATGACTGATTTAATTGTGCAAGAAAAAATTATGATAACTGAATCCAAAGCTAAAGAATTACAAAAATTAGCTGATAAAATGGTTACTTTATCTAAAAAAAATACTTTGCATACTAGACGCCAAGCCAAAAGACATCTTTTTGATGAAAAAATCAACGATGACACTACAGTTTTGCAAAAACTATTTAAAGATATCTCCTCTAAATATCTTGATCGTCAAGGTGGATATACTAGAGTTATTAAAACTGTTCCTCGTCGTGGTGATGGTGCTCCAATGGCAATTATTGCTTTTGTTTAATAACAATTAACCGAGTATTTTTAGGTTCTTGCTCAAAAAACTTAAATTATCAAAACCTTCTTATCTTAAGGATTAAGGAGGTTTTTTTAATATTAACCCCTTTTTTCTTCACTCCTTATTTCCCATTTTAAATTCTTAATAAATATTTTGTAGTTACAAAAGGAGGCATTTTTGCAACACTTTTTTTATAAATTAATTTTAAGCTATGATGGCACTTGTTATTATGGATATCAAAAACAACCTCAAAAAATAACCGTGCAACAAACTTTCGAAAAAGCTTTAAAAAAAATGACCCATCAAAACATCCCTACTTTTGCAGCTAGTAGAACCGATAAAGGAGTCCATTCCCAAGGGCAAACCCTTCATTTCCAAACCACTTTTTTTCTAAAACCCACACATTTCCAAAAAACTCTTAATTATCTTTTGCCTCCTGATATTAGAGTTAGACAAATGAACTTTGCCACTCCTAATTTTCATGCTCGTTATTCAGCGAAATCAAAAATTTATCAATATGTTTTTTCCAAAAAACCTCTCAACGCTTTTAACCATCATTTTCAAATTTTTGCTGACAAACTTTATTTTGATAAAATCACCAAAGCCCTAAAATTTATTGAAGGCACCCATAATTTTTTTGCTTTTACTAGCGAGACCCAACCTAAAAATTTTTCTAAAACCATTTTTCAAGCCTTTCTCAAAGAAACTTCACACAAATATATTTTAGTTTTTCATGGAAACGGTTTTTTAAAATATATGATTCGTTTTTTGGTAGGAAGTTTAATTGAAATTGGTAAAAATAAACTTTCTTTGGAACAATTTCAAGCGATGTTATTAGGCAACACAACTAAAAAAGCAACCCTTTTGGCTCCTTCTAAAGCCTTAGTTTTAAAAAAAATTTTTTATTGATTTTGTGACAATAAATAAAAATACACAAAAAGGAGAATTTATACTAAATGTTTATTTCTTTTGAAGGTTGTGAAGGCACCGGAAAAACCACCCATTCACGTTATTTATTTGAAAAATTAAGTAAAAAATATTCGTGTGTTTTAACCAAAGAACCTGGTGGCGGTTTATTTAATGAAGTAATTAGAAATATTTTGTTGCATTCTTCTAACAAACAAATAGATTTCCACACTGAGGCTTTGTTATTTGCAGCAGATAGAGCAGAACATTTAAGCAAATTAATTATTCCTGCTTTACAACAAAACAAAATAGTTATTTGTGATCGTTATTTAGATTCGACTATAGCTTATCAAGTTTATGCTCGCGGTTTAAGTCAAGATTTTGTTTTAAATATTAATAATTTTGCTCTAAATTACATCCCCAACATTACTTTTTATCTAGATTTAGACCCTAAAATAGGCATTCAAAGAGTCAAACAATTTAGACCTAAAGAAATTAATTCGTTTGATTTGCAAAAACTGTCTTTTCATAAAAAAGTACGCAAAGGCTACCTTGACCTTTGTCAAAAAGACCAACAAAAAAGAATTTTTTTAATTGATGCAAGCAAGCCCTTGGAAAACATTTATAACATCATTGAACAAAAACTCAAAGAAGTCTTTCAAATAGAATTATGAACAAAACCCAATCTTTGTTAGCCAAATTTAACCAAATTATCCAAAATAATAAACTCGCCCATCTTTATTTAGTTGTTGGCTCCACTCTTTCCCGACAAAAATTATTTGTTTTGGAACTTGCCTATCGTATTTTCAAACCTCATGACCCTCATCTTTTGAAAAAAGATACCTTACTTAATTCGCAATACCCCAATTTTTATTATTTAACCAAACAAAACCATCTTTTTACCAAAGAACAAATTTTGCAATTTCAAAAAAACTTTTTGCAAACTTCTTTATTCGGAACCCAAAGAATTTATGTAATTGAAGAAATAGAAAAAATAACTACCCAAACTTCCAACAGTTTATTGCATTTTTTTGAAAATCCTTCCAACAACAATACTATAGGCTTTTTATTAACAAATAATTTAGAACAAGTTTTACCAACCATAGTTTCTCGTTGTCAAATTATTAATATCTCTGATACTGTGGATGCAAAATCACAAAATTTAGACTCTAAAACCAAATCCCAAATAGATGCTTTTGATTTTTCCTTAAGTAATTTAATAAATAAAAATTCCGATCAAATGGATTTATTTGTTGCCAGCGATTATTATCAAAATTTTAAACAATTTTTTTTGGATTTTCTTATTCAATTCCCAAAAACAATTTCATTAAAATTAGCAGTTTTTGCCTCTCCTCTGCTTGCAAAACTTATCTCTTGTCCTCATTTTTTAAATGATTTTTTATCAGTATTATTACGTTTTTTTTCTGATATTTTATATGAAAAAACACCTAACTCCAAAACACCCATTTATTTTTCCAAAACACAAATTTTAACAAATCCAGAATATCAAAAATACTATCAAACCCTGCCCCTTCCAACCACTTTTAATATTTTAAAAATTATTCACCAAATTTACAAAAAACAAAATATATTATCTAACCAAGAAAATCTTTTCATGGCTTTGTTAATTCAATTAGAAGCCCAAAGACTTTCATTTTAAATCTTTAAAAATTTGCACCCCCCCCTATTTAAAGCAATATAAAATTTTGCACACACCCAAACCCAACAAATAAGGTAAAAAATATGTTATTTCAACAACAAAGTTTTTGCAACGCCAAACCTACTTTATATTTGGTAGCAACTCCCATAGGCAATTTACAAGACATCACCTTAAGAGCACTTGCCACTTTAAAAGAAGTTTTTTTAATTTTAGCAGAAGATACTAGAAGAGCCAAAAAACTTTTACACACTTATCAAATCCAAACACCTTTACTTTCTTATTATGAACACAATCAAACAAGAAGGCTACCTCAAATTTTAGAACTTTTATCACAAGGAAAAAATATTGCCTTAATTAGTGATGCAGGCACTCCTCTTATTAGCGATCCTGGGTTTTCTTTGGTTTGTGAAGTGCAAAAACATGGTTTTAATGTGGTAGCGATTCCAGGAGTATCTGCTTTTTTAACTGCTTTTATGACTTCTGCCATCCCCTCACCTTTTATCTTTTTGGCTTTTTTACCCCGTTTGTCTCAAGCTTTGGAAAAATATTTACTCCAATATAAAAACGCCTCAGAAAGCCTTGTTATTTACGAATCTCCTCATAGAATTAAAAAGACTTTACTTTTAATACATAAATTATATGGTAATAGAAAAATTTCTTTAGCGCGCGAATTGACTAAAAAATTCGAAACCATTATCAATGGCAATCTTGACTCTATTTTAGAATTTGATTTAATTAATAAGGGCGAATATGTCATTGTTGTTGCAGGCAACCCCAACCCCAACGAACATTTGCTTGCTCTAAGCATAAACGATCACGTTCTTTTTTACCTTAAATTAGGCTTTAACGAAAAAGAGGCTTTTAGCAAAGTTGCTCAAGAAAGAAACATTACCAAAAAAGAAATTTATCACCAATACAAAATCAAAAACCCCCAATCTTGATTTGATTTCCCAAACCACATGCAGATTTTTCCCAACAACCCACAATTAAAAAATATTTTTGTCACCATTTATTTAAGGAGTTTTTATGAAAACAACCCCCAACCAAAAACCTAAATTTTTTCTTTCCACAGCAATTGCCTATGCTTCTGGCATTCCGCACATTGGAAACGTTTACGAATCTATTTTAGCTGATGCCATTGCTCGTTTCAAACGCCTAGAAGGATTTGATGTTTTGTTTCAAACAGGAACCGATGAACACGGACAAAAAATTGCTGCCAAAGCTTTGCAACAAGGCAAAAATCCCCAAGAATACGTAGACCAAATATCTTTGGAAATTAAAAGAATTTATGATTTAATGCAAGTAAGTTACGATAAATTTGCAAAAACTACCAATCCCCACCACAAACAAACAGTTCAAGCCATCTTTTACAAGTTATGGCAACAAGGAGATATTTATTTAGGAAAATATCAAGGGCTTTATTCAGTTGCTGAAGAATCTTATGTGGCTGCCAAAGATTTAATTGATGGAAAAACTTTTAATGGTGAAACTCCTATTTTAATCAGCGAAGAAACTTATTTTTTTAAGCTTTCCAAATATCAAGCCCAGTTATTGCAATATTTAGAAAACAATCCCTCCTTAATTAAACCTGATGCCCAAAGAAAAGAGCTGTTAAATTTATTAAAAGAACCATTAGCAGATTTGTCTGTTTCTAGAACTTCTTTCAAGTGGGGCATTCCCGTTCCTTTTGACCCCAAACACGTTATTTATGTTTGGATTGATGCTCTAAGCAATTATCTAACCGGACTAGACTACAATCCTACATCCAAAAATAGTCAGTTTAATCGATATTGGCCCTGTGATATGCATGTTATTGGTAAAGATATTTTAAGGTTTCACCTTATCTACTGGCCTATTTTATTGATGGCACTTGAAATTTCACTACCCAAACAGTTTTTAACCCATCCATGGATTTTGTTTGATAAAAATAAAATGTCTAAATCTAAAGGTAACGTTTTGTACGTTGATGATTTGTTAAAATATTTTCCGGTGGATTCCATTCGTTATTTTGTTCTATCAGAAATTCCTTATGCTCAAGATGGTAATATCACTTATGAATTGTTAGTAGAAAGGCACAATAGTGACCTAGCTAATGTTTTGGGAAATTTAGTTCATAGAGTTTTTGGGATGGTAAAAAGTTATCGCCAAAATAATTTATCCAAAACTTTAATTACAACTAATTTAGATCCCAAATTTGATTTATCCAAACAAGCTTTAGCAACTCTTCCTTTGGTTCGTCTCAAAATGCAAGATTGTAAAGTAGGAGATTCCTTGAAAGAAATTATGAATTTGGCTCGTTTTGCTAATAAATACATTGATTTGGTAGAACCTTGGAATTTATTTAAAAATCCTGAAAAACAACAACTATTAGACCACACACTATATTCTTTGGTAGAAACTTTAAGGTTTTTAGGGGTTTTATTGCAACCTTTTTTGCCTCAAACTGCTCATAAAATTTTAACTCAACTCAAAGCCTCCGATATTACTTTTGAAAGTTTAGATACTTTCGGGCTTCTTTCAAGTCAAAAATTAGATAATTATCATATTTTATTTAATCGTTTGGAAATTGATGAAGTTTTACCTAGATAATTAAATTATTAACATACAATAATTTTATTTATTTTAATGAGTTTGCACTTTTTTGAAACTTCTTTATATTATTACATTTATATGTTCACATTTAAAATAATGAATTCATAATTAATTTTAATTTCTCGAAGAATGGGTATGGCTCCAATGATTATAATTTTAAAAAAGAACTTTTTGCGATGTTGCCTGATCCTTTTTATAATATCTTTTTGGAATTATTTTCTTTTTGCAAATTTAATGGTAAAAGGGGCAATACCCAAAAAAAATAATCCAGAAAAAGAATCCGAACAACCACAATCACAAGAAACAATTGCCAAACAAACTCCCAAAAAAAGAATAAAAAGATCTTCCAAACAATAAAACAAAACGGATTTTGAGCCAATCTCAAGTGAAACTAAATTTAATGATGTGGCAGGGATGGAAGAAGAAAAACAACTTCTCCAACGTTTTATTGATTTTTTAAAAGAACCTAAAAAATATCATGAAGCAGGAGCCAAAATTCCTAAAGGAATTTTGTTGTATGGACCTCCAGGAACAGGAAAAACCTTACTTGTAAAAGCTCTTGCAGGTGAATCAGACTCATCCTTTTATGCTTTTAGTGGTACTGATTTTTTGCAAAGAATTCATGGTGATGGTGCTAAAAAAGTAAGAGATTTGTTTGAAAAAACAAAAACCCATAAAACAAGCATTATTTTTATTGATGAAATTGATTCTTTTGGTATTGCTAGAAACGATTTTAGCCAAAAAGAAAAAGAAATAACTACAGAATTATTAAATCAAATGGATGGGATTAAATCCAAAGATAATGAAAATAATGTCATTGTGATAGCTGCTACTAACAGAGTAGAATCTCTAGATTCTGCCTTGCTTCGTCCAGGACGTTTTGATTATGTAGTTAATGTTTTGCTCCCTGACCTTAAAGCAAGAAAAGCTATTTTAAAATTATGTGCTAAAGGCAAACAAATAGCTGATGAGGATATTAATTTAGAACAATTAGCCCAAGAAACCCAAGGATTAAGTGGTGCTCAACTCAAAGCCATTTTAAATGAGGCTTCAATGCTTCAAGCAGAAAAAAACAAATAACAAGAATTGCAAAAAATTTCTTCTGAAACAATTATTCAAGCTAAAGAAAACGTTTTATTAGGGATAACAAATTCTTCCAAAACATATAATCACAAAGAAAAAGAAATTGTTTCTACTCATGCAGCTGCTAAAATAATTATCAGCCAAGTCAAAAACACTCATTTTTTAAGTTCGGTTTCTTTAATTCCACGCTCTTATGATAAAATATTGACTTTATTTGCTAAAGAACAGACCCCTAATATTTTATTAAAAGAAACTTTAATCCAAGAAATTACCGTTCTTTTAGCAGGAAAAGCTGCTGAAGAAGTGATTTGCGAAACAACTATTGATAAAGCTTGTTCTGATTTTGTTGAGGCTTTCCACAAATCCCAAGAACTAACACGTTTTTTTGGTTATAATTCGATATCAGTTAAAGATAAAGAAGATTTACAAAGAGATATTTTAAAAAAATGTTTTTCTGATGCCAAAGCTTTAGTGAAATTAAATGAACCTTTAATTAAAGAATTGTCTCAAAAATTACAAGAACAAAATATTACTCCAATGCCACAAATTAAAGAATTTTTACAAAACAAACAAATAAAAGATATGAAAGAAATTAAAATTCAACCATTCCAACCTGCAAAAGGTTTTAACAAAACTACTATTTG
Organism: Onion yellows phytoplasma OY-M; assembly: GCA_000009845.1. GTDB lineage: Bacteria > Bacillota_I > Bacilli_A > Acholeplasmatales > Acholeplasmataceae > Phytoplasma > Phytoplasma asteris. The sequence goes on from AP006628.2 coordinate 264,442, forward strand.
GCATTTTATTTGCACTTTGCTTTTTGTCCTTTTTCTTTTATTATCAACAATTTTAATTTTTAAAACCATTTATTGGTTGTTTGCTATTCCTAAAAATTATTTTATTTTCAAGAAAAAAATTATCACCACCTTTTTAATTGTGGTAAGTTTGATGTTTTCTATTTTGTTTTTTTCTTTTGATTGCTATCATCATTTGCCTTTTATAAATGCCACTTCCAACATTACTGTTTCTGATTTATTGAATAAAATTGATAATTATGAAACCAAAAAAATTCTTATTTTGCTAAAAATAGTTGGCTGGAAGGTTTTTATTACCATATCAAATTAATTGATAAAAACGGAGTCCCTTTTTATTGCAAACTAAAACCTATTTCTCAAAACATTTTGGAACAAAAAATAGCTTCTCTTAAATACAAAGATTTTATTTCCCAAGAAGAAAAATATTTTGATTGGGTAAACTTATTAATTAAAATAATCCTTTCTTTGTCTTCATTTGTGTTTTTGCTTTATGGTTGCCTTAACATTAAACGGATTAGAAAACAATTCTCAAACGAACAAATTTCCAAAAAAATATGATTCATAAAAATGCATTTTTTCATTTTGTTTTAAAAATTAAAATAACTAAAACATATCTTTATTAATTAACATTTTTTAAATTATAATAAATGGTGTATGCCAAAACCCAAACCCCAAAAAAACAAAAGGAGTTTTAAATATAATGAGTAATTTAATGAATTATCAAGGACAAGATTTTGAAACCATAACTGCCACACAACAATTGGTAGTTGTTGATTTTTTTGCTACATGGTGGTCCTCCATGTCAAAGATTATTGCCTGTTTTGGATGAAGTTTGCCTTTTAGAAAAAGACATTCTTTTTTACAAAGTAGACGTTGATTTTTTTAGACAATTAGCATTAGAAAAAGGCGTTTCTGGCTTTCCCACCCTTATTTTATACAAAGATAAAAAAGAATTAGCAAGACATAGTGGTTTTCTAAATAAAGAAGACTTGCTTAAATTTTTACATTCTTATAAATAAGTTTACCACAAACCGAAAGCAAAATCAAACGTTATGAACGGATTTTTTTTAGTCAACAAACCAGAAAAGATGACATCACATGATGTAGTTTTTCAAATTAAAAAAAAATTTCATTTTGACAAAGTAGGACACACAGGAACTCTTGATCCTTTAGCCTCAGGACTTTTAATTATTTGTGTGGGTAAAGCCACTAAACTGGCTTTTTTGTTCGATAAACTGCCAAAAACTTATCAAGGAACCTTTCTTTTTAATAAACATTATGATACTTTGGATGTGACAGGTAAATTGTTGGATACCAAAAACACCCCTTTAACTGATTGTAACATCCAAAAAAGTTTTGCATCTTTTCATCAAAAAAAGTATTTGCAAATACCTCCTATGTTTTCAGCAGTTAAAATTAAAGGGAAAAAAATGTATCGTTTAGCACGCAAAAATCAAGTTGTAGATATTCCTCCAAGAGAAGTTTTTATTCATCATTTTGAAAAAACATCTTTGTTTTGTCGCGACCAAGTAGATTTTTTGGCACATGTTTCCAAAGGAACTTATATTAGAAGTCTTGCGCGCGATCTAGCTTTGCAATTAAATACTTATGGTGCTCTTCTTCGTTTGCAAAGAACTGCAATTGGCACGCATTTATTACAAAACGCTAAAACTATTGAAAATTTAGAACTCAATGATTTGATTTTGGATAGTACTTTTTTTGCTGCTTACGATGAACTTATTTTAAATGATTATTTAATTAAGTTAGTAAAAAACGGTACTCATTTAGACCAAAGACAAATAACTACTAAAAAACCTTTTATAGTTAAAGATAGTAATAAAAATTTTGTTGCTTATTATGATACCTTGGATGAAAATAAATACTATCCGCGTTATTTTTTTTAATTTGCAATATTTTTAATTATTAACTATTAGAAAAACAAAAGACATTTTTGAACAATATTTTAATAATAAGTTTTTAAACATCAAACCACACAATCAAGTAAGGAAGGATTGGAAAATAATGCAAAGATTACAAAAAGTTTTGGCTTATGCAAATGTGGCATCTAGAAGAAAAGCAGAAATTTTAATTTTGGAAAAACGCATTAAAGTTAATGGCAAAATTATTTCTGAATTAGGAACCAAAGTATCTTCCAGCGACATTATAACTTTGGATGACAAACCGATCACCAAAACCACTTATTCTTATTTTTTGCTCAACAAGCCCAATGGATTTCTTTCCACTGCCAAAGACAATAAAAAACGCCCTACTGTTTTGGATTTAATCGAAGAAGCAAACATACAAAGATTATATCCGATAGGACGCCTTGATTTTAATACTACAGGACTACTTTTAATTACTAATGACGGCGATCTTACTCAAAAATTAACTCATCCTTCCTTTTGTATTCCTAAAGAATATCATGTTAAAATTAATGCTTGTTTGCAAAAAAAAGACCTTGCCACATTCCGCAAAGGAATTATCATTGATAAAAATTATTTGGCTTTTTGTAAAGAAATTGATATTTTGAAAAGTTCTTATAAACCCAAACCTTCTACTTGGTTAAAGCTAGTAATAACTGAAGGAAAAAACAGGCAAGTTCGTAAAATGATGCAATCTTTAGGCTATCAAGTTTTAAAGTTAAAACGTTATCGTTATTCTTTTTTAACTATTGAAAATCTCACAATAGGTGCTTATCGCCCTTTAAAAATTCATGAAATTAAAAAATTAAAAACCTTAACTACTCAAATACCGCATTAATTTAGTAAATTTAAGATCACTATAAGGAGTTAGTTATATATGCATATGAAAAGTTTTAAAATCGCCATTGATGGTCCGGCAGGTTCTGGCAAAAGCACTATTAGTAAAAAGTTGTCCCAAAAATTAGGTTGGAATCACGTTGATACTGGAGCAATGTTTCGGGCACTAACTTTATATTTGTTAGAAAATGAAGTTTCATGGCATCATGAAAAAAGTCTTAATCAAGCTTTAGATAAAATCAATCTTTCTTATTCTTGTAATAAAATTTTTCTTAATCAAGAAGACGTTTCTTTAAAAATTAAGTCTTTGGACGTCGAAAAACATGTCTCTTCAGTAGCTTTAATTCCTGCTGTAAGAACTAAATTATTGAAATTGCAAAAAGAAATTTGTGGCAATACTCCTAATTTAATTATGGATGGAAGAGATATTGGAACAGTTGTAATGCCAGATGCTAATTTAAAAATTTTTCTTACTGCCAACATTACTAAAAGAGCTTTGAGAAAACAACAAGAAGATGCCCAAAAAGGAAAAATCACAGACATTGCTCAAATTATGAAACAACTCAAGGAACGCGATCATAAAGATTATCATCGCCAACTTGCTCCCTTATCTAAAGCTTTAGATGCCATTTTACTAGATACTACCGAATTATCGATTGATGAAGTAATTGCCAAAATTATTGCCTTAATTGATAAAAAAAGGAGAACTTAAATGTCTTTTAAAATTGCTATTGTGGGTCGTCCTAATGTTGGCAAATCAAGTTTGTTTAACCGCATTATTGGGAGAAGACACGCTATTACTCATCAAAAAGCAGGAATTACTCGGGACCGCATTTATGCTACTGCCGAGTGGTTTACTAAAACATTTGGAGTTATTGATACGGGCGGTATCGAAATTCAATCAACTCCTTTTTTGGAACAAATCAAATTACAAGCTCAACTTGCAGTTGATGAAGCTGATGTAATTGTTTTTGTAGTTGATGGGCAAACAGGACTTACTCAAAATGACATTTATTTAGCTAAACTTTTGTATAAAACTAAAAAACCAGTTCTTTTGGCAGTTAATAAAATTGACAACCACAATTTATTATCTAACACTTATGAATTTTATGCTCTGGGATTTGATACTCCTTTTGCAATTAGTACTCAACATGGTATAGGTATAGGTGATTTGTTAGATAAAATTGTTTTTCTTATGCGCGATGCTGCTTTAATTTCTGATTCTTCCTTTTTAGAAGACCTTTCAATAGATACACCTTTGCAAAGCCCCCCTTCCGAATTTAATTATGAAATCCCAGAAAAACAACTGTTAGAACCAGAACAAAACCAAAACCAAGAAAAAGACAACAACATTATTAAATTTTGTGTTGTGGGACGCCCAAACGTTGGCAAATCAACCCTTACTAATTCTCTTTTAGCATCCCAAAGAATGATTGTCTCTGATATGGCAGGAACTACCACCGATGCTGTTGATACTTTTTTTGAAAATGATGGGCAAAAATACCAAATTATTGACACTGCAGGTATTAAAAAAAGAGGTAAAATTTATGAACAAGAAGACAAATACAGCGTTTTGCGTGCTTTAGGTGCTTTGGAAAAAGCAGATATTGCTTGTTTAGTTTTAGATGCTAAAGAAGGTATTTTAGAACAAGATAAAAATATTGCAGGGTTTATTTTAGAACATCATAAAGCTTGCATTATTATTGTCAATAAATGGGATTTGTTAGAAAAAGATACCAATACCCTAAAGAACTTTGAGCAAAAAATTCGTCAAGAGTTTGTTTTTTTATCTTATGCGCCTGTTATTTTCTTATCAGCTTTGAAAAAAAGTCGTCTTACTCAAATTTTTGCTATTTTAAAACGAGTTTTTAACAATTATAAAAGTCAGTTTAGCACTAGTCTTTTAAACGATATTTTACAAGAAGCAACTCTTATAACTCCTCCCACTTTCTTTAATCAAAAAAAAGCTAAGTTTCAATATATTTTTCAAACTAAAACCAAAGCTCCTGAATTTCTTTGTTTTGTTAATGACCCTAAACATATTCATTTTTCTTATGAAAGATTTTTAAAAAATCAATTTAGAAAAAGCCTTGATTTAGAAGGAACACCCCTCAAAATTATTTTTCATCAAAAAAAGTCTAATTTTTAAAACTACTTTGAATCCCCCTTTTTCTCCTTCCCCTTCTTTTTGCATTTTGTTTGCAAGTATTTTATTATTTGTTCTTATTTTATGATTTAATTATAGTGGTTGAAAAAAATTCAACCTTATTTTTAATTATCAAAAAAACTTTTGTCATTTTTGCTGTAACTTTTTTCATGACCGTTTTTGCTATTTTGATTACAAGAAAGAAGCTATATTTTATGAAAATTACTATTATTGGCAGTGGTGCTTGGGGTTCTACTTTGGCACAAGTTTTAACTGATAACAACAATCAAGTTTTACTCTATGACATTAACCTTTCTTATGTGGAAAAAATAAATCAAGGAAAACATCCCATTTTTAATGCTCCACTAGTAAATGTCAAAGCAGTTTCTTGCCTTAAACAAGCCCTTGATTATTCTGATTTGATAGTTTTGTCAGTTCCTATGAAATTTATGCGTCATCTTCTCAAACAAATTGCCCTTATGTTAACTACTCCCAAATCGTTTGTCAATGTTTCTAAAGGTATTGAACCTTTAACTTTTTTGCGTGTTTCTGAAATTGTCAAACAAGTTATTCCTGCCCCTCTTTTAGCTAATTTTGCTTCCTTAATGGGTCCATCGCATGCTGAAGAAGTTATTTTACGCAAATTAACTCTGTTAACTGCAGCTTCTTCCAATCCCGCTTTTGCCTTGGAAATTCAAAAATTATTTTCTTGCCCTAATTATTTGAAAGTATATACTTCTTCTGATTTGGTAGGAAATGAAATTTGCAGTGCTTTTAAAAATGTTTTAGCCTTTATTAACGGTATTTTAGTAGCCAAGAACTTTGGAATTAATTCTCAAGCAGCTTTGATGAGTCGTGGTATTTTAGAAATGTCGGTGTTAGTTACTTTTTATCAAGGAAACCCCCAAACCGTTTTAGGACTTCCAGGATTAGGTGATTTAATTGTGACTGCTTTTAGCAAATACTCCAGAAATTTTAATGCTGGTGCTAAAATTGCTGCAGGCATTACTTACCAACAAATTATTGACTCTTCTTTGCAAACCATCGAAGGATTCCAAACTCTTAATGCTTTTTATCAATTGCAATTAAAACATAATTTAGATCTGCCCATTATTCAAGCCTCTTATCAATTAATTTTTGAATCCAAGCCCTTTGAAACTGTTTTTGCAACTTTAATGCAAAGACCTTTCAAAAGTGAATTCTAAATTATTTTTTTACCCACCCACCATTTTTTAATCCATTTTGCAAACACCCCCGCAGTCAATTAAGAATAAAATGCAAATAATTACCAATAATTTCAAATAATTGTTGGTTTGCGCTTGTAAATTATTTTTTGATGTTATAATAAGTACGTAAATAAAAAGAAAAGGAGGCAAAAAATGAACAAATTAGAATTTTTAAGAAAATTAGCTGAAAAAAATGGCGTTAGTCAAAAAGAAGCTGATAAATTTCTTAATAACTTTATTGAAGTTATTTCTCAAAGTCTTCAAGAATTCAAAGAAGATGAAAAAGTTACTTTAACAGGTTTTGGCACCTTTGAAGTAAAACACAGAAGTGCTCGCGAAGGAAAAAATCCAAGAACTGGTAAAACTATTGACATTCCAGCTAAAAAGGTTCCTACTTTCAAATTTAGCAAAAGTTTTAAAGATCTTTTCGTTGCTTAAAATCTTTACTATTAAGTTTTTTAATATTTTACAATAAAAAAACAAACTAACTAGTTTGTTTTTTTATTTACACTTTTTGATAAAGTGAACCCATAAGGAAGTAGGTTAGTGCTTTTGCAACCCACAGCTAAAAATTATTTAATAGGAACTCGCGCCAAAGTTCAAAACGAACCCCAAATAGCAGTTATTACTCGCATTGATTATCAAAGAGGTTTTATTTACTTGTTATTTAAAAGAATGAGAGAAGAAAAATATCCTTTTCCCCAAGCCTTAGAACAAAACATTATTCAACCTATTGTTTCTAAAAATACATCTCATCAGCAATAATTTATCATTAATCAAATTTATAACTTATCTTCATTATCCATTATTTTAATTGCATTTGTAAATATTTAAATGTTAAACCAAAAAGGAACGATATGAAAAGAAAATTAAGATCTAAAAAAATTGTTTTAAGAAATTTTTTTAAAAAGCCCAATGTTGTTTTTCTTTTTTTATGTTGTCTATTTGTACTTTAATGCTTGTTTTTTTTCATGATTTTAAAGAATGTGTTAACAAAGGACAAATTTATTGGCAATATAAGTACAAAGCCCCTACCTTTATGCCTGAAATTGATTTTGACACCACAGGAAAAGAAGACAACATTTTAGATTACGAAGAAGGTTATTATCCTGGGCACCACACTTTTATCAAAACAGTTTGGTATTTTACCCATCAAAGTAATTTATTTGTATTAATTGTTTATGCTTTATTTTTTACCAAAGTAAGACAAAAAAATTGGTATCATTATGTAGTTTTTGCATGTTTAGTTAGCATTTTGATGACAGCTTTAATTTTTCACACTTTAATTGATAAAGGTAGACATTTTTACGAACCTAAATTTAGTCTTTCTTTTTTTCTTTCTCATCTCCACCACACTTTAGCTCCTTTATGTTATCTATATTTTTATTTTAAAGTCAATTCTTATGCTATTCCTTATAAAAAAATGTGGATAGCTTTTATTCATCCCTTGCTTTATATGACCTTTTTTAGTTTATTTGGCTTTTTATCTATGCAAGATTATTTTCAAGATCTGCAAAAAGACAAACCAATTATAACTTCAGAAAAACAAGCAGCTAAAAGAGATCCTTTTAAAATGTTTCCTTATGTTTTCTTTTCTCCTTTTAAACAAAAATTAAATAATCCTGCAAATGCCCAAAATTTAGAAGATAAGGAAAATCGCCATCATAAACGTTATCGTTTTGTTTATTCATGTTATGACTTTGTTTGTTTGGTCTTTTCTTGCCTTTTTGTCTTTACAGTTTCTATGACTTATACTCTTTTATGGATTAAAAAACGTTTAATTAATAAAAAAACTACTCCTCATTATAAAAAAACTAAAAAATAATAATTTTAAAAACTCTTTATTATTTATTAAAAAATTTGATATAATAGTACTATATTGCTTAATTAGTTAGGAGAAAATTAACATGCGTGATTTAGTAAAATTAGTTTGTACAGAGTGCAAAAGAGAAAATTATCATACTGATAAAAATAAAAAAAAGACCCCAGGACGTTTAGAATTAAAAAAATACTGTCCTTTTTCTAGAACTCACACTCTACATAGAGAAAAAAAATGAAAAACAAAACAAATGTTTAATATTTAGAAAATCAAAACTTTTAGCCAAACAAATTTTTTCAATATTTTTCGAAGAAATTCGCAAAACAAAAGTTTAAATTACTTCCCAAAATCAAATTTTTTCAAATCAAAAGTTAAATTATTTTGCCAAGTTTTTTGCCTGCTTTTTTATTCCAATTTTTTAATATTAAACATTTTTCTGTTTGCTTTATGAACTTATATTTTTTTCATTTCTATCTTAAAAAAGGAAAATCGTGTTTTTATTTTTTTGCACAATAGAAATAATTTCATCCAAAAAATGAAACCAAACACCGCTGCTCTTTTTTATTCTGGAAAAGCAATTACTAAGAGTGGCGATCAAACTTTTCCTTTGGAAGTTGATCATAATTTTTATTATTTGACAGGAATTAACCAACCAAACACTATTTTATTGTTGGTAAAAACACCTAATTTATCTCATACTTTTTTATTTTTAGAAGAAAATAACCCTAGTAAAGCCTTGTGGGATGGAGATATTTTGAGTTTTTCTGATGCTTCTTTGATATCTCAAATTAATTTATCAAACCTCAAAAACATATTAACTTTTGAAACTTTTTTATTTCAGATGATAAATCCTTTGAGAGGTTCTTTTGTGGATTCTTTAGAAGGTTTTTATTTTGACCTATCCAAGCAAACCTTAGACCAAAAAGCAAGTTGGGCTTTAGAATATTGTCAAAAAATGACTTCTTTATATCCTTTTTTGCAAGTTTATAATAGCTCTTCTTTTTTATTTTCTTTGCGTCAAACAAAAAGCGTTTACGAACAAACCCAAATCCAAAAAGCTCTAGATATCAATCATCAAGCCCTTAATTATTTATTAAAAAACTTAAAACCTGGAATGTATGAATATCAAATAGCTGCTCTTTTTCATTATTTTTTGGAAAATAACCAAACTCAAAAATCCTTTGAAACCATTGCTGCTTCAGGAAAAAATGCCTTAATTTTGCATTATAACAAACCTAACTGCCAATTAAAACCCAACGACCTTTTATTATTTGATGCTGGCGTTACTTATAATCATTATTCCTCTGATATTACTCGTTGTTATCCTGTAAGTGGACAATTTAGTTCTTTGCAAAAAGATATTTATAATTTAGTTCTTAAAGCTAACAAAGAAATCATTGCTTGGGTAAAACCGCATCACACCTTTACGCAATTAAACCAATATGGCAAAGATATTTTATTGCAAGGATTAAAAAAAATGTCTTTACTTAAAGAAGGCGAAACAATCCATCAATATTGCTATCACGGATTAGGACATCACTTAGGATTAGATATTCATGATGTTTGCAATTATACAGGTGTTATTGGAACAAACAGCGTAATTACTGTCGAACCAGGTCTATATTTAAAAGATTTAGGGATTGGAGTAAGAATTGAAGACAACCTTTTAATCACTCAAGAAGGGGCTGTTAATTTATCCAAACACATCCCTAAAGAAGTCAAAGACATTGAAGCTTTAATGAAACCATTTGTCACTCATTAATTTAATTATAACAAACTCGCATTAAAGCGATGTTTGGCCCTGTAGCCAAGTGGTAAGGCATGGCTCTGCAAAAGCTTGATCAACGGTTCAAATCCGTTCAGGGCCTCCATTTATTTTATTTTTTTAATCCACTTTTGGGATATTTTTTTAACACATCTCAATTACTATTTTTTTCATCCCCTCTTTTTTTTATTTTTATTTTTTATATTTGCTTACATTCACCTATTTATTTTTTTATTTTGCAAATCTATACAATATAATTTAGGAGTAGTACTCAAGTGGCTATAAGAGGCGTCCCTGCTAAGGACGTAGTCCGAGAAATCGGTGCAAGGGTTCGAATCCCTTCTGCTCCGCCATTTTGAATTTATTTTTTTATCCTTTATTTTTTAATAAATATCTGGTATTTTTTTAATCAATAAAAAAACTTTTATCCCCCCTTTTTTTTATTATGGATTACCAAATTATCATCTCAACTGCAATTATTTCTTGTCATTTCCAAACTATAACAACATTATTATAAATCGAAATAAAAGAATTGTTAGATTCTTTAAAAAATAAATATTTTCCAAAGACCTTCATTTACAAGTCATCATTATGCTTTTAAATATTTATTTTTAAATATTTATTTTTTATTATTTTTTCATGTTATAATATTTTTGCTTATAGTTTGTTCTTTCCCTGAAACCAACACAAATAACAAATTAATTAAAATATTTATAATATATTATAACTAAACAAAGGTAATGCAAAAATGAAAACAATGAAACGAGTTAAAACAGTTACTGCTCGCTCATCTGATTTTGGAAAATGGTATACAGATGTTTGTCTTAAAGCTGAATTAATAGCTTATTCTGAGGCAAAAGGTTTTATTATCTATCTTCCTTATGGTTATGCTTTGTGGGAAAATATTCAAAAACATCTTAATTGTACTTTACAAAAAACAGGTCATCAAAATGTTTATTTTCCGTTAGTTTTTCCAGAAAAACTATTTCACAAAGAAAAAAATCATATTCAAGGATTTTCTCCAGAAGCAGCAATGATAACAACTACAGGCAAAAAAAACTTATCCGAAAAACTAGTGATTCGCCCTACTTCAGAAATTTTATTTTCGCAATATTATTCTAAAACAATCACTTCTTATCGTGATTTACCTAAGTTATATAATCAATGGTGCAATGTGGTTCGCTGGGAAAAAACGACTAAACCTTTTTTAAGAGGTAAAGAGTTTTTGTGGCAAGAAGGACACACTGTTCATGCTACCGAACAAGAAGCGATGCAGCAAACTTTATCCATCCTTGATATTTATCAAAAGTTAGGCAAAAACCTTTTAGCCCTTCCTTTTGTATGTGGCAAAAAAACCGAAACAGAAAAATTTGCTGGAGCCCTCATCACTTATTCTATCGAAGCGTTAATGCATGACGGACAAGCTCTTCAAGCAGGAACTTCTCATTACTTAGGTACTAATTTTGCTAAATCGTTTCAAATCCAATTTCAAGATTGCGACCATCAAAAAAAATATGTTCATCAAACATCTTGGGGTGTTTCTACACGTTTAATTGGAGCTTTAATTATGGTTCACAGCGATGATGAAGGACTAGTTTTACCACCTTATGTTTCTCCTATGCAAATTGTAATCATTCCTTTGCAACCTCAAGATGATGCAGTAAAACAAACATCCGAAAACCTCTTTTCCATCCTTCAAAAAAACTATCGCGTTCATCTCGATCTACAAGACAAAACTGCTGGTTGGAAATTTAGTCAATATGAACTTAAAGGTGTTCCTTTGCGTATAGAAATTGGCAAACGTGGTTTAGAAAATGATGAAGTTACTATTTTTCAAAGATATAACTTCGCCAAACAAAATATCAAAACCAAAGATTTGCCATCTCAAATCCCGCAATTATTTGAAACCATCCACAATAACATGTATCAAAAAGCACTGCAACATTTAGAACAAAATCGCAAACAAGCTACCACTTATGAAGAATTTAAAACTTATCTCAAACAAGGTGGTTATGTAGCAATGAGTATTTCAGGAACTGATGCCGAATTGCAAATTAAACAAGAAACAGGAGCTACTGCCAGAGTTATTTTAGAAACTAATTTAATTACTGCTAACTGCCCTGTTACTAACAAAAAAGCCCTTCAAACTGTCTTATTTGCTAGAGCTTATTGAAATTATTTTAAAAATGATTTGTTATAAAAGCCAACCAAAAAGTTTCAACACATTTAATACTAAATCATTTCTCCAAATATTTTCTTTCTTTTTATAAACATTTTATTTTTTACATTTTTACCCCCACAACCACTATTTTTTAATTATTCAAAACTTTTAGGCTTGACATTTCATACTAAAAAAGCTATAATTAAGGAAGTGTGTTAAAAAGAAAAGAGGTTTTTTTATGAAACGAACATATCAACCTAGTAAAATCAAAAGAAAAAGAACTCATGGTTTTAGAGCCAGAATGGCAACTGTTGGAGGATGCAAAGTTCTTGCTAGAAGAAGATCTAAAGGACGTTTGCAACTAACAGTTTAAAATCAAACTAACTTGATTTTGATTAATTCAAACCAAAAATAAACACCGCTTTTTCGGTGTTTTTTTGATAAATTTCTTTTTATTGCTATTGTATCATTAATAATTGTGGAATTTATATTTTTTAAAATTGTTAATTGATGTTTTGAATATAAAAGTTAAGAATTTTAGGATTATTAAGAAGATGAAAAGAAAATATATTCTTAAAAAAGAAAGCGAAATCACCCCTGTTTTTAAATCTAAAAAAAGATACGGGAACTCCCTTTTTATTATTTATTACGTCAAACAAACTGCCTTTCCTCATTTTAAATTTGCTTTAAGTGTTGGCAAAAAATATGGTAAAGCCCACGAAAGAAATTTAATTAAACGTCGTTTAAGAGCAATTATTAGGAGTGTTTCTCCTTGCCTTAATCCCAAAATGTTTTTTGTTATTGTTATTAAAGCTCAAGCCAAAAACCTAACTTTTCAACAATTAAAAACTTTCTTTTTGCAATTTGCTACCAAAACTCGCATATTACTTTCAAATAAATAAAATAAGGAGTTAATTAAAATGGATGTTAGAAATCATTCTTCAAAAAAAAAGTTTTTATTTTTAGCAATTTTTCTATTCGGGTTATTTTTTTGGCTCCTTACTCCTCCAAAGCGTGAAAAAATAGAAGTTTTTGACAAAGTTTTTGTTTTTAAAAGTAGCGAAAAATATGAAGAATATTTTACAAATAATGATCCTTCTAAATTAAATGAATGTGCTGATATTTTTGTTGTTTATGTTATCAATAACAAAAAGAAAGAAATTCAAATAGCTATGCAAGACGAATTTAAAGGCATGTTAAATAAAAAAAAACAAGCAAAATATTTTTTTGGTTTAATGAAAAAACCAGATCCTGAAGTAGAAGATGTTTCTAATTTTGATCTTTCTAAATTAAATAAAAAAGAATGTTTTTTAACTTTTAAACCAGATGCTGATGTTTTTAAAAATAAAAACGATAAAGAAAAAACCGAATTCAAAAATAAATTAATGAAGGATTTTTTAACAGTTTCTGCAGGCACTAATGATGATTATATTCAAAACAATAAATATCAAAAAAAAGAATTAAAAGATGCATTAGAATTTAGAACATATGAAGATAAAACCCCTCTTTCTTTAGAAAATATAAAATTAGATTTTGACAAAGATCATTATGCAGAAAATATCAAAAACACTTCCAATAATGATTCATCTAACATTGATATTAAATTTACAAACAACAATAACGACCATTTAATATCTAGAAAACTTTTTATAACTAATTCTTCAGTTCCAATTCAATTTCCTTCTAGACTGGAATGGAGCCTGTTTGGTTATTTTTGGAATGTTTTAATAATTTCAATTGGCTCTTTTTTATATTTTTTCTCAACTTTCTTAGTTTCTGGTGCTTCTGGTATGTTTTTTGGCAACTTAGGGTTAGGAATTGTTTTAGCTACTATTTTCATCCGTACTTTAACTTGGCCTATTTATACTAAAACAAGTACTTTGAGTATGAATATGAGTTTAATTCAGCCCGAAATTGAAAAAGTAAAGCAAAAATATGCTCTCAAAAAAGATCCTGCCTCAGCTCAAAAAATGCAGTTAGAAATTTTAAAAGTTTATCGCAAAAATAATTTTTCTTTTTGGGGCTTTTTATTGTCTTTCTTGCAACTTCCCTTATTTATTGCAATTAATCAAACCTTAAGTCGCTTTATTATTCCTGGAGGTATTTTTGCAACTGATAAATTAATTGAAAAGCCCTTTTTAGGATTCATTAATTTAAACCCTTCTAATCCCAATAATGCTTTTGTTATCTTTTTGCTTTCTTTTTTAGTGGGAGCAACGATGTTTATTTTGAATAAAATTAGTTTTAAAAAACCAGATTATTTAAAAACCCCTTCTTATTATTTGACTTCAGAACAAAAACAAAAAGCTAAACAATCAGAAAAAAGCATGAAAATTATGAGTGTTTTTATGATTTTAATGATGGTATTTTTCTCGCGTTCTAACCCAATATTGTCTTTATATTGGATTGTGGGAAACACCTATACTATTTTCCAAACTTTGCTCACTAGAAAAAAGATGCAACAAAAATATTTTGCATTAAAACAAAACGCTTTATAAAAACTTTTTCCTTCATCAATACTTGCAACAATTCAAAAATCAAAATAAGTAAAAAACAAACAAAACTTTTATATTTTTTTCTGCAGTTCTTAATTTTCATCCTTATAATTTTTAAAAAACATCTTTTGGAAAGCAACATATTTAGTTAGGATAATTTCTTCATAAATATATTTTTTATTTTGCAAAAAAAAATATTTCAAACACCATTATCCAATTCCAAAATATCTTTTTCCAAACCCCAAATTCCTATCAAAAATAACAACCTAAATTAAAATTTAAAAAAAATCAAAAAAGCTTGCTTTTCATTTTTATATGTGCTATAATATCTAAGGTAAATAAATTTGAAATTGTTAAGCAATTTCGGAGGGATAGCGAAGTGGCTAAACGCAGCAGTCTGTAAAACTGTTCCGTAAGGTACGGTGGTTCGAATCCACCTCCCTTCACCATTAATTTTTTTAATCTTTGAAAACTGAAGATGATAATTAACGAATATTTTTAATTATTTTTTAACACCTTAAAATTGACACCAAAAAGCAATTTTTGATGTATCAATTTTGTAACATACGAAGAGTTTGATCCTGGCTCAGGATTAACGCTGGCGGCGTGCCTAATACATGCAAGTCGAACGGAAGTTTAAGCAATTAAACTTTAGTGGCGAACGGGTGAGTAACGCGTAAGCAATCTGCCCCTAAGACGAGGATAACAGTTGGAAACGACTGCTAAGACTGGATAGGAGACAAGAGGGCATCTTCTTGTTTTTAAAAGACCTAGCAATAGGTATGCTTAGGGAGGAGCTTGCGTCACATTAGTTAGTTGGTGGGGTAAAGGCCTACCAAGACTATGATGTGTAGCCGGGCTGAGAGGTTGAACGGCCACATTGGGACTGAGACACGGCCCAAACTCCTACGGGAGGCAGCAGTAGGGAATTTTCGGCAATGGAGGAAACTCTGACCGAGCAACGCCGCGTGAACGATGAAGTATTTCGGTACGTAAAGTTCTTTTATTAGGGAAGAATAAATGATGGAAAAATCATTCTGACGGTACCTAATGAATAAGCCCCGGCTAACTATGTGCCAGCAGCCGCGGTAATACATAGGGGGCAAGCGTTATCCGGAATTATTGGGCGTAAAGGGTGCGTAGGCGGTTAAATAAGTTTATGGTCTAAGTGCAATGCTCAACATTGTGATGCTATAAAAACTGTTTAGCTAGAGTAAGATAGAGGCAAGTGGAATTCCATGTGTAGTGGTAAAATGCGTAAATATATGGAGGAACACCAGTAGCGAAGGCGGCTTGCTGGGTCTTTACTGACGCTGAGGCACGAAAGCGTGGGGAGCAAACAGGATTAGATACCCTGGTAGTCCACGCCGTAAACGATGAGTACTAAACGTTGGGTAAAACCAGTGTTGAAGTTAACACATTAAGTACTCCGCCTGAGTAGTACGTACGCAAGTATGAAACTTAAAGGAATTGACGGGACTCCGCACAAGCGGTGGATCATGTTGTTTAATTCGAAGGTACCCGAAAAACCTCACCAGGTCTTGACATGCTTCTGCAAAGCTGTAGAAACACAGTGGAGGTTATCAGTTGCACAGGTGGTGCATGGTTGTCGTCAGCTCGTGTCGTGAGATGTTGGGTTAAGTCCCGCAACGAGCGCAACCCTTATTGTTAGTTACCAGCACGTAATGGTGGGGACTTTAGCAAGACTGCCAGTGATAAATTGGAGGAAGGTGGGGACGACGTCAAATCATCATGCCCCTTATGACCTGGGCTACAAACGTGATACAATGGCTGTTACAAAGGGTAGCTGAAGCGCAAGTTTTTGGCGAATCTCAAAAAAACAGTCTCAGTTCGGATTGAAGTCTGCAACTCGACTTCATGAAGTTGGAATCGCTAGTAATCGCGAATCAGCATGTCGCGGTGAATACGTTCTCGGGGTTTGTACACACCGCCCGTCAAACCACGAAAGTTGGTAATACCCAAAGCCGGTGGCCTAACTTCGCAAGAAGAGGGAACCGTCTAAGGTAGGGTCGATGATTGGGGTTAAGTCGTAACAAGGTATCCCTACCGGAAGGTGGGGATGGATCACCTCCTTTCTAAGGAAACAATTATCATCTTCAGTTTTGAGAGACTTAAGAAAGTTTTTCATTGTAACTTGCTTGCAAATTGTATTTGCAACATTTTAATCTTTTTAAGATTAAGGGCCTATAGCTCAGTTGGTTAGAGCACACGCCTGATAAGCGTGAGGTCGGTGGTTCAAGTCCATTTAGGCCCACCATAACCACAAATAGGCAAAATCTTAAAAAAGCTCTTTGAAAAGTAGATAAACGAAGGTTAAAAAATCAAAGGAACTAAGGGCGCACAGTGGATGCCTTGGCACTAAGAGCCGATGAAGGACGCAATTAACGGCGAAACGCCACGGGAAGCTGTAAATAAGTGAAGATCCGTGGGTCTCCGAATGGGAAAACCCATTACATTGAAGATGTAATATTCTTCTAATGCGATTTATCTTGTTAGAAGAAAGGAAACGCGGCGAACTGAAATATCTAAGTAACCGCAGGAAAAGAAAGTAATAACGATTCTGGTAGTAGTGACGAGCGAACCCGGAACAGCCTGATACCATTTCTAGTTACAAAATTTTAACGAAGTAGAAGCTTTTGGAAAGAAGCACCAAAGAAGGTGACAGTCCCGTAAACGTAAGTTAAAATCTAGGGTATCAATAAGTACGGCGAGACACGAGAAATCTTGTCGGAAGATGGGAGGACCATCTCCTAAGGCTAAATACTTCTTAGTGACCGATAGTGAACTAGTACCGTGAGGGAAAGGTGAAAAGAACCCCGAAAGGGGAGTGAAATAGATCCTGAAACTGTGTGCCTACAATTAGTCAAAGCACGTTAATGTGTGATGGCTTGCCTTTTGCAGAATGAACCGGCGAGTTATGATATGGAGCAAGGTTAAGTTTTAAGGAACGGAGCCGTAGCGAAAGCGAGTCTTAATAGGGCGTTTAGTTGCATGTCATAGACCCGAAACTGAAGTGAGCTAGCCATGAGCAGGTTGAAGTTTAGGTAAAACTAAATGGAGGACCGAACCAGGACACGTTGAAAAGTGTTTGGATGACTTGTGGCTAGGGGTGAAATTCCAATCGAACTCAGAGATAGCTGGTTCTCCCCGAAATAGCTTTAGGGCTAGCGTTGATTTAGTAATTTGGTGAAGGTAGAGCACTGAATGAGTAAGGGCTCCACCTCGGGGTACCGAACTCAATCAAACTCCGAATGTTACCAAATAAAATCAGCAGTCAGACTGTGGGTGATAAGGTCCATGGTCAAAAGGGAAAGAGCCCAGACCGTCAGCTAAGGTCCCAAAATTGATGTTAAGTGGCAAAGGAAGTGAAGACGTTTAAACAACTAGGAGGTTGGCTTAGAAGCAGCCATCCTTTAAAGAGTGCGTAATAGCTCACTAGTCGAATGACTCTGCGCCGAAAATGTACCGGGGCTAAAACATCATACCGAAGCTACGGATTGAAATAACTTCTTAGTTATTTGAATGGTAGGGGAAGCGTTCTGACATCAGTGAAGCCATAGCGGAAGCAGTGGTGGAGAGGTCAGAAGTGAGAATGCCGGTGTAAGTAACGAAAAGATAGGTGAGAATCCTATCCGTCAAAAACCCAAGGTTTCCAGGGCCAGGTTCGTCCTCCCTGGGTTAGTCGGGTCCTAAGGTGAGGGAGAAATCCGTAATCGATGGCAAGCAGGCTGAGATTCCTGCACTAGTTAATCAACTGACGGAGGGACAAAGCAGGCTAAACACGCCCCTTATTGGATTGGGGTAGAAAAACTAAGTCTGAGAAGACAGGCAAATCCATTTTCTCATTTAAAGACAAGGTTTGAAAGTAAAGTGATTGATGTCATACTTTCAAGAAAAGCTTCTAGGGCTAATTGATTAACTACCCGTACCGCAAACCGACACAGGTGGGTAGGTAGAGTATACTAAGACGCGCGAGCAAACTCTTGTTAAGGAACTCGGCAAAATTACTCCGTAACTTAGGGATAAGGAGAGCTTTTATTAAAACTAAAAGCCGCAGAGAATAGGCCCAAGCGACTGTTTATCAAAAACATAGGTCTCTGCTAAACCGCAAGGTGATGTATAGGGGCTGATGCCTGCCCGGTGCTGGAAGATTAAAAGGAGATGTCAGGCAACGAAGCATTGAATTGAAGTCCCAGTAAACGGCGGCCGTAACTATAACGGTCCTAAGGTAGCGAAATTCCTTGTCGGGTAAGTTCCGACCCGCACGAAAGGCATAACGATTTGGGCGCTGTCTCAACAAGAGCCTCGGTGAAATCAAATTACCGGTGAAAATGCCGGTTACCCGCGACAGGACGAAAAGACCCCATGGAGCTTTACTGCAACTTAATATTGAAATTGGAAATAAGATGTACAGGATAGGTGGGAAACTGTGAGAGAAAAACGCTAGTTTTTCTGGAGTTGTCCTTGGGATACCACCCTTGTTATTTTTAGTTTCTAACCTGCACATGTGTAATGTGAGGGACAGTGTTTGGTGGGCAGTTTGACTGGGGCGGTCGCCTCCTAAAGAGTAACGGAGGCGTTCGAAGGTTCCCTCAAAATGGTTGGAAATCATTTGTAGAGCATAAAGGCACAAGGGAGCTTGACTGCAAGACTTACAAGTCGAGCAGGGACGAAAGTCGGACTTAGTGATCTTACGGTACCGAATGGAAGGGCCGTGACTCAACGGATAAAAGCTACCCTGGGGATAACAGGCTTATCGCTTCCAAGCGTTCACAGCGACGAAGCGGTTTGGCACCTCGATGTCGGCTCATCGCATCCTGGAGCTGGAGAAGGTTCCAAGGGTTGGGCTGTTCGCCCATTAAAGCGGAACGCGAGCTGGGTTCAGAACGTCGTGAGACAGTTCGGTCTCTATCCGTCGTGGGCGTTGGAAATTTGAAAGGAACTGTCCCTAGTATGAGAAGACCGGGATGGATATACCGCTGGTGTTTCAGTTGGTTCGCCAGAGCCACAGCTGAGTAGCTATGTATAGAAGGGATAAACACTGAAAGCATCTAAGTGTGAAGCCTCCCTTAAGATGAGATTTCCCTATGAGGTCCCTGAAAGACTATCAGGTTGATAGGCTAGAGGTGTAAGAAGAGTGATCTTTTCAGCTGACTAGTACTAATAGACCCATTGACTTTGATTTTTTAAATACCAACGTTTATCTAGTTTTGAAAGATCCTTGGTGCATAAAACTAAGGGGCAACACCTGTTCCCATCCCGAACACAGCAGTTAAGTCCTTAGTACTGACAATAGTTCTTTATTGAGCGAAGATAGGGAGTGCCAAGGTTTGCTTTATAAAAAAGAGGATTAGCTCAGTTGGGAGAGCGTCTGCCTTACAAGCAGAATGTCGGGGGTTCAAGTCCCTCATCCTCTACCAAAAACTGCCTACGTAGCTCAGTTGGTTAGAGCATCTGACTGTTAATCAGAGGGTCCTAGGTTCGAGTCCTAGCGTGGGCGCCATCTTTGTTGTGTTTTTTCTTTTGTCCTTGAAACCCATTTTTTAAATTAGTATTTTCTAATTTATTAAGTCAATTTTACTTTTTTAACAAAATTCTCTTTTTTTAAGAAAATAATTTTAAATTGATTTTTTATAAATATCACTTAAAATTAAAATAATTATCTAATTATTAAGCTAGTTTGTTGAAATCAATTCAAAATCTAGCTTTTTATTTTTATATATTTTTTTATCACATCCAAAATTCCCCCAACCCCAACCCAGTTACTTAAAGGAGTATCTCAAGTGTTAAAAAAAGTTTTTGAAACTACTAATTTAAAAGATTCTTTTCAAGTCGAAATAGGAACTTACGCCAGAAACGTTGATGCTTCCATTTTAGTACGCTACCAAGATACAGTGGTTCTTACAACTACTGTTTTTAGTCGCAAACCCAATAATCTTGATTTTTTACCTCTTACTGTTATTTATCAAGAAAAATTATATGCTGCTGGAAAAATTCCTGGCAGTTTTTTACGCCGAGAAGGACGTTCCAACGATCACGAAATCCTCACTTCACGCCTCATCGACCGTTCTTTACGCCCCCTATTCCCTGATTATTTTCAACAAGAAGTGCAAGTAATTAATACAGTTTTAAGCCTAGACCCTGATTTTAAAAGCGAGCTTGCCTCCATGCTTGGAAGCTCTCTTTCTCTATTGATTTCTGAAATCCCCTTTTTTGAAGCTATTTCTGGAGTTTATGTAGGAAAAATCAACGACAAGTTTATCATCAATCCCACTTTGCAACAACTTGCCAATTCTACTCTACATTTGATGGTTGCAGGTACCAAACACAACGTTACTATGATAGAAGCACACGCCAATGAAGTTAGCGAACAAGACTTTTTAGAAGCCATTAATTTTGCTCACCAATATATTAAAAAACTGTGCTTATTTCAAGAAAATATCAAGCAACAATTTGCACCTGCTAAAATAACAAACACCTTGCACCAAACCGAACAAACCCAACAACAAGCCTTTTTTGCCAAACACCAATCCCAAGTTAAACAAGCTATTTTAAGTTGCAACAGCAAAAACGATTTACAACAATTAAAAGAACAAATCCTAGATCAAGCCAAACAAACTCCTTTTTTCAAAACTATTGACACTGCCACTGTTTTTGATTACGAAGCCCACAAAAAACATTTACAAACAACAGAAACCCTATTTCAAAAATTATCCAAACAAGAAACACGTTCTTTAATTTTGCAAGAAAAAATAAGACCAGATAAAAGAGGATTAGAAGAAATAAGAACTCTTGAATCTCAAATTGATTTGTTGCCCCGCGCTCATGGTTCTGCTTTGTTTACTAGAGGACAAACCCAAAGCCTTGCTGCAGTGACCTTAGGATGTTTATCAGAAAGCAAAATTATTGACGGTCTAAGCGACGAACAAAATAAACGTTTTATGCTTCATTACAACTTTCCTCCTTTTTCAGTTGGTGCAGTTGGTCGTTATACTGCCCCTAGTAGACGAGAAATCGGACACGGCACTCTTGCCGAAAAAGCTATATCTCAAGTTTTGCCAGAAGAAAAAGACTTCCCCTACACTATTAGAGTAGTTTCTGAAATTCTAGAATCTAACGGCTCTTCTTCTCAAGCCACTGTTTGTGCTTCTTCTTTGGCATTAATGGCATCAGGAGTTCCTTTAAAAAAAGCAGTTGCAGGAATGTCAGTAGGATTAGTTTTTGACCAAGCAACGAATAAATACGTTATTTTAAGCGATATCCAAGGTTTAGAAGACCACGTTGGAGACATGGATTTAAAAATCGCAGGCACCAATAAAGGAATTACTGCTTTACAAATGGATCTTAAAATTCAAGGAATCCATTTTAAAATTTTGCAAGAAGCTTTTTTGCAAGCCAAAAAAGGACGCCTTCATATTTTAGAACACATGAGCCAAACAATTTCTCAACCTCGTTTAGAAGTTTCGAAGTACGCCCCTAAAGTTTGTATGATGCAAATCAAACCAGAAAAAATTCGTGATATTATTGGAAGTGGTGGCAAAATCATCAATCAAATTATTGAATCTCATGATGGTGTAAAAATCGATATTGAACAAGACGGACGCGTTTTTGTAATGCATTCCAACTTAGAAACAGTCAAAAAAACAGTCGCTTTTATTGAAAGTTTAATCCAAGAAATTCAAATAGGCACTTGTTATCAAGCCTCTATTTTGCGTTTTTTAAGTGACAAACAAGGAAAAATGATTGGAGCTGTGGCACAAGTTTGTCCAGGAATCGAAGGACTTATCCACGTTAATCAAAAGAAATTTCAAAAAATCACCGATGTTTTAAAAATAGGTGAAACAGTTTCGGTTAAATGCACCAAAATCAACGACCGCGGAAGAATTGATTTTTTGCTTTTGCCCAAAAATACACAAGAAAAAAACTCTTAGTTTGGCTTTCAAAAATTATTACCAATAACCATTAATTTATAAAAAAAATACCGATATCATTTAAGAAAAGTGTGGTGGTTGTGCATGAATGAATCTTTAAATAATCCCAATATCGCAACAAAACAAAACTTTACAGGACTAACTAACAAGCAAGTAGAACAAAAAAAAACTGCGGGTCAAGTTAATGTTTCTAACTATAAAAATTCTAAAAGTATTAAAGATATCTTATTTAGTAATTTATTTAATTATCTTAATTTGTTGATTTTAATTGTAGCATTAATCATTATTTTCATAGAACAATATGAACATTTATTTTTTTTAGTAGTTTCTTTAACCAATGTTTTTATTAGTGTTATTCAAGAAATTAAAGCTAAAATAACTCTTGACAAAGTATCTTTGTTGATGAAAAACCATTCTCAAGTAATAAGAAATAGTCAAAAAGAAAAGGTTTTTTCTTCTGATTTAGTTTTGGGAGATCTTTTATTTTTGGAAGCAGGAGAACAAATTGCAGCTGATGCCAAGGTAAAATCGGGTGTTTTAGAAGTTAACGAATCACTTTTAACTGGTGAATCTAAATTAGTTATCAAAAAAGAAAATGATTTTTTATACTCTGGTAGCTACGTGGTATCAGGTCAAAGTTATGCCGAAATTGTAGCTGTAGGAAGTGATATGTATATTGAAAAAGTTTCCCAAGAAGCTAAAAAATACAAAAAACCGACCACTCCTTTAATGCAAAACTTATCTTTGTTAATCAAAACAATCATTATTTTTGTCACACTTTTTGCTATTATTTTAGCTTTTTTTGCTTTTAATAAAGAGAATAATAAAATATCAGGTTTCAGGCAAAATTCCTTACTAGGTTTGTGTGGCATGATGATAGCAATGCTTCCTTTGGGACTTTTTTTGCTGACTAACATTTCTTTGGCAGTAGGTTTTGTACGTTTAGCAAAACAAAAAACTTATGCCCAAAATCTATTTGGAATCGAAATGTTAGCTCAAATAAACACTTTATGCCTCGACAAAACAGGAACTATTACTGATGGCACTATGCAAGTTAAAAAAGTCATTCCTTATCACCCTAAAGAACTTGATTTTACTAAATTAATGAACTCTTTTTTATCTGCTTGCCCCGCTTCTAATAGTACTTATAATGCTTTAATAAACAAATTTAGCCCCAATACTTTTCCTACTTCAACTCCTTATCAACCCTCCCAAAATCTTCCTTTTTCCAGCACAAGAAAATATAGTGCAGTTGAATTTAATAATTTAGGAACCATTTTTTTGGGGGCTCCTGAATTCATTTTAAAAAACAATTTTCACCTTATTCAAAAAGATTTTGAAACTTACACTAAATCAGGTTATCGAGCGCTTTTATTAGCCAAAAGCCCTGAGCCTTGTATTTCTCAAATAACTTGTAAAAACCAAAAATTACACGACATCCCATGCATTCCTTTAGCTTTAATTATCATCAAAGATACTATTAAAAAAGACGCAGTTACTACCATTGATTTTTTCCAGAAAAATGGCGTTTGTGTTAAAGTAATTTCTGGTGATAATCATGTGGCAGTTTCTCAAATAGCTCAAAGAGTAGGTATTATTGATGCTTATAAAACCATCAGTTTAGAAGGACTTTCTGACCAAGAAGTTATCCAAATAGCTACTAAATATAATGTTTTTGGAAGAACTTCGCCCCAACAAAAAAAAATCTTAATCCAAACTTTTAAACAAGCAGGACAAAAAGTTGCCATGACAGGCGATGGTGTAAACGATATTTTAGCCCTAAAAGAAGCCGATCTTTCCATTGCGATGGCATCAGGCAGCCAAGCTACTTGTAATATTGCTAATTTAGTTTTGTTGGATTCTAATTTTTCTTCCATGCCTAAAGTAGTTTTTGAAGGCAGAAGAATTATTAACAATTTAGATAAAATCTCTATTTTGTTTTTTACCAAAACTATTATTGCTTTTATGCTTGCAGTTGCTGTTATTTTATTTAATTTTTTAAGGCGTCCTTGCTACTATCCATTATCACCTTTGAAATTACAATTTGTCATGGATTATTGGTCAATTGGCATTCCTTCGCTTTTTTTATCTTTTGAAAAAAACAACGAAATTATCAGCAAAAACTTTTTACTTAATAATCTCAAAAAAGCCTTTCCCTATGCAAGTCTAGCTTTTATTAGTTATGTCTTAACTTTTGGTGTGCGAATTGGTTTTGTATCAACCCAAACTCCCGATTTCAAACAATTAGAAACAGTTTCTAATTTTGTCATTTTGCTTTCCACCTTCATTTTATTTACTGTTTTATTTAGAATTTCTAAACCTTTAAATCTAGCTAAATTACTTTTATTTGTAGCAATGTTAATGGGATTTATGACAGCTTCATTTATTTTGGATGTTTTTGAAGAAATGTCTCAATTCGATAAACTTGAAAAAGTTTTATTAGTTTTAATCATCATTTTATCCCTTGTCATAACCAAATCTCCCAAAACCCCATCCACAAAACTACAAATCGAAAGAAAACAAATAATTAATATGATTATTTACGGAAAAAACCCCATCAAAGAAGCAATTAAAGCGCAGAGAAAAATTTATCAACTATATTTAGATGAAAAAATTAAAGACCATCTTTTTATAATGTTTTTGCAAAAACACAATATTGCTTATCAATTAGTTGACAAAAAGTTTTTATATGATCTAACCAAACAAAAAACCCATCAAGGAGTCGCTGCCAATGTTTGTGACTACACTTTTTACGACTTAGACACTTATTTAGATTCTGCCAAATTCCAAAAATTCTTAATTTTAGACGCCATTAATGACCCTCATAACTTAGGAGCCATTTTAAGAACTGTTGAAGCTTGTGCTTTGGATGGTGTTATTATGAGTAAAAAACATCAAGTCCCACTCAATTCCACAGTTGCCAAAATTTCTTGTGGTGCTTTGGAATACACTAAAGTTTTTTTAGTTACTAATTTGCATCAAACCATTTTAAAACTAAAAAAAAATCAAGTTTTAATCGTTGGTACCGATAGCAATTCTTCCCAATCTTTTCACCAAATCCCTAAAAACAGTTCTTTGGCTATTATTGTTGGCAACGAAGGAATAGGCATTAGACATTTATTAAAACAGCAATGTGATTTGTTGGTTAAAATTCCTATGTATGGAAAAATCAATTCTTTAAATGTAAGTGTTGCTGCTGCATTAATGATCTACTCCACTTTTATTTTTGGCGATAATTAACCCTTGCCTCCTCCAAAAAACAAACTAATCACTAGCTTTTTTAAGCAGCTAATCATTTATCTAATTTGGGTTACTGTTAGTTTTCTTACCATCTTTCATCCAACATTCCAAATATTTTCTTCCCGGGATATTTTTTTGCACAAAGCAATTTTTATATTTTATTTTTTGCACAAAAACACTGATTTATGATATAATAAAAAAAGATGTTTTGAAAATAAATTAATGTTTTTTCAACTTTCTAACATAAAAGGAGCTATTTTTTTGAAAAAAAATATTTTAGTTTGTGTTTTGTGTCTAAACCGCAATTACAACACCAAACCACGAGCCAATCAAAACTCAAAACGTTTAACTTTAAAAAAATATTGCTCTTATTGCAACAAACACACTTTGCATCAAGAAACTAAGTAAAGGAGTTTTTAACTTTATGGGAATTAAAATAGTAAGCGAAAACAAACCAAATCAGTTATTAGAAGTAATCAAAAGAGAATATAGTTGGCTCAATATTTTACTAATTACCACTTCTATTTTGTCTCTTGCTCTTTGTGGGCAATTATGGCAACAAAAACAGTTTGAAACTATGCATTGGGCATTGCCTTGTGCTTTAGTTCTTTTGAGTGTTTTTATTTTTGCGATAGGTTCATTTGCTTTTTTCAAAGATGCATTTTTGCAAATTTTTAACATTAGTTGGCCTTCCTTAAAACAAATTTTGTTTAAAACATTACAAGTTATTTTTTTCACATTGTTCTTAATCCTTTTTGTTCATGCCATAGATTCTTATGTTATTGGCAAATTAACCCAATTTTGTGTCAAAATCAAAAATTTGTTGAGCAAATAAAATGAATAAAACAGAAAAACAAATAAAAGAGACACAAGCGCAAGAACAACAAGATCAAGAAAAAGACTCCCAAAATACATGTCACCTTAAATGGTATATTGCTCAAACTTATTCAGGTTATGAAAATGTTGTAAAAGACGATTTGTTAAGAAGAGTCGAAAGCATTGGCATAGGTGATTTAGTATCTAATGTTTTGTCTCCCAAAGAAGAATATTATGAAACTCGTTTGGATGGAAAAAAGGTTAAAAAAGAGCGTAAAATGTACCCCGGGTACGTTTTTATTCAAATGATGATTACTGACCGATCTTGGTTTGTTGTCAGAAACACTCCGCGAATTACTGGTTTTTTAGGTTCCAGCGGGATGGGTTCTAAACCAGTTCCTTTATCTGAAAACGAAATCAATCCTGTTTTATTAAAAATGGGCATCATCAATAAACCCGATTATAAAAATTTTATCGGCAAAAAAGTAGAAATTATTTCTGGTTCTTTTTCGGGTCAAATAGGGCAAGTATCAAGTATTGATGACGACCGTGAAAAAATGACAGTGGAAGTAGATTTGTTTGGTAGAGCAACTCCAGTAGAAATTTCTTTCAACGACTTCAAAGAAATATCTTAATTTTTTCATAATTTCTAACATTTTTTTATCAAATATTTAAAATTTATGTTAAAATAAGTTGTCTAAAAAATTTTATCATATTTTTTTATGTGACAATATCAACAATATTCCAAATTTAATGAAACACAAACAAAGAATAAACAACTCAAATTATCAAGTTTTTTATTTTAAGTCCCCGTTCCAAAGAAAGGTTTTTTATGGCTAAAAAAGTTGTTAAAACGGTAAAATTACAAATTCCTGCAGGAAAAGCTAATCCAGCTCCTCCAGTAGGACCTGCTTTAGGGCAAGCCCAAGTTAATATTCCTTCTTTTTGTTCCCAATTTAACGAAACAACTAAAGATCAAATGGGTTTCGTTATCCCTGTTATCATTTCTGTTTATGAGGACAGAACATTTACTTTTGTAACTAAAACTCCTCCAGCAAGCGATCTTTTAAAAAAAGCTGCTAAAATTGAATCTGGTTCTGCTAATGCAAGTCAAACCAAAGTAGCTACTATCACCCACAAACAAGTAGAAGAAATCGCCAATTTAAAGCTTCCAGACCTAAATGCTTATTGCGTTGAAAAAGCTTGCAAAATCATTGAAGGAACAGCTCGTAATATGGGAATTTTAGTAAAAGATTAAAATATTAAAATAGTTTTTACCCCAATTATTCAAATTTCAAATTAAAAAAATTTCTAAAAAATGTCAAGTTGTTTTGAGAAAGGAATTACTGCGATGAAACGAGGCAAAAAATATTTAGCATCATTACAAATGTTTGATGTTAAAAAAACATATCCGCTTCAAGAAGCTATTAGCTTAGCTAAACAAACTCAAGTTGCTAAATTTGATGCTGCGGTAGAATGTGCTTTTCATCTAAATTTAGATCCTAAAAAAGTTGATCAAAATTTAAGAGGAGCCTTAGTTTTACCACATGGCACTGGTAAAGTCTTAAAAGTAGCAGTTCTTGCTAAAGGAGAACAAGCTAAACAAGCACAAGAAGCCCAAGCAGATTACGTAGGCGACCAAGATTTAATTGATAAAATTGCCAAAAACTGGTTTGATTTTGATGTCTTAGTTGCTACTCCCGAAATGATGCCGCAATTAAGTAAATTAGGGCGTCTTTTAGGACCCAAAGGACTAATGCCTAATCCTAAAACAGGTACTGTAACAAATGATGTTTTACAAGCAGTCAAAGAAATTAAAAATGGTAAAATTGAATACCGCCTAGACAAAAGCGGGAATATTCACGCCATATTAGGTAAGGTTTCTTTTGATGAGACAAAATTACTAGAAAACTTAAAAACTTTATATCTTCAATTAATGGCTGTTAAACCTCGTACAGTGAAAGGTACTTACATTAAAAGTGTTACTATTTCAACTACGATGGCACCAGGTATTAAAATTGACCCTGTTACAATTTCACAATAATCAAGATCAAAATTTTGAAGGAAGGAAAAGGGCATAATCATGATAAAACCTCAGTTATCCAAAAAAATAGATTCAGTTGCTGTTTTGCAAGAAAAAATTAGCACTGCCAAAACAGTTATTGTTTTTGAATATGCAAGCTTACCGGTAAGCTCTTTTATGCAACTGCGTCGTGAGTTAAAAAAAACTAGTTGTGAAGTAAAAGTATATCCCAAAAACATCATGCAAAGAGCTGTTACCAACGCCAAACAAGATGATTTAGTTACCTTTTTAAAAGGAGCAAAAGCTTTAATTATTAGTCCCCAAGAATTATTAGAACCAATCAAAACGATTTATAATTTTGCTAAAAAAAATAAAGCAGTTAAAATAGTTTCTGGCATCGTGGAACAAAAAATTGTCTCCTTGCAAGAAATAAAAACCTTAGCTACTTTGCCTTCAAAAGAACAAATGTTAGCGCTTTTAGCTGCTTCAATGTTTGCACCTTTGCAACATTTAGCAATTGGTCTAAATATGTTAGTACAAACCAAAAAACAAGAAAACCCCCAACAATAAACAATTAATTTATGAATGAAAAGATTATAACAAAGGAGATTGACATGGCTAAGTTAACGAAAGAAGCTTTTGTATCGGCTTTAAAAGAAATGTCTTTATTAGAGATTAAAGAATTATTAGATGGTTTGAAAGAAGAGTTTGGAATTGACCCAACTGCTTTAGCAGTTGCAGCTCCTGGAGCAAATAATTCAGCTGAAGTAGAAGAAAAAACCGAATTCACAGTAGTTATGAAAAGTTTTGATGAAAAAAAGAAACTTGCTGTTATCAAAACAGTGCGCGAAGTAACAGGATTAGGCTTGCTAGATGCTGCTAATTTTGTTAAAGTTCCTGACTCTAAAGTAAAAGAAAATGTTTCCAAAGCTTTAGCAGAAGATATCAAAAACAAGTTAGAACAAGCTGGAGCTGTTGTTGAACTTCAATAAATTATTATCTTGTAAGTAATATAAAAACCTGAGTTTTCTCAGGTTTTTTAGTCTTGAATTGTTTTTATTTTTATAACCCAACCCCCCAAATCCCAAAAATCGCAAAGACACAATTAAAAATAAAGATTTTGGCAAAACAAACTACCAATTAATAATTTATAGGAGCATAAGATGGGTTATCATAATGTCAAATATGGCAAAAAAGCACAACGTCGTAATTATTCTAAAACAATTTATGATGTTGATTTGCCCAATTTAATTGAAATTCAAAACCAATCTTTTGATTGGTTTTTAAAACACGGTATTAAAGAATTGTTGCAGGATTTTTGTCCTATTGAAAGTTATAATGGGGATTTAAAAATTCACTTTGATGATTATTTTTTAGCACCCCCAAAATATAGCATTGAAGAAACTAAAATTAAAGATATAAGTTATGTTGCCCAATTATTTGTCAAAACTACTTTAGAAAATGTTTTAACTGGCGAAACTAAACAAAGCAATATTTTACTTACTGAATTGCCTCTAATGACTCCCACTGGGACTTTTGTTATCAACGGCACTGAAAGAGTAGTAGTTTCTCAAATTGTACGTTCCGCTAGCGTGTATTTTGCAGGTAATTTTGACAGCAAACTCAACAGAACCACTTATTCTGGACAAGTAATTCCTTCACGTGGTGCTTGGATTGAATACGAAGAAGGCTCTAAAGAAATTTTGTATGCCAAACTAGATCGTTCCAAAAAAATCCCCTTGTCTAATTTTATTTATGCTCTAGGTTTTGACAGCAAAGAAGCAATCGAAAATGTCTTTGGCAAAAGCGCTATCATTGATTCTGTTTTTGATAAAGAAACTGATATGGACTCAGACAATGCTTTGGTAGAACTGTATTCTAAAATCCGTCAAGGCGAAAAAGTTCCTGTCGACACTGCTAGAGATTTTATCAGAACAAGACTTTTTGATCAAAAAAAATACGACCTGGCTAAAGTGGGAAGATACAAATTTAACAAAAAACTAGACGTTCTTACCCGAGCTGAAAACACTTATTTAGCTTGTGATTTTGTCAATCCCGAAACTCAAGAAATAATAATTGCACAAGACGAACTTTTAACCAAAGAAAAAATTGCAATCCTGAAACAAAATCGTCATTTTTTGCTCCAAGAAATCTTCGACGCTAAACATAATTTAGAAAACGAAACTGATGAAGAGATTTTAGCATATAAAAAAGACCCCCAAAAAAACGAATTATTCACCAAAACAAACATCATCAACTCTCGCACTGGTGAAGTTTTAGTAGCTAAAGATACTTTAGTTAACGACGATATTATCAATCATTTAAGACACAATATTCACACTCTTGATGAAAAAGTATCTAAATTTTTCTTAGGAACTAAAGATATTTATCAAAAAGAAGCAGACCGTCAAGGAGTTTTTAACGAAATTTTAGAAGTCTATACTTCAAAAGACGAATCAGGCAAGCTATATCACAAAGTCAAACTTATTGGAAACGACCAAAGAGAAACCAAAA
Source organism: Onion yellows phytoplasma OY-M (assembly GCA_000009845.1). Taxonomy (GTDB): domain Bacteria; phylum Bacillota_I; class Bacilli_A; order Acholeplasmatales; family Acholeplasmataceae; genus Phytoplasma; species Phytoplasma asteris. The sequence goes on from AP006628.2 coordinate 295,376, forward strand.
AACACATCACTTTATCAGATGTTATTGCAAGTATTAATTATTATTTGAATCTTTATGAAAACGTAGGCACTGTTGATGATATTGATCATTTAGGGAATCGTCGTTTAAGATTAATTGGAGAATTGTTAAAAAACCAATTCCGAATTGGTCTTACCAGAGCTGAAAAAAATATCAAAGATATGATTTCCACTAGCAAATTCAGCGAAGTTAACGGTCCAGGCGACCTAGTTAATTTTACTTTTTTAATGAGTGTAATCAAAACTTTTTTCACAAGTTCACGCTTATCGCAATTCATGGATCAAATCAATCCTTTAGCAGAATTAACCCAAAAAAGAAGGGTATCAGCTTTAGGTATCGGAGGAATTAATCGTGATCGTGCAGGCATTGAAGTGCGCGACGTGCACAATTCCCACTACGGCAGATTATGCCCCATTGAAACTCCTGAAGGACCTTCCATCGGACTTATCACATCCCTTTCCACTTATGCCAAAGTCAATAAGTACGGTTTTATCCAAACTCCTTTCTTTAAGGTTTTGCACCAAGACGGGAAAACTACCCTTTCGCGCCACATAGATTATTTAACAGCTGACCAAGAAAAAGAAGAAATTATTGCCTCAGCTGGGTTTGTTTTGGATGCCAATAATGCTTTTAAAGACAAAAAAATAATTGCTCGTAGCAACGGTGAAACAGGCATTTTTGAAAGAAGCCAAATAACATATGCTGACGTTTCTCCTAAACAAATTGTCTCTGTTGCAACTTCTTCGATCCCCTTTTTAGAACACAACGACGCTTCCAGAGCTTTAATGGGAGCCAACATGCAACGTCAAGCAGTCCCTTTATTAATCCCTGAATCTCCTATTGTAGGAACAGGTGTTGAATATCGCGCTGCCAAAGACTCAGGTTGCTTAATTATTGCCCGCGAATCAGGATTTGTTACTTATGTTGATGCTCAAAAAATAATTATCACTAAAAAACCCAACCAAAATGTTTCATTAAATGGCAAAACCCTTTACGATACTACCCAAGAATTTACCTACGCCCAAGCCAAGGCTTTATACGAGAACAACTACAAAGAACACCAAGCCGAATACACCCTCATCAATTTTGCCAAATCCAACCAAGACACTTTAGTATTGCAAAAACCGATTGTAGTTTTGGGAGAACAAATCAATGAAGGCGATATTTTAGTAAGTGGACCTTCTACATCTCAAGGCGAATTAGCACTTGGCAGAAATGTTACAGTGGCTTTTATGACTTGGGAAGGTTATAACTATGAAGATGCCATCATTATGTCAGAAGAATTAGTCAAACACGATGTCTACACTTCCATCCACATTGATAAATACGAAGTTCAAACTAGAGAATTAAAAAAAGGTAGCGGTCAAGAAGAAATCACTAGAGAAGTTCCCAACGTGGGCGCTGATGCTATTAAAAACCTTGACGAAAGAGGAATTATTATTCCTGGTTCCGAAGTTAAAGAAGGAGATATTTTAGTAGGTAAAATAACTCCTCAAGGAAACATTGAACCTTCTCCTTCTGAAAAATTAATTCAAATTGTAATTGGTGAAAAAGCCCGCGAATACAAAGACTCTTCTTTAAGGGTTCCTTTTGGTGAAGGGGGGATCGTTCAAAGTGTTCATTATTTCTCCAGAAAAAACGGTGATGTTCTTCCTGCTGGTGTCAACGAAAACATCCGTGTTTTCATCGCTAAAAAACGTAAAATCAACGAAGGCGACAAAATGGCAGGACGCCACGGAAACAAAGGTGTAATTTCTCGCATCTTACCTAAAGAAGACCTTCCTTATATGGCAGACGGCACCCCAATTGATATCATGTTAAATCCTTTAGGAGTTCCTAGTAGGATGAACATTGGACAAATTTTAGAAATCCATTTAGGAATGGCTGCCAAAAAATTAGGCATCAAAGTGGCAACTCCTGTTTTTGACGGCGTTAATGACTACGACCTTAAAGAAATCATGAAAGAAGCCAATTTAGATCCTGATGGCAAAATGGTTTTATATGACGGACGCACCGGCGAACCTTATGACAGTCGTATTTCTGTAGGAGTTATGTATATGGTTAAATTATCTCACATGGTAGATGACAAACTCCATGCCAGAAACGTAGGACCATACACTTTAGTGACCCAACAACCTATGGGAGGAAAAGTCCAAAACGGTGGACAACGCTTCGGTGAAATGGAAGTATGGGCGCTTTATGCTTATGGAGCTGCTCATACCTTACAAGAAATTTTAACAGTTAAAAGTGATGATATTGTAGGTAGAAACAAAACTTACAGTGCCATCGTGCAAGGAACTCCACTGCCTAAACCAAGCATTCCTGAAAGTTTCCGAGTTTTCATTAAAGAATTACAATCTTTAGGATTGTATGTAGAACTAATCAAAACCGATACTAAAGAAAATGAAGTTAATAAATCCTTAATTGATTACAAAAAGGAAGGTTATAATTAAAGATGAGTGATAACAGATTATTTACTTCAGTAGAAACTTTAAATCTTTCATCTCCAGTTTTAGAAAAATTAAAACTTTCTGGAATCAATACTTTGGAAGATTTTAACACTTTTACTTTAGAAGAGTTAAGGCTTTTACTGCAAGAAGCTTTTTTAGAAGTTTTACCTATCCTCAAAAACTTCGCCCTACCTCGCAATTTACAAAATCTAGATTTGAGTGAAGCCGTTATTAACATTCTTACTGAACTAGGAATGGAAGATTTTCAAGATCTTTTACAAACTAAAATGGCTGTCCTTACAAAAGCATTTGAAACCAATCCCCTTGCTTTTCAAAAATTAAACGACCTATTTAAGTTATACAACCACTTCCCTTCTATTTCATCTGACAAAGAATACGGTAGTAGAGATTATGATTATTTTAAAATCCGTCTAGCTGCTCCTGAAGAAATCAGACAGTGGTCTTATGGTGAGGTTACTAGCTACGAAACAATTAACTATCGCACCTATAAACCAGAGATATCAGGATTATTTTGTCAAAAGATTTTTGGTCCAGTAGTTGATTTCCAATGTGCTTGTTCTAAAAAACAAGTCAGCATCAAAAGTCAATTTTGTAACAAATGTGGAGTTGAATTTACCGAAACCAAAGTGCGTCGTGAAAGAATGGGACACATCGAATTACAAACCCCCATCGTCCACACTTGGTACCTTAACTCTTCTCCCAGCCGTTTAGCTATTCTTTTAAACATCAAAACTAAACAATTAGAAGAAATAGTTTATTATGTTTCTTACGTTGTAATTGATCCTGGAAAAACCGAATTCAAACCTAAAGAAATTATTACAGAAACCCAATACAGTGAAGCTCTTTATGAATTTGGAAACGCTTTTGTAGCTTTAACAGGTGCCGAAGCGGTTAAAAAATTACTAGAAAATCTCAATTTAGAAAAAACTATCAAAGTCCTTCGCAAATCTTTATCGGAAAATTCCAAACAAAAAAGAGAAAGCATTATTAAAAGACTAGAAATCATCGAATCTTTTCATCAATCAGACAACAAACCTGAATGGATGGTAATGGATGTTATTCCTGTATTGCCTCCGGGATTAAGACCGATGGTTCCTTTAGATGGTGGTCGTTTTGCCACTACTGAAGTCAACGATCTTTACCGCCGCATCCTTAATCGCAACAATCGTTTAAAAAAACAAATGCTCCAAAAAGCTCCTCGTTTAATCATTAAAAATGAAAAAAGAATGCTACAAGAAGCAGTTGATGCTTTATTTGATAATGCCAAAACTAGCAAAAAAAACGTTAACAACGTCGAAAAAAATCGCCCGCTTAAATCTTTATCCGAAATGCTACGCGGTAAACAAGGGCGTTTCCGTCAAAATCTTTTAGGTAAAAGAGTGGATTATTCGGGACGATCCGTAATTATTGTAGGTCCTGATTTAGAAATGCACCAATGCGGTGTGCCTCGTGAAATGGCAATTATTTTGTTCAAACCTTTCATTTTGAAAAAACTACAAGAAACCAAAGGAATTGACAAAAAAAACGCCAACACCATTTATGAAAAAATGAATGAAGAAGTTTGGAACGCCTTAGAAGAAGTAGTCAAAGAACACCCGGTCCTTTTAAACCGCGCCCCAACACTACACCGTTTAGGAATTCAAGCTTTTGATCCTAAATTAATTGACGGTAAAGCCATTCGCCTCCACCCTTTAGTTACGCCTGCCTTTAATGCCGATTTTGATGGCGACCAGATGGCAATTTATGTCCCTCTTTCTTTAGAAGCCCAAGCCGAAGCACGCTTATTGATGCTTGTTTCGAACAACATTTTAGACCCTAAAAATGGTAATCCAGTAGTAACACCTTCCCAAGATATGGTTTTAGGAAACTACTATTTAACCATTGAAGAAAAAAAAGATCGCACTATAAACAGCTATGATGCTGCCCAAAGAACTGCAGAACACCAATACAAACATCGCAATGAAGGAGCTTTTTTTGCTGACATCAACGAAGCCAAAACCGCTTATCAAAATAAAGAAATCCACCTTCACACAAGAATTTTTATCAAACCACAAGCAATTAATTTATCATTTACCGAAGAACAACGTCAAAAATATTTAATGACTACTTTAGGAAAATTAATTTTTAATGACATTTTGCCTCCAAGTTTCCCCTACATTAACGAACCAACTCAGTTTAATTTGGATGTCAAAACCCCTGATGCTTATTTTTTAGCTCCAGGAACCAACCCCAAACAATTCCTAAAAAAACTTCCCACCCCTAAACCTTTTAACAAAAAATTCCTATCTATGATTATTGCATGTTTTTTCAAACAAATGAAAATTACAGAAACTTCCAAAATGTTAGATCACATCAAAAACTTAGGTTTCAAGTATTCTACTATCGCAGGAATTACAGTTTCATTTGCAGACATCAATACTTACTCCAATAAACAAGAATTGTTACAAGAAGTAGAAGCCCGCAATATTCAAATTGAGACTTGGTACAACGATGGTTTTTTAACAGATGCCGAACGTCGTCGTTTAGTAATTAACGAATGGAAAAATATTCGTGATGAAATTCAAGAAGGCTTGATGAAAGAATTTCAACAAGACAACCACATTTTTATGATGAGCGAAAGTGGCGCACGTGGTAGTGTTTCTAACTTTACTCAATTAGCAGGGATGAGAGGGTTAATGAATAACCCTAAAGGTGAAATTATTGAAGTCCCTGTTAAAGCTTCTTTCCGAGAAGGTCTGAAAGTTTCTGAGTTTTTCATCTCTACTCACGGAGCCCGTAAAGGTTCAACTGACACTGCCCTCAAAACAGCCGAGTCAGGTTATCTAACGCGTCGTTTAGTTGACGTAACTCAAGATATTGTTGTTATCAAAGAAGACTGCAATAGTGACCGCGGTTTTGTTGTAGAAGCTATGATTAGCGACGGCAAAGAAATTGTTTCACTCAAACAACGCATTATGGGACGCTTTGCTAGTTGCGACATTTGTCATCCCAAAACCAACGCCCTTATTATAGCGCGCAATGAATTAATTACTGAGTCCAAAGCCCAAGAAATTATTACTGCCAAAATTAAAAAAGTTCCTATTAGAAGCATTTTAACTTGTAATTGTGAATATGGTATTTGCGCCAAAGACTACGGCGTCAATCTAGCTACCAATAAATTAGTAGAAATTGGCGAAGCTGTTGGTGTTATTGCTGCTCAATCCATTGGGGAACCAGGAACTCAATTAACTATGAGAACTTTCCATACTGGAGGAGTTGCTTCTGCCTCAGATATTACTCAAGGTCTTCCAAGGATCGAAGAATTATTTGAAGTACGCAAACCTAAAGGAAAAGCGCTAATCAGCGAATTAAAAGGAAAAATCAAAAAAATTGATAAAATCCGTTCCCAAAATCCAGAAATTGTAATCACAGAAGAAAATGACCCTGACACAGAGCACCGTTATATTTTGGAACCTAATGTCGATATTTTAGTAAGCAAAAACAACAGTGTTTATCCCGGTCAAAAACTAACTTCTGGTTCGGTTGATCTAAAAGAACTTTTAAGAGTGGCAGGCACAACAGAGGCTCAAAAATACATCTTAGAAGAAGTACAAAAAGTTTATCGTGCCCAAAATGTTTATATCAGCGACAAACACATCGAAATTATTATTCATCAAATGTTTAAACAAATTTTAATTATTGATGAAGGTGATACTCAACTTTTACCTGGCACAGAAATTACTATTAATAACTTTAAAAAAGCTAATTTAAAAATGTTAGAAGAAAACAAACTTTTAGCAGTGGGGCGCCCCATTATTTTAGGAATTACGCGTTCTTCTTTAAGAAGTGATTCTTTACTGTCAGCTGCATCTTTCCAAGAAACTACTAAAATTCTAATCGATGCTGCCATCAAAGGAAAAACCGACCATCTTTACGGACTTAAAGAAAATGTTATTATTGGTGGCTTAATTCCTGCAGGAACAGGTATTTTAGAAACTACTTTATTTAAATATCCAAAAGAACCTGCAACCACTTCTGAACTTGCTGAAAAAACTAACCAAAATTAAAAAAAGAAAGGAAATAAAAAATGTCTACTGTTTCTCAATTAATCAAAAAACGTCGTAGCAGTAAAACTTCCAAAACTAAAGCACCTGCTCTAAGTTACGGTTTTAATGTTTTGCAAAAAAAAGCTAAACATTACAGTTCTCCTCAAAAAATGGGTGTTTGTCTGCGTGTAACTACCATGACTCCAAAAAAACCAAACTCAGCTTTACGTAAATTTGCAAGAGTGCGCCTAAGTAATGGTTCTGAAGTAACTGCCTACATTCCAGGCGTGGGACACTCCTTACAAGAACATAGCTCTGTTTTAGTTCGTGGCGGACGCGTAAAAGACCTTCCTGGTGTGCGTTATCATATCGTTCGTGGTGCTCTAGATGCTACTGGTGTTGCTAACCGCAAACAAGGGCGTTCTAAGTACGGCTCTAAATTACCTAAAGAAAAAAAATAATTACAATTACAAAGAATAAAAAATAAATAATAAAAAAATCACAAATCCCCAAAAAAATAAATAAAATAAAGAAAGTAGGTGAATTTTTGTGTCCCGTAAAGGTCATATTAAAAAAAGAGATGTACAGCCAGATCCTGTTTACAATTCTAAATTAGTTACTAAAATCATTAACATCATTATGGAAGACGGCAAAAAAGGCAAAGCTCAAACTATTTTTTATCAAGCTTTAAAACAAGTAAAAACTATCACTAACCGCGAGCCTATTAAAGTTTTTCATGAAGCCCTAAACAATATTATGCCTGTATTAGAAGTACGCACGCGTCGTATGGGTGGTCAAAATTACCAAGTGCCTTCCGAAGTTCGTCCCGAAAGACGCCAGTCTTTAGGATTAAGATGGATTGTTAAATACACTAAAGAAAGTAATGAAAAAACAATGGAAGAAAGACTTGCCAAAGAAATAGTAGATGCTTCTTTAGGTAACGGAGTATTAGTTAAAAAAAGAGAAGAAACGCATCGCATGGCAGAAGCTAATAAAGCCTTTGCTCATTATCGTTGGTGATTGTAACTTATAGGAGAATAAAAGATGGCACGTCAGTTTTCATTAGAAAAAACTCGTAATATTGGCATTATTGCTCATATTGATGCAGGAAAAACCACCACTACAGAAAGAATTTTGTTCCACACCGGAAAAATTCATAAAATCGGAGAAACCCATGATGGCGCTTCTCAGATGGATTGGATGGAACAAGAACAAGAAAGAGGAATCACTATCACCTCTGCTGCTACTACTGCTTTTTGGAAAGACCACCGTATCAATATTATTGACACTCCCGGACACGTTGATTTTACGGTGGAAGTTTCGCGCTCTCTTAGAGTTTTGGATGGAGCAGTAACAGTTATTGATGCTCAGGCAGGAGTAGAACCACAAACTGAAACTGTTTGGCGCCAAGCTAGTGAATATAAAGTCCCAAGAGTTATTTTTGTTAACAAAATGGATAAAGTAGGCGCTGATTTTGCTTATGCAATTGAAACCCTTAAACAACGCTTAGGAGTTCATGCAAGCGCTATTCAATGGCCAATTGGCTCAGAAAATGACTTTAATGGTATCATTGATTTAGTAGAAATGAATGCTTTTGAATATGATAACACTTCCCCAGAAACAGGAAAAGTAGTTCCTATTCCTAGCGATTTAGAATCAATTACCCAAACTAAAAGAAACGAATTAATAGAAACTTTATCTACCCTAGACGAAGAATTAATGATGTATTATTTAGAAGAAAAACCAATCTCTTCTGAAATGTTGAAAAATTCCATTAGAAAAGCAACCTTACAAGCTTCCTTTTTCCCAGTTCTTTGCGGTTCTTCTTTCAAAAATAAGGGTGTTGTTAAAATGTTAGACGCTATTGTTGACTACCTTCCTGCTCCTTGTGATGTTGCAGCTATTGTTGGTTTTGATTCTGACAACCAAGAAATTGTGCGCACCGGATTAGATGAAGAACCCTTCATAGCTCTAGCTTTCAAAGTGATGACCGATCCTTATGTAGGAAAATTAACCTTTTTCCGTATCTATTCAGGTTCAGTTAAAGCTGGTTCTTACGTAACTAACACTACTAAAGGAACCAAAGAACGTTTTGGACGCTTATTACAAATGCATGCTAATTCTCGTGAAGAAGTAAAAGAAGCCTACACAGGCGATATTTTAGCAGTTGTAGGATTAAAAGCAACTACTACAGGAGACACTTTAGCATCAGAAGGACAAACCATCGTCTTAGAATCAATGAATTTCCCAGAACCAGTAATTGAAATTGCAGTAGAACCAAAAACTAAAGCTGACCAAGATAAAATGGGGATTGCCCTTGCAAAATTAGCTGAAGAAGACCCTACATTTAAGGTTTTTTCCAATCATGAAACCGGGCAAACTATTATTGCTGGAATGGGTGAACTTCATTTAGATATCATTATTGAACGTCTTAAAAGAGAATTCAAAGTACAAGCAAATGTTACAGAACCTCAAGTAGCATACCGAGAAACAATCACCCAAGAAACTGAGACAGAAGGAAAATTCATTCGTCAATCAGGTGGTCGTGGACAATACGGACATGTGTGGATGCGTTTTGAACCAAATCCTGGAAAAGGTTTTGAATTCGTTAATAAAATTGTAGGTGGTGTAGTTCCTCGTGAATACGTTCCTGCAGTTCAAAAAGGAATTCAAGAAGCTCTTGCTGGTGGTATTTTAGCTGGATATCAAATTATTGATGTTAAAGCAACTTTATTTGATGGATCTTACCATGATGTCGATTCTTCCGAAATGGCTTTTAAAATTGCTGCTTCCATGGCATTAAAAGAAACCAAAACCAAAGGAAACCCAGTCATTTTAGAACCTATTATGGACGTTGAAGTAGTTACTCCCAACGATTATGTAGGAAATGTTATTGGTGATCTAACTTCTAGAAGAGGTAGATTAGAAAACCAAGAATCACGGGCCAACGCTGTTGCTATTAGAGCGTTTGTTCCCCTTTCTGAAATGTTTGGATATGCTACTGTTTTGCGTTCCAATACTCAAGGAAGAGCTACTTTTATTATGCAATTTGCTAAATATGAAAAAGCTCCTAAAAGCATCACTGAAGAAATTATTAAAAAACGAGCTTAGACAACCTTACACTAAAAAACATTTTTATTAACAAAATAGTTGTGAAAAGCCAAAAATAAGTTAAAATTTAAATGGTAAATATATTTATTAAAACAAACCTTAAAACATAATAAAAGGAGGCCTTTGAAAAATGGCTAATGAAAAATTTATACGAAACAAACCGCATTTAAATGTAGGTACTATTGGACACGTAGACCACGGTAAAACTACTCTTACAGCAGCTATTACCCAAGTTTTGTCTACTCGTGGCTTGGCTAAAAGTAGAGCTTATGATCAAATTGATAATGCTCCTGAAGAAAGAGAACGTGGAATCACTATTAAAACTTCACACGTAGAATATGAAACAGAAAAACGTCACTATGCTCACGTTGACTGTCCTGGACACGCCGATTATGTTAAAAACATGATTACTGGTGCTGCTCAAATGGATGCTGCTATTTTAGTTGTTTCTGGTGCAGATAGTGTTATGCCTCAAACTAGAGAACACATTTTATTAGCGCGCCAAGTTGGTGTTCCAAAAATTGTTGTTTTCTTAAATAAATGTGATCTTTCCCCAGACGAACAAATTTTAGAATTAGTAGAAATGGAAGTTCGTGAATTATTATCTCAATACGATTTCCCAGGAGACGACATTCCTGTTATTAGAGGATCTGCATTAAAAGCTTTAGAAGGTGACGCTCATTACGTTGCTCAAGTAAACGAATTAATCGAAACTCTAGACACCTACATTGAAGACCCGGTGCGCGAAGTTGACAAACCTTTCTTAATGCCTGTAGAAGATGTTTTCACTATTACTGGTAGAGGAACTGTTGTTACTGGTAGAGTAGAAAGAGGTCAAGTAAAAGCTGGTGATGAAGTAGAAATCGTAGGACTTAAAGAAACTAGAAAAACTATTGTAACTGCAGTAGAAATGTTTAAAAAAGACCTAGATTTTGCTCAAGCAGGAGACAACGTTGGAGCTTTATTACGTGGAATTAACCGTGAAGACGTACAACGTGGACAAGTTTTAGCTAAACCAGGTTCTGTTAAGCCTCATTCTAAATTTGTTGCTCAAGTTTATGTTTTAACTAAAGAAGAAGGAGGACGTCACACTGCCTTTTTCTCTCAATACCGTCCTCAATTCTATTTCCGTACTACAGATATTACAGGAGTAGTTGAATTACAAGGTGATGTTAAAATGGTAATGCCAGGTGACAACGCTGAATTAGTAGTTACCCTTAACAACCCAATTGCTATCGAAGAAGGAACTAAATTTTCTATTCGTGAAGGTGGAAAAACAGTTGGTGCAGGATCAGTTTCCAAACTTCTTAACTAAAAATTCATTATACCCAACCTTATTAATAAATAAAACCCACATAATGTGGGTTTTTATCTTTTTTAACTATTTTTTATTTTGTATTTTGCCCCTTTTTTGCCCTTTTGCCTTTTTATCACTTTTTAAAACTCCACAAATCTAACCCAACTCAACTAAAAGATGCAAATTTGGCAATAATGACATTTTAAACACTTATAAAAAAATTAGTTGTGTGTCAAAAAAAACGCTATTTATTATCAAATTTCACAACACTAACCAAAAAAACACCACTTTTCGTCATTTTTTGCAATAAAAAAGCAAAATATCTTCCAATTAATTTTAAAAAAAGGTAAAATATATATGTGCTTGTTTATTAAGCAAGTTAAAAAAGATGTAAATATTTTTTTAAATAATAAGAATAATAAAATAAATTTAATTTTAATAATAAATAAAATTTAAAAAGGTGGTTTAGATGGAATCCAATAAAGTAAATAATTCGTTTACCCAAATTAAAAATAACTTTCTTTCTTTATTTGAAACAACTACTTATAATAATATTGCTACTCGTAAAGGAATTGCTTTAAAAACAATTTTGCTTTTATGTGTTACAGCAATCACTTCAATGTTTTTTTACCCAATTCTAAAACCCGCGATATTAAAAAATCTAAATATTCATGCAATTTATTTTTCCATGATTGCGTTAGGTTTTTTAAATTATGGTATTTATTCTGCAGGATTAAAACAAGTTGAAATTTCTAAAGCTTGTGGATTAATTTATTCTTTTATAGAAGGAATAATTTTATCAATTATTTTTGTTGTTCTAAATTTAGTTTATGCCAATTTAGTTGAAATTGCCTTTATGGCTATTTTTGCAACCTTTATCGTCTTTGTTGTAATGTCCCATGCTTATTATAAAGGTTTTATAAAAGTAACAAATAGATTTAGACAAATTATGCTATATTGTTCTTTTGCTTTGGTGGTTTCTTATATAGTTCGTTTAGTGTTGTCTTTATGCAGCATTTGGACAATTGAAAATATTATTTACAATAGCTTTTTAACTCTTCCTATTAGTTTAATTATGTTAGGATTTGTATCTATGTTTTTAGCACTTCATTTTGATTACACCGAACAAATGATTAAACAAGGAATGCCTAAAAAATATGAATGGCAAGTTTCTTTGGCTTTTGCAACAACTTTAATTGAAATTTTTTTAAGAATAATGTTAATTTTGCTAAGGTTATTTGGTCAAGAAAGAAAATAAAAAAGATCACGAATATTCGTGATCTTTTTTTTATTATATTACCTTTTTTATTCGTTTTGGAATAATAAATTAGTTCTTGTTCCTAATTGCATTGGTAATTCCAATGTTTTTGCACTAACTAATTTAACTCTTATTTGCTTAATTATCTTTTTACTAGCTTCTAATTCTTGTTGAAAGTTTTTACCTTTCATAGCAATAAAATAACCCTTTTTTTTCACTAAAGGAACACACCATTTTAAGATAAGTTCCAATCTAGCCAAAGCGCGAGCAACAACACAATCATAACTGCCATTTTTGGCTATGTCATATTGTTCTACTCTTTGGTGAAAAAAACATATATTATCTAATTCCAAATGGCTTGATAATTGTTTTAAGAAATTGATTTTTTTTAAAGATGATTCAATGATTACAATTTTTAAATGAGGAAAAAGAATTTTTAAAGGAAAGCTAGGAAAGCCAGCACCCGAGTCAACATCACAAAGATTAGTTACAGTATTAAAGTTAAATATTTCTTTTAAAATTAAAGAATCATAAAAATGTTTATAGCAAACATCAGATAAAGATATTATAGAAGTAAGGTTCATTTTTTGGTTTTCTTGTTTTAAAAATTCATAGTAAAAAACAAACTTGTTTAATTGCTTTTCGTTGAGTGCAAATTTGTCTTTTAATGATTCAAAGTAAAGCATGATGTTTTTCCAAATAAACTAATAAAATCGAAATATCAACTTGATTGACTCCTAATATTCTTGTTGCTTGTCCTAAAGTTTGGGGTTTGATTAAATCAAGTTTTTCTTGAGCTTCTTTTGATAAATTTTTAATATCTGCGTAATTGATTTTGCTAGGAATTTTTTTTTGTTCTAACCTTGCTAATTTTTGAGCTTCTTTTTGGGCTTTAGCAATATAACCTTCGTATTTGATTTGTATTTCTACTTGTTCATAAATGGTTTTATCTGCTTTTTCCTGTAAAAAATGTTGTAAAGTGCAAAAATTTAATTCTGGTCTTTTTAGTAGTTGTGCTAATGTGGTTTTTTCTCCAAGACTAGCTGATTTTTGTTGTTTTAAATAAGATAGATTATCTGAATTAACTAAAATTTCATAATTTTTGCTTTTTTCTAATAAAAGGTTGATTTTAGCTTTTTTGTTTTGAAAATTGTTATAATCTTTTTCATCAATCAAACCTAGTTGATATCCGTAATCTTTGAGGCGCAAATCGGCATTGTCGTGTCTTAATAATAAACGAAATTCCGCGCGTGATGTCAAAAGACGGTACGGTTCTTTGGCGCCCTTAGTGATTAAATCATCGATCAAAACACCAATATAGGCTTCATTTCTTTTTAACACAAAAGGAGGTTTATTTTGGAGTTTTAAAGAAGCATTAATTCCTGCCATAAGCCCTTGACAAGCAGCTTCTTCATAACCGCTGGTGCCGTTCATTTGTCCTGCTAAAAAGAGATTTTGGATTTTTTTAGTCTCTAAACTGTGTTTGAGTTGGTTGGGATTAAAAGCATCGTATTCGATAGCATAAGCATATTTAGTGATTTGGGCGTTTTGTAATCCTGGAATAGTTTTAAGGATTTCGTGTTGAACGTGTTGAGGCATGCTGGTAGAAAGTCCTTGTAGATACATTTCATCCAAAGATAGGCTTTCTGGTTCAATAAAAATTTGATGACTGTTTTTATCACAAAATCTTACTACTTTATCTTCGATAGAAGGGCAATAACGAGGGCCTGTGCCTTCAACATAACCTCCATACATAGCTGATTGGTTTAAATGTTTTTGGATAACTTGGTGGGTGGTTTGGTTGGTGTGAGTTAAAAAACATGGTTCTTGGGGTCTTTGATTTGTTTGGGGAACAAAACTAAATATTTGTTCTAAATTATCTCCCATTTGTATTTTGGTTTGGCTATAATCAATGCTGTTTTTTTTAACTCTTGGTGGTGTGCCTGTTTTTAAACGAATAACTTCAAAACCTAATTCTTTTAATTGAGTGCTGATACCGTAAGTTGTAGGAACGCCATTAGGTCCCGAGGATTTTTTGGTATCTCCAATTAAAATTTGGCTTGCTAAATAAGTTCCTGTAGTGATAATGACAGTTTTGGCATTAATTTTTGTTCCATCAATAAGACAGACTCCTTGAACTTGGTTGTTTTGGATGACTAGATTGTTTACGAGCCCTTCCAATAGAGTTAAATTGAGGGTTTTTTGTAATATTTCGAAAATAATTTGAGGATATTCTAATTTATCAATTTGAGCTCTTAAAGCTCTTACTGCAGGACCTTTGGAAGAGTTAAGCATTTTGATCTGAATTTGTGCAAGATCTGCAGCTTTTGCCATAACACCACCTAAAGCATCTATTTCACGTACTACAACACCTTTGGCAGGACCTCCGATAGAAGGATTGCAAGGTAAGGAAGCAACTTGTTTTAAGGAGCCTGTAATGAGTAAAGTATTATGTTTTTTTGCCAATATTAAAGCAGCTTCAACACCTGCATGTCCTGCTCCAATAACAATGCTATCGTAGATCATTTGAGTACCTTTCTTGATTGTTTTTTGGGTTTTATAATCATTTATTTATCATTTGTTTAATTTAATTCGTTTATTTCGTCTATTGTGTTGTCTTTGTTTTTGGGGGTGTCTTCATTGGGATTTTGGTCGGATTTGGGTTCAACAAAAGTTGGATTGAATTGTTTTTGTTTTTCTTTTAATGATTCGTAAAGTTCTATTCCTAATGTTTCTTGGATTTTGTCCAATGTTTCTTGTAATTTTTTATCTCTAAATATGTGTAATTTTTTTTGTTGGTTTTTCATCCAATAATTCATAGAAAAAGAAGAAGATATCAATACAACAAAAGCAGGAATTCTTAACCAAACAGAAATTTGTCCACTAAGCAAAAAAGCATTTAATAAAATAGGCACTAAAACTGCCACAAATAAAAATTTTATTGTTTTGATTAAAGTAGCTTCTTTTTGGAAAATCTGCCATATAAAATCTAGCCACATATCGTTTATATCTTTTTGATAAAAAGCTCCAAATTCTTCGTAATATTTTTTTTCAACCAAAAGGCGGCACACTCCTTTATCAGCAGTCCAAACAGCAAATTGGCGTGATTGAAAAAGAGTACTATAATATTTGCTTTGATCCAAATAATAAAATTCTACTTTGGTTTCTTTTCCTTTTAATGTTGTTTCTTGGGTTAAAAATGGTTCTCCTTGTAAAGAGTTGTAAATATTAGTTAATAATTTAAATTCTTTTTCTTTTTGAAAAAATGAAAAATTCATATGATTGCTCCTTTTCCTTTATTTTTTAATTGTGAAATTGTTATTTTTCGAAAGTATTTTTGCCAAAATTCATTAATAAAAATTTATTTTTTTGTTTTTTTAATTTTATGCATTGAATTGTTGTTTAAAAATTGTTTTTTGGGTCTTTTATATTAAAAATAACCTTTTCAAACCCTATCTTCCACACAATAAAAATAACTTATGGCTGCTTCAATCAAGACCTGACCAAATTCGTCTCTTATTGTTGAATGATAAGGTTTGAAAAGGCTACCTTAGTTTTGTTGGATAAAAATACTTGTCTTTCGTTAATGTTTTTTGTGATTTGTAAATTATTTTTTTCTTGAAAACATTTTTAAAAAATTTTGTATTTTTTGTTTTAATTTAGAAATTATTTAGAAATTATTTAGAAATTATTTAGAAATTAAAAATCAACATTATTATTATATACTTTTTTTATGTATTTGTGCAAACTTTTTTTATTTAATAGATATTTAATGACTTTTGGATCGTTTTTTCTTTGAGGATTTAAATAAAGAAACTATCTTCACTACTTTAATTGCTTTTTTTTGTCCAAAACAATGATTTTATAGTATAATATTTGTTGTATGTTTGTTTGAGTAGCTCAGCTGGATAGAGCAACGGCCTTCTAAGCCGTCGGTCGGGGGTTCGAATCCCTTCTCAAACGCCAGTTTATCTTTTATTTTTTGCACCATGTCCCTTAATTTAGTAATTTAGCACTTAGTCATTTATATTTATTTTTAATATTTATTTTTTTGTCCCAAACATTTTCACACATTTTTATTTTATGTATGTTATTTGTTTTTCAAATAAGAAATAAATATTAAAAATATTTAAAGAAGAAATCTCAATAATAACCCTTTTTTTATTTTTGTTTTGTTTTTTATTTTTTGTATTTTTTTATATCAACTTTAATGCATCCTAAAGCTAAAAGACATTAAAAAAGAAAAAAAGAAAAAGGAATAACAAAATAAATGCCTCAAGATCAAATTGTTTTTTTATTAATCTTAACTTTATCCGTTATTTTGATTCTTATTTTGGGTAGTGTAACTTTCATTATTTATTTTTTTGTTGCCAAACCGAAAAAAACGCAAGTCAATATCCAAGATTTTGTGAAACAAGCTTTTTTAGAGTCAGAATCTAGGGTTATTTGTCGTTTGGATGATAAAATTAACAATTTAACTAATCAAAGTCAAGATAGTTTAACTAAAGAAATTAAAGATACTCGCCAACATTTAACAATTAATCTGGAAAATTCTTTAAAAGTTTTAAGAGAACAAAATGCAAGTGGTTTTCAAGAAGTGCAAAACATTCATAAATTATTGTGCCAAAACGATAAAACAGGACAAGCTGGAGAATTTTTGTTGGCACGCGTTTTGGAAAATGTTTCTCATTTTAAAGATAAATTAGTTTTTGAAAAACAATATTTAATGAAAAAAACAAACAATAACGGCAATCGTCTTAAAGTTGATGTGATGTGTAAAGGTTATGGTAAATTTGTTCAAATTCCTATTGATTCGAAGTTTCCTACCACAGATTTTCTAGCCTATATTAACGCCACTTCCAACCAAACAGAATTAAAGAGTCGCTTTTTATTTCACGTTAAAGAAAGAATTAAAGAAGTTCAAAAATACGTCAGCAAAGAAGACAACTGCCCTTATGCCATTATGTTTATTCCTTCTGAAAGTATTTTTGCCCAAATTAATTGCGATCCTGAAATAATATCATATGCTTTTAAACGCAATGTTATCATTACAAGTCCTTCGATTTTACTTGCTATTCTTAATTCAGTTGATTATTATTTTCAAATTTTCGAAAGTGTTCAAAACAACGAAGAAAAACTTGAATGTATTGAAAATGTTCTACAAGCGATGAAAAATTTTGATAAAGTCTTTATTTATGATTTGAAAGCGGCTTTGGAAAAAGTTCTCAAAGTGATTGAAGATATTCAAAAAAAAGAAAAAACCTTAGAGCAACGTTATCAAAAATTGTTAGAAGTTCGCAAAAAAGAAAATAACAATTCCAAAAACAACATCAAAAATGAAAAGATAGATTTTTAAATCATTATTTTAACTCCTTTTTGACATTATTTTAACATTATTTTGCAAATACTTTTTTGAGTTATTATATAATATTTACGGATACTATTTTTTTTATTTAGTATCTTATATATTTCATTAATTAAATTATTAAAATTACCTATATTTTTAAATCCAAATTAAAATCAAAAAATTATGCATTCAAATCCAATTTATATTATTTATTATTCTTTATTTTGATATTTTGAGTTTTGGCATGATTTTTATTCAACAACCAAAGGATATCATTTTATTTTTAAATTTACTTCCAAGCAAATCATTATTACTAGCGTTTTTATTTTGATATTACTTGCCATTCCTATTATTATATTTTTTTCTTTAGAAGAAGAATCTCCTCAAGGGTCATCTTCTGATGAAGTTATTGAACAAATGCAATTTTCTGATGAAACACAAAACCCAAACCCAGCCCCTTCGATTTTAGAAAAAAAATCTTTGAAAGATGTATTTATTGAAAGATCAGGAGAAATTGTTGAAAAAGTTATAAAATCTCCGAAAGTATCTCAATCACTAGAAACTTTTTCTAATAAATTATCAAGCACCGTTAGCAAAAGCCTTTCGCAAAATAAAAACCAATCACAAAGAAAAGCTTGATTATTAATTATATTAATAAATTCAAATATTTTGCTAGCACATAATAATATATAATAATTAAATATTTTTCATTACAAAAGCTAATCTTTTTAAGGTTAGCTTTTCAGTTTTTTTATTTTTGCCACTATTCATCACAGAACCATTGTTTTTTGCATGGTTTTTGCTGAATTGTTTTTCGCAAACCAAACTTTATTATTTTTTTTAAACCCAATTTATACATTTTTATTTTTTCATTTCACGATGAAATTTTGTACTGAACAAATTAAAAAAAATAATAAAACTTCCAACCCGCCCCATTCAAAATTAATTCTAAATTAATTATCAATATTTTAAAAAACAAACTTATTTATCGTTTTAATGACAAAATTGCATCAAAAAATCTAATTCCCCTATTTTTTTATTTTTTGTTTTGCATTACAAATCATTAAACTAAATTCAAAAAGAAAAAGAGGTAAAACAATGATTTTACATTTGTTAACCCCCCCAAAAGAAAGGTATCAAGGATATGAAAGGTGATTATTGGCGAACTCATTGTATAATGGATTGTTCCCTTCTTGTCTTTGCTTTAATTTGTGGATCAATTATCGGCTATTTTTTGTATTCTTTTTTTAATCAAAAGAAATTAGAAGAAAAAAAACAAGCATTTGACGACAAACTAAAAGAAAAAGAAAAAGATTTGCAACAACGCGAACAAGAAATGATGCGTAATGCCAAAATAGAAATAACTTCTTTAAGACAAAAATTAGAACTGGATTTAGAACAAAGAACCAACACAATTGTTGATTTAGAATCCAAAAATAATCGTCGTGAAGAATTGTTTAACAACAGAACTGAGAGCCTCAATAAAAGAGAAGAGCATTTAGATTCTGAACAACAAATAATTAGCCATACTAAAAAAAACCTAGAACAACAAATCAAAGAACAAGAAACAATTTTAAACACCCAAAAACAACAATTAGAAAAAATAGCTTCCTTAACGCAAGATCAAGCCAGACAAATCATAATGAAAGAAACAAGAGACCAAACCACTTATGAAATGATGTCATATATTAAACAAGAAGAAGAAAAAGCCAAAAGCGAAGCATCTAAAAAAGCCAAAACTCTTTTAGTTTTAGCCATGCAAAAATATGCTGGCGATATTACAGGAGAAAAAAATATTAGCGTTGTTAACATTCCTAACGAAGATATGAAAGGACGGATTATTGGGCGCCAAGGCAGAAATATTAAGTCTTTGGAAGTTTTAACCGGAGTAGACTTAATTATTGATGAGTCCCCTTGCACCATTATTTTAAGTAGTTTTGACCCGATTAGAAGAGAAATTGCCAAAAAAACTTTAGAATTTTTGGTCTCTGATGGGCGAATTCATCCTTCTCGCATCGAAAAAGCCTTAGAAACTTCAACCATAGAAGTAGACAATTTTATTAAAGAAATGGGCGAAGAAGCTGCTTTTATTACTAAAATCGGCGAAGTGCACCCCGACTTAATTAAAATTTTGGGAAAACTGCACTTCCGCATTAGTTACAGTCAAAATGTTTTGAAACATTCTTTGGAAGTAGCTTTTTTAGCTGGTAAACTTGCCTCTGAAATTGGCGAAAACGAAATTCTTGCAAGAAGAGCAGGACTTTTTCATGACATCGGTAAAGCTCTAGACCACGAAATGGAAGGAAGCCACGTAGAAATTGGCGTTTTTATTGCTTCCAAATACAAAGAAAAAAAAGAAGTTATCGACGCTATTGCCTCTCATCATGAAGACCAAGAACCCCAATCAATTATCGCTGTTTTAGTTGCAATAGCAGACACCTTGTCTTCCGCTAGACCAGGAGCCAGAAAAGAATCAGTAGAAAACTACATCCAAAGACTAACCAAATTAGAAACTATTGCTAATGCAACAGAAGGAGTTGCCAAATCTTATGCTATTCAAGCTGGGCGCGAAATTCGTGTTATCGTTGAACCAGACAAAATCGCAGACAATTTTATTTTCCAAACTGCCCGCACCATTAAAGAACAAATTGAAAAAGACATTAGTTACAATGGTGTTATCAAAGTTACTGTTATAAGAGAAACCAGAGCTGTGGAAATGGCTAAATTATAATCCACCAAAGGAGATAATTAATTCATGAAAATAATGTTTATCGGAGATATTTACGGAAACCCAGGAATTAGTTATTTTGCCGAAAAAGTGGGTTTTTTAAAAGAAACTTACAAACCTAACCTCATTATTGCCAATGCTGAAAACGCTGATAATGGCAAAGGTTTAAGTTTTAAAATTTATAAAAAATTACAAAAATTAGGTGTTGATTTGATGACTATGGGAAACCATGTTTGGAAAAATAAACAAATTAAAAATTTTATTGACAAATCAAATGTAATTCGCCCCATCAATGACACCCAACAATTAGGGCAAGGTTATAAAATTATTGATTGCGAAGATAAAAAAATTTTAGTTATGAATGCTTTAGGACGTGTTTTTATTAACTCCAAATTGCGTTGCCCTTTCAAAACTATTGATAATGTTTTGGAACAAAATAAAGCTAAATATGATTTTTCTTTCTTTGGATTTTCATGCCGAAGCCACTAGTGAAAAAATTGCTTTAACTCATTATTTTGATGGTAGAATTGATGCTATTGTAGGCACTCACACTCATGTCCAAACTAACGACGAACGCCTTTTTCCCCACAATACTCTTTATATTTCTGATGCAGGAATGACAGGAGCGCAAGGACGGCGTCATTGGTAAAGAAAAAGAACCTATAATTCAATCTTTTTTAGGAAATCGTGTTGTTTCAAGACCTAATGCCGAAGGAAAAAGACAATTAAACGGTTTACTTGTCACTCTTAAACCTCACAAAACTATTGAAAAGATTAATTTATCAGAATGAAATAAAATTTGTTTTATGAAAACTAAGCGAAAAATAATCAAAATTATCTTATGTATCACTTTAATTTTTTTTGTTTTTTAACGCTTTGCATTTTTTTATTTTATTCTGGTTTTTTAATTATTTAAATTATTATACCAAACATAACTTTTCCATATAAATTTATAATGATTTTATATTTTGGAAAATATTTAATAACCCCAAAACACTTCTACCCTCATAAAGGAAAATTATGAAAAAAGTAATCGCTATTACAGGTCCTACCGCTTCAGGAAAAACTAGCCTTTCTATTAAAATAGCTAAAAAATTTAATTTAGAAATAATTAATTGCGATTCTCTTCAAATGTATCAAAAATACGATATTGGAACTGCTAAAATAACTCTCGAAGAAGCCCAAGGAATTAAACATCATCTTTTAGATTTTCTTGCTCCTGGAACAAATTACAGTATTTATCATTTTCAAAAAGATGCCCGCAAAAAAATCGAAGAAACGCCCCTTCCTTTATTTGTGGGTGGTAGCGGGCTTTATCTTAAATCAGCTCTTTTTGATTATGAATTAACTCCTAAATCTTTGTTTTTGCCACCTACTTCTTTACCTGCAATAGAAAATATGATTGATTTTATTAAACAAAAAGATCCTCAATTAATTGCGAACCTAGATTTAAAAAATCCTCGTCGCATCCTAAGCGCTTATCAAGATTTACTTGAAGGCACTTTAAGGTCACAAAAAAATAAAAAACACAATTCTCTATATTCTTCGCTAATTTTTTATCTCGATATTGATAGACAAATTTTGAAAAAAAGAGTTATTTTAAGATTGGAACAAATGTTAAAACAAGGTTTTATAGAAGAAGTTAACCAAATTCAAACTCATTTTCCAAACCCCAATTTTAATATTATTGGTTATCGTGAAATTAAAGCTTTGTTAGAAGGAAAAATAACTTTAGACCAAGCCAAAACCTTAATTATTCAAAAAACTATGCAATATGCCAAACGCCAAAAAACTTGGTTTAAAAATCAAATTAAGCCCATCATTCTAGATGCCTTATCCCCTGATTTAGAAAAAACCACTATTTGCCTTATTAACGATTTTTTAAAAACTGATTAAACATTAAACAATTAAACCAACGAAAACAATTCCAAAAAATAAGAAAGTAATTAGAAATATGATTAATACAAACGATTTTAAAACTGGACAAACCATTAAATTCAACAACCAAATTTATCAAATCCTAGAATTTTTACATGTCAAACCTGGTAAAGGTGCTGCATTTGTAAGAACCAAATTAAGAAACCTAAGAACAGGTAGTGTCATTGACTACACTTTTAACGCTGGTATCAAAGTGCAGCCTGCCTTAATTACTAAAATTAAGATGCAATTTCTTTATGCTTTGGAAGATAATTATATTTTTATGAATACTCAAAATTACGAACAATTAGAAATTAACAAACATCAATTAAAAGATTTTCTTAAATATCTTTATGAAGGGCTTTTAGTAGATATTATTTTTTATGAAAATGATGAAATTGTAGGTATCACTTTACCTGACAAAATCTCTATTAAAGTAGCTTACACCGAACCTGGAGCCAAAGGAGATACCAAAACTAATTCTTTAAAAGATGCCGCTTTAGAAACAGGTTTAGTAATTAAAGTTCCTCTTTTTATCAATATTGGAGAAAAAATTATTATCAATACTGAAACAGGACTTTATTTATCAAGAGACAACAATAAATAAAACACCTTATTTTTGCAGTTTTAAACTGCTTTTTTGTTTTATCCACCACATTTAAGCCCTTTTCTTATATATTTTTATAAATTGTGTTTGTTAATTTCTTTGTTTATTATATAATTATAGGTAGTTCATGTCATCTACATTTTGCCTTTATATAGTGTTTTGCGATTTGAATCCGTTTATAAAAATTATAAAAAATAAAAAAAGGATGATGATATTGTGTCTTTTTGGGAAAAATTTTTCAACATAACAAAACAATTTGCTTTTTTTAATACTTTCTTTATGGGTATTCTTTCTGGTGTTATTTTAAGCTCTTT
Organism: Onion yellows phytoplasma OY-M; assembly: GCA_000009845.1. Taxonomy (GTDB): domain Bacteria; phylum Bacillota_I; class Bacilli_A; order Acholeplasmatales; family Acholeplasmataceae; genus Phytoplasma; species Phytoplasma asteris. The sequence continues at coordinate 318,469 of AP006628.2, forward strand.
TATTTATTGTCTTCTTTCTTTGTGTAGTGTGAAAAAAACTTTAGCAGCTCATAGACTAGAAAAAACAGATGTTAGTCAACAAGAAATAATTAAATTAATTGAAGCTAAGAAAAAAGATTTCAAAGAAAAAATGAAAAAAGATAAAGGCAATTTTGGGAATTTTTTGATAACTTCTATCCAAGAATTAATTTTAGAAATCTCAATCCAATTTTATCCCAGCTCCAAATATCCCTATCTGGAACTTACCATTGATGAAAGTCTTATTTTGATTTTTTACATAAATCAAAGATTTGACAAAGTATTTCAAAACAAAATTTTGAGAATGTTTCGCAAAATGACTTTAAAAAGAATCTTTGTAATTAGAGAAATAGTTGTTAAAAAAAACATGATTCAAAAGTATCAAAAAGTTACCAAAGTAACTAATACTTTTAATAATATCAGAAATTTTTTCAATCCTTTTCATTGGTTTAAAAAAATAATTTTTGACAAACCCTTAGAACTTATTTATCATCAAATAGGAGTTTCTTTGATTGCAATTACAGGCGAAGAAGTTTATAAAATTTATAGTAAAAAGATTTTTGAAACTGAAGAAGACCTCGAAAAAGATCTACAAAAAGTTTTAGATACTATCTCTAAAGTAAGTGCAGATCAAAGCGAAAAAGAGTAATTTACTTAACAAAAGAAATAGGTTTAACAATGAAAGCATTTAATTGGTTTCCTGGTCATATGAAAAAAACTTTTGACCAAATTAAAAATAATTTATCCTTGGTTGATATTGTTTTAGTAATTTTGGATGCAAGAATTCCTCTTTCAAGCCTCAATTCTCAAATTTTTTCTTTAATTAACCAACGCCAAAAACCCCTCCTTATTTTGCTAAATAAATTTTCTTTAACTGATCCTTGTAAAATCAATAATTTTATCGCTAATTATCACAAAAAACAAATTCCTGTTTTAACAATTGATGCTATCAAATCCCCTAAACTTCAAGAAATATATCAAAAAGCTTTAACAACAATCAAAGCCAAAAATCCCCTTTTTAAATCTAGAAGAATAGCAACCCAAACTCCCAACATTAAAGCTATGATTGTAGGAACTCCCAATGTTGGCAAATCAACTTTAATTAACAGTTTTGCCCAAAAAAAAGTTTTAAAAACAGCTAATTTAGCAGGCACTACCAAACGCATTCAATGGATTGACATTGCTAAACCCAATATCCAGTTTTTGGATACTCCAGGAGTTTTGTGGCACAATTTTTCTGATCCTCGCATAAGTTTGGCATTAGCACTTGCAGGCTGCTTTAAAGATTCCATTTTACCTTTAGAAAAATTAGGTATTCACGCACTTTGCTATCTTATAAAACATTATGGTACCAATTTGCAAAAACGCTTCAATTTAGACCAAAATGACTTATCTAACCCTAATTTAGTTGATATTATCGGACAAAAAAGAAATATTTATACTAAAAATCAAAAAGTTGATCAATCTAGAGTTTATCAAATGTTATTGCAAGAAATAAGGCAAGGTAACTTAGGGAAATTAAATTTTGACTTAGATGTTTTATCTCTCTTTGAAAAACTTTTCTAAAACCCAACCAACCACCAAACCAAAAAATAGAAACGCAAAACAATTAATTACCCAAACTAACCATATCTTTTAATTGAGGGAGCCCAAAAAATGAAATCAAAAGTTATTATAGTAGAATCTCCTGCTAAAACCAAAACTTTAAGCCGTTTTTTAAATGACGAATTTTTAATTTTATCTTCCAAAGGTCATATTAGAGATTTGTCGCTAAAAGGAAAAGACAGAATGGGAATTGACATCGAAAAAGGATTTATTCCTAAATACAGCATTATCAAAGAAAAAGACAATATCGTAGAAACTCTTATCCAAAAAACTAAAGGCAAAGAAGTGCTATTAGCAACCGATCCTGATCGCGAAGGAGAAGCAATTGCTTGGCATTTATCACAAATTCTTAATTTAGACCCCCAAAAAACTAATAGAATTGTTTTTCGAGAAATTACCAAAGAAGCAGTCTTAAAAGCTTTGCAACAACCTCGCAAAATCGATGAACTATTAGTGTTTTCACAAGAAACTCGCAGAATGCTAGACCGTATTATTGGGTTTAAACTGTCGCGTTTGGTAAGGAGACTCAAATCACAATCAGCAGGAAGAGTGCAATCAGTTGCCCTTAAATTAATTGTTGATTTAGAAGAAAAAATAAAAGCTTTTGTCCCTGAAGAATACTATATTATTACTGCTTTTTTTAAAGATTTTCAAGCAGAATACCAAAATCCTTACAAAGGCAAAACCAAAGCCAAAGAAGCTTTTAAAATTGTCCAACAAATCACAGATAAACCCTTTTTAGTTAAAGAATTAAAACAAAAAGAAGCCAAACAATCACCCAAACCACCCTTTATTACATCTACCCTGCAACAAGAAGCCATCAACAGCCTAAATATAACTTCTAATCAAGTTATGAGAGTTGCTCAAAAACTTTATGAAGGAGTTGATATTTTAGGTGAATCTATAGGGTTAATTACTTATATGAGAACAGATTCGCAAAGACTTGCAGACAGCTTTGTTAAAGATGCTCAAAAATTAATTAAAACACAATATGGCAAAGAATATTTAGGTACTTACAAAACCAATAAAAAAGCTCAGTCGCAAGACGCTCACGAAGCTATAAGACCCACTGATTTATCCAAAACGCCTGAAAGCCTAGCCCCTCATCTTGATAAATACGAAAATAAACTCTATAAACTTATTTATCAAAGAACTTTGGCTTCTTTAATGACACCTGCCATATTTCAAAAAACCCAAGTTTTTTTTGAAGTTGCAAACCATCTTTTTTTAACTGAAGGTTTGATAAAAACTTTCGATGGCTATCAAAAAATTTTGCAAGATGGCACCAAAGACAAAATTATTCCTTCCTTTAAATTAAATGAAACTTATTTGCCTCAAGAAATCCAAAATTTACAAAAATTTACTAATCCTCCAGCACGCTTTTCTGAATCCACTTTGATTAAAACTTTAGAAAAACTAAATATTGGAAGGCCTTCTACTTACTCTCAAATCATTTTTACCCTCAAAAAAAGAATTTATGTTGATTTAGTAGAAAAACGTTTTGTTCCTACCGAACAAGGAATTTTGACTGCTAAAAACTTAGAATTGTTTTTCAAACAAATTATTGATGTTAAATATACTGCCAAAATGGAAGAAAATTTAGATAAAATCTCTTCAGGATTAGTTAATAATAAAGAATTATTGCAAGAATTTTATGATGCTTTCAAACAACTTTATCAAATAGCCGATCAAAAATTAGAAAAACCAAAAGATATCGAAACCGATCAAAAATGTAATTTATGCAATGCCCCTTTACTCATCAAAAAAGGACGCTATGGTATTTTTTTAGGTTGTAGTCGCTTTCCTGAATGTAAAAATATTGTTTCTTTAAAAGAAAAATCAAGTTCTGTAGAAACAAATCCTTCTATGCAAACCGATCAAAAATGTAATTTATGCAACGCTCCTTTACTCATCAAAAAAGGACGCTATGGTAATTTTTTAGGTTGCAGTCGCTTTCCTGAATGTAAAAATATTGTTAAAATTAAAAAAACTTAAGTTTTTTCAATGAAAAACATAAAAAATTTATTTCATATTTACAATATTTTCAAGTCATTTATATAACAAAAAAGACTATCGATTGATAGTCTTTTTTAATTTATGAATTTATTTAAAACTTTTTGGTTGCTTTTCCTTTTTTAATTTATATACAAAACGAACACATACAAAAACCATAAACATTAACATAATGAAATTAGCACTGAAATTGGCAAATCCATATGCATTATTTATTTTAATGCTTGTTTTTTCTTCATTTCCAAACCAAACATTTCTAAAGAAATAAAGGGCAGGTATTCTGAAAAGAAAAACACGACCAAAACTTAACAACAAATCATATTTAGGTTGTTTAGCTGCAATTAAGAAAGTAGAAAAAACTTCTAATTGATTAGTTAATAGACAAGTTGTTAAAAGAGCACCCAACAAAAAGGACTTAAATTCTGGGTTTTTTGCATGAAACATATCTAATGTCATTTGGTCTTTTTTTTCTTTGCCTAAATTTTTAAAAAATAAGCATAAATCATCACCAAAACCAAGCCCACAATATTCTTTAGGAGCACAAATTAAATAAGTAACTGCAAATACTAAAAAACAACAAAATGAGACAAGCATTAAAGTTTTAATTGCTCTTTTGTTATTTTTGTTCCCTAAGTTTTCAGAAACAATCATTAATTGTCCTTCTTTTAACGAAAACGATATTTGAGCAAATAAAGTAATAATGCTATCAGCAACTCCAATTGCACCTAAGCCGCCCAAACCTTTAAATTCGAAAGGAGTTCCAGCTAAAAATGGTTTATCAAATGTGCTATCTACCATAAATAAGGTAAACATTCTTCCGCCTTCATAAATAAATTTGCCTATTGTTAAAGTAATACTTAATTTCAAAATAGTTTTAAGTAATTTTTTGTCTTGGAAAAAAGTTTTAAAAGAAAAATCGCCTAAACTTAAAAATAAAGGATTTTTTTTGTTAAAAAGAGTGAAAAAAGCAACTATTGTAATAAATAAATAAGCAAGACATGAAGCTGTTTGCAACCCTAAAACATTGGGACACAACGCTTCTAAACCAATGACTTTGATGCCAAAACATAAAGTACTTAATCCAATTTTTAAACCCATCATAATACAGTTTAGAACCAAAATTTTTTTAAGTTTTCCCAAAATTCTTTCAATTCCTAAAAAGAAAACATTAATAGCAGCTAAAATAGTGCCCAACATTTGTAATCTAAAAGCGTTAATGCAAAGATTTTTTTCCTCAGTTGTTATTGCCTTTGGTACTCCGTTAATTACTTTTTCCTTTAAAAAAAGACTACAAATAGGGCTGGAAAAACCAATCATAACACAAGCTACAACCAAACTTACTATGAATAACAAAACAAAAACGCTAGATGCTATTTTACGAGCTTTTAAAGATTTGACATTTTTATTTTTACCCACTTCGCGCGAAATTAATGCAACTCCTGTAATTCCTAAACAAACTCCTACTGCTTCTACAATGCTTTGAGCGGATTTGGAAAATTGAATGTAGCTTTGGGTTGCTCCTTCTAGACCAGCTCCAAAAAAAGTATCAACACTACCGAAACAAGCTTTAAAAACATTAAAAACAATAATAGGCAAAGAAATAATCCATAAAGCTTTTAATAAGTTTCCCTCCAAAACAAGCCTACTTATTTTATCTTTTTTATTAATTACTTTGTTTTTCGTCATTTATTTAAAAAACCTTCCTTTTGATTTGAAATTAATTGAAATAAATTGATAAATTATTATATTTATTTTTATTGCATTTGTTGTGCAAAAAAGTATAAATTTAAAAAACAAATGGCAGTTATTTTTTGCAGTTTTAAAAGTGTTTGTTTGTATCTTTTTTGTCAAGGTAAAAATTAATTATTTTTCAAACAAACATTTTTGCCTTTATTTTAAGGATTTGTAATTAAGGATTTTTAAAGGTTTTCAAAAAAAGATTTTAGGTTTAATTGGTTAAAGTTTTTGTTTTCTTTTAGCAATCATTTGATGAAAAAACATAACAAAAAAATGCTTATTAAATCTAAAATAACTGCAAATTGTTTTCTTAACTACTCTTTAAGTATAACATATAAAAAAATAAGTGTTAATATTTTTGCTACTCCCAAAGATAAAAAACAACTAAAAAAAGGAAATCCAAATCCAAAAAGCTAATAAAATTATTCCAAAAAAACAACTTCATTATTTTTTTGAAAACTTATTTTTCAATTGTTTTATTTATTTTAGCCAATAAATATTTGTTGCAATATTTTGTTTTATTTTGCGAAAAAGCCCCCAATATCACAAAATTTTTACAAAAAGAACAAAAATAATACGTTTTAATTGCAATATTTGATTAAATCGTATACAATTTAAATGTAGCTGTTAATAAATCAAAAAATTCTAAGACTAGCATAAAAAGTTTTTTCATAAAAATTTTCATAAAAAAAGATTAGTTGGTTTTTGAAATACCTAAAAATTTACTTAAAATAATAATTTATAATTTGGATAAAGACACAAAAAAGACAGTTAAAACAAAAACCAAACTAATCATATTATATTTTATTATTTTTTTTAAACGCTTTGGAACTTTTTCAAGTACACTATTTTTTTACTTATTAACATTTAACAACTATTTATTTCATTTATTTTAATTTTGACTCGCGCACTCGGATTTATTAAAAAACATTCATCAAACTAATCATTTAACAATATTTACAATATTTCAAAAATATAAAGGAGACTTAATTTTAAAATGAAAAATGAAAACCAAAAAGCAAAAACAAAAACAAAAGAAAACAAAAAAATTGCTGTGTTAACTTCAGGCGGCGATGCTCCTGGAATGAATGCAGCTATTCGTGCTTTAGTTTTTGAAAGCGCTAAACAAGGATTTGAAGTTTTCGGCGTAAAAGATGGTTATTTAGGACTTTTTAATAACCAAATCGAAATCTTAAATCCTCAAACATTTCCTCGTGTTCTTAATGTGTCTGGTACTTTTTTGGGAACTTCTCGTTTTTTAGATTTTCAAAATAATTTAGATGTTCGCAAGCAATGCGCCCAAAATTTAAAAACTTTAGGAATTGATAAATTAGTTGTAATTGGTGGTGATGGTTCTTATAAAGGAGCATCCAAATTGCACGAACTTGGCATCAAATGCGTAGGACTGCCAGCCACCATTGACAATGATATTTGTGCCACTGATTTTACTATTGGATTTAGCACTGCTCTCAATAATATTGTAGATGCCATTGAAAAATTGCGCGATACTTCTGTTTCTCACAACCGATGCAGTATTATTGAAGTGATGGGACGCCACAAAGGGGATTTGGCTTTATTTGGTGGACTTGCTGCAGGAGCAGACGTTATTGTTACTCGCGAAAATCTTTTATCCCAAAAAACTATTTGCCAAAAAATTAAATCTTTGCGCCAAGCAAACCAAAGACATGCTATTGTAGTTGTCACTGAACATATTTTTGATGTTGCAAGTTTAGCCAAAGAGGTAGAAAATTACAGTGGTTTCGAAACTAGAGCCCAAGTTTTAGGACACATTCAAAGAGGTGGTAAACCAACTGCAGAAGATCTAGTCCTTGCTTTTAGAATGGGAAGTTATGCCGTTTCTTTATTGCAACAAAACATTTTTAATTGTGCTGTTGGCACTTGCGGACTTAATTTGCATTACACTACTTTTGGTGATCTTTTTGAAAAAACTTATGAAAAAAATGAATTATTTAATGTAGTAGCTAAATTGTTGTAAAATGATTGTAGAATAAAATATTGTATTTATCAAAATTAATTTTTGTACTTCCAAATCCCAAACCCCAAATAAATTACAATTGATTTTGATATAAATACTAAAAAAATAAAACGGAGTATATTTATGTCTATTGAAAAAAATCATTTGCCACACCCTTCCAAACCTGCCAACCAAACCCCTAAATCATTTAAAAGACCTATTTGGATCAATTTAATTATTCTTACTTTTCCCATTGCTATTTATTTGTTATTTCAACAATTATCCGTATCCATTGATTTTTATATTATTGGGAACCAACCCAATTCCAGCACCAATTTAGATAAAACCATCTCTTATATGGCACAAATTAAAAAAATTTTGCAAAGTGTTGCTATAGCTTTAGGTGGAGCAGGTGTTATTTTAGTAGCTAGAGAATACAAAAAAAAGAATTTTACTAAAGCCAAACAATACGCTACCCTAGCTTTTTTATTGGCAATTATTTCTTCTTTATTCTTTTTAGTGGTTTTGGGTTTAGGTGTCCTTTTACCAGCTCCATTTGGAGATATATTTTTAAATAAAAGTTATCATAGCCAAAATGGACTTACATATTATTATCTTATTTTAATTACTTTTGTAGCTATTACTATGAATGCAGTTTTTATTGGATTAGAACGCGCCAAGGAAAAAACTAGATTTGTCTTAATCCTTAATATTTGTCTTATTATTACAAGAATTAGTATTTCTTTTGCTTTTAAAGCAATCAAACAAAATCAAGTTAATTTAATTGATTTAGCCCTAGCTGATTTAATTGCTAATTTATTGCTTACTTTGGTAACTTTTTATTGTATGTTTAGTTCTAAAAATATTTTTAAGTTGCAATTTAAAAACCTAGTCTTTTCTAAACGAACAGTAAAAACTATCCTGAAATTAGCAGTAACATTAATTATTGCCAAATCTACTTATGAAATTGGTAAACTCATTATTCTTGCTATGATAGACAGTTATTTTACCAAAGATCAAGAAAACTTAGTAGATATTTTTGGATTTGTTATGGCAGTTAATGGTATTTTTTATGCTATTTCTAATTCTTTTGAAGATAGTCAATCTGCTATGGTATCTCAAAGTGTTACTTTTCAAAGCAATAGCAAAACTTTTAAAATCTTTAAAAATGTTGTTGTAATTACTCTTATTATAGGAATTATTGGAGTATTTATAAATCAATTTTGTGGTGAACAATTATTGCGTGCCTTAAAACCTGAAAAAGTTTTTACCACACAAAAAATAACATCCTTTAAAGAAATCCTTAATTGGGAACAAACTTCTTTGTTTTTTTCTGTATGGACTACTTTAATGATGGGTTATGTCGCATCTTATAAGAAAAATGCTAATCTTATTTTTGTAATTAATCTTTTAAGAGTTGTTTTAAGAATAACTATTTTATGGTTTTTGCATGACATTTTGCCCCAATTAAAAGATGTTTCAATTCCTGATGCTACTCAATGTGGTTTAAGTACTTTTGGAAGCAATATTATTGTCTTTTTGACAACTACTTATTTATTTGTATCTTTTTTGCGTCAAAACAAAACCAACCAAACCCCGCGTTTTAAGAAAAATAAAAATAATGCTTTGCAAACCAAAATTATTAAATAAAAATTAATACAATACTGAAAAACATTTAAAAATATTTAAACATTTAATAAATGAGAATAAAATATTTAATAAATTATAACAAAGCACCAAATAATAAATAATAAAAGGAGTAAAATTACACAATGTTGAAATTAAACCTTGAAGGGATTTATAATTTTTTAGATTGGCACAATTATGCCCAAACTTTTGCCCCTCAAATCAAAGTCATACACCAAAAATTACATCAAGACCAACAACTAAAAGAAAAATATTTGGGTTGGTTAGAACTACCCTTACATTTTGATTTCCAAGAACTTGAAAAAATGAAACAACTAAAAAATTCCCACCCCAATTTAGATGTTTTAGTAGTAATTGGCATTGGAGGCTCTTATTTGGGAGCCAAAGCAGGAATTGAATTTTTGCAAACGCCCTTTAAAAAAACTAAGCCAGAAATTCTTTTTGCAGGTCATCAAGCATCAGGCAATTACTTAACTAATTTGCTCCATTATCTTAAAGACAAAAATTGGGCAATTAATGTTATTTCAAAATCAGGTATCACTTTGGAACCAGCCCTTGCTTTTAGAATCTTGAAAAAAGAAATAGAAGAAAAATACGGCAAACAACTTGCCAAAAATCGTATTTTTGTAACCACTGACAGCCAAAAAGGCGTTTTGTTAAATTTAGCCCTTAAAGAAGGTTATCAAACATTTGTTATTCCTGATTCTGTGGGTGGAAGATTTAGTGTTTTTACAAGCGTAGGCATCCTTCCTTTTGTTTTTGCTAATTTAGATGTTGTCTCAATGATGAAAGGCGCTTTGCAAGCTTATCACGACACTTTTCAAGAAGACCTTTTTCAAAATCAAGCCTATCAGTACGCTTTAGCAAGGTATTTGCTTCACACCCAACAAAACAAAAAAATGGAACTATTGGTAAGTTACGAACCGCATCTCCTTTCTTTTTCGGAATGGTGGAAACAATTATTTGCTGAATCTGAGGGCAAAGAAGAAAAAGGGCTTTTTGTAGGAGCCACCAACAATTCTACTGATCTACATTCCTTAGGGCAATTTATCCAAGAAGGCACCAAAATGCTTTTTGAAACAGTTTTAAATGTTACATCAATAAAAGATGATTGCGTTGTTCCTCACATTCCAAACGAACTTGATAATCTTAATTATGTAGCTGGAAAAACTTATTCACAAATTAATCAAAAAATTCTTCAAGCCACTAAACAAGCCCACATTGAAGGCAAAGTTCCTAATTTAGAAATTGTCATTCCTACTTTGGATGCATATCATTTTGGATATTTAGCGTATTTTTTCCAAAAAGCTTGTGCAATGTCAGGTTCGTTGTTAGGAATTAACCCTTTTAATCAACCCGGAGTAGAAATATACAAACAAAAAATGTTTGCTTTATTAAAGTCATAATTGCAATTATTACAAAAATATTCATTTATTACACATTAAAATACATTTTTTAGCAAAAAACCATTATAATATTTATGGTTAGTAAATTTAACTATTTGTCCCAAAAACAAAAGTTATTTTATTTTTCATTTTATAATTAAAAGCCAATTTAAAAAAGGAGTATTAATTATGCCATATATTGAAAGTATTTTAGCGCGCGAAGTGCTAGATTCCAGAGGAAATCCTACAGTAGAAGTAGAAGTTTATACAGAATCAGGAGCGTTTGGAAGAGCTATTGTTCCTTCAGGAGCTTCTACCGGACAATACGAAGCAGTTGAATTAAGGGATGGGGATGCCCAAAGATTTTTAGGTAAAGGCGTTTTGCAAGCTGTTAAAAATGTTATTGAAGTTATTCAACCAGAATTAGAAGGTTATTCTGTCTTAGAACAAACTTTAATTGATAAATTATTAATTAAACTTGACGGAACTCCTAACAAATCTAATTTAGGAGCTAACGCTATTTTAGGTGTTTCTTTGGCTTGTGCTAAAGCTGCAGCTAACTACTTAAATCTTGAGTTTTATCAATATGTAGGAGGCGTTTTACCTAAACAAATGCCAGTTCCTATGATGAATGTTATCAACGGTGGAGCTCATGCTTCTAACAGTGTTGATTTTCAAGAGTTTATGATTTTACCAACTGGACCAACATCTTTTAAAGAAGCTTTACGTTATGGGGCTGAAGTTTTTCACCATTTAGGAAAAATCTTAAAACAAAAAGGACTTCCAACTACAGTAGGAGACGAAGGCGGATATGCACCTGACCTTAATTCTAACGAAGAAGCCTTACAAATCATTTTGGAAGCTATCAAAAGTGCAGGATACGAGCCAGGAAAAGACATTTTTTTAGGAATGGACGTTGCAGCTTCCGAGTTTTATGACAAAAAACTTCAAAAATACGTTCTTGCATCTGAAAATAACAAAGCTTTTAGTAGCCAAGAATTAGTTCATTATTACGAAACTTTAGTTTCTAAATATCCAATTATTTCAATCGAAGACGGACTTGATGAAAATGATTGGGATGGATGGAAATACTTAACCCAAAAATTAGGTAACCAAATCCAATTAGTAGGGGATGACCTATTTGTTACTAACACCCAAAAATTAGCTCAAGGAATTGAAAACAAAATAGGAAACTCTATTTTAATTAAATTAAATCAAATAGGAACTCTAACAGAAACCCTAGAAACAATTGAAATGGCAAAAAAAGCTTCTTACACCGCTGTTATTTCTCACCGTAGTGGCGAAACCGAAGACACAACTATTGCTGATTTAGCTGTTGCTACTAATGCGGGTCAAATTAAAACTGGTTCTTGTTCACGTACTGATCGTATGGCAAAATACAATCAATTATTAAGAATTGAAGACCAATTAGTAGAAGCTCCTTTTTTAGGATTAAAAACTTTTTATAATTTGAAAAAATAAATCCCAATTAAACAAAAAACAAAAGTGATTTTAATAATACAAACAATACAAAAACAAAATAACATTATTATTGACAAGACCATCGTTTAAGATGTTCTTTTGAGGTAAGGAGTTTGGGAATATGACTAAAAAATTTGTAGGATTAACTATTTTAGATGGCTTAGGCTTAACCGACCAAAAAGAAAATAACGCTTTTCATTTGGCAAAGACTCCCTATCTAGATTATCTTTTAAAAAACTTTCCCAATACCACTCTTAAAGCCTCAGGTGAAGAAGTGGGTCTTCCCCAAGGTCAAATGGGAAATAGTGAAGTAGGACACCTTAATTTAGGAGCAGGAAGAGTTGTTTATCAATCGCTTACTCAAATTAATAAAGCTATTCGTGATAAATCTTTTTTCACCAACAAACAATTTCTTCAAGCCATCGAACATGTTAAAAAAAACAACAGTAAAATGCATCTTTTAGGACTTATCTCTGATGGAGGAATTCATTCTCATTTAGATCATTTTAAAGCTTTATTTGATTTATTAAAAGAAAACAATTTAGCAAACAACACCTTTTTACACGCTTTTACTGATGGAAGAGACACAAGTCCTCATTCAGGTATTAACTACATTAAAGACCTTCTTGATTATGGCTTTAATATTGCTTCTGTTGTTGGTAGATATTATGCTCTTGACCGTGATAACAATTGGAACCGTATTAATTTAGTCTATAATATGCTTACATCCAAACAAGCTCCTGTTATTGACTTGCCATTAGAAGACACTATACAAAATTTTTATAATCAAGGCATTACAGATGAATTTATCACTCCTTTTATTACCAATCCAAATGGTTTAATTAATGATAATGATGCAGTTATTTTTGTTAATTTTCGTCCTGACCGTGCCATGCGTCTTGCAACTGCTCTATCTAATCCTTGTGCTACTAATGCTTTTTGTTCTGAGGGTAAAACCAATTTTTGCGGTACTAAATTATTAAATAATCTTTTTTTAGTAACAATGACTAAATACAGCGCTCAAGTTAAAAGTGTAGTTGCTTTTGAAAAAATAACTCTAAAAAATATTTATGGTGAAGTAATTGCCAATTTAGGAATGCACCAACTAAGAATTGCAGAAACTGAAAAATATCCTCATGTAACTTTTTTCTTTGATGGTGGCAAGGAACTGCAATTAAAAAATGCAGATAGAATCTTAATTCCTTCTCCCAAAGTAAAAACTTATGATCTTAAACCCGAAATGAGTGCTTTAGAAATTACCACCCATGCTAAAACTGCTATTTTATCTGGTAAATACGATACTTTAATTCTTAATTTTGCAAATCCTGATATGGTAGGACATACTGGTTTTTTAGATGCTACCATTAAAGCGATTCAAACAGTAGACAGCTGTCTTAAAGAAGTTTTAAATGCCATTTTTGCAGTTAAAGGCAAAGCCTGTATTGTAGCAGATCATGGAAATGCCGAACAAATGACAGATAACCAAGGAAATCCACACACAGCTCATACCACTAATTTAGTTCCTTTCATCGTTACAGATAAAAATGTTGTCTTAAAACCGGGGTCTTTATGTGATGTTGCACCCACAATGCTAGATTTATTAGAAATTAAAAAACCTCAAGAAATGACAGGAAATAGTTTAATTAAAAAACTAGTTTAATCATTAACTTTATTATTTAAGAATACCATAATTAATTATTTAAGTGATTTTGATTACTTATTTAGCTAATAATTTTGAAAATAAAAAATCACAAAAAACAATTTATTAACCATTTATTTATAACTTTATTATTTATATTACATCATATTTATGAATTTATTAGTTATTTTATTTTTTTTGTGTAGAATCGGAGTAAATTATAATGAAAAAAGACAAACAAATAAAGATTTTTGGGTTTCACCCTTTAATGTTTCTTTTTTTTGTAGCTGTTTGTGCTTTACATCTTTTTGCAGTTAAAGAATGGGGAATAAAAAAATTATATCACCCTCTTTTAACCCCTTTATTTATTATTTTTGTCTTAGGATATGGTCTTAATTTTATTGGTGATAGTGTCCCTTATTTAAATAAAATAGGATTAGGATTTTTGCTTTGTATTTTTGTTCCTTCTTATTTAGTTTATAAAGGATGGATACCGCAAGATTTAGCAAACAAATGTAATGAAAATTTTTTCAGTACAAAAACACCAAATAATCATTTAGGATCTGATTTTGCTAACTTTTTTATAACTTGTGTTATTGCTGGAAGTATTTTAAGTGTTGATAGAAATTTATTAAAAAGATCGCTTTCTAAGTTTCTTCCTTTAACATTAATTGTTTGTTTAGTAGCTATTTTAAGTGTTGGTTTTGTAGGATTCTTATTTAATTATCAAAAACCAGAAGGGTTTAGCACTCAAGGTTCCTTTTTAGACTCTATTTTTTATGTAGCTGTTCCGTTAACAAATGGAGGAACTAATTTAGGTATTAATGGTTTTGCAAATGGTATTTATAAAGATGCTTTTCCTCAATTAGATCAAAAAACTATTAGAACAGCAATTATAGTGCCTTTAATTATGGCTAGATGTTTAAGTATTTTATTTGCTGGCTTAATGTATGTTATTTTTGATAAAACTAAATTTAGTGGTAAAGGAAAATTAGAATACAAAAACAATAAACTTACACCCAAACCAACAGAGAAAAAAACTCCTTTAGAATATAAAAATATTGGTATGGGTTTAACGATGATTTTTGTATTATTTAGTTTAAGTGGTCTTTTAAATAAATTATTATGGGGTTATTTAGAATCGTTAGTTTATTTTATTCTTTTCTTAATTTTGATTAGAGTTTTTAATTTATTATCACAAGAAAATCAAAGTCATATTTCTCAAGCAGGACAAGTAATATCTAAAAATTTCACTACTCCTATTTTAGCAGGTTTGGGAATGACAGTTAAATGGCAACAATTAATGGGAGGAATAAAACAAATACCTGTTTTAACTATGGTTTTAACTGCTTTATTGGTAGTTGTTTTAGTATCCTTTGTTCTTGCTAAAGCTTTGGGTTTTTATCCTTTTGAAACATCTCTTACAGCTGGTTTAGGTGCTTTAAGTGTAGGAGGAACTGGACATTTAGGAATAATGTCAATAAGTAAAAGAGACAATTTATTACCTTTTATTATGATTGCTACTAGAATTATTGGACCTATTATCTATACTTTGGCTTATTTCTTATTTAAATTTTTTTATATGTCATAATGTCATAATTTAACTAATTTTGACAATCATTTTTATATTTTAAAAAACAAAAAAGGATGTAGTTATTCATGAACAAAACTAAAATAATTTGTACCTTAGGACCTGCTTCTTATGATAAAAACATTTTACAAGCCTTAATTCAAACAGGTTTGAATGTAGCAAGATTTAATTTTTCTCACGCTCAATACGAACAAACTAAACTTTTAATGAAAACCATTAAAACTATTAGCGATAAATTAGACAAAAACACAGGACTTATGTTAGATACTAAAGGACCTGAAATTAGAACTCACGAATTTGATGGTGTAGTAACAATTCAAAAAGATTCTGAAGTAAAAATATCTATGACAGAAGTTTTAGGTAATGCTAAACTTTTTTCAGTTAGTTATTCTAATTTATACAATGAATTAAAAGTTGGCGATATGGTTAATATTGATGATGGATACTTATCTTTGGAAGTTGTAGGCAAAGACGAAGCCAAACAACAATTAGTTACTAAAGCCAAAAATACTCACTCCATCAAATCTCGTAGAGGTGTAAATGTTCCTAAAGTTAATTTAGAAATGGATTTTATTTCTCCTAAAGATTATCAAGATATTGTTTTTGCTGCCCAACAAGATTTTGATTATATTGCTGCTTCATTTGTTAGAAGAGCTCAAGATGTCAAAGATATTAGAAAAATTTTACAAGAACAAGGAAATTCCAACATCCAAATTATTTCTAAAATAGAAAATCAAGAAGGTGTTGATAATTTAGAAGAAATCATTCAAGAATCAGACGGTATTATGGTTGCAAGAGGTGATTTAGGAATAGAAGTTGATGGTGAATTAGTACCACTTTACCAAACGCGTATGATTACTAAATGTTTAGAATACGGCAAACCAGTTGTAGTAGCTACTCAAATGTTAGAATCTATGCAAAGAAATCCGCGCCCAACCAAAGCTGAAACTTCTGATGTCTTTAATGCAGTTAGAGAAGGCACCACCTTTACTATGCTATCGGGCGAAAGTGCTTCAGGTGAATATCCTGTAGAAGCTGTAACTTATATGAAAAAAATTAATTATCAAGCTGAAAAAGTAGTTAATTATCAAGCTTTATCACAAGTATACCAACCTAAAAACTCCAAAGAAAACCTTTTATTAAGTGCTGTGGAATTGGCTTTACGCACCGATGTTAAAGCAATTGTTGTCTATGACTTAAAAGATGCTTATAATGTTTCTAAATTTCATCCATCCGTTCCTGTTTTGGCTTTAGTTAAAACTGAACAAGAAGCTCGTCGTTTAGTACTAAATTTTGGGGTTTGTCCTTTTGTTTCTGAAACCAAATTACAAACTAAATTGGAAGAACTTACCCAAAATCAAAGTAGTAATTGTCTTGTTGTTAAAGATGGGATGCTTTATTTTAAATAATAACATTAAATAACAACGAACCAAACATACATCAAAAAAACATTCAAATTATAATTTAGGTAGTTATTACCTCATATTTTATATTAAAAAAACAGTAGATTGCAAATTCAATCTACTGTTTTTTTTAAATTTTGTAATAAAGTGTTTTTGATTGTCCTGTGTGTTTAGAATATACATTAATTTTTCTAAGACTTTTGATATGAGTATTTGATAATAAACCTTCTATTTTGTAGTTATAAAAAGGAAATTTTAACTCTAAATCTAGTCCATCAAGTGAACAAGGCACTTCAATTTGACATTTAACAGGAAAAGTGGCAATAATTTCATTGGTGTTAATATTTTTTAAAGCAATGTGTTTGACATTCAAATAAGAAGGTCCACCTAAAAAAGATCCTTTTTCATAAATAAGGTCAGTGCAAAAGTTGTTTTGAATAAAGTTTTTGTCATTAAAAGGACTTTCATCTTGCCAAAGAATATACATATTTTGAGCACCATTACCTAAAGTTTTTAATGCCTCCAAAGAATAACAATTATTAGCTTTATCTCTTGTGCCTCCATCAAAATAAACTAATAAAAGGTTTTTGGGTGGTGGTTCTTTGATGCGTGAATCAAAAAAAACTGTGGATTGGATAATTTGAGAATTATACAAACCATAAGAAAAGTTAATTTGATAATGTTGATTAGAAAAGTTTTTTCGTAACCATTCTAACGCCATATCTTTATCGCTTTTTTTCCCTAAATATACATTATAAATGTTCATTCCTTGGATTTGAGATTCCAATTGAGGTTTAATTTGATCACTAAATTGATTATCTAGTTCTTTGGGTTTGTTTTTTTCATTTTCCAAAAGTAAGATTTGTTCTTTTAAATCAATAATTTTTTGGTTTTGGTAAACTAGTTTTTTTTGCATCACTTTTCTTTTATTTTTGGCTTTTTGTAAATGAGGATTTTTTTTGATAGTTTGTGTGTTGTTGTTTTGGTTAGGTTTGGGAGTTGCTTTTGGTCTGTATTTGGGTGTTTCTTTTATTTCTTCATTTTCTTCAATTTCTGTTATTTGTGGATACAATGTTTTTTTTCCTTTTTGATTGGGATTATCTAAATTGTTTTCTTTTGATTCTGGAGCTTGTTCTTCGATTTTTTCATTTTGGTTTTTTGGTAAATCTTGTAAATCATTATAATTAAAATTTTTAGAGGATAAAGAAGTATTTTTAGTAGAATTTTGTGAAGCTTCTAAAGCAAAAAAGTTATTTTGCCATCCTAACCAACCAAATATTATTAAAAGTATAGAAAAGATTATTATTACAATAATTATGTTTTTTTTAAAAGATGGTATTTTCACTTATCTTTTTTTCCAACATTTCTATTTTATTTTTTATAAATTTATAAATATAAAATAAAAAAGAGGCTATAAACCTCTTTGATATTTTTTAATTATGATTGAGTATTTCTTTTTTTAAAAATAACAAAAAGCAAACTTAAAAAAGTGATGGAAATTAATATAATGCAAGCAATAACAATATAAAATCCATAATTTGTATTTTCGTTATTATCTGTTTTTTCGCTTGTTATTTTAGGAGATAATATTGTTTGTGAGTTGTTTTGCAACTCTTCTTTATTGGACATAGAAGTTGTTAATGTTTCAGATAAAGTATTGCCATCATTTAATAAAAGTTCGACTGCTTCTTGAACTTTTTGCATAACTAAGTCTTTAGTTGAATCTGGGTTTCCTACTTCTTCTGCAATTACATTTTCAATTGTTTCATCTAATTGACTTTGTTTTATGGGTGAGTCAAATGGAATATTATATTTTTTTTTAACTTCCGCAATAAACTCTTCTTTATTTATTTTTTTAATTTGATAAGTTAATTTAGCTTTTCCTTTATATTTAGGAGATTTATCCAATGCTTCAATGGTTATATAACCTTTTGAGCGATCTTTTTTAGGAAAATAAATATCTTCTTTTGTAATTACTAAACCATTATTTTTACTTTCAATGGCATTTAATAAATCCTCATTAGAAATCAATGCTTCACTGTGAATTTTATTTAATTCTATATCCCCTAAAGCTTTATTTTGAATTAAAACATTTAGGTCTTCTTTGACATTAAAAATAACTTCTACTTGACCTTTAATTTTTTTAGAATTTTCTTTTGCTTTGACAGTTGCTTTGTTATTGTTTATCAAAACAACTTCTAAATCGTCTCCAATAGAAAGACCACTTATATTTTTTTGATTTTTTAAAATTTTTTCAATGATTTTTTTGTCATTTGGTGCACTTTCAAAAGATCCTATATTTTTTTCAATAGTGCTGATATCTATTGGTTCTGTTGGAGCAGCTTTTAAAGTGTAATTAAAACTTATTACAAATAAGATCAAAAGTAATAATGCACTTAAACAATAAATAAACCTTTGTTTTAAACAAGGTTTTTTTTGGTAAATATTTTTCAATGATTTTATTTTTGCTTTCTAATATCTTAATCTTTGCAAAATCCAAATGTACAAATTTGTAAAATGCAAAAAGTTTAAGATGAACTAAAGAATTTTAAACGAATTTATTACTAGCGGTTTTTTAAAATTTCTCGAATTCCTTTAAAATCCACTAATATTATAACTGAATCAAAACGAAAAAGAAACACTTTTTTTTTATAAAAAAAATATTTTTCTTCTTTTAAATGCTAAAATAATGTTAAAATTTAAGTATTAAGATGTAGATAAAGTATAAAAATAAATGTAGAATTAATATTTTGTTTTCCGCCTTTCCCTCTTATTTTTGCTCAAATATCTGCTTATTATATGGATTAATATTGATTATTATGACCGAAATTAAAAAAATACCTTATCTACGCTTACATTTTATTTTGTGTTTGTGTTTTTGATTTTGCAAGTGTTTCCAACAAAATATACAAACAAAAAACAACACAATCAACAAACAAAAAAATTAAAATTAACAAAATTAACAAAAAAAATAAAAATAATAAAAAAGAGGTTAGAAAATGATTGATTTTAAAAAAGAGGTTTTAAAAAGAAAAGACGCCTTAATTGAGGCTTTGCAAACATTATTAAAAATTAACACTGAACTTACCACCTTTGATCCTAATAGAACAGGCGCTCCTTTTGGCGAAGGAAATCAACAAGCCCTTGATTTTATGCTTGATTTAGGCTCCCAAAGCGGCTTTAAAACCCTGAATTTAGAAGGATACGCTGGTCATATTGAATACGGCAACCAAAAAGAATGGGTTGGTATGATTGGTCATTTGGATGTAGTGCCAGCAGGAACTGGTTGGGACTATCCACCTTATGCGGCTTTAATTGTTGATGGCACGCTTTATGGCAGAGGAACCCAAGACGATAAAGGTCCTACAATGGCAGCTTTCTGGGCTTTGAAAATATTGCACGAACTAAATTTGCCGCTTTCCAAAAGAATTAAATTAATTTTGGGTGTCGATGAAGAAACTGGATTTCGTTGTATGAAACACTATTTTAAACAAATCCCTGAATTACCTGTGTCTGGTTTTGTTCCTGACAGCCATTTTCCTGCTATTTATTGCGAAAAAGGAATTGGGGGTTTTACTTTTGAAGGCACAGTTTTAGATAATAGAATTGTAAGTATTCAAAGCGGGCAAGCCTCTAATGTTGTTCCTGATTTGGCACAAGCAGTTCTAAAATTTGATCCTAACTACTCAGATTTATTCCATAATTTTGTTAAAAACAACAGCATCAAAGCCACTTTAGAACCACAAGGCGATTTGTTAAAGCTTGAAGTTCACGGCGTTTCTGCGCATGGTTCGACTCCTGAAACAGGAAAAAATGCCCTTTATGATTTGATGAAAGTTCTTAAAGCATTGGGAATTACAAATACTTTGGTTGATTTTTTTGATCAATATTTGGTAGATAGTTTGGATGGAAAAAAATTAGGCATTAATCACTTTGATGAAGAAACTTATAATTTGGTTTGTTTTTCTGGAGTTTTAAAATTAGAAAATAATCAAGCTTTTTTCACTCTTAATTTAAGATATCCTAAAGGAATTACATTTGAAAAAATCCTTTTTCAATTGGAAAAAGCAGCCAAGAGCCAACATTTTTGCCTCAAAACTACCCTTCATCATCCCATTATGTATGTTGATCCTAAAAGTGAATTAATGCAAACATTATTAAAAGTTTATCAAAAACATACTAATGATTTAGTTTCCAAACCTATGTGTGTGGGTGGTGGTTCTTTTGCAAAATGCGCCCCTAATTTAGTACCTTTTGGACCTACTTTTGTCGATGAAGTTTCTTTAATTCATCAAAAAAATGAATCTATTTCAATTGATAAATTAATTACCTTAACTGCCATTTACACAGAAGCTTTATATGAATTAGCAAAATAAAATTAACAACCTATTGTTTTTAAAACCAGACATTTGGCATCCAACTTAATTTTGGGTGTGGATGAAGAAACTGGATTTCGTTGTATGAAACATTATTTTAGTAAATTGCCTGAAGTGCCTGTTTCTGTTTTTGTTCCTGATAGTCGTTTTCCTGCTGTTTACTGTGAAAAAGGTCTTTGTGATTTTTCTTTGCAAGGTGTGGTATTAGATGACAGAATTATAAGTATTAAAAGTGGTAAAGCAACAAATGTAGTTCCTGATTTGGCACAAGCAGTTCTAAAATTTGATCCCTCTTATAAAACTTTATTTAATAATTATTTGCCTAAAAACGATACTAAAGCCACTTTAGAACCGCAAGGAGATTTGTTAAAAATAACTGTTTATGGAAAATCAGTACACGGTTCGACTCCATAAAGAGGCAAACACGCCCTTTATGATTTGATGAAAGTTCTCAAAGAGTTAGGCATTACTAATAATTTAGTAATTTTTTTTTAACGATTATTTAGTAGATAGCTTAGATGGTCATAAAATAGGAATTTTTCACTTGGATGAAAAAACCACAAATTTAACTTGTCAATCAGGTTTTTTGATATTAGAAAAACAACAAGCTTTTTTTACTCTTAATTTAAGATATCCTAAAGGAATTACATTTGAAAAAATCCTTTTTCAATTGGAAAAAGCAGCCAAAAAGAATCAATTTCTTTTAAAAACTGATTTTCATTATCCTATTATGTATATCAATCCCAATAGCGAATTAATAACAACTTTAGTAAATATTTATCAAAAACATACTCATGATTTTTTAACTGCGCCTTTGTGTAGTGGTGGTAGAACTTATGCTAAATGTGCCCCTAATTTAGTTCCTTTCGGACCTGTTTTCCCCAATCAAAAGTCTTTAGCTCATCAAGTGGATGAATCTATTTCAATTGACCAATTAATTACCTTAACTGCCATTTACACAGAAGTTTTATATCTTTTGTCCCGATAAACATCAAACATTTATTCAATTAAAAAACAAGGAGTTATACAATTATGAATACTTATTTAGATTTATGTCGTTTTATTTTGCAAAAAGGCAGTTTTAGAAACGACCGCACTAATACAGGTACCAAAAGTGTTTTTGGCTACCAAATGCGCTTTAATCTTGAAGAAGGTTTTCCTTTGTTAACTACTAAAAAAATGAATCTTAGATCAATTATCCACGAACTTTTATGGTTTTTAAAAGGGGATACTAATATTTGTTATTTGGTACAAAACAATGTTAATATTTGGAATGAATGGCCTTATCAAAAATATCAACAATCAGCTTTTTTTCAAAATGAAACATTGAAAGAATTTTTAGAAAAAATCAAAAATGATCCTCTTTTTGCCATAAAGCACGGTAATTTAGGTCCTGTTTATGGTAAACAATGGCGCGATTTTAATGGCGTTGATCAAATCAAATTTTTAATTTCTGAAATCAAAACCAATCCCAATTCCAGACGTTTGATTCTTAATTCTTGGAATCCGCCCTTATTAAACCAAATGGCATTGCCACCTTGTCATGTCTTAATTCAATTCTACGTTCATCAAGGCAAACTCTCCTTGCAACTATATCAACGTAGTGGAGATGTTTTTTTGGGAATACCTTTTAATATCGCTTCTTATTCTTTATTACTTATGATGGTCGCACAAGTAACTAACTTACAACCTTACGAATTTATCCATACTTTAGGAGATGCCCACATTTATTCCAATCACCTTGCACAAGTTCAGACCCAAATTCAAAGAACTCCTAAAAAATTACCTCAAATGATTTTAAATCCTGACATCAAAAATATTGATGATTTTAAATTTAGTGATTTTACTTTGCAAAATTATCAATGTGATGGCATTTTGAAAGGCGATATTGCTGTATGATTAATTTAATTACTGCCTTTGACGGCAATTATTTGATTGGCAAAGACAACAAACTACCTTGGCATTATTCCCAAGATTTACAATATTTTAAAAAAATTACCCTTAATCAAAATGTTTTAATGGGGTATGAAACTTATAAATCCTTAAAAAATTATTTCAAAAATAAGCCCTTTAATTTTAAAAAAACTTATGTAGCATCTTTAAAACATGATTTGGAATTGCCTAATTGTACTGTTGTTTCTGATTTGCAATCCTTCATGGCAAGTGATGCTGCCCAAGATATTTTTATTATTGGTGGAGGAAAAATCTATCAACAAACCCTACCTTGGGTAACAACTTTATACATCACCCACATTTTACAAAGACATCAAGGAAATGTTTTTTTTCCCAAAATTGACTTATCACAATACCAATTAATCCAAAAAGAAATTCACCCACAATTAATTTTTGCCATTTATCAAAAGAAATTAGATACGCCCAAATGTTAACTTTTATTTTTGTTGTCGTTTGGCTAACATTTGTTTTTTTGCAAACTTCCAAAACTATGCTAGTTGATTTTTCTTTTTGCTACAAACTGCCAGTTAATTTAATTTTGGGCTTG
This sequence comes from Onion yellows phytoplasma OY-M, assembly GCA_000009845.1. Classification (GTDB taxonomy): domain Bacteria; phylum Bacillota_I; class Bacilli_A; order Acholeplasmatales; family Acholeplasmataceae; genus Phytoplasma; species Phytoplasma asteris. The sequence goes on from AP006628.2 coordinate 341,840, forward strand.
TTGTTGGCTTTTTTAATAACGTTTATAATTTTGGTTTTTTGCCTCGTTTTAATGACTTTTCCCCCCCCTAATCATTATTTTAAAGGATTTGTTTCGCGTAGTTTGTCGCGTTTTGTCAACCGTTTTTTAAGAATTAAAGTAGTAGTTCAAAATCCTCATTTAATCCCTTCAAAAGAAAATGTTGTTATTTATGCCAATCACAAGTCATACACCGATCCTTTTGTTATTACAAGCGTTATTCCAAGAACTTTATCATTTGCTCCCAAACAAAATTTTAATTGTTTTTTTGGAACTGCATGGTTTTTAAAATTAGCTTTTTTATCTTTGGATTGTATGGTAATCTCAAGGGATGATATCAGAAAAACTGCCCAAAATTTAATAAAGGCAGTGCCTAAAGTTAAAAATGGTATGGCAATGGTAGTTTTTCCTGAGGGAGGCATTAAAGATAGAAATAACGAACAAGCAATGCCACTTTTAGGAGGGGCTTTTAAAATTGCTTGCAAAAGTAAATCTTCTATTTTGCCTTTAACTATCAAAGGAGCCAGTCAAATCAAAAATAAGCGTTTTTGGCAAAAAAAAGTAGTAGAAATAATTATTCATCCTCCTTTAAAATACGATCATTATTGCAATACAAATATGCATCAAGTAGCTATTGATGTGCAAAATATTATCAACTCTAGTTTTAATTAAAATAATTATATTTTAACTTATTTTGATGTTATAATAAAATAGATGCTTAAAGAAATGCATAAAAAAGAAATATTTTTTTAATAAAGAAAGGTTTTATAATATGATTATTTTTAAAACAACTGCTTATTTTAATCCCCATTTAGATGATTTATGTTTTTTTGAAGAAAAAGAAGGAATCACTAAAAAATTAGTTTCAGCTTTAGAACCAAGTAACAAACAATCAGGACCTGTTGATTTATTTTGTCTTTCTTGGGCAATTTGTTTTTATAAAACTTCTAAAAAGATTTTAGCAGAACAAGACTATACAAATAAAGATTTAAAAGTAAAAGTAACTTTAGAAATGCAAAAAGATGATAAAGGTTTTTATTTTAAACCTACTGCTATTTTAGGAATTCAAGATATGACGCTGGAACAAACTGAAATAATCGCAGATGCAACTCATAAAAGATGCCCTATTTCTCGTTTAATTAGTGCTGATGAAAATGTTTCTGTTAAAGTTTTAAATTACAATGAATTGATTACAGAATAAAATTTTTCATGATATAATAAAAAAACACCTTTAAAAGGTGTTTTTTTATTATATAACTTTGAAATTATAAATGTTTAAATGATCAAAATTATTCATGGTAAATTTTTTTTAAATCTTTATTTTTGTGAATAATTTTTTTTATTAAAGGGTTAAAAACATAATTATTATATTTAGCATCCGAAACTATTTCTTTTAAAAAAATGATATTCAATTGTAATAAATTTTTGGTAATGTTGGCATCTTTTGTCAAGGGAAAAGTTTTGTGAGGATTTTGCAAAAAACTTTTTAATATTTCTTGTTCTAAATTGCTACAAGACAATAAATAATTTATAATTTTGTTTTTAACATTTTTGCGATAAAAATAATTCATTATAAAAATAACTAAAAGACAAATAAAAACAATAAAAATAAATTTAAAAAAGATACTTTCAAACATTATTTTATTTGCCTTGTTTCATGCTGTTCATAATTTGACGAATTTGTTTTTCAGAAGGGGTACGACCCATTTGGCGAAACATTTCTTTGATTTGTTTTTCACTGATGGGAGGATTTTGTTGTAAATGTTTTTTAAACCAATGAAACATTAAAAAAGCTCCTAAAACCCCGCCTAATAAAAATCCTATAATTGGATTTACATATAACCAAATATTGTTCATTTTGAACTCCTTTTTTCTTTTTCTTTTTTGTTTTTTCTTTCCTTGGTGAAAGTCTAAATTTTTTGATAAAATTGAATTTTTTTATTACCGTATTGTTTTTCTTTTTGTAAAACAAATTCTTTAATTTGTGTAGGCAAAACAATTTTGCGATGTAATTCACAAATAATAATGCTATTTTGATGTGTTAATTTGTCTAAATATTCAAAAGCAGGTAAATAAAAATCTTTAAAATAAGGAGGGTCTAAAATAATAAAATCAAAAATCAAGTTGGCTTTTTGGAATTTTTTTAAAGCTTGAATAAAATGACCATAAAAAATAATGCTTTGTTCTAAATCCAGTTTTAATTTTTGGTGGTTTTCTTTTAAGGTTTGAAAAGCTTTTAATGAAGCATCCACAAAATAGGCTTGTTTAGCATCTCTGCTTAAAGCCTCAAAACCATAAGAACCGTTGCCTGCAAATAAATCTAAAAAGATTTTGTTTTGGAATGAGGCTCCCAAAGTATTAAAAAGAGATTCTTTGACCAAAGAGCTAGTGGCTTTGGTGTGAGGTGATGGCACTAGTTTGATTTTGTGTCCTTTGAATTTTCCTCCGATGATAATTGTTGTCTTTGTCATGAAAATATTTTTCTTTTGATGGAGTTTTTCAAAGAGGATAAAATTTCTTGGTAATTGTAAGGCAAAGGGGATCCTTTTTGGCTGAAATAATCAAAATTACTTTTAAGAAGTTCATATATGGCTTGATTGAGGTTAAAGTAGGCTAGCTTTTGAAAATATTTTATTTGGGAAAAATTTCGTTGAGGTTCTAATTTGTCACTTAACAATACAATTTTATCGCAATAATTCATTTTTTTATCACCCCAAACATGTTTTTTGATGGCATTAAGAATAGTGACATTTGTGATGCCAAATTCTTTTTTTAAGATGTTTGCAGCAGATAGAGCGTGAAAAATAGCAGGCGTTTTGCTGTATTTTTGGATATTGGCTTGAGTAAGATAGGGTTTTTGTTGTTCTAAGGTGTCGTTTTTGGTGTAATCATGAAATAAAGCTGCAATTTGAATAGGCAACAAAGGTTTGTTATAATGTCTTGCCATTTTGGTAGCAGTGCGATAAACTCTTATAGTGTGTTCTAACCGCAAAGGATAGTTTTTTAATTTAGTTTCGACAGCTTGACGAATTTTGTGTAACAACATATTATTTTCATTTTTCTTCAAAGTCTTGAAATTTTTTTTTCCAAAGGTGATAATCTTGTTTTTTGAGATTGGTTAAAAACTTTTTTTCACGATAAAAACGATTGAATTTGGTAAACGCGCTTTCTTGAAAGCGATTTAGGGGTTTTACCAATAAAGAACAAAAACCTGCTTGATTAGCTCCTTTGATATCTGTTTGAAGTTGGTCTCCTATCATCAACATTTGTGTGGTTTCCAATTTGAGAAGTTGGCATGCTTTTTGAAAAGCTGTAGGGGATGGTTTTTTGTTTAATAAATTTAAATATATAAAAGTAAAATCATTTTTTAAAACTTTGTGGAGGCGTTTTTTAGAGGCATTAGAAAGAATAACGACTTTGAAAATAAGAGATAATTTAGTTAAAAGGTTTTTAATTTGTTCATCTAAAATATCTTTGTTGCATTCAATTAAAGTATTGTCTAGATCAAAAATTAACGCTTTAATGCCTTGTTTTTGAAACAACTCAAAAGGAATCTGCAAGACACAAGGAAAATAGTGTTGAGGGATGAAAAGTTTGTTGGGGCAAGTCATTTTATTGGACATCTACAATTTTGACTCTAAAAGTGTTTCCAGTTTCGCCGGTAACAAAAACAACGTCTCCTATTTGGTGCCCTTTGATATTTTGTCCTAAAGGAGATTCAATCGAAATTTTGTTGTTAAAAGGATCTGCTTCCAAGGTGCTTACTAATTCAATTTCTTGTTGTTGTTTGGTGTGTAAAAGCTCCAAAGATACTTTTTTGCCAATACTTACTTCTCTTTCTTTGGAAACTTTAACTACGCGGACATTTTTTAAAATATTTTGGATTTCTGAGATGCGATGTTCTATTAAAGCTTGTTCGTTTCTAGCAGCATCATAATCAGCGTTTTCGGATAAATCTCCTTGTTCGCGCGCTTCTTTTAAAGCTTCTAAATTTTCTTTTCTTTTAACTTCTTTTAAAAAAGTTAATTCTTTTTTTAATTTTTCTATTCCTGATTGGGTAAGTTCATAAATTTTATTATTCATAAATAAAAGACCTTCTTTTTTTATTTTTTGATGGTTTTTCAAAATTCCTAAATTATTTTTTGAGATAAGAAATAATCAACCCATCACCTACATCTTGAAAAGTGGTGCAAAAATCTGGGTGATTTGTTAAAAAAGTTTGAAAATTATGCATTTTTTTGAAAATTCCTTGATTATTTTTAGTCGTTTTGGCTTTTTTAAAACAACTTAAATTAAGGTTATCAAAAACGATAATGCCTTGTTTTTTGAGTAAAGGAGCATATTTGCAAAATAACTTTTGATATTGGGCTTTGGCAGCATCAATAAAAATTAAATCATATTTTTTTAAATTGCAAGTAGGATAAATTAACGCCTCTTGCCAAATGACATTTATGTGATAGGGAGTTTCTTTTAAAAAGTTTTTAGCTAAATTATAATTTATAAAATCTCTTTCTAAAGTATCAATTTTAGTGCTAAGAGAGCTCATAGCCAAAGCGCTATATCCAATGGCAGTTCCGATTTCTAAAATATTTGTGATTTTGTTTTGTGAAATTACATCAAGTAACAAAGCTAATCCTTGGTCTTGGATAATGGGGATTTTGTTTTCTTGGGCGTATTTTTTTAATTTTTGTAAGTTTTTTTCTTTGTTAAAATCAAACATTTCAATGCTCTTTGTTTGTGTGTAATTTGATATAATCGAGATAATTTTGTAAAATGATGGTTGCTGCAATTTCGTCTTTCATTTGTAAAATTTTGCCCTTTTTTTTGTTATTGGTTTTTAACATTTGGATTGCTTGTACGGTAGATAAACGTTCATCCCATAAAATTACTTTTACTTGCTCAAACTTGTTTTCTAGCGTTTTTTTAAAATCACTACTTATTTTGGCTTTAATTCCTATGTCGTTGTTCATGTGTTTGGGGTATCCCAAAACAATTGTTTTAATTTGATATTGAAAAATGATTTCTTGTAAAGGTGCAATCAATCGATCGTATTTGTGGGTGGCAAAAAAAATAGTTTTGAGGTTTTGGGCAATAATTCCTGTTTGTGATAAAGCAATTCCTAAAGTTTTTTCACCTAAATCCAACCCCAAAGATGCATTATTTTGGCATTTTAACATAATAAAACATTCTCATTTGTCAAAAAATGGTTTGAATGATAAAAATTATTCTTTTTTTCTTGGTTTTGGTTCAACTTCATTTTATCAATTTTTTTGTGTTTTTGGGCAAATAATTTTATTAATAATTGTTTAAAAGATTTGAAAAATAGTGGTTTTGGGGTTTTAAAAGGGTTTAATTTTAATTTTTCTTCCGCTTTGATTATTTTTTTCTTTTTTATTTTGTTGTTTTTTGTCATTTCGAACACCTTTTAACAATTTTTAGGAATTTTTAGGAATTTTGATTATTTTTAATAATTTTAGGAATTTTTTCCTTGAGGATTTTTTTATTATAAATTTTTTAAACAGTTTAATTTATTTCTAATTTGGTTTTTACAAAATTAAGTACTTGTTCTAAATTTTTAGTTTTTTTGGTGCCCCCTTGAGCTAAACTAGCATTGCCACCACCAGAACCACAAACCAAGGATACAGCTTCTTTAATCAAATTACCTGCATGTAGAGTTTTGCTTTTGCATAAAAAAACAATTTTTTCAGGTTGCACATAAGATAAAAATAAAACTTCTAAATGGTATTTATCAAAAATATGATTCATAAAAAATTTGAGAACTTCTAAAGGTTTTTCTTCTTCAATGGTTAACATCATTTTTTTGGTAATTTGTGGTGGTAAAAAATTAGATTCTGCTTGTACCATATTTTTTTGATGATATTCTAAAACTTTTTTTTCAAAAAGAACTAAGGCTTGTTGTTGTGCTTTGATATGTTTTTGATAATTGAGAATATCTTGATAACTTTGGGTTATTGGAGGAAAATTTTTAACATCAAAAATGAGGTTTTGCGTTTGTAAGGATTTTGCTTTTTGGGTTAGTTGGTGCAAGTCGTTTTGGTAAGGAACTAATTTGGCGTTGAGACTTTCTTGGCAATTGTTATTACAAACTGCCTCAATGCGGTAGATACCAGAGCTAATGCTTTCGCATGACAAAATAGTAAAATGTTCTAAATCTTTAGTATTTGTGGCATGTGTTCCTCCGCATAAATCCACTGAAAAAGTATCAATACTTACGATTCTTACTTTGTCTTTGTATTTGGCTTTTTGATTTTGTTCTAGAAGAGTGGCGTATTTTTTTTGGGCGTCTGGGATTGAAAGTTGTTCAATTTTGACTGGAACACTTTTTTGAATTAGTTGGTTTACTTCTTTTTCTATTTGTAATAAAGTTTGGGGAGTAATTTTTTCAAAATGATTAAAATCATAACGTAAAGAGCTAAATCCCACTGATGAACCTTGTTTTTTGAGGTGGCTGCCTAATTGTTTTTGCAAAACTGCTTCTAAAAGATGTGTTGCTGTGTGATGATAAGAAATTTGATTGCGTTTAGTCTTTTCAATGCAGGCATAAACTTCTTGACCTTCGCAAAAGTTTCCTTGAACTTCGTGCAAAATTTGTCCGTTTGGTAGTTTAGTTATTTTGGTAACTTTGGTGTTGTCAATCCAACCTTCATCTTCTATTTGTCCTCCCATATTAGCATAAAAAGGTGTTTTTTCAAGCACTATTCCTTTGTCAAAAACTTTGATTACTTTGGTTTTGCAAGTAAAATTTGTATAACCTATAAATTCGCTGGGAGTTAAAAATTGGAGAAATGATTCTTCTTGTTTATTCATGTGTATTTGCGATGTTTGATTTTGTTTACTTAAATTTTGGTGGTCGTGGAGTAATTCTTGGAATTTTTGGTAGTCTGTTGTAATGTTTTTCTTTTTAGCATAATCCAAAATTAAATCTTCAGGAATGCCGTAAGTGTCGTATAATTTGAAAAAGTTTTGTCCTGATAAAGTGTTTTGGGTGAGATGTTGTAAAAAAGTTTTTTCGGCAGTTTTGAGAGTTTGTTCAAAAATATTTTCTTGTTGCAATAGCACTTTGGCAATAATTTCTTGGTTGGTGCATAGTTCTTTGTAAAAATCTTTCATCATTGCAGCTGTTGGAGGCACTAATTGATGTAAAAAAGGTTTGTCTAAACCTAGTTTTTTGCCTTCGTTAGCAGCTCTTCGTAATAATTTTTTTAAGACATAGCCCCTTTTTTCGTTAGTGAGGACTGCTCCGTCATTGATTGCAAAAACCAAAGTTTTTAAGTGATCTGCAATAATTTTAAAACTTTCTTGTCCTGTGTATTTGATTTGTGTCATTTTTTCCAAAGCTTTTATTAAAGGAAAGAAAAGGTCTGTTTCAAAATTGGTTTTGGTGTTTTGCAAAATACAGGCTAAACGTTCTAAACCAGCCCCAGTATCAATGTTTTTGCTTGGTAGTTCTTGATATTTTTCGATAGGTAATTTAGGGTCGCAATTATATTGAGAAAAAACAATATTCCAAATTTCGATAAAGCGGTCGTTTTCTAAATCTTGGATAATTAGTTCTTTGTTGCGAGGGTCAAAAGTTTTTCCTCTGTCAAAAAAAATCTCGGTGCAAGGACCAGAAGGACCAGGACCTATTTGCCAAAAATTGCTCTTTAAAGGAATAAGGTGGTTTTTTTCTACTCCTAAGTCAAGCCAATATTGATAAGTATCTTGGTCTTGAAAAAAATAAGTGATGTAGAGTTTTTCTAAGGGAAAAGCAAACCATTTAGGCGAAGTTAACAACTCAAAGGCGTAGTGGATAGCTTCTTTTTTAAAATAATTTCCGATAGAAAAATTGCCTAACATTTCAAAAAAAGTATGATGGCGCGAGGTTTTTCCTACGTTTTTGATGTCGTTGGTACGAATACATTTTTGCACGTTAGTAATGCGTCTAAAAGGAGGTGTTTGTGTGCCATCAAAATATTTTTTTAAAGGGGTAATGCCTGCATTAACCCATAATAAGTTAGCTTCGTTTCGTGGTATCAAAGAAGATGATTTTGCGATGTGATGGTTTTTGCTTGCAAAAAATTTGAGCCACATTTGTCTAATTTCAAAAGATGTCATTATAAAAACTCCTTTAATTGGGTGAAATTTGGGGTGATATTTGATATTAATTTGGTCTTTGATTTGTTCTTTTGTGATACAAATAATAATTAGTTTATTAAAATGCGTTTTGAATTAATTTTGATTTGTGATATATAATTGATATCTAACATGTGTATAAAATTAAAAAACCGATCAAACTTAATTTTAACATTTTTTTATGGCTTTTCGTTATTTTTTTGCATTTTTTCGTTATTTTTTTGACTTATTTTGGTTTTGCAAAAGCTAAAAATATTATTTTTTAATTGTTGATAATTATAAAAAGGATTGTTTTAAAAAATGATATAATTTAATTGTTGTTTTAAAATAACAAAATAATTTTAATTTAACATTTTTTATTAATTTATTTCGATTTTTTATTAATTTAATTTTTTTCTTTTTTGAGTCAAAAACAAATAATTATAATCATACAAAAAACAAAAAGTGAAGGTATCAAAAGTGAAAATCACATCTTTTTACAAATTTTTTAATTCTTCATTTTTTTCAATTTATTTTATTAAAATTAAAAAAAATTTAAGCTCGTTATTGTTAGTGATTTTTTCTTCAATAATTTTAATTTGGGGGCTTTTTGATAGTTGTTTGCAAACGCATCTAGACTCATTTGCTTATTGTAAAAATATTTTTCATTATACAAGACAAAGTATTTTTTTAATTTTGGTAGTTGCAATAATTGCTTTAACTAAATATAGAACTACTAAATTTTATCAAATATTAAGTTTTGTTGCTTTGGTAAATATTTTAATTATAAGTTTGGTTTTTTGTGATTTTATTGAAGACCACAAACAGCATTTTATTTCTGCAAATTGGCAAATGCAGCTAATTCCTTATTATTTGCAATATGTTTTTGCCCCTTTGATTTATTGTTTTTATGTGTGGAAACGACCAATTACTTTTTTGGGTTGGAAAAAAGTATGGATAGTTTTTGTTCATCCTTTTTGCTATTTTTTGTTATCTGCTATTATTTTTGGTTTTAAAGCGGATTTGAAATCGCATTTTATTAATCCTTATTACCAAAACAATTTAACAGTAGCTTATTTTAAACTTTTTGTCTCTTTTTTGCTTTTGGCAATGGGTTTAATCGGAGTGCAAAAAACAAAAATTCATCCTTTTTATAAAGGTGCACTTTTAGTGCTAGGAGCATTTTTGATTTGTGTTATTCCTAGGGAAACAAGTGATTGGAATCATGCCAAAGAATTGGTGTTTTACCCTCAACAAATGGGTTCTTCTCTTTTTCCTGAATCACAAGATATTGCTAAACAATTAAGTAATTTAGTGCTTGAATTTGAAGGAAAACAAGACACAGGTTTAAAAACAGGTGAAAAAATTTTGGAACTAGGAGCAGGCAGTGGTAATGTTACTAAATATTTAGTACAAAAATTTGGAGCCCAAAATGTTATTACTTTGGAATATGATAAAGAATTATGTAATGTTTTGAGAAATAAATTTCCAGGTTTAACAGTTATCGAAGGAGATGCTTGTAATTTTATTGAATTGTTAAAGAAGCAAATTGATGAAACTCAAATAAAACAAATAAAAGGGATAGTATCTACTTTGCCTTTGAGTATTTTTTCTCAAGAACAATTGCAAGAACTAAATAAAAACCTTGCCACAGTAATTAAACAAAATAAGATTAGGTTTGTTGAATATCGCTTTTTGCTATTTTTACGTGAAAAACACATTATTGGAGATGGTGTAGAAGAAATTCAAGATACTAAAAATCAAATTTTTGTTTCTAGTGCAATTTTACCAACCAAAGTTTTTATTTTTGCTGCTACTGATGTTACAAAATAATATCATTTTATAAAATAAAAAGTTAACTTATTTTAAGTTAACTTTTTTATATTTTAGGGATTTGGCAATATTAATTTAATATGCGTTTAATTGCTTGTTCTAAAAAATGTTTATCGATTTGGTCTTTGTTATTTCTGATAGCCAAAATTAAAGCCTCATTGAGAATGGCTGCAAGTTGGGCACCTGATGCACCTTCAGTAATTAAAGCTAATTTGTAAAAATCAACATCCAAAGAAATATTTTTATTTTTAGCATGAACTTTTAGAATAGCTTCTCTAGCTTTTAGATTAGGTAAATTAATTTTGATTTTACGGTCAAATCTACCTGGACGAATCAAAGCAGGATCTAGCATATCTATTCTATTAGTAGCAGCAATAATGATGATTTGTGAAAGTTTAAAAAAACCATCCATTTCTAATAAAAGTTGGTTTAGGGATTGGTCGTGTTCTCGTGATTCTATGATGGAGTTGTTTTTTCTTTTGGCTCCTAAAGCATCTATTTCATCAATAAAAATAATGCAAGGAGTAGTTCTTTTGGCTTTTTGAAATAAATCTCTTATTCTAGAAGCTCCAACGCCTACATAAACTTCGACAAATTCAGAACCAGAAACAGCATAAAAAGGAATTTTGACCTCATTAGCTAATGCTTTTGCAAGTAAGGTTTTTCCTGTTCCTGGAGGTCCTTCTAATAATACTCCTTTAGGAATTTTAAAGCCCATTTTATGATATTTTTGAGGATGTTTTAAGAAATCTATTAATTCTTGGATTTCTTTTTTTTCTTCTTCAAGACCTGCTACATCTGCAAAAGTTATTTTGTCTTTGGAAGAATCAATGTTTGTATTAAATTTATTTATTTTGTTTGATAACATTTGTTTAAGATGAATTAAAATATAAAATCCAAAAATAAAAGAAACAAGATAACTTATAAATTTGAAATATAATTCTAAAAAATTAAATTGGATATTTTCTTTGACTTCTACCAAAACATCTTTATATGAATAAAAAGCATATACTAAATAATCATAATTGGAGGCTGCCATTTTACAATAATATTTTTGATTATCAAAACTTTCTGCTTGGATTAAATAATGTTCTTTGTTCCAAATGCTGTATTGGCTTTTATAAGTATAATGAATTTTTTTAATTTCGTTGGCTTTAAATTTTGCAAATAGTTCGTATATATTTATTAAAGAAGCGTTTTTTAATTGATTTTTTTCTATCCAAAAATATGATAATTCTAGACTAATTAAAAATAATAAAATTAAAGATAATGGCAAAATAAAGCAGATAATAATTTTGTTTTTGTTAAAAAGTTTGAAAAACACTAAGTAAGTCTCCATGATGAAATTTATAAAAGAAAAGGTTATAAAAAAATTATTTTAATTAAATTTGTGTGTAATTAAATTAATAAAAGTGAATAGCGCACAAAAATTTATTTTGTTTGGGTTTGAAAAAAAGATTTTCCAAAATTTAATTTTCCTTGGAAAAACCATATAAAAATTCCATATTATCTTTAAGACGTAAATTAATTAAATAAAATAAAGCTCCTATGATGGTATTACTTACAATAACTGATGAAAAACTATAAATAAGATTAAGCGACCAAGAATAAGAAGGACTTGGGATGAACCACTTTAAAAAAGTTTTTTTGGCAAAGTTTTCTTGTAATAAATTAATAAATAAAATGCTTGAAATAATTTGAACTACACTAATTAATACTAAAGTTATTATAATAGGTGTTTTTTTGGTGAGATGATTTAAGTTTTTTTGATAAAATAAGCCCGAAAAAGAGCAGACAATATAGGGAAGAAAAAATCTGTAAAGGAAAATAAGGGCTTTGCTTGCATGTTCGTTTTCGTGGTCATGACTGTGATTATGATTTTCGTGTATATGGTGTAATAACACTTCCATAAAAGAAAATTCCAAAACATAATGAATTAAAAGATAAAATAAACTAGCCCAAAATCCGTATTTAGGTCCAAAAAGATAACCTATTAAAATGATAAAAATTAATTCAATGCGAAAAAAAGCATAATTGCAAGGGATTGTTGCATTAATAGTATAACGAGAAAGAAGTTCCAAGCCAAAAGCCAAAAATAATAAGAAAGAAATGGCAATGATCTTTCTTAAAACATTTTTTTGATTATTTAACATAAATATACCTTCGATTTTATTTTCATATTTTATTTTGCTAGTTTTTTGTGTAGTTTTTTCGTTGTTTATCTTTTTTTTGATAGTCTATATAAAAATTTTTCAATTTAGAACTATTTTAGTAATTGCTAATAATTTAAATTTTTAAGTTTTTCTTCTAAAATGCCTTCTTTAAGTAAGCTTAAAAAATCATCATTAGTAGCATCCAAAATATAAAAACCGATGTTTGTTTTTTCCAAAACTTCTTGTATTTTTTCAGTTTGATAAGTTATTCCTTCAAAAAGTTTGCTAAATTGTTCTAAATTATCTTCTTTATGAAAAAAATCTCCAATCAAAGTCATTTTTTCAATTAAACCAAATCTAATATCTAAAAAAATTTCTAATCCTCCCCAAGAAAAACGTTTTTTAAGTATTTTGGTGTGATGGGGTTGGGTTAAGAATAAAAATTCATTGGAAGCAAATTGGAGAGAATCTTTTTCTATTGATTTTATTTCTTGGTCACTAAGTACATAAGTTTGGTCAGTTAAAGCCTCAGTTAAATACTGCATTAACTTTTCTTGTGACATATCTGGAAGATAGCCTTTGAGGTTAGTTACTCGGGAACGCACACTTGCAATTCCTTTAGAAATTAATTTTTGGTCGTTTGGAGTAATTGTGTTTATCATAGTTTGAAAATCGCAATTATAAAGAAGCGTTCCATGAGTTACCATGCCATTTTGGTTTTGAATAAAGGCATTTCCAGAAATTTTTTTGCCTTCTAGTAAAATGTCGTTTCTGCCACTAAATTCAACATTAAGTCCTAATTTTTGTAATGCAACGACAATTTTAGCTAAAAAAGGTTTAAAACTGAAATTTTTTTCTTTTTTGGCAATAATGCTAAAAAGAGGAGTTTGAGGATCATTATAAACACATCCTCCGCCAGTAGGTCTTCTAAATAAAGGAATTTTATGTTCTTTGAGGTAATCTAAATTAACTTCGTTTTCAATTATTTGATTTTTCCCAACTACAACTCCTTTGATTTTCCAAATAAAAAAGAAGCTTTTTTCAGGGTTTTGCTTTAATAAATGATTAAGGGCGTATTGTTCTAGGGCGTAATAAAAATAAGGTTTAAGGTCGCAGATGCGATTAATTTGAATCAAAATCATAATAAAATCCCCTTTTAAAGTATTATTAAAGTATTATAAATGTTTTTTCCAGTAATATTATATCATTTATCAGTTATGTAGACTCATATTAATCTTTTTTATATTTTTTCTCTAACTCCAAAATCAAATCATTTAAATTTTTTCCCTCTATTTTCCACCAAAACTAAATTATAAATTATAGATTAAAAAAAACATAATTTTTGCCATTTATAAATGTTATTTTAGTCAAAAAAATATAAATTTATCCCAAATTAGAACTGCTATAAATTAAATAAAATTATTGAGAGGCTCAAAAAAGCCTCTTTTTTTAATATATAAAATTGCAAGGAAAAAACTCATTATATAAAGATTAGTGAGCAAAAAACTTGTTTTTTTTGTGATAAAATGATATTAATAGCAAGTTTTTTATTTTTAAATTGCTGTTAAAAAATTTTTAAAATAAGGGGGTCATTTATCATAAAAAAATAATAGTGTAGATTTTTCCATTTTAGGAATATTTATTTTATTTCTTATTTCGTTTTTTATTCTTTTCTTATTTCGTTATTTTTTAAGTTTTTTTGCGTATTTGTATATTTGTATATTTTTTTATTTATTTTGTAAAGTTTTTAAAATTATCAAATATTTAATTATAAGTGTTTGGGATACATCGAGATTTTGCTTTCTAATAATCACCCATTTTTTATTTTTTTAAAAAAGAAGATTTTTTAATTATGTTTTTAATCCAAGTTATTTTTTATAATAATTTTAACAACATTAATAATAATATTTAATAACAAAAAAAGATAATCATTAGCAAAAAAAATAATATGATAGGAGAAAAACATTGCAAATGAATAATTCAAGCAAACAATCTAAATCATTTAATAATTTAAAATTATCTAAATTTTATTTTTTATTAGTTTTTTCAACTCTCTTTTTTATACATTTTTTTAATTTAGCTACACAAGTGAAGGCTTTATAATTTGATCCAGAAGACCCATATTTAGAAGATGAAGCAAAAACAAGAAAAGAAAATCAAGAAGTAATGTGGGGTCCAGTATTTAATACCCCTGATCACACTTTAACTAAATGGGACGGTGATGTTAAATTTGTAAAAACTGCAACTGAAACACCAAATAATTTACTTTTGCTGACAAGTAGAGCTTATGATGCACAAAACAATCTTTTGTGGGGTCATGAAGATACTTGGGACGCAGCTTTTTATGAAAATAACAATCAAACAAAAGAACTATATTTTGCACCTGAAAGTACTTCAGAAGCAGACAAGAAAGTTGATTATCAAAATGAATCAACTTGCCATTATTTTTACGATCAAGAAGGATTTGATGATGGAGATTTCAACAGAAAAAGACATTACACATTAGAAGATGATCAATTAAAAGTTGATTGGGCTCATAAAAATACTTATGATTGTGAATATAATAAAGATAAATTACCTAAAAGAAAAAAATATTTTAATGCGATGGTTCCGTTAATTGGCAATTTGTAGCTAATAGTAAAGAATGTACTTTTGATGTTAAATGGACATATGAAAACGGATAAGCAGTAAGTTTTTCAACAGTTCCAGTTCCCGAAGAAGACCATGCAGCCGAAAATGAATTACAAAATTATAAATTAGAAGCTTATAAATTAGTTCAAGAAGAAGATGTTGTAAAAGTAGTAAATAAATTAATGGCTGATGAAAAATTTCAGACTAAACTTCAAGAAAATGGATTACAAGAAGCATTACAAGAAACAGTAAAAGTATTATTGGATGAAGAAGTTAATAATTTAGTTGTAGCCCCAGTTAAAAAATTATTTAAGGAAAAAGCAACTTTATTTGTTTTGGATGAAGTAGAAAATTATCATACTAAAGCATCTGAAAAAGGCAAACCAAAAGACACAGATTTAGTTGTTAAATTACTTGAATATTGTAGGCGATTAAAGAACCATTAAAAAAAATACCAACTTTTAAGTTGGTTTCCTTATTGTTTCTAAATACTAAAAAATATTTTTCTTATTAAATAATAAAAAAGGAGATTAAAATGGCGAGAAATTACAGACGTTCTTATTTCAGTAAAAAATCTTTTAGAAGAAATAAAATAACTTTAGGCAGTTTTTTTACATATTGGATTTTACCTACATTAGGCATTGTTATTCCTTTGATTGTTTATTTTGCTTCAAAAGGTTATTTATCAATAGCTAAATAATAAAAAGGAGGATAAAAAATGACTTTAAGACAAATATTAATTTTAATTGCTCTTGGTTGTATTTTTATATTTGCAGCTTATAAACTTGGTTTTATTGTTCCCGATGCAACTAAAATTACATGGATTAAATAAATGAGTGTTTTTTTAAAAAAACACTCATTAAGGATAATATATGAATATATGAATAAATTAAGTTAAAAGAAAGGATTTTTTCAAAATGGATAAACAACAAAAATTGAAAAAAGAATTTTACGAACATTGTCAATGTTGCGGAAGTGATTTGGGAATCAATATAAATGCTGCTTGTTTGAATTTATTTGGTTTTATAATGAGTTTTATTTCGTTTATTAGTTGTGGGATTTTATTATTATATTCTTCTTTAATTTTTTTATTACGTTATTTTTTCACTGTAATAATTTTTAATGAAGAATTTTTTTTAACTATTGGTTTAATTTCGTTTATTAGTTTGTTTTTATTTTTTTTAATGGCTCGCTTTATGCCTAAATTGCTTTTTGAAAAATTAGATTATGAAAAGGTTGAAAAAGAATAAAGGAAAATTAGATGAGAAAATATAATTTATTTGATAATTTTATTTGTTTATTGATGGGTGCAATTATTGGTATTTTTTTATATATTAATTTTTTTACCAAAAATAATAAAGAATTAGAAACAATTCAAAAAGATAATAAAATAGTTGAAGTAATAAAGAAATTAAAAAGGCAATAATTTTATAGAAAGGAATAATTGATGGATATACAACAAACAATTATTAATATTGTTGAATCTAAGGTATTTATTTCTTTTACTTCTTTTATCTTTGGTATTTTTATTTATTGGCTTTATTTTTATATTAAAGAATTAAAAAGTAAATATGATTTTAGTGATGAATTACGAGATATAGTAAACCATTATCTTAAAAAAGGTAAAATTAGTATTAGTGAATATGGTGCCTTAGTTAGATTAATGGCACATATGGGTAATTACTTAGGTATATATAGAAAACATGTTGAAACAATGATTAAAGAATTTGGAGAACATGGAGGTCTTAATTTTTCTGAGGGTATTTTTGATGAAAAAGATAATAATCAAGAAAATAAAGAAAATAATAATTTAGATGAAATTTTAAAAGAGAATTTAAAATTAAAAAATCAATTAAATAATATAAAAAATCCTTTAATTGTGGAATCTATTGATGATACTGAAAATGATTTTTAGTTTTAATTTTTTAAAATATTTAATTTCCTTTGATTTTAAAGATTTTTTTTATTTATTATATAGTATTTTTTATAGTATTTTTTTTACTAAATCATCTTTTTTATTTGGTTTTAATGTTGGTTGGAATATTAATTTTATTAATATTTATAATGTTATAAAAACTATATTTATTTTTATGTGGGAACAATTAACAACTTTAATTTATCCTTTAAAATTATTTAGTTCATTGTTTGATTTTTTAATGCAAATATTAAAAATTTTTATTGATGTTTTTGGTAGTATTATAGGTTATATTAAAAGTTCTATAACAAGTCTTACTGGTCAAAAATTAATGGACCCTAGTGAAAGTATGTGGGAAAAAATAAAAGAAATAGCAAAACTGATTTTTAGTGTTGCTGTTGGCGGCTCTGTTATTTATTTTTTGAAAGAAATTAATAATTTTCTTTTAAACTCTTTCATTAAAATAGGTGATTTGTTGTTTAAAATTGTTTTAAGAATATTAGATATTATTTCAATTGTTTTAAAATCGTTTTTATTTTTGTTTAAAAAGGTTATAATAATATTGAGTTTCGTTTTATCATTTTTTATTAATTTCCTATATTTATGGGTATTTGAAAATGCTAAAAAAATTCTTTAATTATTTTTGATAATAGAAAAGAGGTTTAAAAATGTCAAGTTTTAGAATAGGCAATAAACATTATAAAATAATTCCTTTTTTAATTACTACTGGAACATTACTGTTTTTTGTGTTTTGGATAGGTGGGATTTCTTATAAATATCATTTAGAAACCGAAGAAAGACGTAAATTACAAGAAGTAGATATTAAAGCAAAAGCAAGAGAGTTAAATGACCTTATATATAATGAAAATAAAAAACTTAAAAAAGAAAACGAATATATGAAAGATACTCCTTATGAGTTTATAAGAGATAATGGAGAAAAAGAATATTATAATTTATTTACTCACAAATTAGTTAAAAAAATCGATAAAGATGATACAATTTGGGAATATGATAAAAATAATGGTCTTTTGTTGAAAAAAACTGATAGATATAATAATGTTGAAGAGTACGGTTCACATGGTAAATTAATCAAAAAAACTTTATCAGATGGCGTTTGGATGGAATATAATCCCATTAATTCAAAATTAATGAAACGTAAAAATATTGATGGTTCTATTGAAGAATTTGATGATAATGAAGAAAAGTTTAAAGAAATAGATAAAAATGGTAAAGTTAAATTTTTTAAAACTAAACTTTATCAAAATATTTCGGATTTTAAGAAATTAAATTTGACTATTGAACAATTAAAAGATATAGGATTTACTTTTCAACAATTAAAAGATGCAGGATATACTGCGAAAGAATTAAAAGATGCAGGATATACTGCGAAAGAATTAAAAGATGCAGGTTTTAGTTTGCAAGAATTAAAAGCTTCTGGATATACTTTGGAACAATTAATATCTGTTGGATATACTGAAAAAGAAATAGTTTATCGTTCAGATGGAATAACAATTGGTTATATTAAAATATTAGATTCTAAAACTAAAAAAGAAATTAAAAGAACTAATTACTATGAAGATGGCAAAACTATTTACTATATTACTGAATATAACCACGAAGGCAAATTAATCAAAAAAACATTTTATCGTCCAGATGGAATAACAATTGCCTCTATTAGGGAATTCAACTCCGAAGAAAAACTAATCAAAAAAACATTTTACAACCTAGATGGAATAACAATTGCCTCTATTGAGAAATTCAACTCCGAAGAAAAACTAATCAAAAGAACTAATTACTATGAAGATGGCAAAACTATTTACTATATTACTGAATATAACCTCAAAGGTGGAATAAAAAAAGAAACCTATTTCAACCCAGATGGAACTGTTAAAGAAGAAATAACTTATTAATCATGAATAAGAAAAGAAAATTAATATTAAATCTTTGGATTATCTTCATTGTCGTTATTTATTTTAAGTCTGAAAGTATTCAAAGACGAGCAGAGCGAATTAGGCGGCCAGCCGAAGAACATTACAATTAACTCTTACCCTCCTCCTATAAAGTCCCCTTTGGGGATTTAGGGGGTTTTTAATATTATAAAGGAGAATAAGATGTTATTTAATTTATCAAAAGAACAAAAAGATATTATTAATTCAGATGCTTCTTGCATGTATATACATGGTGGAGCTGGTTCTGGCAAAACTACCATTTTAATTGAAAAATTAATACAAAAAGAAAAAGAAAAACCTTTAATTTTGGTAGCTACTAATGCTACTAAAAATATTATTTATGATAAATTATTTTCATCATTAAAAGAAGATTATCCTTCTTATAATGATGATGAATTAGAAAAATATTTAAAAGATAATTATGAAATTAGAACATTTCATAGTTTTGCTTATTCTTGTTATTTAAAATATAATATTTTTAATGAAACAGCAAAAAAACGAAAATTTATTGATGATGAAACTAAATTAAATATTTTAAAACTGATTTTAAAAGAAAATCAAGATTTAAAATTGTATTTTAAAGAACAAAGAAAATATTCATTTAGAAAGCTTTTACAGGAATTAAATAATTTAATACGTTTAACTTTTCAAAAAGAAAACTGTTATTCATCTATTAAAATTGATGATAAAGTTTTAAAAAAATCTTTTGAATTGTTATTAAATTTGTATTATGAAAAATTAAATTATTATAATTTAATAACTTTTGATGGTTTATTAATTGAAACTAGTGATTTTATTGAATTTGTTGAAAGAAATAATGGTTTAATTTATAATCGTCCTGTTTTTATTGATGAATTTCAAGATTTAAATTATTTTTATTATTTTATTATAAAAGAACTTTTATTTAATAAACCAAATTCTTTATATTGTTTTGGTGATTATACTCAAAATATTTATAGTTTTTTTGGTTCTAGTGAACGTATTTTGGAACTTTTTGTAAAAGATTTTAAACCTGAAAAACATTTTTTAAATGTTAATTATCGTTCTAAAGGTATTAATATTGTTAAAGCAGCTAATGAATTAATTGATAATAAGGAATATTTACAATTATCTTTTAGTGAAAAAAAATATAGAGATTTTATAAATTTTTCTTTTTTTGATAATTTTTATCAACAAATTAATTATTTGTGTGAAAAAATTAAAAATTCTTTAATTTATTCTACAACTGTTCTTTGCCGTAGTAATGGTGAATTACAAAAACTTAAAGATGAGTTTGAAAAAAACCAAATTCCTTTTACTATATCTGATAATAATAGTAAAGAAAATGAAATTGTTTTGTCAACGATACATGGATATAAAGGATATGAAAATGAATTCGTTTATTTAATTGGTTGGCAAAACCGAAATGAATCACAAGATAAAGTTTTAGAAAAAAAATTAATTTATACTGCAATAACTCGTGCTAAACGTGATATTGAAATTTTAACTTTAAATGATTCTTCTATTTTTATAGATTATTTTTATTCTTTAATAAAAAAAGAATTAATTTCTGATGATTTTATAAAAGGATTAAATGATAAAATTTTTGATTTAGATTATTTAAAAATTTGTTTACCTAATTCAAAAGATATAGAAATTTATGATGAATTATCTACTACTATTAAAATTTATAATGAAAAAGTTAACCAATTAGAAAAACAACATAAATTTAATCAAATTACTGAATCTTATTATAAGAAATGTTATTTAAAATTATGTGTTTTATTTAAGGAAATTTCTAAAAATATTTATAAAGTACAAAAAAAAGATAATGGCTATGAGACTCGTTTAAAAGGGTTTAATTATTCTATGTTTGAACCTTTGGAACGAATTAAATGTTATAAAAAACATTTAAAAGAAAAAAAAGAAGAAAGGTATTTGTCATTAAGTGATGATGATTTGAAATTGGATTATTCTTTAAAAAAACAATTAAAAGAAATTAAATTGCAAGAAATTAAACCAAAATCAAAAATTTTAAGACATTATCGAGATTCTTCACAAAATGCTAAGGATAAACTTTTATATAATTTCAAAGATTCTAAAAAAATATCTTTTATTACTTTGACAGCTCCTTATGATGATTTAAAAGGTAAAACTATAAAATATACTCATGAACCTGATATTATGGGGCAGGTAAGGAAACGTTTTATTCGTTTAGTGAGAAAAAATTATTTATCAAATTTATTTCAACAATTCTCTCAAAAAGATTTGGTTTATTCCAAAATGCAAGATTTTCGTTATTTTTGGTCTTTGGAAACTACTAAATTAGGAGTTATTCATTATCATATTATTTTTAATATTGATGTTTTAAATTCTTTTGGTGTATATTCTCGTTATTTGTGTACTGATAAAGATTATGCTTTGGGTTTAAAAAACCGACCTATTAAAGGAAATAAGAGTATTTTTTATGATGATTATTTAATGCATAAAATAGATGAAAAAGGTAATATTAAAATACCTCAAAATTATTATGAGAAAAAGAATGTTAAAGTGTCAAAAATTACTTTGCTTTGGGCTAATGCTTATGCATCTGTTATGAATAAAAATAATATAAAACATTATAAACATTTAAATCCAATTAGTCAAAATGTTCAAATTTTTAGACCATCAAAAACAAATCTTTTATTTGAAAAAATTGAAATTAGTAAATGTAAAGTTTTTTATAAAGGTACTTTTGATAAAAAAGATTATGTTAATAAAATTGTTTCATATGTTAGTAAATATGTTTCTAAAAATGATAAACAAATTGAATCAAATTCTAATAAAGGAATTGATTTTTATAGTCGTCATTTGTTTGGATTTTCTCGTACATGTTTTTCTTGTCCTCAAGAATCTTTTTTGGCATTATTTCCTTATGATATAATTAAAGAAATAGAATTAAGTTCATTTCCAATTGTTAATTTTAACTTTTCTAATATATTTGAATGGAATATTAAACAAAGAGTTAATGGAAGAAATATTAAAATTCCACATAATTTAACTTTGTTGTTTAAATCTTATATGAATCCAAATCAATTTCAAAATTCTAATTATTTTAGTTTAAATTTATCTAGTATTCAACCAAAAAATTATTTTCTTAATAATAATTTTAAAAAATATTTTAAATTACAAAAACTTAAATTAAAACTTAAAAAAGATTATGAAAAACAAGATATTAAAATATTAAATAAAGTTGAATGTCAATATTGGTATAGATATCTTGAAAATAATTATATTCAAAGTTTACAACTTTCTCCTTAATTTAATTTTGATTAAATTAGTTTAAATTAAATATTTTTAATTAATTTTGCTGTCTAATTATTGGACGGCTTTTGTTGTTGGAAAAAAATAAATAAAATTATTTATAAATTTCAAAAACTTAAAAAAAACTTTAAATTATTGAAATTATTAATGCTATAATATAAGTAATAAGAAAAAGATTTTTTTTAAAAGAAACAATATTTTTAAAAAACTCAGTAATCGCCTACAAAAACCCCTTGACATAATTGGGTAATATCTTTTAAAGCTAAGAAAGTATGATAACTAATTTGATAAGGAACAATAATATGTTTTAAATAACCTTCAATTTCGGAATTTTTTAAATTACCAATATAGATTTCTTTACTAAAACGACTGCGTAAAGCCGTATCAATTTTATGAAGGTTATTAGTTGCTCCCATTAAGACAATTTTTTTATTACTACTATTAAAACCATCTAATTTATCTAATAAAGTATTAATCACATTGACTCCTCCTGAAGAAATGTTAGAATCATTACGATTTTCTAATCCTTCAATTTCATCAATAAAGATAATGGTTTTATCATGATTTTCGGCTTCTTGCCACACTTTCTCGACTTCTTTTTCTCCTTCGCCGATGTATTTTTGTCGGAATTTGGAAGGAATTAAATTAATAAAGTGAACATTAGCTTCCCCACAAAGAGCTTTGATTAAGAAGGTTTTTCCTGTTCCTGGAGGACCATAAAGTAAATAACCTTTGGGACGAACTTGATCGAAGTTAATTAAAGATTGATTGGTTTGAAAATAAGTTAATAAATCTTCTAATTCTTCTTTTTCACTTTCCATGCCGTAAACATCTTTGAAGGTCACTTGTTTTTTAGTATTAGGAAGAGGTTTGTTTTCTTTTAAATTATTTAATTGAGTTTGTAAGTTTTTCTTTTGTTTTTCAAAAGCTAATTTTTGATCAGTTAAGAAAAGTTGAAAATCATTTAAATTTTTTAATTCGGTTTGATTTTTTCGATATTCTTTTTGAGTTTTTAATTCTTCAATTCTTTTTTGATTAGCTTCGACATAATTAAGAGCTTGATTTAAGTGGGAAATTTGTTGTTGAAGGTTTTCTTGGGTTTGAAGTTGGGCTTTTTCTTGCGCTAATTTTTCTAGTTCTTTTTGTTTTTCTTTTTGATTTTGGTTTAAAGCTTTACGTTGTTCTATTAAATTATTTACTAAGGTTTGTTGAGTTTGTTGTTGATTTTTTAGTTCCGTTAATTGTTGTTGTTTTTGGGTTTTGATTGTCGAAGGCAATTGAGGGTTATTAGTTAATTCGGTTTGAAGAGTTTTAATTTTGGTAATAATGTCGGTTAAAGTTTTAACATTTTCTTCAATTTGGGTTTTTAATTGGTGATCTTTTTGTTGGAGTTCTTGGATTTTGGCTTGTTCTAACTTTATTTGGTTTTCGATCTCTTGTTGTTGAGTTAATGAGGGTCGCTTAGTTAATGTTGGATTTTTAGTTGGAAGGCGAGAATGAGTGATGCCGAAGATTAATAAAACCAATAAACCCAAACTTAATAATCCGATCAAACTCAGATAAATTTTTTTGTTTAATGTCATAGAGAACCTCCTTTCTTAGGTTTTTGAAAGAAAATAATTGGGTTATTTTAAAATTAAAGTTTTCGCTTTATCTTTAATGGATTTTGAAAGTTTAAAAGCGACTACTGTTTTCGCAGGAATTTTTAATTTTTTCTTTGTTTTAGGGTTTCTACCGATGTAGGCTTTTCTTGGTTTTAATTGGAATTTACCGATTTGAGGTGATAAAACTACTTCTTCATTAGTAGTAATTGCTTCGATTAAAGTCTTTTCGAAGATATGATAAAATTCTTCTGTTTTTGAAATTGAGGTTTTATTTACCTCAGCGATTTTTTTAATTAATTCTTTTTTAGTCATAATGATTTGACTCCTTTTTTTGATTTTTTTGGAAAATTACTGTTATTTAAATTAAAATAGAGTTTCATATCCAATTTAATGATGTGAAACGATAGTGAAAATTTTAATTTTACTCATAATTTTTAATAATGATTTCTTGATGGATTTTTTTGTTGGTGAGATAATGGCTTGTTGTTGTTTTTGTTTTAATGATGTGACAATTTGAAAATAAATGAAGAATTGGGGTTGTTTCATAATTGGTATATAACCATTTAACACCCCTTTTGGTTGCTTGGTGTAATTCCAAGGCTAATTGTTGATGATCAGTAAAAGAAAATGGTTTTTGGTAAAAATCTTTATCTTTAATCCCTTCATAGTAATATGGTGGATCGATAAAAAGAAAATCGCCTTGTTGACTATTGGCGATAATTTGACGAAAATCCATACAATATAAAACATGTTTTTTATTTTGGAAATGTCTTTAGAATGTAACTAATTCGTTTAAATTGATAATGGGAGTTTTTTGTTTGGATTTATACCCAAAATTTGTTTTTAAATTACTTTGCTTATCATAACGAGTAATACCACGAAAAGCGTATTTATTTAAAACATAAAAGATAACTGACCTGGTTAATTTTTTTCTTTTTTTGACATTTTGATTATATTGGTTTAATAAATGTTTAAAAGCTTGTTTTTGGTTCTTTTGGTTGTTATATTGGTAAATATAATTTTCTATGGCTTTGACCTTGTTAACGAAATGATCGGGATTTTGGAGACTTTGTTTCCACATAGTGATTAATTGGTGATCATTATCGTTTAAAATCGCTTTTGATGGTTGTAAATAAAAATAAAGAACCCCACTTCCTAAAAAAGGTTCGTAATAAGTTTTAAATTGTTTGGGTAAATGAGAAATAATTTGAGGCAAAAGTTTTTTCTTACATCCAATCCAATTAATTTTCATCTTTCTTCTCCTTATTCCATAAATAAAATAAAAAGAAAATATCAGAAAAGATGGCGATCATAGCGTTAAATTTTAATCCTAATTCAAAATTGAAAAATAAAGCCATAATATTACTAATGATGAAAAATAAATAGGAAATGGTTAATAAAATAGGATATCTTTTTTTCATTTTGTCTCCTTTATTTTTTTATTTCTTTTGGTGTCCTTACCAATAATTGTGTGTTTTTTTCAAATAAAAAACCCCTTTTCAAAAGGGGTTAGATGATTAAGTTTATTTGGTTGTTATTGAGTTTTATGAATTGATTGTTTTAAAAAGGTAAAGTTTCTTGAGGTTTATTATCTAAAAAGATCACGTTTTGAAGAATAACTTTAGTGTTAATTTTAGTTTGACCTTCATTATTCGTATATTTTTGAATGGATAAAAGCCCTTCAAGATAAATTTTCGAACCTTTATGTAAATATTTCTTCATGTTTTCGGCTTTTTTTCGAAAAGCGACACAAGGGATGAATTGGGTTATCTCTTTAAGGTTAACCGCTAATTGAAAATCGATTTTAGGGATTTGTTCGTTGTTTGAATTGATATATTGTTTTTCTAAATCATGGCTTATACGGCCTATTAATTGAACTTTATTTAACATATTTTAATTTTCCTTCTTTTTGATATATTTTTTTATTTATCCATCAATAAAACTTTTGAAAACAAATGTATTGAACGACTATCTAATTTGTTGATGTTGGAATCGTTTATTACTGTTGTTTCAAAAATTTTATGTTGAGTTTTGATACAAAAAAAAGATTACTTTGAAAGTAATCTGGTTTTTTTTATTGTTTCAAATAACTAGTTTAACGTCATTACGGACGAGAAAGGTTAACGTTTTTTTGTTTTTTTAATTTTTTGATAGCGATGTTTTTAATATTTTCTACTTGTTTTAAAGATAAATGGAGTTTTTGGGCTATTTCTTCATTCGAATAACTAGTTTGATAATCTTCGTTGATATTCCCTAAAGGAACACCAAAACTTAAATGGATAATTTTGAATTCGGTTTCGCTTAATTTTGCTTTCATTTTTTTTAAAAAATTTTCATGCTTAACTTGTTTTAACCATAATTGATGAGGATTTAGTTTATTTATTTGATATGGTTCACAAAAATCTTCTTGAAAAGAAAGATTATCCTTTTTATGATTTTTTTGTGGGATTGAAGGAGAATGGCTTTTCCTAATAAGTTCTTTGATTTCCGATTTGATGGTTGGATTTGCGTAAGCAATAAAGTCATAACCTAAATCTTGGTAATGATTGAGGGCTTTGATTAATCCTAAAATCCCTTCTTGATATAAATCTTCTTTAGTTAAAACTCGAGGATAATATTTAAATTGATTTACTATTTTTTTGATTAATGGTAAATGAAGTTCAATTAATTGATCTCGTATTTCTAAATTCTTTTTATTTTTTAAAAATTCTTTAAATAATTTTTGTCTTAACATTTAATTCCTTTCTAAAAACGTTTTTAGAAAAGATAAGAAATTATTGTTTTAGCCTTAGAAAAGAAAAAAAGACTAACTTAATAATTAGTCTTACAGAATTTTTAAAAAGCAAAAAGTGTCTAAAGTTTTGGAACAGTTCAGATGTATCACAAATATAAACAACATCCTTTATTAAAAATGAGTCCTGTTGATAAAAGACAAACATTATGTTTTAATAATGGAAAAAGAGGAGCTAAAAAAGCAACTCCTAAATTATTAGAAGATCTAGATTTTAAAAAAGCAGTTTTATTTGCTCTTAATAGAAGTGATGTAGGAGAAACTGTGGATGTATTTAGTGATGGAGAGTTGGCTGTTGTTCCTAAAATAACTTCTTTTTTAGAAGAACCTTTAATGTATAATGAAAGCGAAGAACACAAAGCAAATATTCAAGATTTTGAACCTGAAAATAAAGGTTATAATCCAACTAAAGCTTATGAATTATTTAAAAAAGCTTATAATCATTTATTTGATGCAGATAAACAAAAAACAGTTGAAATAGAATTTTTAGTTGCTAAAACACAAGAAGAAAGAGTTAACTTAGCTCGTTTTGTAAAAAACCAATTAGAAAATTGTTTTAATCAACAAGGAAAAAAGTAGAAATAAAAGTTAATGTGGTTGCTGAATGGAATAATTTTGTTAACCAACTATTGCTGCCTTATAATTATGATATGGTATTTGAACCTGTATCAGGTAGCTATATGGATACATATTTTTTCAACATGCTAGAACTTAGCCCTAAAAAATGTAGTTTTGGAGTAGGATTTGAATTAGATAAAAAAGTCCTTGATCTAGATTTTGTAGAATTAAAAAAAGATCTAGATGCTTCTTCCAACAAACCAGCTTGGTACAAACAATTTACCCAAGGTCTAGATAGATTTGTAGAAAAACAAAAAGTTAAAGTTTTAGATGGAACTGGCCAACCTCAAAAAAGTTCAGACGGTAAAGAAGTTTATCAAGAGCAAAAAGATGCAAATGGCGAAACTTTAAAAGATGAAAACGGAAATTTTATGTATGTAGAAAAAGAAGTTGAAATAGAACCTAAAGTGCCAGGAGTAAACGAACAAGGAAAATGGCAAGGAACTGTTTCACAATTTAAAACTTTTTTTACTAAAACATTAAATGATTATGCCAATTATTCTCAATATAAACAAAAAACATTACTTTATGTTTTTGGAAAGTTAGAAAAAGTTGTTTTTGATAATTTAGTTGATGTGCCTTTGTCTACTTTAAGAGGTTGAAGTGTTCCAAAACTTTAGACACTTTTTGCTTTTTAAAAATTCTTTAAGACTAACTATTAAGTTAGTCTTTTTTTGTTTCAAAGACTAAAAAAATAATTTCATATCTTTTCTAAAAATGTTTTTAGAAAGGAATTAAATGTTAAGACAAAAATTATTTAAAGATTTTTTAAAAAATAAAAAGAATTTAGAAATAAGAGATCAATTAATTGAACTTCATTTACCATTAGTAAAAAAAATTAGTTCAAAATTCAAATATTACCCTAATTTTTTAACTAGAGATGATTTATATCAAGAAGGAATTTTAGGATTAATCAAAGCACTAAATAATTACGAAGATTTAGGCTATGACTTTATTGCTTACGCAAATCCAACCATCAAATCGGAAATCAAAGAACTTATTAGGAAAAGTCATTCTCCTTCTGTTCCTCAAAAAAATCATAAAGCTAATAATCTTTCTTTTCGAGAAGAACTTTATGAAACATATCAAAAAAATAATCTAAACCCTCATCAATTATGGTTAAAACAAATTAATCATGAAATTTTTTTAAATAAACTAACCAAAAAATTAAGTCCAAAGGCATTTCATATTATCTGCTTAAGCTTTGGTATTACTTTAGGAAATATTAATGAAGATTATCAAAGATGTTATACCAACGCCGAAATCGCTGAACAACTTCATTTAAAAGTGAGACAAATCAAAAACATTAAAAACATCGCCATTAAAAAATTAAAAAAATTATATAGAAAAGAGAAATAAAATTATGTTAAACAAAGTCCAATTAATTGGCCGTATAAGCCATGATTTAGAAAAACAATACATTAACAGTAATAATGAACAAATCCCTAAAATTGATTTTCAATTAGCGGTCAACCTCAAAGATAAAACCCAATTCATCCCTTGTGTCGTTTTTAGCACACAAACCGAAAACATGAATAAATTTTTACATAAAGGTTCGAAAATCTATGTCGAAGGCGCTTTGGCTATTCAAAAATACACCACGAATGACGGTGAAAACAAAACGACTACTAAAGTCATTATTCAAAATGTGATCTTTTTAGACAATAAACCTCAAGAAACTTTACCTTTTTAAAAAAAATTTAAAAACAAACAATTAAACAAATAAATCAAAGGAGTCAAATCATTATGACAAAAAAAGAATTAATTAAAAAAATCGCTTTATCCAATAAAACTTCCGTAACTAAAACAGAAGAATTTTATCACATCTTCGAAAAGACTTTAATCGAAGCAATCACCAATAACGAAGAAGTAGTTTTATTTCCTAAAATAGGTAAATTTAAATTAAAATCAAGAAAATCCTACATCGGCAGAAACCCTAAAACAAAGAAAAAACTAAAAATCCCTAAGAAAACAGTAGTAACTTTCAAACTTTCAAAATCCATTAAAGATAAAACGAAAACTTTAATTTTAAAATAACCCAATTATTTTCTTTCAAAAACCTAAGAAAGGAGGTTCTCTATGACATTAAACAAAAAAATTTATCTGAGTTTGATCGGATTATTAAGTTTGGGTTTATTGGTTTTATTAATCTTCGGCATCACTCATTCTTGCCTTCCAACTAAAAATCCAACATTAACTAAGCGACCCTCATTAACTCAACAACAAGAGATCGAAAACCAAATAAAGTTAGAACAAGCCAAAATCCAAGAACTCCAACAAAAAGATCACCAATTAAAAACCCAAATTGAAGAAAATGTTAAAACTTTAACCGACATTATTACCAAAATTAAAACTCTTCAAACCGAATTAACTAATAACCCTCAATTGCCTTCGACAATCAAAACCCAAAAACAACAACAATTAACGGAACTAAAAAATCAACAACAAACTCAACAAACCTTAGTAAATAATTTAATAGAACAACGTAAAGCTTTAAACCAAAATCAAAAAGAAAAACAAAAAGAACTAGAAAAATTAGCGCAAGAAAAAGCCCAACTTCAAACCCAAGAAAACCTTCAACAACAAATTTCCCACTTAAATCAAGCTCTTAATTATGTCGAAGCTAATCAAAAAAGAATTGAAGAATTAAAAACTCAAAAAGAATATCGAAAAAATCAAACCGAATTAAAAAATTTAAATGATTTTCAACTTTTCTTAACTGATCAAAAATTAGCTTTTGAAAAACAAAAGAAAAACTTACAAACTCAATTAAATAATTTAAAAGAAAACAAACCTCTTCCTAATACTAAAAAACAAGTGACCTTCAAAGATGTTTACGGCATGGAAAGTGAAAAAGAAGAATTAGAAGATTTATTAACTTATTTTCAAACCAATCAATCTTTAATTAACTTCGATCAAGTTCGTCCCAAAGGTTATTTACTTTATGGTCCTCCAGGAACAGGAAAAACCTTTTTCATCAAAGCTCTTTGTGGGGAAACTAACGTGCATTTTATTAATTTAATTCCTTCTAAATTCCGACAAAAATACATCGGCGAAGGAGAAAAAGAAGTAGAGAAAGTGTGGCAAGAAGCCGAAAATCATGATAAAACCATTATCTTTATTGATGAAATCGAAGGATTAGAAAATCGTAATGATTCTAACATTTCTTCAGGAGGAGTCAATGTGATTAATACTTTATTAGATAAATTAGATGGCTTTAATAGTAGTAATAAAAAAATTGTCTTAATGGGAGCTACTAATAATCTTCATAAAATTGATTCGGCTTTACGTATTCGTTTCAGTAAAGAAATCTATATCGGTCATTTAAAAGATTCCGAAATTGAAGGTTATTTAAAACATATTATTGTCCCTTATCAAATTAGTTATCATACTTTCTTAGCTTTAAAAGATATTACTCAATTATGTCAAGGCAAAAATCTTTCTAACCGTTATTTAACCACTATCATCGAAGAAGCTTATAAAAAAACCGCTAAATGGGCTCAACAAAATCCTGAAACCCACGAAGTCATGTTACCTTCTGATATCGAAGAAGTCTTACAACTAAAATTAAAAACAAAACCAAATCATCAACAAGTGAAAAAACGTCGAGCAGCTTGTGAAAATCAATAATACCAATGGAGTCAAGGGTTCAATCAATATTTAGATAAACCCAAAGATGAAACTAAAATTGAATGTCGCTATACCTTTGATGGTTTAAACGGAATTAACTATTACAATCGTCGCTATTCTCAAATCCAATCTGATTTAAATGATATTAAAAGTCGATTAACTAAAATCCAACAAGAAAATAAAATTCCACAATTAGAACAAGAATTAGTCACTTTAAATCAAACACCTGACAAATACGAACAAACGATTAAAGATAAAAACCAAGAAATTATTGACATTAAAAATAATCTTAAAACTTTTCAAGCTCGAGAAGAAAGTTTAAGAAAAGAATTAAAGCTGGTCGAAAATCGTCGTGAACTCCAAAAAGAACCTTCCAACTTAGTTTTTTACATCAAAGATCGTCATCCTTTCGACCGTTGGAATAAAAATGGCGATACTTACAACCATACTACTTTAAATGGATTCAATTCCGCTTCTTTCGATAAAAAAGATGACAGTCAATTATATTTATATGTAAAATTCGAAAAGCAACAACACAAAGGCCCAGGTGGCAATTATTTAATCCTTAAATACAAAGGCCCTAAACATTTCTTAGAAGAAGACAAAGACTATTACCTTGGTCGCGCACGTGTTCACGATTCTGATTTCAAATTAACCAATTTCCACCTCCACTTCAACCCAAAAAGAAAAACTTTATCAATTTACTAAGATAAAAATCACAATATCTTAAAATAATAATCAAAAAAAATCACCAACATCAAAAAATCTCATTTAGAATCTTTTTTATTTTAAAAATTTTAAATCCAATCAAGAAAGCGAGTAAAAATATGTCAAAAAAAATAATTGAAACTAAAAAAAATCAATCAAAAAACAATAATAAAACAAATAAAAACACTAAAAATAAATCAAAAAACAATAAATCTAATAAAATAATTATCAAAAGAAAAACTCCAACTCATAAAATAATTATCGAAACTCAAACTAAAAAAGAAAACTGGTTGTTTAAAATCACTAAAACTTTCTTTAAAATCCTCATTTGGTGTATTCCATTATTATTAATTGGTGGGGCGATTTATTGGACCTTTTTCAAATTCTTTCCTGAAGTTTTAAACCAAATCAACGCTTTTACCAGTAACGCTGTAACTAAAACTAAAATGTTATACGATAAAGCCACCCAACCAATTCGTAAAGTGATCGAGTATATCTATAATAAAGTAACAGGTAATGATAAAGATCCTAATCATACTCCTTCACCACAAAATAAATTAGGTTATTATCTAGCAACTACTTTAAGCGTCATCGGGATTTGTTTCGGAATTGGAAAAGTCGGTCATTGGTTAAAAAGTGGCAAGAAAAAGACTATCAAAAAAGGAACTAAAACAATCATACAAAAGAAAGCTACTTCCAAAATAGCGAATGTCGGCGGTAAAATCCTTAAAATTGGTAGTAAAGTTTTATTTTGGGTCTCTTTAGCTTCAACTGCTTATGAACTTTACCAATTTTATCACGAAGAAACCAAAACTCCGAATCCACCACAACAATTAACCCATAAAATGGAAAATCCCTCAACACCAATCTCCCAAACACCATCTATTCAACAATCATTCAATCCAACTATTATTGAAAATGAAGAATCAACTTTAACTAATAATAATGAAGTTAAAGAAGAAACAAATCAAGAAAAAAGATAAACTGGTAATCTTAACAATCCCTGATCATGGTTCAGTTGAATCAACAACTGAACCTATCTTATTGCAACAAGAACAACTCCAACAAACACCATCACTTGGAGAGGAATTAAAAGAAACTACCAAAAACAATGAAACACAACAACTAACTCCTGAAGAAATCATCAAAGCTAAAAACTTATTAGAAATTCAACTCCAACAAGAAAAAATTAATAGTTTAGCTTTAGAAACTCAAAAAGCTAATTTAGAACATGATTTAACTCAAAAACAAGAACAATTAGAAAATAATCAAAAACTATCCGAACAAGAAAAACAAGAACTTCAAAAGGAAATCAATCAACAAACCGATAAAATCCGTTCTAAAGAAAATTAAATCTTTACCCAAGATCAAAAGATTAATCAATTAGAAACTGATCTGCACCAAGAAAAAACAATCAACACCGAAAAAGAAAAACAAATTAACAAATTAATCAACCAAATCAACGAACAAAACCAAATGACTGAACAACTCCAAAAACAACTCCAAGAACAAAAATCCTTAATTGAAACTAAAAACCAAGAATTAATAACCAATCAAGCTTTATCCGAACAAGAAAAACAAGCGCTCCAACAGGAAATCAACCAATTAACTACTAATTTTCAACAAAAAGAAAAAGAATATCAAGCAACTATCTACCAAAAAGAACAAAAAATCACCCACTTAAACCAAATCATCAACGAACAAGCAAATGAAATTAACCGTTTAAGTGAGGAATTAGAACAATAAATCGATAAATGGGTACAACAAGGTCTTCATATCGAAGCTCTAGAAGGAACCATTAAGGCTTTAGAAAACACTTCAGGTAAATACATCGAAGAAAACGCCGAACTCCGTCATGAAATAAATAAACTCAAAGAACAAATAAAAGACGAACAAAAAGCTCATGAAACAACTAAAGTAAAATTAAAAGAAAAGAGTGATGAATTAACCCAACAAATAATAAAATGCGATCAATTTCAAGATACCATAGACAAACAAGAAACCTGGAAAGGTTCCGTCCAACCTTTGATTACAAAAATTAAAGACGACGTAAACAAGAAAGTTGATAAAGTAACTTCTTGGTGCAAAAAATGGTTTTAATTAAAATTCAAAAGTCAAATGTGTTAAAATGTTGGTATGTTATAAATTACCCGAAAGGAATTAATCATGTTTAATATTAAAAAAATCATTAAATGGTTTTTTATCATATTAGTGATACTTCTTTTTTTAATTATCGTTTTTATTATGTTAACAGACCCCAATAAATTACCAAAAGAAAAAATTCCTATTTTAAAAGAAACTGCATTTGAAAACATTGAAGAATGGTATGACGATAATGAAAAATGTACAATGATTAAAGCTAAATATACTTTTGATGGCCTTAATGGAGTCGGTTATTACCAACAACAACTTCAAGAAAAAAAGGTAGTCATAACAATATTTCGATCGCTCAAGAACGCCTCGAAACCCAAAAAGAACCTTCCAACTTAGTTTGTTACATCAAAGATCGTCATCCTTTCGACCGTTGGAATAAAAATGGCGATACTTACAACCATACTACTTTAAATGGATTCAATTCCGCTTCTTTCGATAAAAAAGATGACAGTCAATTATATTTATATGTAAAATTCGAAAAGTAACAACACAAAGGCCCAGGTGGCAATTATTTAATCCTTAAATACAAAGGCCCTAAACATTTCTTAGAAGAAGACAAAGACTATTACCTTGGTCGCGCACGTGTTCACGATTCTGATTTCAAATTAACCAATTTCCACCTCCACTTCAACCCTGTCCGTAAAACTTTATCCCTTTATCAAGGTAAACACAATAACGATAAAGCCAAAGAAGCTGAAAATAATAAAAGAACCAACTCTGATTGGTGATAAAAAAGAATCAAAATTGAAGGAGATTTAATTAATGGTTAAATTAAAAAAACATTTACTATCATTTAATATTATTTTATTTATTAGTTTAGGATTATTTTTAATTATTAATAATGTTCATCAAGTAATGGCTATGGAAGGTTTATTTCATGAAGAAATTCAAGAAATTACAGATACAGAGATAGAAGAAAATGAAGAAATAACAAATAATATAAGTAAAACAAATATTATGACTAAAGAAAAATTTGTGTCTTTACATGAAATAGGGCATGCTGTAGTTGCTTTTGAATTGAACCAAAGAAGTA
Organism: Onion yellows phytoplasma OY-M; assembly: GCA_000009845.1. GTDB lineage: Bacteria > Bacillota_I > Bacilli_A > Acholeplasmatales > Acholeplasmataceae > Phytoplasma > Phytoplasma asteris. The sequence continues at coordinate 376,274 of AP006628.2, forward strand.
AAGAATATCCAGGACTCATAAAACTTAAAAGAATAGAATTAAAACATGATGATGAAAAAATTGATGGTAGCACCGATTTTTCTTTTGATAGAGACAATTTGTTTGGACATTTATTTGCATTATCTGTTTATTATGGTGGGTTAGAGGCGGAAAAAACTATCACAACAACTATAGAAGAAATTAAAAATAGAGGTCAACATGATGAACAAGATATCGAAAAAACAGCTCAATATATCACAGAAAGAGGATGGTTTTTAGGTGATTTATATTTATCAACAGATTCTTTAGAAATAAGAAAAGATAAAATAAAAAATATTGCTCAAACAAAAACACAAGAAATAATTCAACAATATAAAGAATTTTTATCACCCCTTGCTGATGAATTATTACAAAGAGAAATTATTGGAATTGAAGAATTTAAAAGATTAATAAAAGAATTAATTATTCAAAAAAAACCTTCTCAAAAACCAGAACAACTAGAAACAAATGAACAATCGAATTATAATCATAAAAAATCTAAATGTGAATGTGTTATTTTATAAAAAATAGCTAACAAAAAAATAAATTGAATATAACAATTATGTATCATAAATATTATTTCTAGTTTCAAAAATGAAAGTTGAAAAGTTTATTTTTATTACATATTTAACAATTCGAAAAAAATAAAAGGAGATTCAATTAATAATGTTTAAATTAAAAAATAAATTTAAAATAATAAGTTTTTGTTTATTTGTTTTATTAGGACTATTATTTATAACTAATAATTATCAAGTTATGGCAATGGATAATAACGATGGCATATCTGAAAATAATTCAGTTGTTAATAATCATATAGATGAATATAATACTTTTAGAAACTTATTATTAACCCAAGGTAGAATATCTCAACAGTTGATTAATGCTCTTTTTAATCATAGTTCAGTAACAGAAATTAATTTTTTGTTGAATCAAATACAACAAGTACACCAACAATTAATAAATTATCAGCAAAGACAACTAAATAATCAAGAACGAATGTTAAGAAATTTTGATAATAATATGACAAGAGTTCAATTAGAAAGAGAATATTTATTGTTAACACAAGAGATGATTTCAGCTATTAATAATACACCACTTTATGCTTCGGAAGAACAAATAAACACCTTAAGAAATATTCAAACAAGAATAGATCAAAATCAAAGACAAATAAATATCATTAGAAATCAAATACAAAATAACCAAAATCAACCAAATAATCATAGAAGACGTTAAAATAATTCAAGGTATGTTTTATTTTTATTATAAATATCAAAAGGAAATTTAATTAATGATTAAATTACAAAATAAATTTAAAATAATAAGTATTTTTTTATTTATTTTATTAGGATTTTTTTTAATTTTTAATACTAAATGTTTGCATGCTTTGCCTGGTATAGATTTAGACGCAAGAAAACATCAACTTGAAGAAGAAATAAATACTTTAATGATAGAATTAACTAACGTTTTTAATGATACTAATTTAGAATCTCAAACACGTTTCAACAGAATTTCTTTAATTTCAAACAGAATAAATATTGTAGGAAATAATCTTCAAATGATAAATCAACAAATTTTTGCTCGAAACCAATACAATCTACAAATACAAATCAATCAAAATCAAACAAATAATAACAACAGAAGACGTTAAAAAATTTAATTTTTTTAATCAAAAAACAAGACCCTTCAGGGTCTTTTTTTATTTCGCAATACACAACCTTGGAAAGGAAACAAAAAACCATGTTCATTAAAAAAATCTTTCAATCTTTACCCAGTAATATCATCTTTTTCATCATTATCTTACTTTCATTTATTCCAATTATCACCATTTATTATTTCGTTAAATTTTATCTTTTTACTGTCAAACTAAGTCTTCACCAACTAAAACAAGGAATAGTGGTTCAATTTTATCAATATTTAACCACGAAGCAACAAAATTATCATGTGGAATTTATTTAATACTTGGTTAACCAAGCTAAATAATGGTCTTAATAATATTAGTCATTATTTCTTTACTTATCAAAATCAATGGTTAAACTTAGGTTTATTAACAATTATTTTATTATTTCTCCCTCATCTTTTATATTTAATTGATTTTCTTTTTAAATGTATTTATCACATTCTACGGTTTATTTATTATTTAGGGAAATATCTTTTTATTATTTAAAAAAATTTTTTAAGAAAGAATAATTATTATGCGCATCAAAAACTTAAATCAACGAACCAAATTATGGTAACAACACCGAAAAAAATACATCAACGCTTCTGAAATCGCTTCGATAACAGGTTTAGATCCCTTTCGTTCCATGGAACAATTAGTCCATGATAAACTCTTTGGCACCACCTTTACCGCCAATCAATATACGCTTCATGGCCAAAAAACAGAACCCATCGCTCGTCAATTTTTCATTCAAAAAACTAATTTAACTTTTGAAGACGCCATTTTCACTGATGATCAAGTTAACTTTTTTTCCGCATCTTTAGACGGCTACAATGAAAAACATCAAGCTGTTTTAGAAATTAAATGTCCTTTTGTTAACGAAAACCAAGAAGTTTCATCCACTTGGACTAGTTTTTTAACTAATCCTCAACTCGAAAATATCCCTCAATACTACTGGGCCCAAGTTCAATGTCAACTCTATTGTAGTCAAGCGAACTTCGCTTACTTTTTAGTTTATTTTAACGACCAAACAAAAATATCATGTTGTTCGGATTTATCAAGATCAAACCTTTATCACGAAAATGATTCAAGATAGTGAAAAATACTTAACCCTTTTCACTAAAGCCAAAGAAGAATTAGAAAAAGCCACTTATTTAAAAAAATTAAGTAAAATCAAATAATTAATCAATACTTTTAGACCTTCAATTTGAAGGTCTTTTTTATGCCCAAATTAAAAATCAAAGGAGAAAAAATGATAAAATTAATCGTTTTTGAAGGGTTATATCGGTAGCGGAAAAACTTCTCTTATCAATTCCCTTCAACCCCACTTAAAAAACCCTTATCAACTTTATCAAGGATTAGGGAGTAGTTCTCTTGGAAAGGAAATTAGAGGTTTATTTTTAAATTTTCAACAAGTAGATTATCTCACTCGTTTTTATTTAAGTCTCGCCAATATGGCTCAAATCCAAGCGGAATTAATTGTTTCTCAATTAAAAAACAACCAATTAATCATCTTAGACCGTTGGTTACCATCCACTTATGCTTATCAATTATTTCCCTTTTCCAAGGAAAAGAAACAACTGTTACTTTTAAAAAAGATCTTTAAGCTGAATCATGAAACTATCTTAAAAAACCCGATTTATTAATTTATTTAGATATTGACCCTCTTATCGGAAAAACAAGAAAAAAACAAGAAAAAAACAAGAAAAAAACAAGAAAAAAACAAAAAATAAACCATCAAAGGGATCTGATCGAAAAACAATCATTAACTTATTTTCAAACCGTTCGTCAAGGATACTATAATTATCTCACTCATTATTCTAGTGGCATTAATAAATTAATCTTAAACGGTAGTGATCCAATTCAATCCAATGTTCAAAAAATTATGAAATATCTAGGAGAAATATAATGGCCATTGTCATTAAGAAAAGATGCCAAAACGCGCAATTTATATATCCATTATAGCAACGGAAAAATCAAAACTATTAAAAAAGGATGGAACCATTCATTGGCGTACAAAAAAAATTAAATTCAAAAACCCAAAAAGACTCTAATCAAAGAGTATTTTTTTTATTTAGAAAGGAATAAAGATGTTAACTAAAGAAGATTTTTATAACATTAAACAATTCAAAACTAACACTCAATGCGTTGATATTTTAAAAAAACTTTTTCATAAATCATCATTTTCACGTAATTTTAATGAATATATGAGTAATAACATTCATCTGCTCAATAAATATCTCAAATCACAACAAATACAACTCCCAAAGCCAAAAGGCAATCCGCGGAAAAATCAATGAATATCTCATTTTACTATATTTTCAAAACAAAGGAATAACAAATTTATACCCTCAAGTAAATTTATTTTTTATCCCAGACATTAAATTTGATTTAGTTTTGTTTACTAAAAATAAACGCATAATTGCATTCAACTTCAAAACATGCCTGCGTGATCGATACAAACAAGCGATCACCGAAGCCCAACAACTCAAAAAACTAGATACACGCTTTGAATTCTATTTATTAACCAATGACGCCATTGAATCACAAAGACTAAACAAAAAAATTGCAAATGGCAAAGTTCAAGGAATTAACTAAGTCATTGATTCTTTTTCACCCCAAGCTAATGTCTTTTTACAAATATTACTTAATAATAAATTCCTCCCTTTTAGTGATATTAACATGATTAAAAAATAAAAAAAGGAGTTAATATAAAATGTTAACCAACGAACAAAAAGCGTTACAACAAATCATTTCCTATATGAAACAAAATAAAGCTGACCAATTAAATTTTTATTTTCAGCTAATCGATCCTCAATATTTTTTAGATAAAAAACATGCTAAATTTTTTCAGGCTTTAAAATATTTAAATTTAGACAAAACAACTACTCATCCTTGGGATAAAATAAATTCTCAAACTGATATTATCAAAGAATTAATCACATATCTCCAAACCCATTTTCCCCCAAGATAATTTTAATCAGGCATCACTATCTTTTTTAAGCAATGATTTTAGTGAGGAAAATAACCTTTATTTCTTAGATAACTTAAAACACACCTATAGCCAAGAAAAACTTTTCCAACAACTCTTAAAAATAATTAGTCCTTCTTTTGAAAATAAAGATCCTTATTATAAACATCTATACTACCAAGAAATATTTGATAAATTAAGAAATTTTATATCTTTAATCCCGCACAAATCCGACAAAACTTTATTAACTTTAAATCAAATGTCCTCTTGTCATCCTGAATTTTTCGAAATCGATCAACAAGCCAAACAAAAAATTCAAGAAGAATATTACCGCCTATCAGAAACTTTCAAAGGATTAAATCAAGCCACGAAAGGATTTAAAAAGGGTCAAATTATCACCATTGGGGGCTATACTGGTTTAGGAAAAACTACTTTTGTCTACAACGTTCTTTTAGATATAGCCAAAACCAAACACCAAGAAAATTCCCATTACTCCCATATGTTAGTTTTTTCTTATGAAATGACAATGGAGGAAAATTTAAGTCGGTTATTAGCTAACATCACCCAAACCCCGTTAGAGGTTATTTTAACTAAAAATTTTGAAGACTCAAACATCACCACACATACCTACATGAAAAGGATGAATGACGCTCAACAATTCTTTCCCCAGCTTAACTTATCATTTAGTTATGATCAAGGTAAAAAAATAGATTATATCATTGATTTAGTTTATCGCCTTCATTTAGAAAAAAAATAGAAATTATTGTTCTTGACCATCTTCAAATTACTAAAGCTAGTAATCACTTAGAAAATGACCGTCTAGCCATTGACGAAATCATGATGAAACTCAGAACAATTAGCCATGGAATTAAACATCATTATTGATCATTTTATCTCAATTTTCAAGAGATACATATAGCCATTACCAAGGTAAATCCCCTGAAATCACCGCTTTAAAAGGAAGTGGTGGAATTGAAACTAACTCAGATATCGTCTTAATGATGTCAGAATTCCAACCCAAACTATCTAAAGACCAAGAAAAACCCTTAAATATCTATAATCAAAATTGTAATCAATTATATTTAGTATCAAAAAACAACGAATCTCAAAAAATCATTGAATTATCTATTAAAAAGAATCGAAGTGGCACCAAAAAAAACTTAATTTATCACTTTGAAATGACCACCAAACATTTCAAGAAATCGGTTATATTTTACCTTATCCAATAGAAAGTTATTAATAGGAGAAAACTCAATGAATTATCAAGAAAAAATAAAACACATCCAAACTCATTTCCCCATGTCTGTTTTATTAAAAAAATTAAATATAATACCCCCAAACTTCAACATCAATCACCGTTTTCCTTGTCCCATCCATCAAGGAAAGAATCCAACTTGTTGTCATTTAACTTCAGATAATAAAATTCATTGTTGGAAATGTTGTAAAGATTACGATATTATTGATGTTTATATGGCTATCCGTCAAATTAAATCCTTTCATGAAGCAATTCAAAAAATAGCAGGATTTATGAATTCTTTCGAATTTAAGGCCTTAAACAAACAAGAAAAAGAAATAACGAAAATAACTATTAACCCTTTGAAACAACTATATCAACCAATGAAATCAAAACAATCAGTTGACGAAAAGGAAATTAATATCAAAAAAAACAATTATTTAAAGAGATCTCACCTTTATTCAACTCAATTAGAGATTATTATCATTATTTATTAATTTCCAACCGAAACAATGAAAGTCAACCAGGATTAACTTATTTAACTCAAAAAAGAAAACTCACTTTAGAAACCGTCAAAGAATTTAAACTAGGTTATGCCCCATTATCTGATAAACCTTTATCTTTTCGGTTAGTAAATTACTTTAAAAAGAAAAATATTAATATTGATCAATTATTAGAATATGGCTTTATCAAAGAAAAAACCAATCAACAAAATAAAAAATATTTTCATGATACTTTTCATGGTTCCATCATTATCCCTATTGAAAATGGTGCGCTGTTCCGTTTTTTAATACAACTTTTGTCTCTAAAATTATTCTTTAAAACTTAAAATTAAGTGATAATTTCATATCTTTTCAAAATAACAAAGTATTTTCATTAGACGAAAAAAGTGTCTAATGTTTTTTATATAATTTGCTAGTTTCAAAAGATATTTATACTAATATTTTACCCCTTCACTATATAGTTAGGTAAAAAAAGTTAAAAAGTCGTCAACAAAATGAAAAGAAAATGATGTTTATTATTAATAAAAACATTTTATTGAAAAAAAGGCGCAAAAAGATACCTTTTTAAAAGGTCTATTTTGAAAGCTATTTTTTTAATTGTTTTATCTTAAACTTTACGCATATTGGATAGGTGAAAGATAGTTTAATTTATCTAGAATCCATTTTTTATTCCAAAAAGCAGGAAATTGGTTAATGATGGTTTTCATTTTTGTCATTGGATTTTGAAATAAAAAAGGATCGCGATAAAATAAAATACTTTTCATTTGGCCGAAAAAGTTCTTAATGACGGCGTTATCACGAGGGGCGGCTTTTCTTGACATACTAATAAGAAAACCTTTTTTGGTTAAAGTATGTTGGATTTTTAAAGATTGATAAACTGAACCTTGATCAGAGTGGATAATACAAGGTTTTTTTAGTTTTGGCATTTTTTTGATAGTATTTAAAACTAAATTTTTATTTTGATGATTAGAAACATGAGAAGCGACTATTTGATTGTTAAAAGAGTCGATAATACATGAAAAATATAAAAAACCTTGTGGAGTTTTAAAATAAGTGATGTCGGTAAATAGTTTTTGCATCGGTTTATAAGTTTTAAAATCTTGATTAATTAAATTAGGAACTATTTTTAATTGAGATTTTAATTGTTGATAATGATATTTATTTTTTTTGCTTCTTAAACGACAACAAATCCCTTTTTCTTTCATGATGAAATAAACTTTTTTCTTAGTGATGGGTTCATTAAAGATTTTTTGATATAAATGAGTGATTTTACGATGGCCAAATAAATATTCATGCATTTTACATAAAGATTCAATACGTTTTTGTTTTAAAAGATATTGTTCTTGTTTTATTTTAATTTTATGGTTAACTTTTAACCAATAATAATAAGTACTCCTTTTAGTTTGAATCGTTTTTAAAATGGTGGTTAAATTTAAAACATTTTGAAATTTTTCCACTAAATTAAAGATAATTTTTTTATCTATCTTTTCTATTTTTTTAATTATTTGTTGTAATAAGTTGATTTTTTGTTTTAATTTTTGCATCTTAACACCAATTTATCTTATATTTTTTTTCATTATATCAACAATTATAACTCTTAAAATGTTTGTTAACGCCATTAAATAATTATTAATGTTATTTTTACCTAATATATTATTTATAACACATACCTATAACTGGTCAGGCAGTTAATTTAAAAATTAAAATTGATTTTTAATTAAAATAAATTAAAAAAATAAAATTAATTAAAAGAAAGATTTTTTTATATCGATTAATAATAATGATAGATAAAAGATACAACGATAATATCAAATATCGAGTATCATTATCATTATCGATATAAAATATAAAATATCACTCCTTAAATGAGTTAATCTTTATATAGATTATTTTCAAAGTCAAACTGTTATAAAGTTGTTAGTAAAGTGTTATAAAGTTGTTAGTAAAGTGTTATAAAACTGTTAGTCTTTTTGTTTTGAAATATATTTATACATAGGGTGTATCTTTTTCACCCGATAACCTTGTTTGGTTTTAGTTAAGAAGAATTGAATATATTTTAAATCTTCTTGTCGATAATAGATGATATTTAAACCTTGCTTATAGTTTGTTTTAATCGGTTTATTGTATTTATCTAGTTTATTGGGGTCTATTTGATATAATTGTAAGTTTTCTAGTTTATGAAGATTGATTTTGCCAATTAATTCTTTGATGATATTTTTAGATTCATTTTTATAATTGATTTGAAAGATATCATGATAGGTTTTAAGGGGGGGTATTTTGGTTTTTAAGGGGGGGTAAATCTGAAAGTAATAGTTTACTATTACTAGAAGAGTCAATTATCATTAATTAAGGTTATTTTTGTTTGTTTAATTTCATCCAAGATTTGAGGATCGACGAAGAGAGTTTGGTTTTTAGGGCGATAATTGGCTTCTTGATAAGTATTTTTCTTTTTAGAATGGGTTATAATGGTCAGGTTGATTAAATCTTGTTTTAAAGTTTGTAAAAAGAGTTTAATTTGGTCTAAATCAGTAGGGGTGGTTTTGGTATTCCATCCGCCGATTCTAATTCCTTTATTAAGGTCGTTTTTCATTTTTATTTTCTCCTTTAAATTTATTTTTGTCATTTTGTTAAAATATTTATCAATTTTTGGCCTAATAATTGAATGTGCGTGATTCATATTATTAATTTTATTTTTAAAAAGGTCATATAGGAAAAAATAATACGTTTGTTGTTGTTTAATTGGTATTTTATAATAAATCATTATGTCATGACTTCAACTTTATCTTCACCAAAGAAATGAATGGCTAAATCCACTATTTGTTTCTTTTCTGCTTCTTCATATGAGATGTATGGATCTAAAAAACATTTTTGATAAGCTTCTTTCCCGTATTGTCGTAATAAATCATCAACATCTTTACAAGTTTTGTCATAAGGGGACAAAATGCGTCTAATTTCATAAGGGATTTGTTGTTCTTTTAGTTGTTCTCCTAAGGCTGCGTTTCTTTTTCTTCCAGTTTCGTCATTATCGAGGGCGGTAATGACTTTAATCTTTTCTTTTTTGAGAATATCCATTTGGGTTTGGGAAAGTAATTGGGCGACACAAATTAAACCCACGACATTTTTGATACCGTGTTGCCAACAACTAATGACATCAAAAAAACCTTCATGAATGATGATTGTTTTAGTTTTTTTAATATATGGTAAAGCTTCAAAAAAACGATAACTGAAATGAAAAGTAGGAGTTTGACTAAAATTATTAATAGATTGATATTTAGGTTGGAAATAGGTAGTATCACGAAAATGATTTTGATAAAAGTGAAATGTTTTATTATATCCATTTTCAATGGGGATAATGATGGAACCATGGAAAGTATCGTGATAATATTTTTTATTTTGTTGATTGGTTTTTTCTTTAATAAAACCATATTCTACTAATTTATTTATATTAATATTTTTCTTTTTAAAATAATTTACTAAACGAAAAGATAAAGATTTATCAGATAATGGGGCATAACCTAGTTTAAATTCTTTAATGGTTTCTAGAGTTAATTTTCTTTTTTGAGTTAAATATTCTAATCCTAGGTGAGATTCATTATTTCGGTTAGTAGTTAATAAATAATGATAATAATCTCTAATTTGGTTGAATAAAGGTGATATTTCTTTAAATAATTGTGTTTTTGTAGTATTAATTTCTTTTTCATCAATTGATTGTTTTGATTTCATTGTGTTGAAATTGTTTTTTCAAAAGGTTCATAAGAAATTTTTGTTATTGATTTTTGTTGTTTGTTTAAGTTTTTAAATTCTTGAGTTTTCATAAAGTTATTGATTTTTTCAAGAGCGTTATTGAAGGTTTTAATTTCTCTTATTTCCATATAAACATCAATAATATCGTAATCTTTACAACATTTCCAACAATGAATTTTATTATCTGAAGTTAAATGGCAACAAGTTGGGTTTTGTCCTTGATGGATGGGACAAGGGAAACGATATTTGGTGTTGAAGTTTGGTGGTATTATATTTAATTTTTTTAATAAAACAATCATGGGAAAATTAGTTTTAATGTGTTTAATTTTGTCTTGATGATTCATTTATTTTAACTCCTATTTTTTTGATTAATAATAAGTTTCTATTTGATAAGGTAAAACATAACCGATTTCTTGGAAAGTTTGAGTACTCATTTCAAAGTGATAAATTAAGGTTTTTTTGGTACCACTTCTATTTTTTTTGATACATACTTCGATTATTTTTTGATTTTCATTGTCATCAGATTCTAAATAGAGTTGATTTAAGGTTGAATTATAAATATTTAAAGGTTTTTCTTGGTCTTTGGCTAGTTTTGGTCTAAATTCAGACATCATTAAGACGATATCAGAATTGGTTTCAATTCCACCACTTCCTTTTAAAGCGGTTATTTCAGGGGATTTTCCTTGGTAATTGCTGTATGTATCTCTTGAAAATTGAGATAAAATAATAATAACAATGTTTAATTCCATGGCTAATTGTTTGAGTTTAGTCATAATTTCATCAATAGCTAGACGGTCATTTTCTAAGTGGTTTGTGGTTTGGTTATTTGAAGGTGGTCAATGACGATAATTTCTGCTTGTTGTTCTAAATGAAGTCGATAAACTAAATCAATGACATAATCAATATTTTTGCTTTTATCATAACTAAATGATAAATTTATGTTGGCAAAAAATTGTTTTGCTGTTTGCATCCTTTCCGTGTAGTCGTGAATGGAGAAATCTTGAAAATTTTTGTCTAAAATAATATCTAAAGGAATTTGAGTTTGGTGGGCTAATAAACGACTTAAATTTTCTTCTAAAGTCATTTCATAAGAAAATACCAAAATATGAGGATAATGAGAACTTTCTTGGTGTTTGGTTTTGGCGATATCTAAAAGAAGGTTGTAGACAAAAGTTGTTTTACCTAATCCAGTATAGCCTCCAATAGTTATGATTTGGCCTTTTTTGAATCCTTTAGTGGATTGGTTGAGTCCTTTAAAAATTTCTGATAATCGGTAATATTCTTCTTGGATTTTTTGTTTTGCTTGATTATCGGTGTCAAAAAATTCAGGATGACAAGAGGACATTTGATTTAAAGTTAATAAGGTTTGGTCTGATTTGTGGGGAATAAAAGCCATAAATTTTCTTAATTTATCAAAGATTTCTTGGTAATATAAATTTTTAGTGTAAGGATCTTGGGTTTCAAAAGAAGGACTAATAATTTTTAAGAGTTGTTGGAACAGTTTTTCTTGGGTATAGGTGTGTTTTAAGTTATCTAAGAAATCAAGGTTATTTTCCTTACTAAAATCATTATTTAAAAAAGATAATGATTCTTTGGTAAAGTTATCTTGGGGGAAATAGGTTTGAAGATAGGCCAGTAATTCTTTGATTATCTCAGTTTGAGATTTTATTTTATCCCAAGGATGGGTTGTTTGTTTTTCTAAAAATAAATATTTTAAAGTTGTAAATATTTTTTTATTTTTGGGGTTAAGTAGATTTTTGGGGTTAATTATTTGGCAGTAAAGGTTTAACTTTTCCCATTGACCTTGTTCGATATAATTTATTAGTTGTTTTAATACGGATAGATTAATTGCGTTTTATTCAGCGATTTGTGTTTGCTGTTTTATTTACAATCAGCCCCCGTCCAAACCGTACGAGCAAGTTTCCAAGCATACGGCTTTCCATAATTTATTCTCTTTCAAGAACTAATTTTGCCTTACGGCTGATTAGCTATTTATTCTTTTTTTTCTTTTATTTTTGTTATTTAATCTGATATCATGCATTTGTTGGTCCGTAATATTTCTATGACAATCTATGCATAACACTTTTGTACTCTTATTCATCACGCTTTTGCGGTTTTCATTGCGAACCGTACCAATGTGATGGATTTGAAGTTGGGTTGTTTTGCCGCATTTTTCACATATTTCCGCTTTGAGGCGGTCTGTTAGATTCGTACGACCTTGGAATAGATAAGGATTGATGGTGATATCGGGATTTTCCTTATAATTACGCATTTTCTTAATTTTATCCCAAGGGTAAACAGTCCATGACTCATATCTGGTTTTCTCTTTGTTTAAATAAGGAATTGACCAAGTTGAGCTACGATTAAACTTTTTTCGCACTTTGGCAATTGTCGTTTTGCGTTTTCTTGCCAAGGTTTTCAAACAACTATATTCAGCTAGATAGGTTAGATGGGTTAATGCATTTAGATTGTTAGCTAAACAAAAGTATTGGATGATTCCACGTACGATTGTTTTATAAGTGCGTATTATTTCTAATTCGTCCCTACTTGCTAATGTTTCATCATGCTTAATCTTTCCTCTTTTTAACCAATTGTATTCATATCCATATTCTTTGGCTTTTGCTTTGGGAACTTGGATTTGTACCCGACCGTTTAGGGATTTTTTGTGGGTTTTTTTGGTGAGTTTACTACTGGTTGGTTTTACCTTAACCATGTACATGTAGGATAGAAACCTTGTGCCCTTATTGGCTTTTACAATTTTTGATTTATCTTTACTAATTGTTAGTTTTAAATCTTGTTCTAGCCATTGAGTCACTTGGTTTTTAATAGTTTCAGCTTTGTCATATTTTCCTTTAATTCCTATGATAAAATCATCGGCATATCGGATATATTCAACTCTTGTTTTTGGATTTAGGTTAATTTGTCTATCAATTCCCAGTTTATGATGCATTCCTTGATGGTATGCTTTTCCATATTCTGGGTTTGCTTTCCTTATTGGTGTTCCTTCTTTAATTAGTTCATCCATTTTGATGTCAATGTAATGTAAATATACATTGGCAAGCAATGGGGAAATGATTCCTCCTTGTGGAGAACCAGATAAAGATTCGTATTTGATGCCATCTTTCATGAACCCAGCTTTTAACCATTTATTAATGGTTGAAAGAGTTTTATTCTTACGTATAAACTTCCTCAAGGTTTTCATAAGAGTTTCATGATTGATTGTGTCAAAATAACCTTTAAGGTCAATTTTGATGATATAATCAATTCCTTGAAATCTTTGTTTGACGCGTTTGATTGCATCAAGACAGGATTTTTTGGTTCTAAATCCAAAACTCCATTCTAAGAATTGATTTTCAAAATAAGGAGTTAAGAGTTGTTCAAGGCTTTTTTGGACTATTCTATCTTTTATGGTAGGTATTCCAAGAGGTCTAACCTTATCGTTGTCTTTGGAAATGAATATTCTTTTAACAGGCTTTGGATTGTACTTGTTATTGATGTATTCCTTGTGATATCTTTCTAATTTTTTAAGATTGAGACTGTCAATTGAATTACCATCAATTCCAGGTGTACCCGCGCCTTTGTTAGCTGCAATTTTATTGAATGCAGTTAACGTATTATGAAAGTTATTCATTCCTTGCTGTAATTCTCTTTTTAGAGGATAGTTATTTGTAGAACAATATAGAATCTTATTCAATGTTCGCGAAAGCTTAGTTTCATCTGAAACAGTTGTTGACATATTTATCAACTCCTTCCTTGATTACAGTGAATAAATAGTAAATTACTAGCTACTTTCGCCTTGTAAAGGTTATTAACCTTCGCCCTGGTGGGTCATTGTGTTAGCATATTCCAATGCTAACTTTGAATTATCCACGACTATTAAATAGCTTCTTTATCCTTGAGCGTCTTGGCATTTATTCCTTGACTTGTTAATTAAATAACTAGCTTTTAGGATTCTCCAAGTTACTCTAAATATCTACCTTTGTCCATTAGGTGAAGTAACCGCTTATGTTTTTTTGTCTTTCCTGACTGTCGGTGAGATTCCAGGTTTTCTTTATTGATAAACTATCCACTACAAGCGTTATATATTGATAGACTCTGGACTATACGGTTTCGGTAGTTTGCGTACTAGGTTAACAAATTACATCTGCTTTTCTTCTTAGACCATTTCAGGCTTATCCATGGGACAATTTGGTGGCGGTATCATCTTGACTAACTACTTCGTCTCAATCCGCTTTTATGGTCTGCTGTAATCCATTATTCTTTCGTTTAACGGACCGACCATATCCATTCAGTGTTTATCGCACTGGTTATTGGTTAGATAACACGATATTTAGGCATCTTTGGCGCCCACGCTTTTTGTTCGTTGGTTAACATTTTATATTAACTCCTTTATTATTTTTTAATGATGTTGATGTTAGAAAAAGGGATGAATTGAAAGGTAATTAAGTTTTGTAAGAAATTGTTGGCTGAATTGGAAAATAAGTTAATTACTTGATTAATGCCTTGGACTTTTCCTTGATTGATTTTCTTGTTTAGTCTTTGGGTTTCGGTTTCGTTGTTGGTTAATAAATAAAACTCAAAACGAGTATCTAATTTTTTTAATTGTTGTCCTTCTACCATGGTTTGTTTATAGCGGTCTCGGAGACAAGTTTTAAAATTAAAAGCGATTATTCTTTTATTTTTAGTAAATAAAACTAAATCAAATTTAATGTCGGGGATAAAAAATAAATTTACTTGAGGGTATAAATTAGTGATACCTTTATTTTGAAAATATAATAAAATGAGATATTCATTGATTTTACCGCGGATGACTTTTTGGGATTGGGAATTGATATTGTTGGATTCAAAATAATGGTTTAATTGTTGGTGATTGGTCTTCATGTAGGTATCAATTGGTAAATTGAAAGTTAGTTTTTGAAAAACGGTTTTTAATATTTCAATGCATTTGGTATTCGTATTTAAATGTTTAATATTAAAAAAATCTTGGTTATTTAACATTTGATATTCCTTTCTTTAAATAAAAAAAGACCTTTAAATTAAGGTCTTTTGTTGGTTTTTTTAGTTTTAAAAATTCTTTTTGTTTTCCAAGTGATGGTGCCATCTTTATGAATAGTTTTGATTTTTCCATTAGAAAAATAGATGTAAGTGTTGCCGTTTTGGCAGGTTTTTTTAATTATGATCACCATTTTATAATGCTCCTATTTGTTTGATTATTTGATTTTGGTTAGTTAATGTTGTTTTGCTATTCATCTCTTTTAAGATTAATTTGTGGCCGAGGTTTTTTATTTCTAAGAATAATTCATATCCTTGGCTTACTTGGCGAAAGTATGATAAAGGATGAGTTTCTATGACGTCTAATTTATGATCTTTTTGGTTTTGTTTGCGTTCTAAACCTAATTGTGGTTTGATTTTGAGATAAACAGTCATATCTGGTTTAATAAATTGTTTATTAAGTAAATTAAAAAGCTGATAATTTTTATCAATGTTGCGAGGATAAGCTTGATAGGCAAAGTTAGAACCTAACCATCTATCTATTAAAATGATTTTATTAGTTTCTAAATGTGGTTTTATTTCCTCTTCTTGGATTTGTTGCATATTAGCAAAACTCAATAAATAGCGAGTTAATGGTTTTAATTGGGCATTAGTTAAAAAGATATCACGAAGAGGTTGGCCGATGGAGGAACTGCCTAACCCTTGTAGAGTAATTACTTCGTGGCCTTGTTTTTCTAATTGTTTTCTAATTTTTTGAATTAAAGTTGTTTTACCACTGCCATCTAAGCCTTCAAAAACTATTAATTTCATTTTTTTCTCCTTTGAATTGAAATTTGGGCATAAAAAAAAGACCTTCGATTTGAAGGTCTTAGGGTTTTAATTATTATTTAAATTTACTTAATCGTTTTAAATAAGTTGTTTGTGATAATTCTTGTTTAGTTTTTGATAAAAGTTCTAAATATTGTTTGCTATCTTGAATCATTTTGGTAATAAAATTATTATCTAAGTAAATTCTGACTACATGATAATCATTATCATTAAAATAAACTAAAAAATAAGCAAATTTAGCTTGGGAACAATAGAGTTGACATTGAATTTGAGCCCAGTAGTTAATAGGGACTTCTTGGTAGGAAAAGAAGCCATTCCATGATGTTGATATATTGTTGTTTTCATCGCGATAAGGACATTTGATTTCTAAGAGAGTGTTGGTTTGTTGATTATAACCATCTAAGGAAGCGGAAAACATTTTGACTTCATCATCGGTAAAGATGGTATCAGGAAAATTTAGATTAGTTGTTTTTTCAAAGAAAGTTCTAGCTAAAGGTTCGGTTTTATTACCATGTTCGGTGTATTTATTGGAAGTAAATGTGGTGCCAAAGAGTTTATCGTGGACTAATTGTTCTAAGGTTCTAAATTTATCTTTTCCAGTAATGCTTCCAATTTCGGAAGCGTTAATATATTTTTTGCGGTGTTGGTACCATTCTTTGGTACGTTGTGATAGTTTGATTCTCATGGTTATTTTTCTTTCTTAAATAATGAGATGATATATTGGCCTAAATAATAAATAAATTTAATTATATAATGTAAAAATTTAAAAAGAAAATCAATTAAACATAAGAGATGAGGTAAAAATAATAAAATAATGGTTAATAAAGCTAAATTAAGCCATTGGTTTTGATTATTAAAAAAACAATTACTTATAGCAACAAACCCATTATTTAACTTTGTTAACCAAGTATTAATTAGGTTCCACATGATTATTAGTTTTAATAGTGGTTAGATGTTGATAAAATCTAACTACGATGCCTTTCTTTAACCTTTGGATGTTTAATTGATAAGTAAAAAGATAGAATTTGATGAAATAATTAATAAAAATTAAAGGGATTAAAAAAATAAAGATAATGATGTTAATGGATAAAGATGGTAAGATTTTTTTAATGAACATAATTTTTGTTTCCTTTCTTGGTGAAATAAAAAAACTCTCTATAAGAGAGAGTCTTTGTTTTGTAATATAATTTTTTTATTCTTTTAAATTTTTTAAACATTAAAATATTTTTTTATACAATGAATTAAAAATACCCATATAAGTAGTTGTTTTTTGATTTAATTCTTGTTGTAATTTGTTTATATTATTTTGTTGATTTAAAAATTTTTCTTTTTCTTTTTGTAATTCTATATATTTTAAGTTTAATTGTTGTTTTAATTTTTCATTTTCTAAATTAATATTTTGGTTTTTTTTGTTAATTTCTTCTAAATTATTTATATAATTTTCTAGATTTAGAATAATTTTTTTTGTATTAAGATAAATATTTGTTTGGTTATCTATTTCTTTTTCTAATTGTAATTTTATTTCTTTAAATAAATTTAATTCAATATTTAATTTTTCTATTTCAATATTTTTCAATTTTATTTTTAATTGGTAAAATATTTCTTTATTTATAATATCTTTTTGAGTTTTAATTTGTGGATATAATGTTTTTGTTAACCAAAAAATATACATATTTTTTGCTCCATTGCCCATTTCATTTAGATCTTCTAAAGAATAAAATTCATCTTCATTAGATCTAATTCCACTATCAAAAAAAACAAATAATAAATTATTAGGAGGTTCTTTAATACGCCAGCAAAGATCATTTTTATTATTGGTGGAGCTATTATAACAAGGATAATCTAAAGTTAAATAACTAAATATTTGATCAATATTTTTATTTATAACATGAGACACAATATCTTCTTTTTTTTGAATCCAAATATTATGAATCTTCATATTTAGATTGCATATTTTTTTATTTTCTATTGCCATCACTGGATGATGATTAACCAAAAACAACAATCCTAAGCTAATAAAGAATAAATTTATTCTACTAAATTGATTTTTTAAATTTAACATTAATTAAAATCTCCTTTAATTTTTATTTTTACCAACCATTAGGATGGTTTTTGTTCATTTCTGCTTCTTCAACTTTATCATTGTTATGTTTATCTTTAAAAATGGATAAAGTTTTGCGGACAGGGTTGAAGTGGAGGTGGAAGTTAGTTAGTTCGAAGTTGGAATCGGAAACACGAGCGCGACCAAGGTAGTAGTCTTTGTCGTCATCTAAGAAGTGTTTAGGGCCTTGGTATTTAAGGATTAAACAGTTGCCACTTGAGTTTTCTTTGAATTGTTTTTCTAATTTCACATATAGATATAATTGACTGTCATCTTCTTTATCGAAACGAGAAAATTTAAATCCATTAATGGAGGTTTCCTTATAAGTTAACCCTTTATTGTTCCAACGGTCGAAAGGATGACGATCTTTGATGTAACAAGCTAAGTTAGAGCGTTCTTTTTGGGTTTCAAGGCGTTCTTGAATTTTCATCAATTCAAAAGATCCGATATTTTCTTTGTTAGCGAGTTGTTGTTGATAATAACCGATGCCATTAAGTCCATCAAAGGTATACTTGGCTTTAATCATTTTAAATTCGCTATTAACGTCATCCCATTCTTCGATATTTTCGAATGCGGTTTCTTTTAAAATAGGGATTTGTTGTTTCGGTAATTTATCCGTATCTGAGGTTAAAAAGAAAAAACCAATCAATAAACATAATAATAACCCTAATATGATAAAAAACCATTTAATGATTTTTTTAATAATATTAAACATGATTAGTTCCTTTCGGGTAATTTATAACATACCAACATTTTAACACATTTTACTTTTTAATTTTAATTAAAACCATTTTTTGAACCAAGAAGTTACATTATTAACTTTTTCCTTTGAGCTATTAATTCTTTGTCTTACATCTTCTTTAATACAAGCTTTTAAAGGTTGAATTGCGGCGCTATAGGTTTTTTCTTGATTTTTGAGAATTTTGTCAATTTTGTCTAATTCCTCTTTTTCGGTGGTTAATTGATCGCTTTTTTCTTTTAAGGTTTTTTTAGTTTTTTCATGTCGGGTTTTTTCGGTTTTTATTTTTTCTTTGAGAGTTTCGATTTCGTGACGGAGTTCGGCATTTTCTTCGATGTATTTACCTGAAGCGTTTTCTAAAGCCTTAATTGTTCCTTCTAGGGCTTCAATGTGAAGGCCTTGTTGTACCCATTTATCAATTTGTTGTTCTAATTCCTCACTTAAACGGTTAATTTCATTGGCTTGTTTGTTGATGATTTGGTTTAAGTGGGTGATTTCTTGGTCTTTTTGGTAAATAGTTGCTTGATATTCTTTTTCTTTTTGTTGGAAATTAGTTGTTAATTGATTGATTTCGTTTTGAAGTTCTTGTTTTTCTTGTTCGGATAAAGCTTGGTTGGTTATTAATTCTTGATTTTTAGTTTCAATTAAGGTTTTTTGTTCTTGGAGTTGGTTTTGGAGTTGTTCAGTCATTTGGTTTTGTTCGTTGATTTGGTTGATTAATTCATTAATTTGTTTTTCTTTTTCAGTGTTGATCGTTTTTTCTTGGTGAAGGTCAGTTTCTAATTGATTAATTTTTTGATCTTGGTTAAAGATTTCGTTTTCTTTAGAACGGATTTTGTCAGTTTGTTGATTGATTTCTTTTTGAAGTTCTTGTTTTTCTTGTTCAGATAGTTTTTGATTGTTTTCTAATTCTTCTTGTTTTTGAGTTAATTCATGTTCTAAATTAGCTTTTTGAGTTTCTAAAGTTAAACTATTAATTTTTTCTTGTTGGAGTTTAATTTCTAATAAGTTTTTGGCTTTGATGATTTCTTCAGGAGTTAGTTGTTGATTTTCAGTTGTTTTGTTAGTTTCTTTTAATTCCTCACCAAGTGGGTGTGTTTGTTGGAGTTGTTCTTGTTGGAGATGTTTTGGTTCAGTTGTTGGTTTATTAACTGAACCATTATCAGGGATTGTTAAGGTTACCAGTTATACTTTCTTCTTGATTTGTTTCTTCTTTAACTTCATTATTATTAGTTAAAGTTGATTCTTCATCTTCAATAATGGTTGTATTTTGTGTTTGTAAGATGGGTGTTGGGGGATTTTCTATTTTATTAGTTAATTGTTGTGGTGGATTAGGGATTTTAGTTTCTTCGTGATAAAATTGGTAAAGTTCGTAAGCAGTTGAAACTAAAGAAACCCAAAATAAAGCTTTACTACCAATTTTAAGGATTTTACCACCGACATTCGCTATTTTGGAAGTAGCTTTTTTTTGAATGATAGTTTTAGTTCCTTTTTTAATGGTTTTTGTCTTTCCGCTTTTTAACCAATGACCGACTTTCCCAATTCCCAAACAAATGCCGATGACGCTTAAAGTAGTTGCTAGATAACAACCTAATTTATTTTGCGACGAAGGATTGTGATTAGGATCTTTATCATTGCCTGTTAATTTATGATAGATATATTCAATAAAATTACGAATTGGTTGAGTAGCTTTATCGTATAACGATTTAGTTTTAGCTGGGGCATCACTCGTAAAAGCGTTGATTTGGTTTAAAACTTCAGGAAAAAATTTGAAAAGTGTCCAATAAATTGCCCCACCAATTAGGATAAATGGTAATAAAAATAAGATTTTGTTTATAATTGATTTTAAGGTTTTAAGGAACCAATTTTCTTTTTTAGTTTGTGTTTCAATAATTATTTTAGGAGGTTCGGTTATCGGTTTTCTTTTAGTAATGATTATTTTTCCCGTTGATTTTTTTGTATTTTTTTTGTTATTTTTTTTATTCATAGTTTTTCTCTCTTTCTTTAATTTGATATAAAAAAAGACTCTAATCAATATTAGAGTCTTAAGTTGATATAAGTTGTTATTTATTGGATATTGGGATTAATTACATTATGTTTATCTTTAAAGATTGATAAAGTTTTACGCACAGGGTTGAAGTGGAGGTGGAAGTTAGTTAGTTCGAAGTTGGAATCGGAAACACGAGCGCGACCAAGGTAGTAGTCTTTGTCGTCATCTAAGAAGTGTTTAGGGCCTTGGTATTTAAGGATTAAACAGTTGCCACTTGAGTTTTCTTTGAATTGTTTTTCTAATTTCACATATAGATATAATTGACTGTCATCTTCTTTATCGAAACGAGAAAATTTAAATCCATTAATGGAGGTTTCCTTATAAGTTAACCCTTTATTGTTCCAACGGTCGAAAGGATGACGATCTTTGATGTAACATACAAGGTTAGAAGGTTCTTTTTGAAGTTCACGACGATTTTCGACCAGCTTTAATTCTTTTCTTAAATTTTCTTCTTGAGCTGGAAGATTTTTAAGTCTATTTTTAATATCGATTATTTCTTGGTTTTTATCTTTAATCGTTTGTTCATATTTGTCAGGCGTTTGGTTTAAAGTGACTAATTCTTGTTCTAATTGGGAGATTTTATTTTCTTGGTGGATTTTAGTTAATTGCTGATTAATATTATTTAATTCCGATTGGATTTGAGAATAGCGACGATTGTAATAGTTAATGCCGTTTAAACCATCAAAGGTATAGCGACATTCAATTCTAGTTTCGTCTTTAGGTTTATCTAAATATTGATTGAAACCTTGACGCCATTGAGCGTATTGATTTTCACAAGCTTCTCTTCTTTTTTTAACCTGACTATAATCAGGTTTCATTTTTAATTTTAGTTGTAAGACTTCTTCGAGATCCGAAGGTAACATGACTGCGTGGGTTTGAGGGTTTTGTTGAGCCCATTTGGCCGTTTTTTTGTAAGCTTCTTCAATGATCGTGGTTAAATCACGATTAGAGAGATTTTTGCCTTGAATATTGTAGGCGATTAAAGAACCATTAAAAAAAATACCAACTTTTAAGTTGGTTTCCTTATTGTTTCTAAATACTAAAAAATATTTTTCTTATTAAAAATAAAAAAGGAGATTAAAATGGCGAGAAATTACAGACGTTCTTATTTCATTAAAAAATCTTTTAGAAGAAATAAATTAACTTTAGGCAGTTTTTTTACATATTGGATTTTACCTACATTAGGCATTGTTATTCCTTTGATTGTTTATTTTGCTTCAAAAGGTTATTTATCAATAGCTAAATAATAAAAAGGAGAAAAAAATGACTTTAAGACAAATATTAATTTTAATTGCTCTTGGTTGTATTTTTATATTTGCAGCTTATAAACTTGGTTTTATTGTTCCTGATGCAACTAAAATTACATGGATTAAATAATGAGTGTTTTTTTTAAAAAACACTCATTAAGGATAATATATTAATAAATTAAAGGATTTTTTTAAAATGGATAAAAAACAAAAAATAAAGAAAGAATTTTACGAACATTGTCAATGTTGCGGAAGTGATTTGGGAATGAATATAAATGATATTGATTTGAATTTATTTGGTGTAATAATGGGTTTAATGATTTTCTTTAGTTTGGGATTTTTTGTATTATTTGGTTTTTTGAGTTTATTTTCATCTTTTCAAATTAATAATGAAATTTTGGCAACTCTTATTTATATTTTTTTTACTGGTATTCTTTCATTTTGTTTAATAGCTCACTTTATGCCTAAATTGCTTTTTGAAAAATTAGATTATGAAAAGGTTGAAAAAGAATAAAGGAAAATTAGATGAAAAAATATAATCTATTTGATAATTTTATTTGTTTATTGATTGGTTCAATTATTGGTATATTTTTATATATTAATTTTTTTGTTGAAAATAATAAAGAATTAGAAACAATTCAAAAAGATAATAAAATAGTTGAAATAATAAAGAAATCAAAAAGGCAATAATTTTATAGAAAGGAATAATTGATGGATATACAACAAACAATTATTAATGTTGTTGAATCTAAAGTATTTATTTCTTTTACTTCTTTTATCTTTGGTATTTTTATTTATTGGCTTTATTTTTATATTAAAGAATTGAAAAGTAAATATGATTTTAGTGATGAATTACGAGATATAGTAAACCATTATCTTAAAAAAGGTAAAATTAGTATTAGTGAATATGGTGCTTTAGTTAGATTAATGGCAAATATGGGAAATTACTTAGGTATATATAGAAAACATGTTGAAACAATGATTAAAGAATTTGGAGAACATGGAGGCCTTAATTTTTCTGAGGGTATTTTTGATGAAAAAGATAATAATCAAGAACATAAAGAAAATAATAATAATTTAGATGAAATTTTAAAAGAGAATTTAAAATTAAAAAATCAATTAAATAATATAAAAAATCCTTTAATTGCGGAATCTATTGATGATACTGAAAATGATTTTTAGTTTTAATTTTTTAAAATATTTAATTTCCTTTGATTTTAAAGATTTTTTTTATTTATTATATAGTATTTTTTATAGTATTTTTTTTACTAAATCATCTTTTTTATTTGGTTTTAATGTTGGTTGGAATATTAATTTTATTAATATTTATAATATTATAAAAACTATATTTGTTTTTATATGGGAACAATTAATAATTTTAATTTATCCTTTAAAATTATTTAGTTCATTGTTTGATTTTTTAATGCAAATATTAAAAATTTTTATTGATGTTTTTGGTAGTATTATAGGTTATATTAAAAGTTCTATAACAAATCTTACTGGTCAAAAATTAATGGACCCTAGTGAAAGTATGTGGGAAAAAATAAAAGAAATAGCAAAACTGATTTTTAGTGTTGCTGTTGGTGGCTCTGTTATTTATTTTTTGAAAGAAATTAATAATTTTCTTTTAAACTCTTTCATTAAAATAGGTGATTTGTTGTTTAAAATTATTTTAAGAATATTAGACATTATTTCAATTGTTTTAAAATTCTTTTTATTTTTGTTTAAAAAGGTTATAATAATATTGAGTTTCATTTTATCATTTTTTATTAATTTCCTATATTTATGGGTATTTGAAAATGCTAAAAAAACGCTTTAATTATTTTTGATAATAGAAAAGAGGTTTAAAAATGTCAAGTTTTAGAATAGGCAATAAACATTATAAAATAATTCCTTTTTTAATTACTACTGGAACATTAATTTTTTTTGTTTTTTGGATAGGCGGGCTTGCTTATAAATATCATTTAGAAACCGAAGAAAGACGTAAATTACAAGAAGTAGATATTAAAGCAAAAGCAAGAGAGTTAAATAACGATATATATAATGAAAATAAAAAACTTAAAAAAGAAAACGAATATATGAAAGATACTCCTTATGAGTTTCAAAGAGATAACGGAGAAAAAGAATATTATAATTTATTTACTAATAAATTAGTTAAAAAAATTGATAAAGATGATACAATTTGGGAATATGATAAAAATAATGGTCTTTTGTTGAAAAAAACTGATAGATATAATAATGTTGAAGAGTATGGTTCACATGGTAAATTAATCAAAAAAACTTTATCAGATGGTGTATGGATGGAATATAATCCTGTTAATGCAAAAATGATGAAACGTAAAAATATTGATGGTTCTTTAGAAGAATTTGATGATAATTCAGAAAGATTTAAAGAAATAGATAAAAATGGTAAAGTTAAATTTTTTAAAACCAAACTTTATAAAACTGTTAAAGATTTTGAGAAATTATTTATTAATAATAAAGATTTAGAAAAAACTTTCTTAGAATCTCGTATTTTTAATTTAGAAGATTTAAAAGATGCAGGATTTACTTTCAAACAATTAAAAGCTACTGGATATAGTTTGCAAGAATTAAAAGATGCTGGATATACCGCTCAACAATTAAAAGATGCTGGAATTAGTTTGAAAGAATTAAAAGAAGTTGGTTTTATAGCAAAAGAGATAATTGATGCAGGATTTACTGCTAGTCAATTAGTAGATGCAGGATTTACTGTTAAAGATTTAAGAGATTCAGGAATTAAATTATTAAAATTAATAAATGAAGGATTTACAATACCAGGAATGTTAGGGGGAGGATATACTGATAAAGATTTTAAAGATGCTGGATATATACTTAGAAAACCTTCACAATTTGAATTTCTAAAACCAAAAATTTCTGATAAAGGATATATAATTGAAAAAATAAATTAAAAAATATTTTTAATTATGAATAAAAAAAGAAAAATAATCTTAAAGATTTAGATTTGGATTATCTTCATTGTCATCGTTTATTTTAAGTATAAAAGTATTCAAAGACGAGCAGAGCGAACTAGGCGGCCAGCCGAAGAACATTACAATTAACCTATTACACCCCTCCTATAAAGTCCCCTTTGGGGATTTAGGGGGTTTTTAATATTATAAAGGAGAATAAGATGTTATTTAATTTATCAAAAGAACAAAAAGATATTATTAATTCAGATGCTTCTTGCATGTATATACATGGTGGAGCTGGTTCTGGCAAAACTACCATTTTAATTGAAAAATTAAGACAAAAAGAAAAAGAAAAACCTTTAATTTTGGTAGCTACTAATGCTACTAAAAATATTATTTATGATAAATTATTTTCATCATTAAAAGAAGATTATCCTTCTTATAATGATGATGAATTAGAAAAATATTTAAAAGATAATTATGAAATTAGAACATTTCATAGTTTTGCTTATTCTTGTTATTTAAAATATAATATTTTTAATGAAACAGCAAAACAACGAAAATTTATTGATGATGAAACTAAATTAAATATTTTAAAACTGATTTTAAAAGAAAATCAAGATTTAAAATTGTATTTTAAAGAACAAAGAAAATATTCATTTAGAAAGCTTTTACAGGAATTAAATAATTTAATACGTTTAACTTTTCAAAAAGAAAACTGTTATTCATCTATTAAAATTGATGATAAAGTTTTAAAAAAATCTTTTGAATTGTTATTAAATTTGTATTATGAAAAATTAAATTATTATAATTTAATAACTTTTGATGGTTTATTAATTGAAACTAGTGATTTTATTGAATTTGTTGAAAGAAATAATGGTTTAATTTATAATCGTCCTGTTTTTATTGATGAATTTCAAGATTTAAATTATTTTTATTATTTTATTATAAAAGAACTTTTATTTAATAAACCAAATTCTTTATATTGTTTTGGTGATTATACTCAAAATATTTATAGTTTTTTTGGTTCTAGTGAACGTATTTTGGAACTTTTTGTAAAAGATTTTAAACCTGAAAAACATTTTTTAAATGTTAATTATCGTTCTAAAGGTATTAATATTGTTAAAGCAGCTAATGAATTAATTGATAATAAGGAATATTTACAATTATCTTTTAGTGAAAAAAAATATAGAGATTTTATAAATTTTTCTTTTTTTGATAATTTTGATCAACAAATTAATTATTTGTGTGAAAAAATTAAAAATTCTTTAATTTATTCTACAACTGTTCTTTGCCGTAGTAATGGTGAATTACAAAAACTTAAAGATGAGTTTGAAAAAAACCAAATTCCTTTTACTATATCTGATAATAATAGTAAAGAAAATGAAATTGTTTTGTCAACGATACATGGATATAAAGGATATGAAAATGAATTCGTTTATTTAATTGGTTGGCAAAACCGAAATGAATCCCAAGATAAAGTTTTAGAAAAAAAATTAATTTATACTGCAATAACTCGTGCTAAACGTGATATTGAAATTTTAACTTTAAATGATTCTTCTATTTTTATAGATTATTTTTATTCTTTAATAAAAAAAGAATTAATTTCTGATGATTTTATAAAAGGATTAAATGATAAAATTTTTGATTTAGATTATTTAAAAATTTGTTTACCTAATTCAAAAGATATAGAAATTTATGATGAATTATCTACTACTATTAAAATTTATAATGAAAAAGTTAACCAATTAGAAAAACAACATAAATTTAATCAAATTACTGAATCTTATTATAAGAAATGTTATTTAAAATTATGTGTTTTATTTAAGGAAATTTCTAAAAATATTTATAAAGTACAAAAAAAAGATAATGGCTATGAGACTCGTTTAAAAGGGTTTAATTATTCTATGTTTGAACCTTTGGAACGAATTAAATGTTATAAAAAACATTTAAAAGAAAAAAAAGAAGAAAGGTATTTGTCATTAAGTGATGATGATTTGAAATTGGATTATTCTTTAAAAAAACAATTAAAAGAAATTAAATTGCAAGAAATTAAACCAAAATCAAAAATTTTAAGACATTATCGAGATTCTTCACAAAATGCTAAGGATAAACTTTTATATAATTTCAAAGATTCTAAAAAAATATCTTTTATTACTTTGACAGCTCCTTATGATGATTTAAAAGGTAAAACTATAAAATATACTCATGAACCTGATATTATGGGGCAGGTAAGGAAACGTTTTATTCGTTTAGTGAGAAAAAATTATTTATCAAATTTATTTCAACAATTCTCTCAAAAAGATTTGGTTTATTCCAAAATGCAAGATTTTCGTTATTTTTGGTCTTTGGAAACTACTAAATTAGGAGTTATTCATTATCATATTATTTTTAATATTGATGTTTTAAATTCTTTTGGTGTATATTCTCGTTATTTGTGTACTGATAAAGATTATGCTTTGGGTTTAAAAAACCGACCTATTAAAGGAAATAAGAGTATTTTTTATGATGATTATTTAATGCATAAAATAGATGAAAAAGGTAATATTAAAATACCTCAAAATTATTATGAGAAAAAGAATGTTAAAGTGTCAAAAATTACTTTGCTTTGGGCTAATGCTTATGCATCTGTTATGAATAAAAATAATATAAAACATTATAAACATTTAAATCCAATTAGTCAAAATGTTCAAATTTTTAGACCATCAAAAACAAATCTTTTATTTGAAAAAATTGAAATTAGTAAATGTAAAGTTTTTTATAAAGGTACTTTTGATAAAAAAGATTATGTTAATAAAATTGTTTCATATGTTAGTAAATATGTTTCTAAAAATGATAAACAAATTGAATCAAATTCTAATAAAGGAATTGATTTTTATAGTCGTCATTTGTTTGGATTTTCTCGTACATGTTTTTCTTGTCCTCAAGAATCTTTTTTGGCATTATTTCCTTATGATATAATTAAAGAAATAGAATTAAGTTCATTTCCAATTGTTAATTTTAACTTTTCTAATATATTTGAATGGAATATTAAACAAAGAGTTAATGGAAGAAATATTAAAATTCCACATAATTTAACTTTGTTGTTTAAATCTTATATGAATCCAAATCAATTTCAAAATTCTAATTATTTTAGTTTAAATTTATCTAGTATTCAACCAAAAAATTATTTTCTTAATAATAATTTTAAAAAATATTTTAAATTACAAAAACTTAAATTAAAACTTAAAAAAGATTATGAAAAACAAGATATTAAAATATTAAATAAAGTTGAATGTCAATATTGGTATAGATATCTTGAAAATAATTATATTCAAAGTTTACAACTTTCTCCTTAATTTAATTTTGATTAAATTAGTTTAAATTAAATATTTTTAATTAATTTTGCTGTCTAATTATTGGACGGCTTTTGTTGTTGGAAAAAAATAAATAAAATTATTTATAAATTTCAAAAACTTAAAAAAAACTTTAAATTATTGAAATTATTAATGCTATAATATAAGTAATAAGAAAAAGATTTTTTTTAAAAGAAACAATATTTTTAAAAAACTCAGTAATCGCCTACAAAAACCCCTTGACATAATTGGGTAATATCTTTTAAAGCTAAGAAAGTATGATAACTAATTTGATAAGGAACAATAATATGTTTTAAATAACCTTCAATTTCGGAATTTTTTAAATTACCAATATAGATTTCTTTACTAAAACGACTGCGTAAAGCCGTATCAATTTTATGAAGGTTATTAGTTGCTCCCATTAAGACAATTTTTTTATTACTACTATTAAAACCATCTAATTTATCTAATAAAGTATTAATCACATTGACTCCTCCTGAAGAAATGTTAGAATCATTACGATTTTCTAATCCTTCAATTTCATCAATAAAGATAATGGTTTTATCATGATTTTCGGCTTCTTGCCACACTTTCTCGACTTCTTTTTCTCCTTCGCCGATGTATTTTTGTCGGAATTTGGAAGGAATTAAATTAATAAAGTGAACATTAGCTTCCCCACAAAGAGCTTTGATTAAGAAGGTTTTACCTGTTCCTGGTGGTCCATAAAGTAAATAACCTTTGGGACGAACTTTATCAAAGTTAATTAAGGATTGGTTTGTTCGAAAATAACTTAATAAATCATCTAATTCTTCTTTTTCTGTTTCCATACCGTAAACATCTTTGAATGTCACTTGTTTTTTAGTATGAGGAAGAGGTTTATTTTCTTTTAAATGATTTAATTGGATAGTTAAATTTTTCTTTTGTTTTTCAAAAGCTAATTTTTGATCAGTTAAGAACAGTTGAAAATCATTTAGATTTTTTAATTCAGTTTGATTTTTTCGATATTCTTTTTGCGTTTTTAATTCTTCAATTCTTTTTTGATTAGCTTCGACATAATTAAGAGCTTGGTTTAATTGGGAAATTTGTTGTTGGAGGTTTTCTTGGGTTTGAAGTTGGGCTTTTTCTTGAGCTAATTTTTCTAATTCTTCTTGTTTTTCTTTTTGATTTTGGTTTAACGCTTTTCTTTGTTCTAATAAATTATCGACTAAGGTTTGTTGGGTTTGTTGTTGGGTTTTTAGTTCGGTTAATTGTTGTTGTTTTTGGGTTTTGATGGTCGGAGTTAATTGAGGATTATTAGTTAATTCGGTTTGGAGAGTTTTAATTTTGGTAATAATGTCGGTTAAAGTTTTAACATTCTCATCAATTTGGGTTTTTAAGGTGTAATCTTTTTGTTGTAATTCTTTGATTTTGGTTTGTTCTAATTTGATTTGGTTTTCGATCTTTTGTTGTTTTGTTGATGAGGGTTGTTTAGTTAATGATAGGTTTTTAGTTGGTGGACGAGAATGAGTGATGCCAAAGATTAATAAAATCAATAAACCTAAACTTAATAATCCGATCAAACTCAGATAGATTTTTTTGTTTAATGTCATAGAGAACCTCCTTTCTTAGGTTTTTGAAAGAAAATAATTGGGTTATTTTAAAATTAAAGTTTTCGCTTTATCTTTAATGGATTTTGAAAGTTTAAAAGCGACTACTGTTTTCGCAGGAATTTTTAATTTTTTCTTTGTTTTAGGGTTTCTACCGATGTAGGCTTTTCTTGGTTTTAATTGGAATTTACCGATTTGAGGTGATAAAACTACTTCTTCATTAGTAGTAATTGCTTCGATTAAAGTCTTTTCGAAGATATGATAAAATTCTTCTGTTTTTGAAATTGAGGTTTTATTTACCTCAGCGATTTTTTTAATTAATTCTTTTTTAGTCATAATGATTTGACTCCTTTTTTTGATTTTTTTGGAAAATTACTGTTATTTAAATTAAAATAGAGTTTCATATCCAATTTAATGATGTGAAACGATAGTGAAAATTTTAATTTTACTCATAATTTTTAATAATGATTTCTTGATGGATTTTTTTGTTGGTGAGATAATGGCTTGTTGTTGTTTTTGTTTTAATGATGTGACAATTTGAAAATAAATGAAGAATTGGGGTTGTTTCATAATTGGTATATAACCATTTAACACCCCTTTTGGTTGCTTGGTGTAATTCCAAGGCTAATTGTTGATGATCAGTAAAAGAAAATGGTTTTTGGTAAAAATCTTTATCTTTAATCCCTTCATAGTAATATGGTGGATCGATAAAAAGAAAATCGCCTTGTTGACTATTGGCGATAATTTGACGAAAATCCATACAATATAAAACATGTTTTTTATTTTGGAAATGTCTTTAGAATGTAACTAATTCGTTTAAATTGATGATGGGAGTTTTTTGTTTGGATTTATACCCAAAATTTGTTTTTAAATTACTTTGCTTATCATAACGAGTAATACCACGAAAAGCGTATTTATTTAAAACATAAAAGATAGCTGACCTGGTTAATTTTTTTCTTTTTTTGACATTTTGATTATATTGGTTTAATAAATGTTTAAAAGCTTGTTTTTGGTTCTTTTGGTTGTTATATTGGTAAATATAATTTTCTATGGCTTTGACCTTGTTAACGAAATGATCGGGATTTTGGAGACTTTGTTTCCACATAGTGATTAATTGGTGATCATTATCGTTTAAAATCGCTTTTGATGGTTGTAAATAAAAATAAAGAACCCCACTTCCTAAAAAAGGTTCGTAATAAGTTTTAAATTGTTTGGGTAAATGAGAAATAATTTGAGGCAAAAGTTTTTTCTTACATCCAATCCAATTAATTTTCATCTTTCTTCTCCTTATTCCATAAATAAAATAAAAAGAAAATATCAGAAAAGATGGCGATCATAGCGTTAAATTTTAATCCTAATTCAAAATTGAAAAATAAAGCCATAATATTACTAATGATGAAAAATAAATAGGAAATGGTTAATAAAATAGGATATCTTTTTTTCATTTTGTCTCCTTTATTTTTTTATTTCTTTTGGTGTCCTTACCAATAATTGTGTGTTTTTTTCAAATAAAAAACCCCTTTTCAAAAGGGGTTAGATGATTAAGTTTATTTGGTTGTTATTGAGTTTTATGAATTGATTGTTTTAAAAAGGTAAAGTTTCTTGAGGTTTATTATCTAAAAAGATCACGTTTTGAAGAATAACTTTAGTGTTAATTTTAGTTTGACCTTCATTATTCGTATATTTTTGAATGGATAAAAGCCCTTCAAGATAAATTTTCGAACCTTTATGTAAATATTTCTTCATGTTTTCGGCTTTTTTTCGAAAAGCGACACAAGGGATGAATTGGGTTATCTCTTTAAGGTTAACCGCTAATTGAAAATCGATTTTAGGGATTTGTTCGTTGTTTGAATTGATATATTGTTTTTCTAAATCATGGCTTATACGGCCTATTAATTGAACTTTATTTAACATATTTTAATTTTCCTTCTTTTTGATATATTTTTTTATTTATCCATCAATAAAACTTTTGAAAACAAATGTATTGAACGACTATCTAATTTGTTGATGTTGGAATCGTTTATTACTGTTGTTTCAAAAATTTTATGTTGAGTTTTGATACAAAAAAAAGATTACTTTGAAAGTAATCTGGTTTTTTTTATTGTTTCAAATAACTAGTTTAACGTCATTACGGACGAGAAAGGTTAACGTTTTTTTGTTTTTTTAATTTTTTGATAGCGATGTTTTTAATATTTTCTACTTGTTTTAAAGATAAATGGAGTTTTTGGGCTATTTCTTCATTCGAATAACTAGTTTGATAATCTTCGTTGATATTCCCTAAAGGAACACCAAAACTTAAATGGATAATTTTGAATTCGGTTTCGCTTAATTTTGCTTTCATTTTTTTTAAAAAATTTTCATGCTTAACTTGTTTTAACCATAATTGATGAGGATTTAGTTTATTTATTTGATACGGTTCACAAAAATCTTCTTGAAAAGAAAGATTATCCTTTTTATGATTTTTTTGTGGGATTGAAGGAGAATGGCTTTTCCTAATAAGTTCTTTGATTTCCGATTTGATGGTTGGATTTGCGTAAGCAATAAAGTCATAACCTAAATCTTGGTAATGATTGAGGGCTTTGATTAATCCTAAAATCCCTTCTTGATATAAATCTTCTTTAGTTAAAACTCGAGGATAATATTTAAATTGATTTACTATTTTTTTGATTAATGGTAAATGAAGTTCAATTAATTGATCTCGTATTTCTAAATTCTTTTTATTTTTTAAAAATTCTTTAAATAATTTTTGTCTTAACATTTAATTCCTTTCTAAAAACGTTTTTAGAAAAGATAAGAAATTATTGTTTTAGCCTTAGAAAAGAAAAAAAGACTAACTTAATAATTAGTCTTACAGAATTTTTAAAAAGCAAAAAGTGTCTAAAGTTTTGGAACAGTTCAGATGTATCACAAATATAAACAACATCCTTTATTAAAAATGAGTCCTGTTGATAAAAGACAAACATTATGTTTTAATAATGGAAAAAGAGGAGCTAAAAAAGCAACTCCTAAATTATTAGAAGATCTAGATTTTAAAAAAGCAGTTTTATTTGCTCTTAATAGAAGTGATGTAGGAGAAACTGTGGATGTATTTAGTGATGGAGAGTTGGCTGTTGTTCCTAAAATAACTTCTTTTTTAGAAGAACCTTTAATGTATAATGAAAGCGAAGAACACAAAGCAAATATTCAAGATTTTGAACCTGAAAATAAAGGTTATAATCCAACTAAAGCTTATGAATTATTTAAAAAAGCTTATAATCATTTATTTGATGCAGATAAACAAAAAACAGTTGAAA
Source organism: Onion yellows phytoplasma OY-M (assembly GCA_000009845.1). Classification (GTDB taxonomy): domain Bacteria; phylum Bacillota_I; class Bacilli_A; order Acholeplasmatales; family Acholeplasmataceae; genus Phytoplasma; species Phytoplasma asteris. The sequence goes on from AP006628.2 coordinate 409,502, forward strand.
TAGAATTTTTAGTTGCTAAAACACAAGAAGAAAGAGTTAACTTAGCTCGTTTTGTAAAAAACCAATTAGAAAATTGTTTTAATCAACAAGGAAAAAAGTAGAAATAAAAGTTAATGTGGTTGCTGAATGGAATAATTTTGTTAACCAACTATTGCTGCCTTATAATTATGATATGGTATTTGAACCTGTATCAGGTAGCTATATGGATACATATTTTTTCAACATGCTAGAACTTAGCCCTAAAAAATGTAGTTTTGGAGTAGGATTTGAATTAGATAAAAAAGTCCTTGATCTAGATTTTGTAGAATTAAAAAAAGATCTAGATGCTTCTTCCAACAAACCAGCTTGGTACAAACAATTTACCCAAGGTCTAGATAGATTTGTAGAAAAACAAAAAGTTAAAGTTTTAGATGGAACTGGCCAACCTCAAAAAAGTTCAGACGGTAAAGAAGTTTATCAAGAGCAAAAAGATGCAAATGGCGAAACTTTAAAAGATGAAAACGGAAATTTTATGTATGTAGAAAAAGAAGTTGAAATAGAACCTAAAGTGCCAGGAGTAAACGAACAAGGAAAATGGCAAGGAACTGTTTCACAATTTAAAACTTTTTTTACTAAAACATTAAATGATTATGCCAATTATTCTCAATATAAACAAAAAACATTACTTTATGTTTTTGGAAAGTTAGAAAAAGTTGTTTTTGATAATTTAGTTGATGTGCCTTTGTCTACTTTAAGAGGTTGAAGTGTTCCAAAACTTTAGACACTTTTTGCTTTTTAAAAATTCTTTAAGACTAACTATTAAGTTAGTCTTTTTTTGTTTCAAAGACTAAAAAAATAATTTCATATCTTTTCTAAAAATGTTTTTAGAAAGGAATTAAATGTTAAGACAAAAATTATTTAAAGATTTTTTAAAAAATAAAAAGAATTTAGAAATAAGAGATCAATTAATTGAACTTCATTTACCATTAGTAAAAAAAATTAGTTCAAAATTCAAATATTACCCTAATTTTTTAACTAGAGATGATTTATATCAAGAAGGAATTTTAGGATTAATCAAAGCACTAAATAATTACGAAGATTTAGGCTATGACTTTATTGCTTACGCAAATCCAACCATCAAATCGGAAATCAAAGAACTTATTAGGAAAAGTCATTCTCCTTCTGTTCCTCAAAAAAATCATAAAGCTAATAATCTTTCTTTTCGAGAAGAACTTTATGAAACATATCAAAAAAATAATCTAAACCCTCATCAATTATGGTTAAAACAAATTAATCATGAAATTTTTTTAAATAAACTAACCAAAAAATTAAGTCCAAAGGCATTTCATATTATCTGCTTAAGCTTTGGTATTACTTTAGGAAATATTAATGAAGATTATCAAAGATGTTATACCAACGCCGAAATCGCTGAACAACTTCATTTAAAAGTGAGACAAATCAAAAACATTAAAAACATCGCCATTAAAAAATTAAAAAAATTATATAGAAAAGAGAAATAAAATTATGTTAAACAAAGTCCAATTAATTGGCCGTATAAGCCATGATTTAGAAAAACAATACATTAACAGTAATAATGAACAAATCCCTAAAATTGATTTTCAATTAGCGGTCAACCTCAAAGATAAAACCCAATTCATCCCTTGTGTCGTTTTTAGCACACAAACCGAAAACATGAATAAATTTTTACATAAAGGTTCGAAAATCTATGTCGAAGGCGCTTTGGCTATTCAAAAATACACCACGAATGACGGTGAAAACAAAACGACTACTAAAGTCATTATTCAAAATGTGATCTTTTTAGACAATAAACCTCAAGAAACTTTACCTTTTTAAAAAAAATTTAAAAACAAACAATTAAACAAATAAATCAAAGGAGTCAAATCATTATGACAAAAAAAGAATTAATTAAAAAAATCGCTTTATCCAATAAAACTTCCGTAACTAAAACAGAAGAATTTTATCACATCTTCGAAAAGACTTTAATCGAAGCAATCACCAATAACGAAGAAGTAGTTTTATTTCCTAAAATAGGTAAATTTAAATTAAAATCAAGAAAATCCTACATCGGCAGAAACCCTAAAACAAAGAAAAAACTAAAAATCCCTAAGAAAACAGTAGTAACTTTCAAACTTTCAAAATCCATTAAAGATAAAACGAAAACTTTAATTTTAAAATAACCCAATTATTTTCTTTCAAAAACCTAAGAAAGGAGGTTCTCTATGACATTAAACAAAAAAATTTATCTGAGTTTGATCGGATTATTAAGTTTGGGTTTATTGGTTTTATTAATCTTCGGCATCACTCATTCTCGCCTTCCAACTAAAAATCCAACATTAACTAAGCGACCCTCATTAACTCAACAACAAGAGATCGAAAACCAAATAAAGTTAGAACAAGCCAAAATCCAAGAACTCCAACAAAAAGATCACCAATTAAAAACCCAAATTGAAGAAAATGTTAAAACTTTAACCGACATTATTACCAAAATTAAAACTCTTCAAACCGAATTAACTAATAACCCTCAATTGCCTTCGACAATCAAAACCCAAAAACAACAACAATTAACGGAACTAAAAAATCAACAACAAACTCAACAAACCTTAGTAAATAATTTAATAGAACAACGTAAAGCTTTAAACCAAAATCAAAAAGAAAAACAAAAAGAACTAGAAAAATTAGCGCAAGAAAAAGCCCAACTTCAAACCCAAGAAAACCTTCAACAACAAATTTCCCACTTAAATCAAGCTCTTAATTATGTCGAAGCTAATCAAAAAAGAATTGAAGAATTAAAAACTCAAAAAGAATATCGAAAAAATCAAACCGAATTAAAAAATTTAAATGATTTTCAACTTTTCTTAACTGATCAAAAATTAGCTTTTGAAAAACAAAAGAAAAACTTACAAACTCAATTAAATAATTTAAAAGAAAACAAACCTCTTCCTAATACTAAAAAACAAGTGACCTTCAAAGATGTTTACGGCATGGAAAGTGAAAAAGAAGAATTAGAAGATTTATTAACTTATTTTCAAACCAATCAATCTTTAATTAACTTCGATCAAGTTCGTCCCAAAGGTTATTTACTTTATGGTCCTCCAGGAACAGGAAAAACCTTTTTCATCAAAGCTCTTTGTGGGGAAACTAACGTGCATTTTATTAATTTAATTCCTTCTAAATTCCGACAAAAATACATCGGCGAAGGAGAAAAAGAAGTAGAGAAAGTGTGGCAAGAAGCCGAAAATCATGATAAAACCATTATCTTTATTGATGAAATCGAAGGATTAGAAAATCGTAATGATTCTAACATTTCTTCAGGAGGAGTCAATGTGATTAATACTTTATTAGATAAATTAGATGGCTTTAATAGTAGTAATAAAAAAATTGTCTTAATGGGAGCTACTAATAATCTTCATAAAATTGATTCGGCTTTACGTATTCGTTTCAGTAAAGAAATCTATATCGGTCATTTAAAAGATTCCGAAATTGAAGGTTATTTAAAACATATTATTGTCCCTTATCAAATTAGTTATCATACTTTCTTAGCTTTAAAAGATATTACTCAATTATGTCAAGGCAAAAATCTTTCTAACCGTTATTTAACCACTATCATCGAAGAAGCTTATAAAAAAACCGCTAAATGGGCTCAACAAAATCCTGAAACCCACGAAGTCATGTTACCTTCTGATATCGAAGAAGTCTTACAACTAAAATTAAAAACAAAACCAAATCATCAACAAGTGAAAAAACGTCGAGCAGCTTGTGAAAATCAATAATACCAATGGAGTCAAGGGTTCAATCAATATTTAGATAAACCCAAAGATGAAACTAAAATTGAATGTCGCTATACCTTTGATGGTTTAAACGGAATTAACTATTACAATCGTCGCTATTCTCAAATCCAATCTGATTTAAATGATATTAAAAGTCGATTAACTAAAATCCAACAAGAAAATAAAATTCCACAATTAGAACAAGAATTAGTCACTTTAAATCAAACACCTGACAAATACGAACAAACGATTAAAGATAAAAACCAAGAAATTATTGACATTAAAAATAATCTTAAAACTTTTCAAGCTCGAGAAGAAAGTTTAAGAAAAGAATTAAAGCTGGTCGAAAATCGTCGTGAACTCCAAAAAGAACCTTCCAACTTAGTTTTTTACATCAAAGATCGTCATCCTTTCGACCGTTGGAATAAAAATGGCGATACTTACAACCATACTACTTTAAATGGATTCAATTCCGCTTCTTTCGATAAAAAAGATGACAGTCAATTATATTTATATGTAAAATTCGAAAAGCAACAACACAAAGGCCCAGGTGGCAATTATTTAATCCTTAAATACAAAGGCCCTAAACATTTCTTAGAAGAAGACAAAGACTATTACCTTGGTCGCGCACGTGTTCACGATTCTGATTTCAAATTAACCAATTTCCACCTCCACTTCAACCCAAAAAGAAAAACTTTATCAATTTACTAAGATAAAAATCACAATATCTTAAAATAATAATCAAAAAAAATCACCAACATCAAAAAATCTCATTTAGAATCTTTTTTATTTTAAAAATTTTAAATCCAATCAAGAAAGCGAGTAAAAATATGTCAAAAAAAATAATTGAAACTAAAAAAAATCAATCAAAAAACAATAATAAAACAAATAAAAACACTAAAAATAAATCAAAAAACAATAAATCTAATAAAATAATTATCAAAAGAAAAACTCCAACTCATAAAATAATTATCGAAACTCAAACTAAAAAAGAAAACTGGTTGTTTAAAATCACTAAAACTTTCTTTAAAATCCTCATTTGGTGTATTCCATTATTATTAATTGGTGGGGCGATTTATTGGACCTTTTTCAAATTCTTTCCTGAAGTTTTAAACCAAATCAACGCTTTTACCAGTAACGCTGTAACTAAAACTAAAATGTTATACGATAAAGCCACCCAACCAATTCGTAAAGTGATCGAGTATATCTATAATAAAGTAACAGGTAATGATAAAGATCCTAATCATACTCCTTCACCACAAAATAAATTAGGTTATTATCTAGCAACTACTTTAAGCGTCATCGGGATTTGTTTCGGAATTGGAAAAGTCGGTCATTGGTTAAAAAGTGGCAAGAAAAAGACTATCAAAAAAGGAACTAAAACAATCATACAAAAGAAAGCTACTTCCAAAATAGCGAATGTCGGCGGTAAAATCCTTAAAATTGGTAGTAAAGTTTTATTTTGGGTCTCTTTAGCTTCAACTGCTTATGAACTTTACCAATTTTATCACGAAGAAACCAAAACTCCGAATCCACCACAACAATTAACCCATAAAATGGAAAATCCCTCAACACCAATCTCCCAAACACCATCTATTCAACAATCATTCAATCCAACTATTATTGAAAATGAAGAATCAACTTTAACTAATAATAATGAAGTTAAAGAAGAAACAAATCAAGAAAAAAGATAAACTGGTAATCTTAACAATCCCTGATCATGGTTCAGTTGAATCAACAACTGAACCTATCTTATTGCAACAAGAACAACTCCAACAAACACCATCACTTGGAGAGGAATTAAAAGAAACTACCAAAAACAATGAAACACAACAACTAACTCCTGAAGAAATCATCAAAGCTAAAAACTTATTAGAAATTCAACTCCAACAAGAAAAAATTAATAGTTTAGCTTTAGAAACTCAAAAAGCTAATTTAGAACATGATTTAACTCAAAAACAAGAACAATTAGAAAATAATCAAAAACTATCCGAACAAGAAAAACAAGAACTTCAAAAGGAAATCAATCAACAAACCGATAAAATCCGTTCTAAAGAAAATTAAATCTTTACCCAAGATCAAAAGATTAATCAATTAGAAACTGATCTGCACCAAGAAAAAACAATCAACACCGAAAAAGAAAAACAAATTAACAAATTAATCAACCAAATCAACGAACAAAACCAAATGACTGAACAACTCCAAAAACAACTCCAAGAACAAAAATCCTTAATTGAAACTAAAAACCAAGAATTAATAACCAATCAAGCTTTATCCGAACAAGAAAAACAAGCGCTCCAACAGGAAATCAACCAATTAACTACTAATTTTCAACAAAAAGAAAAAGAATATCAAGCAACTATCTACCAAAAAGAACAAAAAATCACCCACTTAAACCAAATCATCAACGAACAAGCAAATGAAATTAACCGTTTAAGTGAGGAATTAGAACAATAAATCGATAAATGGGTACAACAAGGTCTTCATATCGAAGCTCTAGAAGGAACCATTAAGGCTTTAGAAAACACTTCAGGTAAATACATCGAAGAAAACGCCGAACTCCGTCATGAAATAAATAAACTCAAAGAACAAATAAAAGACGAACAAAAAGCTCATGAAACAACTAAAGTAAAATTAAAAGAAAAGAGTGATGAATTAACCCAACAAATAATAAAATGCGATCAATTTCAAGATACCATAGACAAACAAGAAACCTGGAAAGGTTCCGTCCAACCTTTGATTACAAAAATTAAAGACGACGTAAACAAGAAAGTTGATAAAGTAACTTCTTGGTGCAAAAAATGGTTTTAATTAAAATTCAAAAGTCAAATGTGTTAAAATGTTGGTATGTTATAAATTACCCGAAAGGAATTAATCATGTTTAATATTAAAAAAATCATTAAATGGTTTTTTATCATATTAGTGATACTTCTTTTTTTAATTATCGTTTTTATTATGTTAACAGACCCCAATAAATTACCAAAAGAAAAAATTCCTATTTTAAAAGAAACTGCATTTGAAAACATTGAAGAATGGTATGACGATAATGAAAAATGTACAATGATTAAAGCTAAATATACTTTTGATGGCCTTAATGGAGTCGGTTATTACCAACAACAACTTCAAGAAAAAAAGGTAGTCATAACGATATTTCGATCGCTCAAGAACGCCTCGAAACCCAAAAAGAACCTTCCAACTTAGTTTGTTACATCAAAGATCGTCATCCTTTCGACCGTTGGAATAAAAATGGCGATACTTACAACCATACTACTTTAAATGGATTCAATTCCGCTTCTTTCGATAAAAAAGATGACAGTCAATTATATTTATATGTAAAATTCGAAAAGTAACAACACAAAGGCCCAGGTGGCAATTATTTAATCCTTAAATACAAAGGCCCTAAACATTTCTTAGAAGAAGACAAAGACTATTACCTTGGTCGCGCACGTGTTCACGATTCTGATTTCAAATTAACCAATTTCCACCTCCACTTCAACCCTGTCCGTAAAACTTTATCCCTTTATCAAGGTAAACACAATAACGATAAAGCCAAAGAAGCTGAAAATAATAAAAGAACCAACTCTGATTGGTGATAAAAAAGAATCAAAATTGAAGGAGATTTAATTAATGGTTAAATTAAAAAAACATTTACTATCATTTAATATTATTTTATTTATTAGTTTAGGATTATTTTTAATTATTAATAATGTTCATCAAGTAATGGCTATGGAAGGTTTATTTCATGAAGAAATTCAAGAAATCACAGATACAGAGATAGAAGAAAATGAAGAAATAACAAATAATATAAGTAAAACAAATATTATGACTAAAGAAAAATTTGTGTCTTTACATGAAATAGGGCATGCTGTAGTTGCTTTTGAATTGAACCAAAGAAGTAAAGAATATCCAGGACTCATAAAACTTAAAAGAATAGAATTAAAACATGATGATGAAAAAATTGATGGTAGCACCGATTTTTCTTTTGATAGAGACAATTTGTTTGGACATTTATTTGCATTATCTGTTTATTATGGTGGGTTAGAGGCGGAAAAAACTATCACAACAACTATAGAAGAAATTAAAAATAGAGGTCAACATGATGAACAAGATATCGAAAAAACAGCTCAATATATCACAGAAAGAGGATGGTTTTTAGGTGATTTATATTTATCAACAGATTCTTTAGAAATAAGAAAAGATAAAATAAAAAATATTGCTCAAACAAAAACACAAGAAATAATTCAACAATATAAAGAATTTTTATCACCCCTTGCTGATGAATTATTACAAAGAGAAATTATTGGAATTGAAGAATTTAAAAGATTAATAAAAGAATTAATTATTCAAAAAAAACCTTCTCAAAAACCAGAACAACTAGAAACAAATGAACAATCGAATTATAATCATAAAAAATCTAAATGTGAATGTGTTATTTTATAAAAAATAGCTAACAAAAAAATAAATTGAATATAACAATTATGTATCATAAATATTATTTCTAGTTTCAAAAATGAAAGTTGAAAAGTTTATTTTTATTACATATTTAACAATTCGAAAAAAATAAAAGGAGATTCAATTAATAATGTTTAAATTAAAAAATAAATTTAAAATAATAAGTTTTTGTTTATTTGTTTTATTAGGACTATTATTTATAACTAATAATTATCAAGTTATGGCAATGGATAATAACGATGGCATATCTGAAAATAATTCAGTTGTTAATAATCATATAGATGAATATAATACTTTTAGAAACTTATTATTAACCCAAGGTAGAATATCTCAACAGTTGATTAATGCTCTTTTTAATCATAGTTCAGTAACAGAAATTAATTTTTTGTTGAATCAAATACAACAAGTACACCAACAATTAATAAATTATCAGCAAAGACAACTAAATAATCAAGAACGAATGTTAAGAAATTTTGATAATAATATGACAAGAGTTCAATTAGAAAGAGAATATTTATTGTTAACACAAGAGATGATTTCAGCTATTAATAATACACCACTTTATGCTTCGGAAGAACAAATAAACACCTTAAGAAATATTCAAACAAGAATAGATCAAAATCAAAGACAAATAAATATCATTAGAAATCAAATACAAAATAACCAAAATCAACCAAATAATCATAGAAGACGTTAAAATAATTCAAGGTATGTTTTATTTTTATTATAAATATCAAAAGGAAATTTAATTAATGATTAAATTACAAAATAAATTTAAAATAATAAGTATTTTTTTATTTATTTTATTAGGATTTTTTTTAATTTTTAATACTAAATGTTTGCATGCTTTGCCTGGTATAGATTTAGACGCAAGAAAACATCAACTTGAAGAAGAAATAAATACTTTAATGATAGAATTAACTAACGTTTTTAATGATACTAATTTAGAATCTCAAACACGTTTCAACAGAATTTCTTTAATTTCAAACAGAATAAATATTGTAGGAAATAATCTTCAAATGATAAATCAACAAATTTTTGCTCGAAACCAATACAATCTACAAATACAAATCAATCAAAATCAAACAAATAATAACAACAGAAGACGTTAAAAAATTTAATTTTTTTAATCAAAAAACAAGACCCTTCAGGGTCTTTTTTTATTTCGCAATACACAACCTTGGAAAGGAAACAAAAAACCATGTTCATTAAAAAAATCTTTCAATCTTTACCCAGTAATATCATCTTTTTCATCATTATCTTACTTTCATTTATTCCAATTATCACCATTTATTATTTCGTTAAATTTTATCTTTTTACTGTCAAACTAAGTCTTCACCAACTAAAACAAGGAATAGTGGTTCAATTTTATCAATATTTAACCACGAAGCAACAAAATTATCATGTGGAATTTATTTAATACTTGGTTAACCAAGCTAAATAATGGTCTTAATAATATTAGTCATTATTTCTTTACTTATCAAAATCAATGGTTAAACTTAGGTTTATTAACAATTATTTTATTATTTCTCCCTCATCTTTTATATTTAATTGATTTTCTTTTTAAATGTATTTATCACATTCTACGGTTTATTTATTATTTAGGGAAATATCTTTTTATTATTTAAAAAAATTTTTTAAGAAAGAATAATTATTATGCGCATCAAAAACTTAAATCAACGAACCAAATTATGGTAACAACACCGAAAAAAATACATCAACGCTTCTGAAATCGCTTCGATAACAGGTTTAGATCCCTTTCGTTCCATGGAACAATTAGTCCATGATAAACTCTTTGGCACCACCTTTACCGCCAATCAATATACGCTTCATGGCCAAAAAACAGAACCCATCGCTCGTCAATTTTTCATTCAAAAAACTAATTTAACTTTTGAAGACGCCATTTTCACTGATGATCAAGTTAACTTTTTTTCCGCATCTTTAGACGGCTACAATGAAAAACATCAAGCTGTTTTAGAAATTAAATGTCCTTTTGTTAACGAAAACCAAGAAGTTTCATCCACTTGGACTAGTTTTTTAACTAATCCTCAACTCGAAAATATCCCTCAATACTACTGGGCCCAAGTTCAATGTCAACTCTATTGTAGTCAAGCGAACTTCGCTTACTTTTTAGTTTATTTTAACGACCAAACAAAAATATCATGTTGCTCGGATTTATCAAGATCAAACCTTTATCACGAAAATGATTCAAGATAGTGAAAAATACTTAACCCTTTTCACTAAAGCCAAAGAAGAATTAGAAAAAGCCACTTATTTAAAAAAATTAAGTAAAATCAAATAATTAATCAATACTTTTAGACCTTCAATTTGAAGGTCTTTTTTATGCCCAAATTAAAAATCAAAGGAGAAAAAATGATAAAATTAATCGTTTTTGAAGGGTTAGATGGTAGCGGAAAAACTTCTCTTATCAATTCCCTTCAACCCCACTTAAAAAACCCTTATCAACTTTATCAAGGATTAGGGAGTAGTTCTCTTGGAAAGGAAATTAGAGGTTTATTTTTAAATTTTCAACAAGTAGATTATCTCACTCGTTTTTATTTAAGTCTCGCCAATATGGCTCAAATCCAAGCGGAATTAATTGTTTCTCAATTAAAAAACAACCAATTAATCATCTTAGACCGTTGGTTACCATCCACTTATGCTTATCAATTATTTCCCTTTTCCAAGGAAAAGAAACAACTGTTACTTTTAAAAAAGATCTTTAAGCTGAATCATGAAACTATCTTAAAAAACCCGATTTATTAATTTATTTAGATATTGACCCTCTTATCGGAAAAACAAGAAAAAAACAAGAAAAAAACAAGAAAAAAACAAGAAAAAAACAAAAAATAAACCATCAAAGGGATCTGATCGAAAAACAATCATTAACTTATTTTCAAACCGTTCGTCAAGGATACTATAATTATCTCACTCATTATTCTAGTGGCATTAATAAATTAATCTTAAACGGTAGTGATCCAATTCAATCCAATGTTCAAAAAATTATGAAATATCTAGGAGAAATATAATGGCCATTGTCATTAAGAAAAGATGCCAAAACGGCAATTTATATATCCATTATAGCAACGGAAAAATCAAAACTATTAAAAAAGATGGAACCATTCATTGGCGTACAAAAAAAATTAAATTCAAAAACCCAAAAAGACTCTAATCAAAGAGTATTTTTTTTATTTAGAAAGGAATAAAGATGTTAACTAAAGAAGATTTTTATAACATTAAACAATTCAAAACTAACACTCAATGCGTTGATATTTTAAAAAAACTTTTTCATAAATCATCATTTTCACGTAATTTTAATGAATATATGAGTAATAACATTCATCTGCTCAATAAATATCTAAATCACAACAAATACAACTCCCAAAGCCAAAAGGCAATCCGCGGAAAAATCAATGAATATCTCATTTTACTATATTTTCAAAACAAAGGAATAACAAATTTATACCCTCAAGTAAATTTATTTTTTATCCCAGACATTAAATTTGATTTAGTTTTGTTTACTAAAAATAAACGCATAATTGCATTCAACTTCAAAACATGCCTGCGTGATCGATACAAACAAGCGATCACCGAAGCCCAACAACTCAAAAAACTAGATACACGCTTTGAATTCTATTTATTAACCAATGACGCCATTGAATCACAAAGACTAAACAAAAAAATTGCAAATGGCAAAGTTCAAGGAATTAACTAAGTCATTGATTCTTTTTCACCCCAAGCTAATGTCTTTTTACAAATATTACTTAATAATAAATTCCTCCCTTTTAGTGATATTAACATGATTAAAAAATAAAAAAAGGAGTTAATATAAAATGTTAACCAACGAACAAAAAGCGTTACAACAAATCATTTCCTATATGAAACAAAATAAAGCTGACCAATTAAATTTTTATTTTCAGCTAATCGATCCTCAATATTTTTTAGATAAAAAACATGCTAAATTTTTTCAGGCTTTAAAATATTTAAATTTAGACAAAACAACTACTCATCCTTGGGATAAAATAAATTCTCAAACTGATATTATCAAAGAATTAATCACATATCTCCAAACCCATTTTCCCCCAAGATAATTTTAATCAGGCATCACTATCTTTTTTAAGCAATGATTTTAGTGAGGAAAATAACCTTTATTTCTTAGATAACTTAAAACACACCTATAGCCAAGAAAAACTTTTCCAACAACTCTTAAAAATAATTAGTCCTTCTTTTGAAAATAAAGATCCTTATTATAAACATCTATACTACCAAGAAATATTTGATAAATTAAGAAATTTTATATCTTTAATCCCGCACAAATCCGACAAAACTTTATTAACTTTAAATCAAATGTCCTCTTGTCATCCTGAATTTTTCGAAATCGATCAACAAGCCAAACAAAAAATTCAAGAAGAATATTACCGCCTATCAGAAACTTTCAAAGGATTAAATCAAGCCACGAAAGGATTTAAAAAGGGTCAAATTATCACCATTGGGGGCTATACTGGTTTAGGAAAAACTACTTTTGTCTACAACGTTCTTTTAGATATAGCCAAAACCAAACACCAAGAAAATTCCCATTACTCCCATATGTTAGTTTTTTCTTATGAAATGACAATGGAGGAAAATTTAAGTCGGTTATTAGCTAACATCACCCAAACCCCGTTAGAGGTTATTTTAACTAAAAATTTTGAAGACTCAAACATCACCACACATACCTACATGAAAAGGATGAATGACGCTCAACAATTCTTTCCCCAGCTTAACTTATCATTTAGTTATGATCAAGGTAAAAAAATAGATTATATCATTGATTTAGTTTATCGCCTTCATTTAGAAAAAAAATAGAAATTATTGTTCTTGACCATCTTCAAATTACTAAAGCTAGTAATCACTTAGAAAATGACCGTCTAGCCATTGACGAAATCATGATGAAACTCAAACAATTAGCCATGGAATTAAACATCATTATTATCATTTTATCTCAATTTTCAAGAGATACATATAGCCATTACCAAGGTAAATCCCCTGAAATCACCGCTTTAAAAGGAAGTGGTGGCATTGAAACTAACTCAGATATCGTCTTAATGATGTCAGAATTCCAACCCAAACTATCTAAAGACCAAGAAAAACCCTTAAATATCTATAATCAAAATTGTAATCAATTATATTTAGTATCAAAAAACAACGAATCTCAAAAAATCATTGAATTATCTATTAAAAAGAATCGAAGTGGCACCAAAAAGAACTTAGTTTATCACTTTGAAATGACGACCAAACCTTCCAAGAAATCGGTTATATTTTACCTTATCCATTAGAAAGTTATTAAGGAGAAAACTCAATGAATTATCAAGAAAAAATAAAACACATCCAAACTCATTTCCCCATGTCTGTTTTATTAAAAAAATTAAATATAATACCCCCAAACTTCAACATCAATCACCGTTTTCCTTGTCCGATCCATCAAGGAAAGAATCCTACTTGTTGTCATTTCACTTCAGATAATAAAATTCATTGTTGGAAATGTTGTAAAGATTACGATATTATTGATGTTTATATGGCTATCCGTCAAATTAAATCCTTTCATGAAGCAATTCAAAAAATAGCAGGATTTATGAATTCTTTCGAATTTAAGGCCTTAAACAAACAAGAAAAAGAAATAACGAAAATAACTATTAACCCTTTGAAACAACTATATCAACCAATGAAATCAAAACAATCAGTTGACGACTAATACGACTCACTATAGGGCGAAGAATTCGGATCAACACTGAAAAAGAAAAACAAATTAATGAATTAATCAATCAAATCAACGAACAAAACCAAATGACCGAACAACTCCAAAACCAACTCCAAGAACAAAAAACCTTAATTGAAACTAAAAACAAAGAATTAATAAATAATCAAGCTTTATCTGAACAAGAAAAACAAGCACTCCAACAGGAAATCAATCAATTGACTACTAATTTTCAACAAAAAGAAAAAGAATATCAAGCAACTATCTACCAAAAAGACCAAGAAATCACCCACTTAAACCAAATCATCAACGAAAAAGCAAATGAAATTAATCGTTTAAGCGAAGAATTAGAACAACAAATCGATAAGGTGCAACAAGGCCTTCACATTGAAGCTTTAGAAGGAACCATTAAAGCTTTAGAAAACGTCTCTGGTAAATATCTTGAAGAAAATGCCGAACTCCGTCATGAAATCAACAAACTTAAAGAACAAATAAAAGACGAACAAAAAGCCCATGAAGAAACTAAAGTACAATTACAAACAAGAAGTGATAATTTAACTCAAAAACAAGAAGAATTAACAAAAATAGATTTAATGATTAAAGCCCAAGAAAACACCTATAGTGGTGCAATTAAACCTTTGACTACAAAAATCACAAACGACGCAGTTAAAATAACTAAACGTACAACTGAAAAAGTAACTTCTTGGTTCAAAAGTTGGTTTTAATTAAAATTCAAAAATTAAATGTGTTAAAATATTGGTATATTCAAAATTACCCGAAAGGAACTAATCATGTTTAATATTAAAAAAATCATTAAATGGTTTTTTATTATTTTAGGGGTGTTTCTTTTTTTAATTATCGGTTTTATTGGTTTTATGGTTTTAACCGAAAAAAAAATCAATAAATTACCGAAAGAAGAAATCCCTATTTTAAAAGAAACCGCATTCAAAAATATCGAAGAATGGTATGACAATAATAACAAATGTACAATGATTAAAGACAAATACACCTTTGATGGCCTTAATGGAGTCGGTTATTATCAAGAACAACTTCAAGAAAAAAAGGTAGTCATAACAATATTTCGATCGCTCAAGAACGCCTCGAAACCCAAAAAGAACCCTCTAACTTAGCTTATTACATCGAAGACCATTACCCCTCCGACCTTTGGAAGGAAAACTCAGCGAACGGATTTAAATTTTCTCGTTTCGATATCGGATTTGATAGTTATTTAGAAAACTATGTAAAATTAGAAAAAAAATCAACGAAGGCCCAGGTGGTAATTGCTTAATCCTTAAATACAAAGGCCCAAAAGACTTGATAGAAAAAGACAAAGACTATTACCTTGGTCGCGCACATGTTTCCGACTCTAACTTTGAATTAACTAATTTTCACCTCCACTTTAACCCTGTCCGTAAAACTTTATCCCTTTACCAAGGCAAACATCACACTAAATCTCAAAATAATAAATAAAAATATTTTAACCAACTAAAAGACTCTAAATTAGAGTCTTTTTTATTTTACACACAATAATGGTAAAGCCATTAAAACGAATAAAAAAACCAAAAAAGGAGAAAACAAAATGAAAATTATTCAAAAATATTCACCTTATATTTGTTTAATAATTTTTACTTTAACAACAATTATCATCTATAATTTCAATAATAATAATTTTAAAGAATATATTAACCTTCATAACCAACATTTAAAAGAAAACGTTAATCATCAAAATAATTATTTAAAACAAAAAATTAATCTTATTGAAAAATAAATGGAGGCATTCCAACAAGAAACCCAAAGTAATTTTCAAAAAATTAATGAAAAAATAGATAAATTAATAAATGATAATAAATCAAAATAAATCCAAAAAAGAAAGCGAGTAAAATCATATGGCGAAACAAACAAATAAAAACACTAAAAATCAATCCAAAAACAATAAATCTAACAAAATAATTATCAAAAGAAAAAATCCAACTCCTAAAATCATTATCGAAACTCAAACTAAAAAAGAAAACTGGTGGCTTAAAATAACTAAAGCTTTCTTTAAAATCCTCATTTGGTGCATCCCATTATTATTAATTGGTGGGGCGATTTATTGGACTCTTTTTAAATTCTTTCCTGAAGTTTTAAATCAAATCACCGCTTTTACGGGTAACGCCGTGGCTAAAACTAAATTGTTATACGATAAAGCAACTCAACCAATTCGTAAAGTTATCGAGTATATCTATAATAAAGTAACAGGTAATGATAAAGATCCTAATCATACTCTTTCACTAAAAGAGAAAATAGGTTATTATCTAACAACTACTCTAAGCGTCGTCGGAATTTGTTTTGGACTTGTGAAAATCAGTAATTGGTTAAAAAGTGGCAAGAAAAAAACCATTAAAAAAAGCACTAAAGCCATCATTCAAAAAAAAGCTACTTCCAAAATAGCGAATGTTAGCGGTAAAATCCTTAAAATTGGTAGTAAAGCTTTATTTTGGATTTCTTTAGCTTCAACTGCTTATGAACTTTACCAATTTTATCAAGAAGAAACCAAAATCCCTAATCCACCACAACAATTAACTAATAAAATGGAAAATCCCCCAACACCAATCTTCCAAAACCCATCTATTCAACAACAACCAAATAATGAATTACCAACTATAGATAACCTAACTCAAGAAAATACAGCAGGCCCTTTATCATCAATTATAGATAATCCGACTCAAGAAGAAAGAATAACTGGTAACCTTAACAATCCCTGATAAAGGTTCAGTTGAATCAACAACTGAACCCACCTTACTCCAACAAGAACAACTCCAACAAACACCACTAATTGGTGAGGAATTAAAAGAAACTAACAAAACAAATGAAACTAACCAACTAACTCCTGAAGAAATCATCAAAGCCAAACATTTATTAGAAATTCAACTCCAACAAGAAAAAATTAATAGTTTAACTTTAGAAACTCAAAAAGCTAATTTAGAACATGATTTAACTCAAAAACAAGAAGAATTAGAAAATAATCAAAAACTATCTCAACAAGAAAAACAAGAACTCCAAAAAGAAATCAATCAACAAACTGACAAAATCCGTTCTAAAGAAAACGAAATCTTTACCCAAGATCAAAAAATTAATCAATTAGAAACTGACCTTCATCAAGAAAAAAAGATCAACACTGAAAAAGAAAAACAAATTAATGAATTAATCAATCAAATCAACGAACAAAACCAAATGACCGAACAACTCCAAAACCAACTCCAAGAACAAAAAACCTTAATTGAAACTAAAAACAAAGAATTAGAAAATAATCAAAAACTATCTCAACAAGAAAAACAAGAACTCCAAAAAGAAATCAATCAACAAACTGACAAAATCCGTTCTAAAGAAAACGAAATCTTTACCCAAGATCAAAAAATTAATCAATTAGAAACTGACCTTCATCAAGAAAAAAAGATCAACACTGAAAAAGAAAAACAAATTAATGAATTAATCAATCAAATCAACGAACAAAACCAAATGACCGAACAACTCCAAAACCAACTCCAAGAACAAAAAACCTTAATTGAAACTAAAAACAAAGAATTAATAAATAATCAAGCTTTATCTGAACAAGAAAAACAAGCACTCCAACAGGAAATCAATCAATTGACTACTAATTTTCAACAAAAAGAAAAAGAATATCAAGCAACTATCTACCAAAAAGACCAAGAAATCACCCACTTAAACCAAATCATCAACGAACAAGCAAATGAAATTAATCGTTTAAGCGAAGAATTAGAACAACAAATCGATAAGGCGCAACAAGGCCTTCACATTGAAGCTTTAGAAGGAACCATTAAAGCGCAAGAAAACACCTATAGTGGTGCAATTAAACCTTTGACTACAAAAATCACAAACGACGCAGTTAAAATAACTAAACGTACAACTGAAAAAGTAACTTCTTGGTTCAAAAGTTGGTTTTAATTAAAATTCAAAAATTAAATGTGTTAAAATATTGGTATATTCAAAATTACCCGAAAGGAACTAATCATGTTTAATATTAAAAAAATCATTAAATGGTTTTTTATTATTTTAGGGGTATTTCTTTTTTTAATTATCGGTTTTATTGGTTTTATGGTTTTAACCGAAAAAAAATCAATAAATTACCGAAAGAACAAATCCCTATTTTAAAAGAAACCGCATTCGAAAATATCGAAGAATGGTATGACAATAATAACAAATGTACAATGATTAAAGCCAAATACACCTTTGATGGCCTTAATGGAGTCTGTTATTATCAAGAACAACTTCAAGAAAAAAAGGCAGTCATAACAATATTTCGATCGCTCAAGAACGCCTCGAAACCCAAAAAGAACCCTCTAACTTAGCTTATTGCATCGAAGACCGTTACCCCTTCGACCTTTGGAAGGAAAACTCAGCGAACGGATTTAAATTTTCTCGTTTCGATATCGGATTTGATAGTTATTTAGAAAACTATGTAAAATTAGAAAAACAAATCAACGAAGGCCCAGGTGGTAATTACTTAATCCTTAAATACAAAGGCCCAAAAGACTTGATAGAAAAAGACAAAGACTATTACCTTGGTCGCGTACATGTTTCCGACTCTAACTTTGAATTAACTAATTTTCACCTCCACTTTAACCCTGTACGTAAAACTTTATCCCTTTACCAAGATAAACAGAATAATGATAAAGTCAAGGAAGCCGAATATAATAAAAGAACCAGCGATGACTGGTGATAAAAATTTTAACAACTTCCAATATGTTAAAATATAAAGGAATAAAAATTAAATGAGATTTCATATGATATTTAAATCACAAAAATATTTACTAATATTTAATATTATTTTATTTATTTGTTTAGGATTGTTATTAATAAATAATAATAATCAAGTTATGGCAATGGACAAATTAAATAATGAATTAATTAAAGAAACAAATATTAATAAATGTCAAGAACAAATTCAGCAATTAGAACAAATATCAAAATATAGTAAAGAAGATGAAAAAATAAACAATGATAATTTGGAAAAACAAAAAAACCATTTTTTTAAATTGTTTATAAAACAAATAGTTATAAAATTGATGTTTATAGAAATTAATATAAATTTTTAAAAACAAACCAAGCAAACAAAAATATCCAAATTTACAATTATACTCAACAAAAAATTAAAGAAAAACACCAAATTAAAATCCTTTAAATAATGATGCACCTTAATCATTTTTTTCAATATTCAATTCATAAAGTTGTATAATAGTGAATATTATTCAAACTTTCATATTTGATAATTTATAACCATTATCATAGGGGATAAAAAAATTAATGAATACTAGTAATTTTTTAAAAACACAATATAAAAATAATATCTTATTTAAACTAAACTATCTCTACATTATAATCCCATCTGAGTGATAAAAAATAAAAAAAGGAAATCAAAAAAATGGAAATTAAATCATTTATTTTAATAATAAGTTTAATTTTGAATGTTATTTTAATACTTTTCTCCATAATTAAAACAATACAATGTAACAAAAAATTAAAATTCGAAGATTTGACTAAAAAAGAATTTGAATTAAAATGTGTTGAATTAATATGTTCAGGAGAAATAAGTTTTGAAAATAATAAAAAAGTTTTAAAAGCAATGCAAAAGTTGCACAAAGAAATATTTTTAGATACAATTCCTAAAAAAAAGAATAATCACAAACCAAGACCCTTCCAGGGTCTTTTTTTATTTAACAACACACATAACTTTGGAAAGGAAACAAAAACAATGTTCATAAAAAAATCTTTCAATCTTTACCTAGTAATCTCATCTTTTTCATCATCACTCTACTTTCATTTATTCCAATTATCACCATTTATTATGTTCTTAAATTCTATCTTTTCACTGTCAAACTAAGTCTTCACCAACTAAAACAAGGAATAGTGGTTCAATTTTATCAATATTTAACTACGAAGCAACCAAATCATCATGTGGAATTTAATTAATACTTGGTTAACTAAACTAAATAACATGCTTAATGCTATCAGTCATTATTTCTTCACTTATCAAAATCAATGGTTAAACTTAGGTTTATTAACGATTATTTTATTATTTATCCCTCATCTTTTATATTTAATTGATTTTCTTTTTAAATGTCTTTATCATCTTTTTCGTTTCTTTTATTATTTATGAAAATATCTTTTATTCTTATTAAAGAAAATATTTAAGAAAGAATGAATATTATGAGAATCAAAAACTTTGAGCTGTTTCCTTTTTTTAAACAAATTTAATTTTTAAAATGACTCTTTAAGACTAAAAATTAATAGATAATTTCCTATCTTTTCAAACTAAAGAAATATTTTTTTCGTTTAAAAAAGTGTCTAAACTTTTTTTGATAATTCTTTAGTTTCAAAAGATATTTTTTTAAATATTTTATCTTTACACTATCTAGTTAGGTAAAAAAAGTGAAAAACTCGTCAACAAAATGAAAAGAAAATAATCTTTGGTATCAATTTAACATTTTTCTTAAAAAAAGTCGTACTAAAATAACCTTTTTCAAAGTTATATTATTTGATGTTAAATCAACTAAAAATTTATCTTAGATTTTGAATATATTGAGGTGGAGTTGAATGGTTTAATTTATTTAAAATCCACTTAGTATTCCAAAATTTCGGAAAATGATTGATTAATTTTTTCATTTTATCAGGAGATTTTTGAAATAAAATGGATTTTGATGTGTAAGATGTTTTCATTGGCCGAAAAGTTTCATGATGCGTTATCACGAGGGTAGCTTTCTGACATGCTGATAAAACCTTTTTCGTAAAGTTTGTTGATTTTGAGCGATTGATAAACTTTCCTTGATCGGAGTGAATGATACAAGGTTCTTTTAATTTTGGCAGTTTTTAATAGTTTTAAAACTAAATCTTTATTTTGTTGGTTTGAAACATGTGAAGCAATTATTTGATTGTTAAAAGAGTCAATGATGCAAGAAAAATAAAGAAAACCTTGATTCGTTTTGAAATAAGTGATGTCAGTAAAAAGTTTTTGGAGGGGTTTGGTGGCCATAAAATCTTGATTGATTAAATTAGGAATTATTTGGAGATTATTTTTTAAATTACGGTAAGTAAAATTTTTTTTGATTCTTAAACGACAACTAATGTCGTTTTTTTTCATGATGAGATAAACTTTTTTCTTGGTGATGAATTCGTTAAAGGTTTTTTGATATAAATCAGTGATTTTTCGATGACCGTAAAAATATTGATAATGGAGACATAAAGCTTTAATCCGTTTTTGTTGTAACAGGTGTTTTTCTTCTTTTTCTTTTAGTTTAGCTTTTATTTTCAACCAATAATAATAAGTACTTCTTTTAATTTGAATTGTTTTTAAAATAGTGGTTAAATTCAGAGTTTGATTGAATTGGTTGACTAAATGAAAAACAATCTTTTTATCGATTTTTTAATCTTTTCAATCATTTTTTGTAATAATTTAATTTTTTGTTTTAATTTTTGCATTTTAACACCAATTATCTTTATAAATTATTTTAAATATATCAACTATTATAACTCTAAAAGATTTTTTATTGGATCAATAAGCGCTTCATCGCGTGCATCTTTTTTTTAATAATACATATAGTAATACTTGGAAAGGCAGTTAATTTAAAAATTAAAGTTGATTTAATAATTAAAATAAATTAAAAAAATAAAATTACCTCAAAAGAGGTTTTTATGATATCGATAAATAATAATGATATGAAAAATGATAATGCGATAATATCAAATATCGAGTATCATTATCATTATCGATATAAAATATCAAATATCACTCCTTAAATGAGTTAATCTTTATATAGATTATTTTAAAAGACAAAATGTCATAAAAGTGTCAGTGAAGTGTCATAAAAGTGTCAGTGAAGTGTCATAAAAGTGTCATTCTTGTTGTTTAGGTATATATTTATATTTGGGATGTAGCTTTTTCACCCGATAACCTTGTTTATCTTTTGTTAAAAAAGATTGAAGATATTTTAAATCTTCTTGGCGATAATAAATAATATTTAACCCTTTTTTATAGTTAGTTTTCATGGGTTTATGGTATTTATCTAGTTTTTGAGGGTCTAATTGATATAATTGTAAAGTTTCTAACTTATTACCATCAATTTTTCTAATTAATTCTTTGATGGTATTTTTAAATTCATTTTTATAATTGATTTGGAAGATATTAAATAGGTGTTTAAGGGGGTTATTTTGTCTTTTAAGCGGGGTTAAATCTGAAAGTAATAGTTTACTATTAATAGAAGAAAAATTATCATTAATTAAGGTTATTTTTGTTTGTTTAATTTCTTCTAAGATTTGAGGATCAACGAAGAGAGTTTGGTTTTTCGGACGGTAATTAGCTTCTTGATAGGTGTTTTTCTTTTTAGAATGAGAAATAATGGTAAGATTGATTAAATCTTCTTTTAATATTTTTAAAAAGTTTTTAATTTGAGTTAAATCATTTGGGGTGGCTTTCGCGTTCCAACCCCCGATTCTAATTTCTTGGCTAGCGTCGTTTTTCATTTCTTTTCTCCTTAATTTGGTTTTTTGTTATAAAAATAAAAACCCTAAATAGTTAAATTTAAGTTTATATATACTTTTATGAGATTGCATTAATGTTTTTATATGTGTAGATGTTATATATTTTGGTGTAAAAAAATAATTTAATTAATTACTTCAACTTTGTCTTCGCCAAAGAAATGAACCGCTAAATCGACGATGATTTTCTTTTTGGCCTCTTCATAACTAATGTATGGAGCTAAAAAACATTTTTGATATGCTTCTTTGCCGTATTGACGTAATAAATCATCGACATCTTTACAAGTTTTATCATAAGGTGGTAAAATACGTCTAATTTCGTAAATAATATTTTCTTCTTTAAGTTGTTCTCCTAAGGCTTCGCTGCGTTTTCGGCCTGTTTTATCATTATCTAAAGCGATAATGACTTTGATTTTTTCTTTTTTAAGAATTTCTAGTTGTGATTGAGAAAGTTGCTGAGTGACACAAATGAGACCGACCGCGTTTTTAATATTGTTTTGCCAACAACTAATGACATCAAAAAAAACCTTCATGAATGATGATGGTTTTTGTTTGTTTAATATATGGTAAAGCTTCAAAAAAAACGATAACTGAAATGAAGGGTCGGAGTTTGACTGAAATTAGTTAAAGCTTGGTATTTTGGTTGAAAGTAAGAAACTTCGCGAAAATGGTTTTGATAAAAATGAAATGTTTTATTATATCCATTTTCAACGGGGATAATGATGGAACCATGAAAAGTATCGTGAAAATATTTTTTACCTTGTTGACTGATTTTTTCTTTGATAAAACCATATTCGACTAATTTTGTTGTATCGATATTTTGTTTTTTACAATAATTTACTAGACGAAAAGATAAAGATTTATCAGATAATGGGGCATAACCTAGTTTAAATTCTTTAATGGTTTCTAAAGTGAGTTTTCTTTTTTTAGTTAAATAAGTTAATCCTGGTTGACTTTCGTTATTTCGGTTAGTAGTTAACAAATAATGATAATAATCTCTAATTTGGTTGAATAAGGGTGAAATTTTTTGAAATAATTGTTTCTTTTTGATATTAATTTCCTGTTCGTCAACTGGTTGTTTTGGTTTCATTGAATGATATAGTTGTTTCAAAGGGTTAATAGTTATTTTCGTTGTTTCTTTTTCTTGTTGACTTAAGGTTTTAAATTCGAAAGAATTCATAAATCCTTCTATTCTTTGAATCGCTTCAGAAAAAGATTTAATTTGACGGATAACCATATAAACATCAATCAGATCATAATCTTTTCCGCATTTCCAACAATGAATTTTATTATTTGAAGTGAAATGACAACAAGTGGGATTCTTTCCTTGATGAATGGGACAAGGAAAACGGTGTTGGTTATTAAAATTTAGAGATAAAATTTTTAATTTTTTTAATAAAACTGACATGGGGAAATGAGTTTGGATGTGTTTGATTTTTTCTTGATAATTCATTGATGATCTCCTTAATAACTTTCTAATGAATAAGGTAAAATATAACCGATTTCTTGGAATGTTTGTGTCGTCATTTCAAAGTGATAAACTAAATTCTTTTTGGTGCCACTCCGATTCTTTTTAATAGATAATTCAATGATTTTTTGAGATTCGTTGTTTTTTGATGCTAAATATAATTGATTACAATTTTGATTATAGATATTTAAAGGTTTTTCTTGGTCTTTAGATAGTTTGGGTTGGAATTCTGACATCATTAAGACGATATCGGAGTTAGTTTCGATGCCACCGCTTCCTTTTAAAGCGGTGATTTCAGGGGATTTTCCTTGGTAATGGCTATAAGTATCTCTCGAAAATTGTGAGAGAATGATAATAACGATGTTTAATTCCATGGCTAATTGTTTTAATTTAGTCATAATTTCGTCAATGGCTAAACGGTCGTTTTCTAAATGATTGGATGATTTAGTAATTTGAAGGTGGTCAATGACGATGATTTCTGCTTGTTTTTCTAAATGAAGGCGATAAACTAAATCAATTACATAATCAATGTTTTTGCCTTGATCATAACTAAATGATAAGTTAAGTTGGAAAAATAATTTTTGAGCTTTATTCATCCTTTCCATGTAGGTATGTGTGGTGATGTTTAAGTCTTCCAAATTTTTATCTAAAATAACATCTAAAGGAATTTGAGTTTGGTGGGCTAATAAACGACTTAAATTTTCCTCCATTGTCATTTCATAAGAAAAAACTAAGAGATGAGGATGATGGTGAGTTTCTTGGTGTTTGGTTTTGGTGATATCTAAAAGAAGGTTGTAGACAAAAGTGGTTTTTCCTAAACCTGTATAGCCCCCAATGGTGATAATTTGACCCTTTTTAAAGCCTTTCGTGGCTTGATTTAAGCCTCGGAAAGTTTCTGATAGGCGGTGATATTCTTCTTGAATTTTTTGTTTGGATTGTTGATCGGCAGCAAAAAACTCAGGATGAATAGAGGACATTTGCTTTAAAGTACACAAAGTTTGATCGGATTGATGGGGAAGGAAAGCCATAAATTTTCTTAATTTATCAAAGATTTCTTGGTAGTATAGATGTTTATGATAAGGATCTTTATTTTCAAAAGAAGGACTAATGATTTTTAAGAGTTGTTGGAACAGTTTTTCTTGGGTATAGGTATGTTTTAAGTTATCTAAGAAATTAAGGTGATTTTCTTCATTAACATCATCACTTAAAAAAGATAATGATGCTTTAGTAAAGTGATCTTGGGGAAAATGGGTTTGGAGATAGGTGAGTAATTCTTTGATGATCTCAGTTTGAGATTTGATTTTATCAAAGGGATGAGTATTTTTCTGGTTTAAAGTTAAATATTTTAAGGCCTGAAATATTTTTGTATGTTGTTTATCTAAAAAAGATTGTGGATCAATAAGTTGAAAATAAAAATTTAATTGCTCAGCTTTATTTTGGTTCATATAGGAAATGATTTGTTTTAACGCTTTTTGTTCATTGGTTAACATTTTATATTAACTCCTTTTTTTCTTTTTTAATGATGTTGATGTTAGAAAAAGGGATGAATTGACGGGTAATTAAGTTTTGTAAGAAATTGTTGGCTGAATTGGAAAATAAGTTAATTACTTGATTAATGCCTTGGACTTTTCCTTGATTGATTTTATGATTTAATCTCTGAGTTTCTGGTTCGTTGTTGGTTAATAAATAAAATTCAAAACGAGTATCGAGTTTTTTTAATTGTTGCCCTTCTACCATGGCTTGTTTATAGCGATCACGAAGACATGTTTTAAAATTAAAAGCGATAATCCGTTTATTTTTCGTAAATAACACTAAATCAAATTTAATGTCGGGGATGAAGAATAAATAAGCTTGAGGATATAAATGAATGATTCCTTGGTTTTGAAAATAGAGTAAAATAAGATATTCATTGATTTTACCACGGATTACTTTTTGACTTTGAGAGTTGATGTTATTTTGGTTAAAATAATGGTTTAATTGTTGGTAATTGGTTTTCATATATTCGTTAATAGAAAGATTAAAGGTATCTTTGTTAAAAAAACATTTTAAGATTTCCACAGTTTGGATATTAGTATTAAATTGTTGAATATTAAAAAAATCTTGGTTATTTAACATTTGATATTCCTTTCTTCAAATAAAAAAAGACCTTTAAATTAAGGTCTTTTGTTGGTTTTTTTAGTTTTAAAAATTCTTTTTGTTTTCCAGGTAATGGTGCCATCTTTATGAATGGTTTTGATTTTTCCATTAGAAAAATAGATGTAAGTATTGCTGTTTTGACAGGTCTTTTTAGTTATGATCGCCATTTGATAGTACTCCTATTTGTTTAATAATTTGTTTGACATTGGATTTGATAGAATCACTTCCGTTTAAAATTAATTTATTAACTCCACTAGTATAATGAGTGAGATAATGATTGTATCCTTGACGAACGGTTTGAAAATAAGTTAATGATTGTCTTTCAATGAGATCTCTTTGATGGTTTTTTTGTTTTTTCTTTCTAGTTCTTCCGATGAGAGGATCGATATCTAAATAAATTAATAAATCGGGTTTTTTAAGATAGTTTCATGATTCAACTTAAAGATCTTTTTTAAAGGGGGAAGTTGTTTCTTTTCCTTGGAAAAAGGAAATAATTGATAAGCATAAGCGGATGGTAACCAACGGTCTAAGATGATTAATTGGTTGTTTTTAAATAATTCCGCTTGGATTTGAGCCATATTCGCGAGACTTAAATAAAAACGAGTGAGATAATCTACTTGTTGAAAATTTAAAAATAAATCTCTAATTTCCTTCCCAATAGAACTGCTCCCAAAAGGTTGATAAAGTTGATGAGGGGTTTTTAATTGGGGTTGAAGAGAATTGATAAGAGAAGTTTTTCCACTCCCGTCGAGTCCTTCAAAAACGATTAATTTCGTCATTTTTTTCTCCTTTGATTTTTAATTTGGGCATAAAAAAAAGACCTTCAAATTGAAGGTATAAAAATATTAATTATTTAATTTTACTTAATTGTTTTAAATAAGTGGTTTTTTCTAATTCTTCTTTGGCTTTGGTGAAAAGGGCTAAGTATTTTTGACTATCTTTAATCATTTTAGTGATAAATGTTTTATCTTGATAAATCCGAACAACATGATAACTTTGGTTGTTAAAATAGACTAAAAAGTAAGCAAATTTAGTTTGACTACAATAAAGTTGACATTGAACTTGGGCCCAGTAGTATTGAGGAATATTTTCTAAATGAGGATTGGTTAAAAAACTAGTCCAAGTGGATGAGACTTCTTGGTTTTCATTCACAAAAGGACATTTAATTTCTAAAACAGCTTGATGTTGTTCATTGTAACCATCTAAAGAGGCGGAAAAAAGGTTAACTTGATCATCAGTGAAAATGGTGTCTTCGAAAATTAAATTGGTTTTTTGTATGAAAAACTGTCGCGCGATGGGTTCCATTTTTTGCCCATGAAGGGTATATTGATTAGCGGTAAAAGTTGTGCCAAAGAGTTTATCATGAACTAATTGTTCCATGGAACGAAAGGGGTCTAAACCCGTAATAGAAGCGATTTCGGAAGCGTTAATATATTGTTTGCGGTGTTGATACCATTCTTTGGTACGTTGTGATAGTTTGATTTGCATGGTTATTTACCTTTCTTAAATATTTTCTTTAATAATAATAAAAGATATTTTCCTAAATAATAAATAAACCGTAGAATGTGATAAAAACATTTAAAAAGAAAATCAATTAAATATAAAAGATGAGGAAGAAATAATAAAATAATTGTTAATAAACCTAAGTTTAACCATTGATTTTGATAATTAAAGAAATAATGACTAAAGTTATTAAGACCATTATTTAACTTAGTTAACCAAGTATTAATGAAATGCCACATGATGATTTGGTTGCTTCGTGGTTAAATTTTGATAAAATTGAACCACTATTCCTTGTTTTAATTGGCGAATACTTAGTTTGACGGTGAAAAGATAGAATTGAATGACATAATAAATGGTGATAATTGGAATAAATGAAAGTAGAGTGATGATGAAAAAGATGAGATTACTAGGTAAAGATTGAAAGATTTTTTTAATTAACATGGTTATTTTTCCTTTCCAAGTTGTGTGTGTTGTTAAATAAAAAAAGACCCTTTAAAGGGGTCTTGGTTTGTGATTAAAGATTAATCTAATTCTTTGTTTAATTTATATTGTAAATTAATATATTTTGTTGCAGACAAGTTATTTTTTAAGAGAATATATTTTTTTTCTTAATTGAATTTCTAAATCTATTTGTTCTAAATTTATTTGTTCTAAATTTTTTTTAAGAAAAGATTTTTTTTCTTTCAAAAAAGATATTTGAAATTTTAAAAAACTTGAATTTCTTTCTGAAACGTTAGGATTTTTCTTACTTCTGATTTTTAAATGAAATGATAATGTTTCTTCTATTCTATTAATTTCTTTTAATATGGAATTTCTTTTTCTCGATAAATCATCTATTTTAGATCTTAAAAACTCAATTTTTGTTTCTGAAGAATCAAATAATTGTTCGGAAGAATCTGTTTTTTTAATTTCTGAATAAACTTGGCCAGCATAAACCAAATTAGATTTTATAAAATAATTTATAAATATGAAAAATAAAAATATTATAAATAAAAAAATTGAAGTATAGTTGATGTTTTTTAAATTTAAATTCATTTTTTTGAATAAACTTTCTAATATAGATTTACTATTTTTTTAAATCAAAACTTATTATTTATCACCAGTCATCGCTGGTTCTTTTGTTATTTTATGTTTCTTGGGTTTTATCGTTATTGTGTTTGTCTTGGTAAAGAGATAAAGTTTTACGGACAGGGTTGAAATGGAGGTGGAAATTGGTTGATTCGAAATTGGAATCATCGACGCGAGCACGTCCAAGATAATAGTCTTTGTCTTCTTCTAAGAAGTGTTTAGGACCTTTGTATTTAAGGATTAAGTGATTAAAGCCTGGTCCTTTGTGTTGTTGTTTTTCGAATTTTACATATAAATATAATTGACTGTCATCTTTTTTATCGAAAGAAGCGGAATCAAATCCGTCTAAGGTGGTAAAATTATAAGTATCACCATCTTTATTCCAACGGTCGAAAGGATGACGATCTTTGATGTAACAAACTAAGTTAGATGGTTCTTTTTGGGTTTCGCGACGATTTTCGACTAGCTTTAATTCTTTTCTTAATCTTTCTTCTTGAGTTGGAAGAGTTTTAAGTTTATTTTTAATATCGATGATTTCTTGGTTTTTATCTTTAATGGTTTGTTCGTATTTGTCAGGTGTTTGGTTTAAAGCGATTAATTCTTGTTCTAATTGTGGAATTTTATTTTCTTGGTGGATTTTAGTTAATTGCTGATTAATATTATTTAATTCCGTTTGGATTTGAGAGTAACGACGATTGTAATAGTTAATTCCGTTTAAACCATCAAAGGTATAGCGACATTCAATTTTAGTTTCGTCTTTGGGTTTATCTAAATATCGAAGGATTCCTTCTCGCCATTGAGCGTATTGATTTTCACAAGCTGCTCGGCGTTGTTTCACTTGTTGATGATCGGGTTTTGTTTTTAATTTTAGTTGTAAAACTTCTTCGATATCAGAAGGCAACATAACTTCGTGGGTTTGAGGGTTTTGTTGAGACCATTTAGCCGTTTTTTTGTAAGCTTCTTCGATGATCGTGGTTAAATCGCGATTAGAGAGGTTTTTGCCTTGACATAATTGGGTAATCTCTTTTAAAGCTAAGAAAGTATGATAACTAATTTGATAAGGGGTGATAATATGTTTTAAATAACCTTCAATTTCATGATCTTTTAAATGACCGATAAAGATTTCTTTACTAAAACGACTGCGTAAAGCCATATCAATTTTATGAAGATTATTAGTCGCTCCCATTAAGACAATTTTTTTATTACTACTATTAAAACCATCTAATTTATCTAATAAAGTATTAATCACATTGACTCCTCCTGAAGAAATGTTGGAATCATTACGATTTTCTAAGCCTTCGATTTCGTCAATAAAGATAATGGTTTTATCATGACTTTCTGCTTCTTGCCACACTTTATCCACTTCTTTTTCTCCTTCACCAATGTATTTTTGTCGGAATTTGGAAGGAATTAAGTTAATAAAATGAACATTAGCTTCGCCACAAAGCGCTTTGATTAAAAAGGTTTTACCTGTTCCTGGTGGTCCATAAAGTAAATAACCTTTGGGGCGGACTTGATCGAAGTTAATTAAAGATTGGTTGGTGTGAAAATAAGTTAATAAATCTTCTAATTCTTCTTTTTCTGTTTCCATGCCGTAAACGTCTTTGAATGTCACTTGTTTTTTAGTATGAGGAAGAGATTTGTTTTCTTTTAAATGATTAAATTGAATAGTTAAATTTTTCTTTTGTTTTTCAAAAGCTAATTTTTGATCAGTTAAGAAAAGTTGAAAATCCTTGAAATTTTTTAATTCGGTTTGATTTTTTCGATATTCTTTTTGAGTTTTTAATTCTTCAATTCTTTTTTGATTAGCTTCCACATAATTAAGGGCTTGATTTAATTGAAAAATTTGTTGTTGGAGGTTTTCTTGGGTTTGCAGTTGATCCTTTTCTTTAACTAATTTTTCTAGTTCTTCTTGTTTTTCTTTTTGATTTTGGTTTAACGCTCTTCTTTGTTCTAATAAATTATCGACTAAGGTTTGTTGGGTTTGTTGTTGAGTTTTTAGTTCGGTTAATTGTTGTTGTTTTTGGTTTTTCATGGTTGGAGTTAATTGCGGATTATTAGTTAATTCATTTTGCAGAGTTTTAATTTTAGTAATAATGTCGGTTAAAGTTTTAACATTTTCATCAATTTGGGTTTTTAAGGTGTGATCTTTTTGTTGGAGTTCTTGAATTTTGGCTTGTTCTAATTTGATTTGGTGGTCGATCTCTTGTTGTTGTGTTGATGGAGGTTTTTTAGTTAATGATGGGTTTTTAATTGGTGGGCGAGAATGGGTGATGCCAAAGATTAATAAAATCAAGAAACCTAAACTTAATAATCCGATCAAACTCAGATAAATTTTTTTGTTTAATGTCATAGAGAACCTCCTTTCTTAGGTTTTTGAAAGAAAATGATTGGGTTATTTTAAAATTAAAGTTTTCGCTTGGTCTTTGATGGTTTTAGAAAGTTTGAAAGTTACTACGGTTTTGGCAGGTATTTTTAGTTTTTTCCTTGTTTTAGGGTTTCTACCAGTATAAGCTTTTCTTGATTTTAATTTGAATTTGCCAATTTTAGAGGATAAAGACACTTCTTCATTTGATATGATTGCTTTAATTAGAGTATTCTCAAATGAGTTATAAAATTCTTCTGTTTTGGAAATTGAGGTTTTATTTACCTCAGCGATTTTTTTAATTAATTCTTTTTTTGTCATAATGATTTGACTCCTTTTTTGATTTTTTTGGAAAATTACTGTTATTTAAATTAAAATAGAGTTTCATATCCAATTGAATGATGTGAAACGATAGTGAAAATTTTAATTTTACTCATAATTTTTAATAATGATTTCTTGATGGATTTTTTTGTTGGTGAGATAATGGCTTGTTGTTGTTTTTGTTTTAATGATGTTACAGTTTGAAAATAAATGAAGAATTGGGGTTGTTTCATAATTGGTATATAACCATTTAACACCCCTTTTGGTTGTTTGGTGTAATTCCAAGGCTAATTGTTGATGATCAGTAAAAGAAAATGGTTTTTGGTAAAAATCTTTATCTTTAATCCCTTCATAGTAATATGGTGGATCGACAAAAAGAAAATCGCCTTGTTGACTATTGGCGATAACTTTACGAAAATCCGTACAATATAAAACATGTTTTTTCTTTTGGAAATGTCTTTGGAATGTAACTAATTCGTTTAAATTGATGATGGGAGTTTTTTGTTTGGGTTTATACCCAAAATTTGTTTTTAAATTACTTTGCTTATCATAACAAGTAATACCACGAAAAGCGTATTTATTTAAAACATAAAAGATAGCTGACCTGGTTAATTTTTTTCTTTTTTTGGCATTTTGATTATATTGGTTTAATAAATGTTTAAAAGCTTGTTTTTGGTTCTTTTGGTTGTGATATTGGTAAATATAATTTTCTATGGCTTTGACCTTGTTAACAAAATGATGGGGATTTTGGAGACTTCGTTTCCACATAGTGATTAATTGGCGATCATTATCGTTTAAAATCGCTTTAGATGGTTGTAAATAAAAATAAAGAACCCCGCTTCCTCAAAAAGGTTCGTAATAAGTTTTAAATTGTTTGGGTAAATGAGAAATAATTTGAGACAAAAGTTTTTTCTTACAACCAATCCAATTGATTTCATCTTTCTTCTCCTTATTCCATAAATAAAATAAAAAGAAAATATCAGAAAAGATGGCGATTATAGCGTTAAATTTTAATCCTAATTCAAAATTGAAAAATAAAGCCATGATATTACTAATGATGAAAAATAAATAGGAAATGGTTAATAAAATAGGATATCTTTTTTTCATTTTGTCTCCTTTATTTTTTTATTTCTTTTGGTGTCCTTACCAATAATTGTGTGTTTTTTCAAATAAAAAACCCCTTTTGAAAAGGGGTTAGATGATTAAGTTTATTTGGTTGTTATTGAGTTTTATGAATTGATTGTTTTAAAAAGGTAAAGTTGTTTGAGGTTTATTATCTAAAAAGATCACGTTTTGAAGAATAACTTTAGTATTGATTTTGGTTTGACCTTCATTATTCGTATATTTTTGAATGGATAAAAGCCCTTCAAGATAAATTTTCGAACCTTTATGTAAATATTTCTTCATGTTTTCGGCTTGTTTTCTAAAAACTACACAAGGGATAAATTGGGTTATCTCCTTGAGGTTAACCGCTAATTGAAAATCAATTTTAGGGATTTGTTCGTTATTACTATTAATGTATTGTTTTTCTAAATCATGGATTATACGGCCGATTAATTGAACTTTATTTAACATAATTTTATTTTTCCTTCTTTTTGATATATTTTTTTATTTATTCATCAATAAAACTTTTGAAAACAAATGTATTGAACGACTATCTGATTTGTTGATGTTGGAATCGTTTATTACTGTTGTTTCAAAAATTTTATGTTTGATTTTGATACAAAAAAAAGATTACTTTTAAAGTAATCTGGTTTTTATTTTTTTATCACTTAAACGAAATGTTTTTTTTGAATTACTAGTTTAACGTCATTATGGACGATAAGGGTTAACTTTTTTGTATTTTTTTAATTTTTTTAATAGCGATGTTTTTAATATTTTCTACTTGTTTTAAAGATAAATTGAATTTTTCAGCAATTTTGGCGTTATTATAACATCTTTGATAATCTTCGTTGATATTCCCTAAAGGAACGCCAAAACTTAAAATGGATAATTTGAAATTCGTTTTCACTTAATTTAGCTTTCATTTTTTTTAAAAAGATTTCATGATTAACTTGTTTTAACCATAATTGATGGGGATTCCAGTTTATTTATTTGATATGGTTCATAAAACTCTTCTTGAAAAGAAAAATTATCCCTTTTTGTGATTTTTTTCGGGATTGAAGGTGAATGGCTTTTTCTTATTGTTTCTCTTATTTCCGATTTGATGGTTGGAGTAGCATAAGCGATAAAGTCATAACCTAAATCTTGGTAATGATTGAGGGCTTTGATTAATCCTAAAATGCCTTCTTGATATAAATCTTCTTTAGTTAAAACTCGAGGATAATATTTAAATTGATAAACTAGTTTTTTTACCAAAGGCAAATGAAGTTCGATTAATTGATTACGAATTTCTAAATTCTGTTTATTTTTTAAAAAATCTTTAAATAATTCTTGTCTTAACATTTAATTCCTTTCTAAAAAAGTTTTTAGAAAAGATAGGGAATTATTTTTTTAGTCTTGAAAGAAAAAAAGACTAACTGAATAGTTAGTCTTAAAGATTTTTTAAAAAGCAAAAAGTGTCTAAAGTTTTGGAACAGGGCAGGACACCAAAAGAAATAAAAAAATCAAGGAGATAAAATGAAAAAAAGATATCCTATTTTATTAACCATTTCCTATTTATTTTTCATCATTAGTAACATTATGGCTTTATTTTTCAATTTTGAATTAGGATTAAAATTTGACGCTACAATAGCCATCTTTTCCGATATTTTCTTTTTATTTTATTTATGGCATAAGGAAGAAAAAAGATGAAAATCAATTGGATTGGTTGTAAGAAAAAACTTTTGCCTCAAATTATTTCTCATTTACCCAAACAATTTAAAACTTATTACGAACCTTTTTTAGGAAGTGGGGTTCTTTATTTTTACTTAAAATCATCAAAAGCGATTTTAAACAATAATGATCGCCAATTAATCACTATGTGGAAACAAAGTCTCCAAAATCACCATCATTTTGTTAACAAGTTCAAAGCCATAGAAAATTATATTTACCAATATCACAACCAACAAAATCAAAAACAAGCTTTCAAAAATTTACTAAACCAATATAATCAAAATATCAAAAAAAAGAAAAAAATTAACTAGGTCAGCTATCTTTTATGTTTTAAATAAATACGCTTTTCGAGGTATTACTCGTTATAATAAGCAAATTAATTTAAAAATAAATTTTGGGTATATAAACCCAAACAAAAAAACACTATCATCAATTTAAATGAATTAATTACCTTTCAAAGACATTTCCAAAAGAAAAAACATGTTTTATATTGTATGGATTTTTGTAAAGTTATCGCCAATAGTCAAAAAGGCGATTTTCTTTTTGTCGATCCACCATATTACTATGAAGGGATTAAAGATAAAGATTTTTACCAAAAACCATTTTCTTTTGAAGATCATAAATTGTTAGCGAAGACATTACATCAAGCAACCAAAAGAGGGGTTAAATGGTTATATACAAATTACGAAACAACCCCAATTCTTAATTTATTCCCAAATTGTAACATCATTAAAACAAAAATAACAACAAGTCATCATCTCGCGAACAAAAACATCAATCAAGAAATCATTATTAAAAATTATGAATAGAATTAAAATTTTTACCATTGTTTTACATCATTAAATTAGATATGAAACTTTATTTTGATTAAAAAAGGAGAAAAAATCAATGATGAAAAACAAAATTAACGCGTTAAAAACAAAATTAACTAAATTAAAATGCAAAAACATTGAAATTATTCAAAATAATGAAACTAAAATTAAAGAAATTAATTTTGATTTCAAAGGAATATATGAGGATAGTTTACAATTTTTAAAAATTGATTTTTATTCAAATGCTAATTTAAGACGCGTTCAATGCTTTTCTTGTAGGTTAGATGTTAATGACAAAGATTTTACTTATGATTTTTATGATAAAAATAATCCACAAGTATTTAAAGTTTGTTCTTTTACTTTAGTTCCAAAAGTTTTTAAATATTTAAAAGCAATTGGCAATATTTTACAACGTGAATATTTTATCCCTATTATGGATGTTGATGAAGAAATAACTTATAATTTAATTTCTACTAAAACTTTATATACAAACTAAAATCAAAAAAAGGAGATTTTAAAAATGATAAATAAAACAACAATTTATTATCGTGCCGATAAAACTATTGATTATATTTTTGAAAACGACAAAGAAACTGGATATATAATTAAAAAAACACAATACCAATCCGACGGAACAAATATTGACTATGTAAGTGAATACGACAAAGATACTGGTCAAGAGGTTAAAGTCACTTTTTATCAATTTGACGGAAAAACTATTGAATGTATCGCGGAGTACGATAAAGGTACTTGCAAACTAGTTAAAGATACTACTTATCAATCTGATGGTAAAACTATTAGAAAAATAAATGAATACAATCAATCTACTGGTGAATCGATTAAAGACATTTATTATCAAATTGATGGTAAAACCATTGCTTATGTAAATGAATACGATGATAACGGAACACTAATCCAAACAATATATTACAACGACGATGGAACTGTTAAAGATATCATTAACTTTTAAAATCAAAAAAATAAAAAGGAGAAAAAAATGAAAACAACCAAAAAAGAATTTATTGATGATTATGGAAGTAAAGTGATTCAAAAATACAACGCCAAAAAACAATTAATCGAAGAAATACATCATTATCGTGGCGATGGTCCCATCAATTATATTATTCAATATAATCCATTCACTGGTCATAAATTAAAACAAACGAAATATCATCAAAATTTCTTGGTCGATCAAATTATTAAATACGATAAAGTGACTGGTAAAGAAATAAAAGAAAAACGATATTGTCAGTTTGATGACAAAATTATCAATTATATTGCCAAATTTGACAAAATGATTGGCGAATTTATTAAAAGATTCATCTATAGTTCGGATGGCCAAACTATCGAACAAATAATTGAATATGATAAAAAAACTAATCAACAAACAATTAAAACAAATCAAACAAAAGGAGTCGAATCGTTATGACAAAAAAAGAATTAATTAAAAAAATAGCTGAGGTAAATAAAACCTCAATTTCTAAAACAGAAGAATTTTATAATATTTTTGAAAAGACTTTAATCGAAGCAATCACTACTAACGAAGAAGTAGTTTTATCACCTCAAATAGGCAAATTCAAATTAAAATCAAGAAAAGCCTACATCGGCAGAAACCCTAAAACAAAGAAAAAACTAAAAATCCCTGCCAAAACTGTAGTCACTTTCAAACTTTCTAAAAACATCAAAGACCAAGTGAAAACTTTAATTTTAAAATAACCCAATTATTTTCTTTAAAAAACCTAAGAAAGGAGGTTCTCTATGTCATTAAACAAAAAAATTTATCTTAGTTTGATTGGATTATTGAGTTTAGGTTTGTTTATTTTATTAATCTTTGGCATCACTCATTCTCATCTACCAACTCAAAACCCATCATTAACTAAACAACCTCCATCAACACAACCACAAGAGATCGACAACCAAATCAAATTAGAACAAGCCAAAATCCAAGCACTCCAACAACAAGACCGCATCTTAAAAACCCAAATTAATGAAAATGTCAAAACTTTAACCGACATTATTACTAAAATTAAAACTCTGCAAACTGAATTAACTAATAACCCGCAATTAAATCCGACAATCAAAACCCAAAAACAACAACAATTAACAGAACTAAAAAATCAACAACAAACCCAACAAACCTTAGTTAATAATTTAATGGAACAAAGAAAAGCGTTAAACCAAAATCAAAAAGAAAAACAAGAAGAACTAGAAAAATTAGCTCAAGAAAAAGCTCAACTTCAAACCCAAGAAAACCTCCAACAACAAATTTCCCACTTAAATCAAGCTCTTAATTATGTGGAAGCTAATCAAAAAAGAATTGAAGAATTAAAAACGCAAAAAGAATATCGAAAAAATCAAACTGAATTAAAAAATCTAAATGATTTTCAACTGTTCTTAACTGATCAAAAATTCGCTTTTGAAAAACAAAAGAAAAATTTAACTATCCAATTAAATCATTTAAAAGAAAATAAACCTCTTCCTCATACTAAAAAACAAGTGACATTTAAAGACGTTTACGGCATGGAAAATGAAAAAGAAGAATTAGAAGACTTATTAACTTATTTTCGCACGAACCAATCTTTAATTAACTTCGATCAAGTCCGCCCTAAAGGTTATTTACTTTATGGTCCGCCAGGAACAGGAAAAACCTTTTTAATCAAAGCTCTTTGTGGAGAAGCTAACGTTCACTTTATTAATTTAATTCCTTCCAAATTTCGACAAAAATACATCGGCGAAGGAGAAAAAGAAGTTGATAAAGTTTGGCAAGAAGCAGAAAATCATGATAAAACCATTATCTTTATTGACGAAATCGAAGGCTTAGAAAATCGTAATGATTCCAACATTTCTTCAGGAGGAGTCAATGTGATTAATACTTTATTAGATAAATTAGATGGGTTTAACAGTAGTAACAAAAAAATAGTTTTAATGGGTGCAAATAATAACCTTCATAAAATTGACTCCGCTTTACGCAGTCGTTTTAGTAAAGAAATCTATATCGGTCATTTAAAAGATCATGAAATTGAAGGTTATTTAAAACATATTATCACCCCTTATCAAATTAGTTATTATACTTTCTTAGCTTTAAAAGATATTACCCAATTATGTCAAGGCAAAAATCTTTCTAATCGTGATTTAACCACTATTATTGAAGAAGCTTACAAAAAAACAGCTAAATGGGCTCAACAAAACCCTCAAACCCACGAAGTCATGTTACCCTCTGATATCGAAGAAGTCTTAAATTTGAAATTAAAAATAAAACCCGATCACCACCAAGTAAAACAACGCCGAACAGCTTGTGAAAATCAATACGCCCAATGGCGTCAAGGAATCCTTCAATATTTAGATAAACCCAAAGATGAAACCAAAACAGAAACCAATTTTACTTTTGATAGTTTAAACGGAATTAACTATTATCATCGTCGCTATTCTCAAATCCAATCTGAATTAAATAATATTAATCAACAATTAACTAAAATCCACCAAGAAAATAAAATCGCCCAATTAGAACAAGAATTAGTAACCTTAAACCAAACACCTGACAAATACGAACAAACGATTAAAGATAAAAACCAAGAAATAATCGATATTAAAAATAAACTTAAAAATCTTCCAACTCAAGAAGAAAATTTAAGAAAAGAATTAAAGCTGGTCGAAAATCGTCGCGAACTTCAAAAAGAACCATCTAACCTCGCCAACTACATCAAAGACCGTTATCCTTTCGACCGTTGGAATCAAAAATCCGTTACTTATGATATGACCACAACCAATGGATTTAAATTTTCTCGTTTCGATATCGGATTTGATAGTTATTTAGAAAACTATGTAAAATTAGAAAAACAAATCAACGAAGGCCCAGGTGGTAATTACTTAATCCTTAAATACAAAGGCCCAAAAGACTTGATAGAAAAAGACAAAGACTATTACCTTGGTCGCGTACATGTTTCCGACTCTAACTTTGAATTAACTAATTTTCACCTCCACTTTAACCCTGACGTAAAACTTTATCCCTTTACCAAGATAAACAGAATAATGATAAAGTCAAGGAAGCCGAATATAATAAAAGAACCAGCGATGACTGGTGATAAAAATTTTAACAACTTCCAATATGTTAAAATATAAAGGAATAAAAATTAAATGAGATTTCATATGATATTTAAATCACAAAAATATTTACTAATATTTAATATTATTTTATTTATTTGTTTAGGATTGTTATTAATAAATAATAATAATCAAGTTATGGCAATGGACAAATTAAATAATGAATTAATTAAAGAAACAAATATTAATAAATGTCAAGAACAAATTCAGCAATTAGAACAAATATCAAAATATAGTAAAGAAGATGAAAAAATAAACAATGATAATTTGGAAAAACAAAAAAACCATTTTTTTAAATTGTTTATAAAACAAATAGTTATAAAATTGATGTTTATAGAAATTAATATAAATTTTTAAAAACAAACCAAGCAAACAAAAATATCCAAATTTACAATTATACTCAACAAAAAATTAAAGAAAAACACCAAATTAAAATCCTTTAAATAATGATGCACCTTAATCATTTTTTTCAATATTCAATTCATAAAGTTGTATAATAGTGAATATTATTCAAACTTTCATATTTGATAATTTATAACCATTATCATAGGGGATAAAAAAATTAATGAATACTAGTAATTTTTTAAAAACACAATATAAAAATAATATCTTATTTAAACTAAACTATCTCTACATTATAATCCCATCTGAGTGATAAAAAATAAAAAAAGGAAATCAAAAAAATGGAAATTAAATCATTTATTTTAATAATAAGTTTAATTTTGAATGTTATTTTAATACTTTTCTCCATAATTAAAACAATACAATGTAACAAAAAATTAAAATTCGAAGATTTGACTAAAAAAGAATTTGAATTAAAATGTGTTGAATTAATATGTTCAGGAGAAATAAGTTTTGAAAATAATAAAAAAGTTTTAAAAGCAATGCAAAAGTTGCACAAAGAAATATTTTTAGATACAATTCCTAAAAAAAAGAATAATCACAAACCAAGACCCTTCCAGGGTCTTTTTTTATTTAACAACACACATAACTTTGGAAAGGAAACAAAAACAATGTTCATAAAAAAATCTTTCAATCTTTACCTAGTAATCTCATCTTTTTCATCATCACTCTACTTTCATTTATTCCAATTATCACCATTTATTATGTTCTTAAATTCTATCTTTTCACTGTCAAACTAAGTCTTCACCAACTAAAACAAGGAATAGTGGTTCAATTTTATCAATATTTAACTACGAAGCAACCAAATCATCATGTGGAATTTAATTAATACTTGGTTAACTAAACTAAATAACATGCTTAATGCTATCAGTCATTATTTCTTCACTTATCAAAATCAATGGTTAAACTTAGGTTTATTAACGATTATTTTATTATTTATCCCTCATCTTTTATATTTAATTGATTTTCTTTTTAAATGTCTTTATCATCTTTTTCGTTTCTTTTATTATTTATGAAAATATCTTTTATTCTTATTAAAGAAAATATTTAAGAAAGAATGAATATTATGAGAATCAAAAACTTTGAGCTGTTTCCTTTTTTTAAACAAATTTAATTTTTAAAATGACTCTTTAAGACTAAAAATTAATAGATAATTTCCTATCTTTTCAAACTAAAGAAATATTTTTTTCGTTTAAAAAAGTGTCTAAACTTTTTTTGATAATTCTTTAGTTTCAAAAGATATTTTTTTAAATATTTTATCTTTACACTATCTAGTTAGGTAAAAAAAGTGAAAAACTCGTCAACAAAATGAAAAGAAAATAATCTTTGATATCAATTTAACATTTTTCTTAAAAAAAGTCGTACTAAAATAACCTTTTTCAAAGTTATATTATTTGATGTTAAATCAACTAAAAATTTATCTTAGATTTTGAATATATTGAGATGGAGTTGAATGGTTTAATTTATTTAAAATCCACTTAGTATTCCAAAATTTCGGAAAATGATTGATTAATTTTTTCATTTTATCAGGAGATTTTTGAAATAAAAATGGATTTTGATGTTGTAAGATTGTTTTCATTTGGCCGAAAAAGTTTTCAATGACTGCGTTGTCGCTAGGGGTGGCTTTTCTTGACATGCTGATTAAAAAACCTTTTTTCGTGAAAGTTTGTTGAATTTTTTTTTATTGATAAACTGTTCTTTGGTCAGAATGAATAATACATGGTTTGCTGATTTTCGGTAATTTTTTAATAGTATTTAAACTAAATCTTTATTTTGGTGGTTTGAAGTGTGGAAAGCAATAATTTGGTTGTTAAAAGAGTCTATGATACAAGAAAAATATAAAAAACCTTTAGGAGTCTTGAAATAAGTAACATCTGTGAATAGTTTTTGTAATGGGGTTTTCGATATAAAGTCTTGATTGATTAAATTATCTACTACTTTTAATTTAGATTTTAAATTATTGTTATAATAATATTTATTTTTTTTAATTCTTAAACGACAAAAAATACTATTTTTTCTCATTATAGTGTAAACTTTTTTCTTAGTGATTAACTCGTTAAAGGTTTTGTGGTATAAAGTAGTAATTTTACGATGACCGTAAAAATATTGATAATGCAAACATAAAGCTTTAATACGTTTTTGTTGTAACAAGTATTTTTCTTCTTTTTCTTTAATTTTATTTTTGACTTTCAACCAATAATAAGTGCTACGTTTTATTTGGATTGTTTTTAAAATGGTGGTTAAATTCAGAGTTTGATTAAATTGATTAACTAAATTAAAAACGATCTTTTTATCAATTTTTTTAATCTTTTCAATTATTTTTTGTAATAATTTAACTTTTTGATGAAGTTTTTCTAATTTCATAATTAAAATACCAAATCTCTAAATAAATTATTTTATATATATATATATTAACTATTATAACTCTAAAAATTTTTTATTTGATAAATAAGTGCTTCAGCACGTTGATATTTTTGTTTTTTATATAATATACAATACTGGTAAGGCAATTAATTTAAAAATTAAAGTTGATTGAATAATTTAAATAAATTAAAAAAATAAAATTACCTAAAAAGAAGTTTTTATTATATCGATAAATAATAATGATATCAAAAAGATAGTTCGATAATATCAAATATCGAGTATCATTATCATTATCGATATAAAATATCAAATATCACTCCTTAAATAAGCTTTTTGTTAAAAAGGATATATGAAAAGTAACATGGTAACAAAGTGGTAATAAGATGGTAACAAAACAGTAATAAAAAGGTAACTTAATGGTAATAAAATGGTAATTTTATAAATTATTTATTTGTTTTTAATTCTTTTTTATTTAAATTTGATAAATAACCAGAACGTAGCTTTTTCACCCGATAACCTTGTTTATCTTTTGTTAAAAAAGATTGAAGATATTTTAAATCTTCTTTTCGATAATAGATTATGTTTAACCCTTTCTTATAGTTAGTTTTCATGGGATTATTATATTTATCTAGCTTTTGGGGGTCTATTTGATATAATTGTAAAGTTTCTAATTTATGGAGATCAATTTTACCAATTAATTCTTTGATATGATTTTTAGTTTCGTTTTTATAATTGATTTGAAAAAGAGGATAGAGGTGTTTAAGGTGGTTATTTTGGCTTTTAAGAGGGGTTAAATCAGAAAGCAATAGTTTACTATTAATAGAAGAAAAATTATCATTAATTAAGGTTATTTTTGTTTGTTTAATTTCTTCTAAGATTTGAGAATCGACGAAAAGAGTTTGGTTTTTGGGGCGGTAGTTAGCTTCTTGGTAGGTATTTTTCTTTTTAGAATGAGCAATAATAGTGAGATTGATTAAATCTTGTTTTAAAGTTTGCAAAAAGTTTTTGATTTGGGGTAAATCGTTGGGGGTTGTTTTTGTTTCCCAACCACCGATTCTAATTTCTTGGTTGGTGTTTTTTTCATCTTTTTTCTCCTTTTAGATTGTTTTGTTGTTTGAAATAAAAAAAACCTAATTTGTTAAAATAAAATCGCAAAATTTAGGGGTATATGTGCGTTTATAGTGGTGTGTTAATGTTTATATATATGTGAAGAATAATATAATGGCATAAAAAGGAATAATTTAATTAATTATTTCTACTTTGTCTTGGCCGAAAAAATGAACCGCTAAATCGACTATGATTTTCTTTTTGGCCTCTTCGTAAGAGATGTATGGGTCTAAAAAACATTTTTGATAAGCTTCTTTTCCGTATTGACGTAATAAATCATCGACATCTTTACAAGTTTGGTCGTAAGGAGGTAAAATGTGTCTAATTTCGTATAAAATGTTTTCTTCTTTAAGTTGTTCTCCTAAGACTTCACTTCGTTTTCGTCCTGTTTCGTCATTATCTAAGACGATAATAACTTTGATTTTATCTTTTTTTAAAATTTCTAGTTGTGATTGAGAAAGTAGTTGAGTGACACAAATGAGACCTACAACGTTTTTAATACCATTTTGCCAACAACTAATGACATCGAAAAAACCTTCATGAATAATGATGGTTTTTGTTTGTTTGATATAAGGTAAAGCTTCAAAAAAACGATAACTAAAATGAAAAGTAGGTGTTTGACTGAAATTAGTTAAAGCTTGGTATTTTGGTTGAAAATAAGAAACTTCGCGGAAATGGTTTTGATAAAAATGAAAAGTTTGATGATAACCATGAACTGTTCCAAAACTTTAGACACTTTTTGCTTTTTAAAAATTCTTTAAGACTAACTATTAAGTTAGTCTTTTTTTCTTTTCCAAGACTAAAAAAATCATTTCCTATCTTTTCTAAAAATATTTTTAGAAAGGAATTAAATGTTAAGAGAAAAATTATTTAAAGATTTTTTAAAAAGTAAAAAGAATTTAGAAATGCGCAATCAATTAATCGATTTACATTTGTCTTTAGTAAAAAAACTAGTTTCTAAATTTAAATATTATCCATGCGTACTTCCAAAACAAGATTTATACCAAGAAGGAGTTTTAGGATTGATCAAAGCTTTAAATAATTATGTAGATTTAGGTTATGACTTTATCGCTTATGCGACACCAACTATCAAATCAGAAATCAGAGAATTAATAAGAAAAAGTCATTCGCCTTGCATTCCTCAAAAAACTCATAAAACCAATAACCCTTCTTTTCAAGAAGAAAAACATACATGGCATTATCAAATCCTTAACCCTAATCAATTATGGTTAAAACAAATTCATCATGCACTCTTTTTAAAAAAGCTAAAAACTAAACTAAATAAAAAGGAGTTTAACGTCATTAGATTAAATTTTGGAGTTCCTTTAGGGAATATCAATGAAGATTATCAACCTAGTTATTCCAATCAAGAAATCACCCAAATACTAAATTTAACCTTAAGACAAGTAGAAAATATTAAAAACATCGCCATCAATAAATTAAAAAAATAAAAAGACCCGAATAAGGTCTTTTTTTATTAAGAAAGGAAATATAAATGAAGTTGAATCCTAAAATTATTTTAATTATCTTAACTTTAACCTATATCGGTTTTATAATTACAAATCTTATGACGTTATTTTTTGATTTTAATTTAGGAATCAAAGCTAACACAACGATAAGCCTTATTTCGGATATTGTCTTTTTATTTTATTTATGGATTAAGGAATACAAAAATGCAAAAATTCATTAATTGGGTTGGTTGTAAAAAGAAATTATTACCACATCTTTTACCTTTAATTCCTAAAAAATTTAAAACTT
The DNA here is from genome assembly GCA_000009845.1 of Onion yellows phytoplasma OY-M. Taxonomy (GTDB): domain Bacteria; phylum Bacillota_I; class Bacilli_A; order Acholeplasmatales; family Acholeplasmataceae; genus Phytoplasma; species Phytoplasma asteris. Next base: position 454,206 of record AP006628.2, read on the forward strand.
ATTACGAACCTTTTTTAGGGAGCGGCGCTTTATATTTATCCTTAATGCCTAAAAAAGCCATTTTAAACGATAATGACACACAACTCATCCAAATATGGAAAAGTATTTTATATAATCCTCAAGATTTTTATAATAAAGCATTAGCTTTTGAAAACTTTATTTATCAATATCCCAAATCACAACAAAAACAACAAAAAGAAGCTTTTAAAACATTATTAAACCAATATAATCATTTATTAACAAGAAAGAAAAAAAGATTAACCAAAGCATCACTTTTCTTTATTTTAAGTAAATATTGTTTTCATGGCATTTTAAGATACAAAGATAATACATCCTTATATACAAATTTTGGTTATAAGTCTAAATATAAAACTAGCCTATTAAATTTAAATGATTTATTCTCCTTACAAAAACATTTTCAAAAAAATAAACATGTCTTGTTATGTATTGATTATCAAAAAATAATTGCCGTCACCAAGAAAGATGATTTTTTGTTTATCGATCCACCTTATTACAACGGCAAAAACATCACTATATCATCTTTTTACAAAGGAGTTTTTGGTTTTACTGAACAAGTGAAATTATTCAACTGTCTGGAAAAAGCTGATAAAAGAGGAGTTAAATGGTTATACACCAATTATGATACTCCCGAAATTAGAGCATTATTTAAAAATTATTACTTCAAAAGTATCAAATCTAGTACTACCCATAATTTGACAAATAAAAACAATAATCATGAAATCATTATTACCAATTATTAAAAAATCAATTTAAATTTTTGACCTCAACAAGTCTTTAAACTGTTTCAAAGATTAATTTTTGATATAAACGAAACGTAAAATTCCAAAAAATAGAAAATTAAATTAGTTTTAGAATTCGTCAAAATCAAAAATTTAACCAATTAGAAAAACTTCAAAAAGGAGCATATCATTATGTTAAATAACATTCAATTAATCGGTCGAATTACACATGACCTCGAAAAACAATACATTAACAGTAATAACGAACAAATTCCAAAAATAGATTTTCAATTAGCTGTTAACCAAACCAAAGACAAAGTTCAATATATTCCTTGTGTAGTTTTTAGAACCCAAGCTGAAAATTTTCATAAATACTTACATAAAGGATCGAAAATTTATCTCGAAGGAACATTATCCATCCAAAAATATACCAACAACGAAGGTCAAAATAAAACAAATACAAAAGTGATCGTACATAAAGTCATCTTTTTAGATAATAAATCTCAAACTGATAATTTACCATTTTAAAATAAAAGAACATTGATATTAAACATCTTAACTTTTTAAAAGAAAACCAGAAAGGAGAATAAAAAATAATATGAGTGACGCCATGACTGAAATCGCCCGCGGGACTTACTTCAAAGAACGCAGCAAATGACCAACCTCTAACGGGGTTTGAGTGATGTTAGCTAATAACCGACTTAAATTTTCTTCTAAGGTCATTTCATAAGAAAAAAATAACATATGGGGGTAATGGGAATTTTCTTGGTGTTTGGTTTTGGCTATATCTAAAAGAACGTTGTAGACAAAAGTAGTTTTTCCTAAACCAGTATAGCCCCCAATGGTGATAATTTGACCCTTTTTAAATCCTTTCGTGGCATGATTTAATCTATCATTTCGTCTAAGTCAGATGGTAACATTACTTCATGATTCTTATTTTCGTTTTTTAATCTTTTAGTTTTATTATAGGCATCTTTGATGATAATGGTTAAATCACGGTTAGAATAGTTTTTGCCTTTACATCTATTAGCGATTTCGTTTAAATGTAGATAAGTGTGATAACTGATTTGATAAGGAGTAATTAAGAATTTTAAAAAACCTTTTATTTCTTCATCTTGCATTAAATCAATTTTGATTTCTTTGGAAAATCTACTTCTTAGAGCTTTATCAATTTTGTTTAAGTGGTTAGTAGCTCCCATTAAAACTATTTTTTTGTTACTACTATTAAAACCATCTAATTTATCTAATAGAGTATTGATAACATTTATTCCTCCTGAAGAAATATTGGCATCATCACGATTTTCTAATCCTTCGATTTCATCAATAAAGATAATGGTTTTATTATTGTTTTCTGCTTCTTGCCAAACTTTTTCGACTGCTTTTTCCCCTTCACCGACGTATTTTTGTCTGAATTTAGCAGGAATTAAGTTAATAAAGTGAACGTTAGCTTCGCCACAAAGGGCTTTCATTAAATGTGTTTTACCAGTACCTGGGGGGCCATATAATAAGTATCCTTTAGGTTTGATGTGGTCGTAGTTGACTAAATCATTGTCATCATCTTTAAAATAACAAATTAAATCTTTTAGTTCTTCTTTTTCTCTTGCCATTCCGTAACCAGCCCGGGCCGTCGACCACGCGTGCCCTATAGTGAGTCGTATTACACTAGTTTCAATCACATCTAATTGATGATTCTTTTGATTTATTTTGCGTTCCAAACCTAATTTAGGATGAATTTTTAGATAAATAGTGATATCAGGTTTGATGAATTTTTTACTTAATTTGTTAAAAATTTGGTATTTTTTGTCAATTTTTGAAGGATATACGCGATAGGAAAAATTAGAGCCTAACCATCTATCTACTAAAATGATTTTATTTGTTTGTAAGTTGGGTTTGATGATCTCTTCTTGGGTTTGAATCATGTTGGCAAAACTTAAAAAATATCTAGTTAAATTATGCAAAGTATTGTGGGTTAAAAACGTTTCACGTATAGAATTCCCGATTGTAGAACTTCCTAATCCGCGAATAACAATTACTTCGTTACCTTGTTTTGTTAATTCTTGTTGAACGCTTTTTATTAGACTTGTTTTTCCACTACCGTCGAGTCCTTCGAATATAATTAATTTCATTTTATGCTCCTTTTTAAAAATTTGGGTATAAAAAAAGACTCTCTTTGGATGAGAGTCTTAGTTAATATTTATTTGTTTAATTTTCTTAAAATGTTGCTATCCTAAAAATCAATATTAAGAAAACAACTGTCAAAAATAAAATCAATTATTTTATCTATATAATGAGAGAAATAAAATTGGATATAAAAAAAGACCTTCAAATTGAAGGTCTTAGTTGTATTTTATTTTACTGATTTTTTTAAATCAAAATATTGGCCTTTAAATCGTTTTAAAAATATAGTTTGATATCAACTTCAAATAAATCTTTTAAACGTCTTTAAGGAGCAAAATAATGCGTTTAAGGGGTATTAGGGTTATCATGATTTGATTCATATTTGTTTCCGTCCTATTCACTGTTTTGTATATTTTAACATAATTTTTTGATGATTTTTAATTGTTTTAAAAAAACTAAATTAAACTATTTTTATTTGGTGAAATTTCATTGTGACAAAATTTAGCTCTTATATTAGAATCTATTAATTTAATATCATCTGTAGATACAATAAAGTTGATTTCAAAATCATTTATTTTATATTCTACTTCATTAAAAATTTTTAAAACTTGCCAAGTTAATTTAGAATAAAAACCCTTTTGTGATACATCATTATTTTCACACTCAAGAAATATAAGAAATTTATTATTTGGAAAATTAAGGCTTATTTTGTTTTTAATTGATTCAAATCCATATTCACCTATTTCAAAATTTTCATTTGTTAAATAAATTAAATTTGTTTCAAAATAAAGGCATAACTTTTCTATAATTGTTTTAATATTTTTTCTATAATTTGTAATTTTTTCTTCGCTTAATTTTTTTGAATTAAATAATATTTGAGTTAAATTTGTTACTTTATCAAAATTAACAAAATCATCATTGTTGATTTTCATTTCTAAAACTTCAAAACCCTCTATCAAACTTTGTATAAATTAAAGAGAAAAGTCGTTTTTTTCCATTATAGGTAGTAATTCTTTATTAAAAAAACCTTTTTCTTCTTTTGTTATATTTAAGCAACTTGTAATTTCTATAATTTGTTTAATCACATTTTTTTCTATTTCAAAAGGTTTAATGTCGCTTTTATTTTTTAGAGGTTTGGATTCTTCTGATTTTGGTTCTAATTGAGACAATGTTTCATTGTTTAGTTTAGAATTGTTTCTTTGGTGATAAAAACCAACAATGATAAAAATTCCAAAAAGAAATATAATAATAATTGCTAAATTTTTTTTGAAAAAATCACTAGTATTCATTATTTTTTTTACCTTTTTTTATAATTTTCTAAAAGATATTTGCCAAAAGCCAAAATATTTATTTTTTTAGCATATCATTTTCTTCTTTTGATTATTTATTTATATTTTCTTGAGTATTAAATTTCTTAGTATAAAGGGTAATGTATTGTTTGGCTGGGTTGAAGTGGAGGTAGTAGGTTTCACATATAACATGATTATCTTCATCTTTTTTGTTTGTAGGGCAATTAACTTCATCCATGAAAAAGTCTTTATCTTCTTCAAGGGGTTTTTGTAGGCGATTACTGAGTTTTTTAAAAATATTGTTTCTTTTAAAAAAAATCTTTTTCTTATTACCTATATTATAGCATTAATAATTTCAATAATTTAAAGTTTTTTTTAAGTTTTTGAAATTTATAAATAATTTTATTTATTTTTTTCCAACAACAAAAGCCGTCCAATAATTAGACAGCAAAATTAATTAAAAATATTTAATTTAAACTAATTTAATCAAAATTAAATTAAGGAGAAAGTTGTAAACTTTGAATATAATTATTTTCAAGATATCTATACCAATATTGACATTCAACTTTATTTAATATTTTAATATCTTGTTTTTCATAATCTTTTTTAAGTTTTAATTTAAGTTTTTGTAATTTAAAATATTTTTTAAAATTCTTATTAAGAAAATAATTTTTTGGTTGAATACTAGATAAATTTAAACTAAAATAATTAGAATTTTGAAATTGATTTGGATTCATATAAGATTTAAACAACAAAGTTAAATTATGTGGAATTTTAATATTTCTTCCATTAACTCTTTGTTTAATATTCCATTCAAATATATTAGAAAAGTTAAAATTAACAATTGGAAATGAACTTAATTCTATTTCTTTAATTATATCATAAGGAAATAATGCCAAAAAAGATTCTTGAGGACAATAAAAACATGTACGAGAAAATCCAAACAAATGACGACTATAAAAATCAATTCCTTTATTAGAATTTGATTCAATTTGTTTATCATTTTTAGAAACATATTTACTAACATATGAAACAATTTTATTAACATAATCTTTTTTATCAAAAGTACCTTTATAAAAAACTTTACATTTACTAATTTCAATTTTTTCAAATAAAAGATTTGTTTTTGATGGTCTAAAAATTTGAACATTTTGACTAATTGGATTTAAATGTTTATAATGTTTTATATTATTTTTATTCATAACAGATGCATAAGCATTAGCCCAAAGCAAAGTAATTTTTGACACTTTAACATTCTTTTTCTCATAATAATTTTGAGGTATTTTAATATTACCTTTTTCATCTATTTTATGCATTAAATAATCATCATAAAAAATACTCTTATTTCCTTTAATAGGTCGGTTTTTTAAACCCAAAGCATAATCTTTATCAGTACACAAATAACGAGAATATACACCAAAAGAATTTAAAACATCAATATTAAAAATAATATGATAATGAATAACTCCTAATTTAGTAGTTTCCAAAGACCAAAAATAACGAAAATCTTGCATTTTGGAATAAACCAAATCTTTTTGAGAGAATTGTTGAAATAAATTTGATAAATAATTTTTTCTCACTAAACGAATAAAACGTTTCCTTACCTGCCCCATAATATCAGGTTCATGAGTATATTTTATAGTTTTACCTTTTAAATCATCATAAGGAGCTGTCAAAGTAATAAAAGATATTTTTTTAGAATCTTTGAAATTATATAAAAGTTTATCCTTAGCATTTTGTGAAGAATCTCGATAATGTCTTAAAATTTTTGATTTTGGTTTAATTTCTTGCAATTTAATTTCTTTTAATTGTTTTTTTAAAGAATAATCCAATTTCAAATCATCATCACTTAATGACAAATACCTTTCTTCTTTTTTTTCTTTTAAATGTTTTTTATAACATTTAATTCGTTCCAAAGGTTCAAACATAGAATAATTAAACCCTTTTAAACGAGTCTCATAACCATTATCTTTTTTTTGTACTTTATAAATATTTTTAGAAATTTCCTTAAATAAAACACATAATTTTAAATAACATTTCTTATAATAAGATTCAGTAATTTGATTAAATTTATGTTGTTTTTCTAATTGGTTAACTTTTTCATTATAAATTTTAATAGTAGTAGATAATTCATCATAAATTTCTATATCTTTTGAATTAGGTAAACAAATTTTTAAATAATCTAAATCAAAAATTTTATCATTTAATCCTTTTATAAAATCATCAGAAATTAATTCTTTTTTTATTAAAGAATAAAAATAATCTATAAAAATAGAAGAATCATTTAAAGTTAAAATTTCAATATCACGTTTAGCACGAGTTATTGCAGTATAAATTAATTTTTTTTCTAAAACTTTATCTTGTGATTCATTTCGGTTTTGCCAACCAATTAAATAAACGAATTCATTTTCATATCCTTTATATCCATGTATCGTTGACAAAACAATTTCATTTTCTTTACTATTATTATCAGATATAGTAAAAGGAATTTGGTTTTTTTCAAACTCATCTTTAAGTTTTTGTAATTCACCATTACTACGGCAAAGAACAGTTGTAGAATAAATTAAAGAATTTTTAATTTTTTCACACAAATAATTAATTTGTTGATAAAAATTATCAAAAAAAGAAAAATTTATAAAATCTCTATATTTTTTTTCACTAAAAGATAATTGTAAATATTCCTTATTATCAATTAATTCATTAGCTGCTTTAACAATATTAATACCTTTAGAACGATAATTAACATTTAAAAAATGTTTTTCAGGTTTAAAATCTTTTACAAAAAGTTCCAAAATACGTTCACTAGAACCAAAAAAACTATAAATATTTTGAGTATAATCACCAAAACAATATAAAGAATTTGGTTTATTAAATAAAAGTTCTTTTATAATAAAATAATAAAAATAATTTAAATCTTGGAAATTCATCAATAAAAACAGGACGATTATAAATTAAACCATTATTTCTTTCAACAAATTCAATAAAATCACTAGTTTCAATTAATAAACCATCAAAAGTTATTAAATTATAATAATTTAATTTTTCATAATACAAATTTAATAACAATTCAAAAGATTTTTTTAAAACTTTATCATCAATTTTAATAGATGAATAACAGTTTTCTTTTTGAAAAGTTAAACGTATTAAATTATTTAATTCCTGTAAAAGCTTTCTAAATGAATATTTTCTTTGTTCTTTAAAATACAATTTTAAATCTTGATTTTCTTTTAAAATCAGTTTTAAAATATTTAATTTAGTTTCATCATCAATAAATTTTCGTTGTTTTGCTGTTTCATTAAAAATATTATATTTTAAATAACAAGAATAAGCAAAACTATGAAATGTTCTAATTTCATAATTATCTTTTAAATATTTTTCTAATTCATCATCATTATAAGAAGGATAATCTTCTTTTAATGATGAAAATAATTTATCATAAATAATATTTTTAGTAGCATTAGTAGCTACCAAAATTAAAGGTTTTTCTTTTTCTTTTTGTCTTAATTTTTCAATTAAAATGGTAGTTTTGCCAGAACCAGCTCCACCATGTATATACATGCAAGAAGCATCTGAATTAATAATATCTTTTTGTTCTTTTGATAAATTAAATAACATCTTATTCTCCTTTATAATATTAAAAACCCCCTAAATCCCCAAAGGGGACTTTATAGGAGGGGTGTAATAGGTTAATTGTAATGTTCTTCGGCTGGCCGCCTAATTCGCTCTGCTCGTCTTTGAATACTTTTATACTTAAAATAAATAATGACAATGAAGATAATCCAAAGCTTTAATATTAATTTTCTTTTTTTATTCATGATTAATAAGTTATTTTTAATGAAACAGTTCCATCTGGTTTGTAAATTATTTTGTCAATTTTTTCACCTGTTTGAGAGTCAAATGTTTCTATGCAATCTAGTGTTTCACCATCTTCTTCATATGTTACTTTTTTAATTTTTTTACCTGTTTGATAGTCAAATGTTTCTATGTAAAAAATAGTTTTTCCGTCTTTTTGATAATGAATTTTTTGAGTTGTCAAAGTATATCCAGAAGCTTTTAAATCTTGCGAACTATATCCAACAGATATTAATTGTTCCCAAGTATATCCAGAAGCTTTTAAATCTTTTAAATTAAAAATACGAGATTCTAAGAAAGCTTTTTCCAAACCCTTATCATTAATAAATAATTTCTTAAAATCAGAAATATTTTGATAAAGTTTAGTTTTAAAAAATTTAACTTTACCATTTTTATCTATTTCTTTAAACTTTTCTTCATTATCATCAAATTCTTCAATAGAATTATCAATATTTTTACGTTTCATTAATTTTTGATTAACAGGATTATATTCCATCCAAACACCATCTGATAAAGTTTTTTTGATTAATTTACCGTGTAAACCGTACTCTTCAACATTATTATATCTATCAGTTTTTTTCAACAAAAGACCATTATTTTTATCATATTCCCAAATTGTATCATCTTTATCAATTTTTTTAACTAATTTGTGATTAAATAAATTATAATATTCTTTTTCTCCGTTATATCTTTGAAACTCATAAGGAGTATCTTTCATATATTCGTTTTCTTTTTTAAGTTTTTTATTTTCATTATATATATCGTTATTTAACTCTCTTGCTTTTACTTTAATATCTACTTCTTGTAATTTACGTCTTTCTTCGGTTTCTAAATGATATTTATAAGAAATCCCACCTATCCAAAACACAAAAAACAGTAATGTTCCAGTAGTAATTAAAAAAGGAATTATTTTATAATGTTTATTACCTATTCTAAAACTTGACATTTTTAAACCTCTTTTCTATTATCAAAAATAATTAAAGAATTTTTTTAGCATTTTCAAATACCCATAAATATAGGAAATTAATAAAAAATGATAAAACGAAACTCAATATTATTATAACCTTTTTAAACAAAAATAAAAAGAATTTTAAAACAATTGAAATAATATCTAATATTCTTAAAACAATTTTAAACAACAAATCACCTATTTTAATGAAAGAGTTTAAAAGAAAATTATTAATTTCTTTCAAAAAATAAATAACAGAGCCACCAACAGCAAAACTAAAAATCAGTTTTGCTATTTCTTTTATTTTTTCCCACATACTTTCACTAGGGTCCATTAATTTTTGACCAGTAAGACTTGTTATAGAACTTTTAATATAACCTATAATACTACCAAAAACATCAATAAAAATTTTTAATATTTGCATTAAAAAATCAAACAATGAACTAAATAATTTTAAAGGATAAATTAAAGTTGTTAAATGTTCCCATATAAAAATAAATATAGTTTTTATAATATTATAAATATTAATAAAATTAATATTCCAACCAACATTAAAACCAAATAAAAAAGATGATTTAGTAAAAAAAATACTATAAAAAATACTATATAATAAATAAAAAAATCTTTAAAATCAAAGGAAATTAAATATTTTAAAAATTAAAACTAAAAATCATTTTCAGTATCATCAATAGATTCCGCAATTAAAGGATTTTTTATATTATTTAATTGATTTTTTAACTTTTAAATTCTCTTTTAAAATTTCATCTAAATTATTATTATTTTCTTTATTTTCTTGATTATTATCTTTTTCATCAAAAATACCCTCAGAAAAATTAAGTCCTCCATTTTCTCCAAATTCTTTAATCATTGTTTCAACATGTTTTCTATATATACCTAAGTAATTTCCCATATGTGCCATTAATCTAACTAAAGCACCATATTCACTAATACTAATTTTACCTTTTTTAAGATAATGGTTTACTATATCTCGTAATTCATCACTAAAATCATATTTACTTTTCAATTCTTTAATATAAAAATAAAGCCAATAAATAAAAATACCAAAGATAAAAGAAGTAAAAGAAATAAATACTTTAGATTCAACAACATTAATAATTGTTTGTTGTATATCCATCAATTATTCCTTTCTATAAAATTATTCCTTTTTTAATTTCTTTATTATTTCAACTATTTTATTATCTTTTTGGATTGTTTCAACTGGTTTATTGTCTTTTTGGATTGTTTCTAATTCTTTATTATTTTCAACAAAAAAATTAATATATAAAAATATACCAATAATTGAACCAATCAATAAACAAATAAAATTATCAAATAGATTATATTTTTTCATCTAATTTTCCTTTATTCTTTTTCAACCTTTTCATAATCTAATTTTTCAAAAAGCAATTTAGGCATAAAGTGAGCTATTAAACAAAATGAAAGAATACCAGTAAAAAAAATATAAATAAGAGTTGCCAAAATTTCATTATTAATTTGAAAAGATGAAAATAAACTCAAAAAACCAAATAATACAAAAAATCCCAAACTAAAGAAAATCATTAAACCCATTATTACACCAAATAAATTCAAATCAATATCATTTATATTCATTCCCAAATCACTTCCGCAACATTGACAATGTTCGTAAAATTCTTTCTTTATTTTTTGTTTTTTATCCATTTTAAAAAAATCCTTTAATTTATTAATATATTATCCTTAATGAGTGTTTTTTAAAAAAAACACTCATTATTTAATCCATGTAATTTTAGTTGCATCAGGAACAATAAAACCAAGTTTATAAGCTGCAAATATAAAAATACAACCAAGAGCAATTAAAATTAATATTTGTCTTAAAGTCATTTTTTTCTCCTTTTTATTATTTAGCTATTGATAAATAACCTTTTGAAGCAAAATAAACAATCAAAGGAATAACAATGCCTAATGTAGGTAAAATCCAATATGTAAAAAAACTGCCTAAAGTTAATTTATTTCTTCTAAAAGATTTTTTAATGAAATAAGAACGTCTGTAATTTCTCGCCATTTTAATCTCCTTTTTTATTATTTAATAAGAAAAATATTTTTTAGTATTTAGAAACAATAAGGAAACCAACTTAAAAGTTGGTATTTTTTTTAATGGTTCTTTAATCGCCTACAATATTCGAGATATTTTGATATTCCTTCAAAAGATTGGTTTTGTTCGGTTGGTGGATGGTTATTTTGAAATAAATTATTATTGTTATATTTTTTTAGAAAAAATCCATAAATCCATAAACCTAAAATGGCAAAACCACATACAACTAACAAATTCAAATAAATTTGTTTTAATTTCATATTAGTTCCTTTCTTTTCTATTTTTTTATTCAACATCATAATATAAAGTACGATTTTGTCCAGAGCGTTTTTCATATAAATCAATTTTTTTAAAGATTTAATATGACTATTCGACCACAACATTCCTTCTTGAATATAATTATAAAAAGGAAATTTTAAAACAAAATCATAATTATGAATGTAAAAAGGTTCTTCGATTTTTTGATTAATTGGGTAAACAGCTACAATTTTATCTTTTTGAATATCTTTAATAATGATTTTATCTATTGCTAAATAACTAGGACCACCATAATTAGTTCCTTTATCATATATTATTTCTAAATGATAATTTTCAGGAGTAAAAGTAGTTGATTCTGGTATATAAGGTCTGTTATTGCTCCAAAAAAAATACAAATCAGAAGCGCCGTTACCCATTTGAGTTAAAGTATCTAAATTATAAATATTATTTTTTCCATCTCTAGTTCCACCATCAAAATAAGCTAATAAAAAATCTTTAGGAGGGGGTTCTTTAATGCGGTATTGAAAATCAATTTCATTATTTAAAGAATTATTATTGTAAAGAGCATAACTAAAATTACTTTTAAAATTTTTATTAGGAAAATGATAATGAAGCCATCCTAAGGCGTCTTTGATATTGCTGTTTTCGCCTAAATGAACATTATAACATTTCATATTATCTATTTCTTTTTCTTTTATGGGGATGATTTTATCATAAAAATAATTATCTATTTCTTTAGATGAGAGTTTAAAAGCAGAATTAAATTTTTTTAATTCCGTATTTTTATTTGATGATTGTTCAACAGACAAAAAAACATTGTTTTTGTCTGTTGAATTAACAGGTTGGATAAAGTCATATTTTGGAGGTTGATAAATAATATTTGCAAATCCAAATCCGATAAAAACACAAAGAAAACAAATAAAGATTTTTTCAATAAGTGTTAATGTAATCATTTGTTTTATTGGGTTTCTAAATTAGTTATTTGTTTTTCGGTATTTTCTTTATATTTAATTAAATATTGTTTTAATTCAGAAGAAATTTGAGGGTCTTGCAATTCTTGTTCGATGACATTCTTTTTTGTTTTTAAATTAATGAGATTAACTTTTTTAGTTATTTGTTCATTAATGTTTTTTATATTGTTTTGATTTTGTGTTTTTTGGTTTTCTAAAGCAGTTTTAGTTGCACTATTTAAATCAGGTTGCACTAATTTTTGGTCTAATTGTGTAATATTAACAATATTTAATTCTTTATCTTTTAATAATTTTTGATATTTAATAATTTCTTTTTCTTTAAGTAATTTTGTTTCTGTAAGCGAATGTTTTTCTTCTAATTGATTTGTTGTTTTGATTTTATTATCAATTTCTAAAATTTCTTCTTCAGATTTTTTTAAGAATTTTTTTAAGAATAAATCAATTTGTAGTTCTTTTTTTTGTTGGGTTTTTAATTTGACGATTTGTTCTATTACTTGTTTTTCTTGAGGAGACAAACTAGGCTCTTTTAATTCTTCATTTTTAATAGTTATTTCTTCATTTAATTGTTTAATTTTGTCGTTATAATCATCAAAACAATCATTATTATTGGTTTGAAATATAGTGTTTTTGTTGACAATAATTTCATAAACAGGTTGTTTGGAATGATTGAAAAAATAATAACCAATTCCTCCTGTAGTTGCAATTATCATTGTTAAAAGTAAAAAGAGATTGAAAAAATATCTTTTAGTTAGGATATTTTTTTTATTAATAATATTTTTTGGGGATTTTTGAATTTTCATTTGAATTAATTTTCCTTTCTTTTTTAATTATTTTCTTGATTTATTAAGGTTTCTAATGGGGTATTTTCCTTATATTCTTGTTGGTTTGAAAATTTTTCATCGATATCCTTTTTTAAATTCTTTTATATTTTTTTGATTAATTGGTTTTGAGGTTTCATTTTCTTTTGTTTTTCTTTTAATTGGGTAAGTATCGTTGGGATTGAATAGTTGAAGAAAACTGAAAAAGAGATATTTAAATACAAAACATAAACCAGTAACAAATAATGCCCCCGATACAAAACCAATAGTAAAATTTGAATCAGTCATTTTGATTTTCCTTTCCGATTGGTGTGTTGTTTTTTTGAGATTTTAACAATCTTTTTCTTTCTTTTTTAAATTGCCAAATAGCTACTTATGTTTTTGTTGTTCTATTTGAGATAATATTTTTTCTTGCACAGTTTTTATTTGTTCTAGTTTTTGAAGTAATAATTGTTCTTGATGTTCTTGTTTGGTGTTTTTTATTTCTAAAATTTGAAGTTTTTTATTAGAAATAGTTTCTTTAATAAAAACAATTATATTTGTCATTAATTTGAAAATAGGTTTAAAACCAGTAACTATTAATATTGTAAATAGAGTTGTTTGGATTCCATCCAATCTTCTTTCCATGATTTCAGCAGCAGTAAATCCTTTAGTGTAATTTAATATAAAATTGCTAATTATTGTAAATATTGAAAAAATCCACATTATTTCCTACTTTCTTAATATTTTTTATAAATTTTTATTCATTTGTTTTTAGATAATTTCTTTTTATTTTTAAAGGTTTTATTGGAATGATGTAAATTTAGCCATTTACCTTTGGGGGTTTTGGTGGTTGAACGGTCTTTAAAGTAAGTTCCTTGGTATGTTTCGGTCATTGCATCGCTCATATTGTTTCTCCTTTTATTTTAATTGAAGTTTTTTGACTTCATCTTTAATTGGTTTTGACATTTTAAAACTAACAACCGTTTTTGCGGGTATTTTTAAGTTTTTACCAGTTCTTTTTCCTGTTTTTTTGCCTGTTTGTTTATTGATGATGAATTTAGTTTCGGGGGTTGTGTGGGCTTTTCTAGTTTTTAAGATGAATTTACCAATTTTAGAGGATAAAACCACTTCTTCATTTGATGTGATTGCTTTAATTAGAGCATTCTCAAATGAGTTGTAAAACTCTTCGGTTTGGGTTATTGAGGTTTTATTTACCTCAGCTATTGATTTAATTAATTCTTTTTTATTCATATTTTTTTCTCCTTTTTTTATAAAAAAAGTCCCTTTTGGGGACTTAATTTTTTAAATATTATTTGGTTTTGTTATCTAAAAAGATGACGTTTTGGATAATTACTTTGGTGGTGGTTCGCGTTTTACCTTCGTTTGTGGTATATTTTTGGATGGATAATGCGCCTTCTGCATATATTTTTGAACCTTTATTTAAATATGTACTCATGTTTTCAGCTTGATTTCTAAAAACGACACAAGGGATGTATTGCACTTTATCTTTATTGTTAATTGCTAAATTGAAATCTATTTTAGGGATTTGTTCGTTGTTGCTATTGATATATTGTTTTTCTAGGTTATGAGCGATATTACCGATTAATTGGACTTTATTTAACATTTTATTTCTCCTTATTTTTATAATTTGGGTTTAGTTTTTTGATGGCGTCTTTTTTTAAGTTTTCTATTTGTTTTAAAGTTAAATTTAGTTTTTGGGCGATTGCATGATTGGATAGGGGTTGTTGATTAGGTTCGTTGTTGTTTTCTAATGAGATGCCAAAACTTAAACAAATAACATTGAATTCATTTTTACTTAGTTTGGTTTTTAGTTTTTTTATTAATAATTCATATTTTATTTGTTTTAACCATAATTGATGCGGATTAAGGATTTTATCCCAATTAGGTTGTTTGTGTTGTTCTTCTTTAAAACTGATATTATTTGGTTTGGTTGTTTTTTGGGGGATTGAAGGTGAATGGCTTTTTCTTATTAGTTCATTGATTGCAAATTTTATTTTTGGAGTTGCGTAAGTAACAAAGTCATAGCCTAAATCTTGGTAATTATTAAGGGCTTTGATTAATCCTAAAATCCCTTCTTGATATAAATCCTCTTTAGTTAAAACTCGCGGATAATATTTAAATTGATAAGTTAGTTTTTTTACTAAAGGTAAATGAAGTTCAATTAAATGATTACGAATTTCTAAATTCTTTTTATTTTTTAAAAAATCTTTAAATAAATTTTGTCTTAACATTCAATTCCTCTCTAAAAACATTTTTTAGAAAAGATATGAAATTATTTTTTTAGTCTTTAAAACAAAAAAAGACTAACTTAATAGTTAGTCTTAAAGAATTTTTAAAAAACAAAAAAGTGTCTAAACTTTTGGAACACCTCACATAAGTGGTTCAATTTTATCAATATTTAACTACGAAGCAACCAAATCATCATGTGGAATTTAATTAATACTTGGCTAACTAAGTTAAATAATGTTCTTAATACTATCAGTCATTATTTCTTCACTTATCAAAATCAATGGTTAAATTTAGGTTTATTAACGATTATTTTATTATTTATCCCTCATCTTTTATATTTAATTGATTTTCTTTTTAAATGTCTTTATCACATTCTGCGGTTTATTTATTATTTAGGGAAATATCTTTTATTATTATTAAAGAAAATATTTAAGAAAGAATAATTATTATGAGAATCAAAAACTTAAATCAACGCACCAAGTTATGGTATCAACACCGAAAAAAATACATCAACGCTTCCGAAATGGCTTCCATTACGGGTTTAGATCCCTTTCGTTCCATGGAACAATTAGTTCATGATAAACTCTTTGACACCACTTTTACCGCTAATCAATATACGATATTAGATCATGCTTTACTGCGTCCAGGACGTTTTGACCGCAAAGTAACTGTTGGATTACCTGATTTAGAAACACGCGAAGCTATTTTAAAAGTGCAAACCAGAAAGAAAAAACTAGCTGCGGATGTTGATTTGTTACAAGTAGCCAAACGAACTCCTGGAATGTCAGGAGCAGAACTTGCAGCCGTACTTAATGAGGCAACTATTTTAGCAACCAAAAATAAACAAGAGTCAATTACGATGCAAGATTTAGAAGAATCAATTGACAAAGTTTATATGGGTCCTGCCAAAAAATCTCTCAAAATCGATGATAAAGAAAGAAAAATGACAGCTTATCACGAAGCAGGGCATGCTGTAATTGTAATGAAACACCCTCATTCAGATGCTAAAGTAAGAACTCTTACAATTACTCCAAGAGGAGGGGCTCTAGGTTATATGTGGCCTACTTTTGATAAAGAATTTTTTTGTCATACCGAAGATCAACTCAAATATGAAATAGTTGTTTCTTTGGGAGCAGCAGATGCCTAAGAGCTTTTTTGCAAAACTAGAACTAATGGCGTTTACAGCGATTTAAAAAAAGTTACAGGAGTTGCTTTTGGCATGGTTGCTTATTCGGGGATGAGTCCTTTAGGATATATTAATTTTGAAAAAAGTTCTGGACAAACTCGTTATCAAGTAGACCAAGAAGTTAAAAAAATAGTTGATTAATGTTATAAAACAGCTAAGGAACTTTTAACAACTAATAAAGTTTTAGTAGAAAAACTAACTAAAGCTTTAATGTAAAAAAATACCCTAAACCAAAGTGAAGTTTATGCTTTAGATGAAGAAGCTCAAACAGAAACAAAAGGAAAAGGTAAGCCAGA
The DNA here is from genome assembly GCA_000009845.1 of Onion yellows phytoplasma OY-M. Lineage (GTDB taxonomy): Bacteria > Bacillota_I > Bacilli_A > Acholeplasmatales > Acholeplasmataceae > Phytoplasma > Phytoplasma asteris. The sequence continues at coordinate 470,986 of AP006628.2, forward strand.
AAAAGAAAAACAAGCTGTTGAAAATGAAAAAGAACAAAATGAAAAAGATCAAAATACAAAAGAACAATCCACTAAATCAACTAAATAAAAAGTAAAAAGATAAAGAGCTCTTTTGGGAGCTCTTTTTTTTATTTTAATTTGCCTTTTTTCTCTAACTCCAAAATCAAATCTCTTAATGTAGCTGCTTTTTCAAAATCAAGGGTTTTGGCAGCTTCTTTCATCATTTTTTGTAACCGTTTAATTTCTTTATTTTTAGCTGTAATATTTGTATGTGTTTGCAACTTTTTTTGTCCCTTAACTTTACCATTTTCATTTTCATTTTGCGCACTTTCTTTTTGTTTGATTGAAATTGTTTCTAAAATAGTTTTGTTAAGAGCAGTTGGTGTTACTTTCATTGTTTCGTTGTATTGTTGTTGGATTTTTCTTCTACGATAAGTTTCTTCAATAGCAATTTGCATAGCAGGAGAAATACAATCAGCATACATAATAGCTTTGCCTGTAATGTTTCTAGCTGCTCTTCCAATAGTTTGGATAAGGCTTCTTTCGTTTCTTAAAAAACCTTGTTTGTCGGCATCCAAAATAGCTACTAAAGCTACTTCAGGTAAGTCAAGTCCTTCCCTCAAAAGATTAACTCCCACCAAACAATCGTATTTTCCCAACCTTAGATCTTTTAAAATTTCAAGTCTTTGTAAAGATTTAATTTCACTGTGTAAATAAGCTACTTTGATGCATAAATTTTTTAAATAAGCAGTTAGGTCCTCGCTCATATTAATAGTTAAAGTAGTTATCAAAATTCTTTGATTATTTTTAGTTTGGTGTTTAATTTCAAAGTAAAGGTCATCCATTTGGTTGTGGGTTGGTCTTATTTCAATTTCTGGATCAAGGACAAAAGTAGGTCTTATAATTTGTTCTACAATGGGGATTTTTTTAGTTAATTCATAGTTGCCAGGAGTAGCTGAAAGATAGATAACTTTATTCATTTTGGCTTGGAATTCATGGAATTTTAAAGGTCTGTTATCAAGGGCACTTGGTAGTCTGAAACCGAAATTTACTAAGTTGGTTTTACGAGAAAAATCACCAAAATACATTCCTTTAATTTGGGGAATAGTTACATGAGATTCGTCAATAATGGTTAAAAATTCATTTCCAAAAAAATCAATTAAAGTTGATGGTGCCTCGCCTTTTTCTTTGAGTGCTAAATGTCTTGAATAATTTTCAACACCATTGCAATTGCCTATTTGTTCTAACATTTCTAAATCATGTAAAGTGCGCATTTTAATTTTTTGGGCTGCTAAAAGTTGGTTAGTTTTTTCAAAATGATTAATTTGTTCCTTTAATTCTTGGCGAATTCTTTTGATACCTTCTTGTAATTTTTGGGTATTTGTAGCATATAGACTAGCAGGAAAAAGAGTAATTAATTTAAGATTCGTAATTGCTTTGCCATTTAAAACATCAAAATTTTGAATATTTTCAATTTCATTGCCAAAAAAAATAATGCGGATACCAATTTCTTTGCTAGATGAGGCAATAATTTCTATAATGTCACCTCTTACTCGAAAAGTTCCTCTTTGAAAATTAATTTCATTTCTTTGATATTTTAATTCTATTAACTTGTTAATTAATGCTTGCCTTTCGTACTTATCTCCAATTTGTAAATGTAGTGTTGATTTTTGATAATCTTTAAGGTCGCCTACTCCATAAATGCACGAAACCGAAGCAACTACAATTACATCATCGCGGTTAAGTAATGAACCTGCGGCACTATGACGCAACTGATCAATTTCATCGTTGATTTTGGAGTCTTTTTCAATGTAAGTGTCGCTTGATGCTACATATGCTTCTGGTTGGTAGTAATCATAATAAGAAATAAAATATTCTACGCGATTGTTGGGAAACATGGCTTTTAATTCGTTGTAGAGTTGTCCTGCTAATGTTTTGTTGTGAGCAATAACCAAAGTTTTTTGTTGTAAATGTTGAATAATATTTGCAATGGTAAAAGTTTTTCCAGTGCCAGTAGCTCCCAAAAGAATTTGTTCTTGTAAACCTTGTTTAAAATTATTAACCAATTTTTGAATTGCTTGGGGTTGGTCGCCACTTGGTTTTAAAGAACTTTGCAATTTAAATAAATTTGTTAAACTCATTTGTTGCTCCTTGCGTTTGTTTTTTTATTTTGGTGATTTTTTGGTTTTTAATTTCAAAATATTTAGATGGTTGTTTTTCTGTGTTCCAAAATTTTTGTCCATGTTTTTATCAATATTTTTAATAAATGTCTATTTGCCCACTTTTATAAACTCTTTTTAATTAACAAAAACAACTTTTGATTAATTCCTATTTTTTGAAAATCTTGCAAAGTGGCTTTTTTGATGGCTTCTAAACTTTCAAAATGATTTAAGATGGCTTTTTTTCTAACAGCGCCAACTCCTTTTATATTTGATAAAGTAGTTTTATAATCTAGTTTTTTTTTGGTTTTGCGGTGAAAAGCAACAGTGAAACGATGGACTTCTTCGCTTAAACTTTTAAAAAATAAAATAAATTAGGGCTTTGTTCCAACATTAATTTTTCTTGCAAAGTTACAAGATGAGTTAATTGATGTTTGTTATTTTTTTGCAATGCTCCTAAAGGAATTTCATAGCCTAGTTTCTTTAAAGTTTTTTGGCTTTGTCTTAACTGTCCTAAACTGCCATCAACCAAAATTAAATCTGGTGAATCATTTTTAACTTCCTTGTCTTTGTTATAACAACGTGTAAGTGTTTCTTCAAAAGCTTGATATTCGTTAGGAAATTTGCCTTTAATGTGAAAAGTTCGATAAAGTTTTTTGTCAAATTCAAAATGATTAAATACAATTCTTGCTGCCACAAAGGCTTGTCCAAATAGTTGAGAATTATCAAAAACATCAATTCTTTTAATATCTTTATTAAAAATAATTGCCAATTTGTCTAAGGATTCTTGGATTTTTTGGTCTTTGGATTGATAGATTAAATTATTGTTAGCTAAATCATTTTGGGCGTTTTTTAAGGCTAGCAAATAAAGTTTCTTTTTGTCTCCTTTATGAGCAATATTTACTTTGGTTTGCAAGATTTGTTCCAATAAAGTTTGGTTAGTTATCATTTGTTGCAAAATAGTTTCATCTTGGCTTTTGCCTGTAATAATTATGTCTGGTTTAAGGTTTTTTTGATAATAACAATTAAGATAAGTTAAAATGTTTTCCCACACAAAGCCCACATATGAAAAAACGCTATGATAAGAATCAACGATATTTCCTTGGCGCATTTTTAAAATTTGAATTGATATTTGGTCTTGATTAAATGAATAGGCAAAAATATCGCAATTTTTGAGTTTTTGATTGATGATAAGTTGTTTTTTGGTAGTCTGTTTGATTGCATAGATAATATCTCGGTATTCTTGGGCTTTTTCATAAAACATTTTTTCGCTAGCTGTTTGCATTAAATGGTGTAATTTTTTTAAAATATCTTTGATATTTCCTTTTAAAAATTTAGTAATTGCCTCAATGTTGGGTTTATAATTAATTGTTTTTCCTGCGCAAGCACCGAGGCATTGATTGATGTGAAAATGAAGACACGGTTTTTTTGATGCTAACGGACATCTTCTTAAAGGATACAAAAGATGCAACAATTTTAAGGTTTCTTTGGTGTTTTTAAGATTGGGATAAGGACCAAAAATTATTTTTCCTGGAGGAATTTGTTTGAATCGCGAAATTTTTAATTGTGGGTGCTTTTCTTTAGTAATTTCAATATAAGGGTAAGTTTTGTCATCCAAAAGTTTGAAATTATATTTAGGAGTGTGTTTTTTGATTAAGTTAGCTTCCAAAATTAAGGCTTCTTGTTCGTTGTTAGTAATAATGTAGAAAAAATCTTGGGTTTCTTCAATTAGCATCGTTGTTTTTAAGTTGTTGCTTTTGGTAAAATAACTTTGGACGCGTTTTTTTAAATTTTTGGCTTTGCCAACATAAATGATGGTATCATTTTTGTTTTGGAAAAGATAACAACCAGGATTGGGCGGTAAAGTTTTTATTTTTTCTAAAAGAATTGACATTTTAAATTACTTCCGTTTATTGAATTGTTTTTTTGATTTTTTACCCAATTTAAGGGTTGTTTTATTTTCTGGTTTGGTTTTGGCGTTTTTTTTATTTTGCTTATTTTTATTTTGCTTCTTTTTTTATTTATTTTTCGTTTGTTTTCATTAACTTTATTATATCAAAATTACCATTCTTTTTTTGAAATGATTAAAAAAAAATTGAATTATTTTTGATAATAAACTGATTTTTTCCAAACTAAAATAATAATTCATAAATAAATTGCAAAATAAGTTTATTTTTGATTTAGAATAGAAGTATAGTTTTAGATTATAAAATAGTAAAATGAAAAAATCAAAACTAAAAGACTTTAAAAACAACCAAATACCAACCAAATAAAGGAGAGTTCCAAAATGAATATACCCACCAAACCCAAAAGTATTCTTTCTATCCAATCTCATGTAGTATATGGCTATGTTGGAAATAAAGAAGCAGTTTATCCTTTGCAAAATATGAATTTCGATGTTTGGCCTATCAATACAGTTCAATTTTCCAATCATACAGGTTATCAAAAGTGGCAAGGACAAATTTTTAACAAACAAAATATAGTTGATTTGGTAGAAGGTCTTTTTGCTCTTGGAGTAGAAAAACAGTGTCAAGCTATTTTAACAGGATATATGGGATCTTTAGATATTTGCGAAGCTGTTTTGGAAATTGTTGCAAGATTTAAACGAACGAACCCTGATATTTTATATTTATGTGACCCTGTAATGGGCAATAACAGATGTTTTGTTAAGCCTGAAATAACTTCTTTTTTTAAAAATAATTTGCAAGCAGATATTATTACTCCTAATCAATTTGAAGCTGAATTTTTGTCTGGTATTAAAATAAATAATGTCTCGGATGCTATTAAAGTAGCAAAGCATTTCCATAATTTAGGAGTTAAAATTGTAATTATTACAGGTATTAATTTTCAAGATGAAAAATATTTTCAAGTGTTTGCATCAAATGCTACAAAAAAATATTTGGTGCAGGCTCACAACAAAGAAAAAAACATTGATATTGCAGGTACAGGAGATTTATTTGCTAGTCTTTTTCTGGGTTTTTATTTGAAATATGAAAGAAATATTAAAAATGCTTTGGCTCATGCTGTTTTTTATCTTAATAAAGTTGTTCAAAATACTTTGTTATCACAGCAAAAAGAATTGCAATGTTTATCTGTTTTATATAAACAAGTTAATTTAGCAAAATTGCCTCAAGTCATGGAAATTAACGATTAAATTATTGATTAAAAAAATGCCTTTTTAATAAAAAAGACCAACTTTTTAAGTCAGTCATAATGTTATTTTTGGAAATATTTTATTTTTTTATTATTTGAACGCAGTTATTTTTTACAACTTCAACTACATCCAAAAAGTAAAATCTTTGCAATCCATTCGAAAAGCTTTATTTTTGGGTTTTTCTTTTGATTTCCCAATAGCAACTAATAATACAGGCAAATATCGAACATCAATATTTAATCCTTCATTGATTTTTTTTGCGTTAAATCCTCCCATAGGGCAAACATCATAATCATATTTTTTAGCAGCTAACATCAATTGCAACGCTCCGATGCCGCCTTCTAAAAATAACTCATTTTGCAGTTTTACTTGGGAAATTTGTTTGTAATAATCATCAATTTTTGTAATTACTTGTAATTTGGTTGCATCAGATATTTTTTTTTGTAAAACTTCTTGTTGATAAATTTTTTCAGCTAAGGCACTTTTTTGAGCATCGCAACACAACAAAATCATAGTAGAACAAGTTTCTAATTGAGTTTTGTTGCCATGTAAAAAAGGAGCTATTTTTTGTTTGCTCTTTTCGCCTTTAAAAACAAAAAAACGCCATGGTTGCAAATTAAAAGCAGAGGGCGCTTGGAAAACTGTAGCCAAAATTGCTTCTAAAATATCATTTGGTATTTCATGATTGGCGCAAAATTGGCGCACACTTTTAATTTTTAAAAAATCCATAAAAAGCTCCTAAGATTTTGTTAATTTCAATTTGATTATTATATTTAGTTAAAATAATTTTAATATTGCATCGTTTTAAAATTTTTTAAGTTAGTATTTGTAATTTTGGAAAGACAACAATTTAAACAGCAAAAAATTATTTTTTCAAAGTTTGCATTTGTGTTTCTTATTTTGTTTTTTGTTTTCAAAAAACTCCTCTAATCCAATTTATCCAAATTATCAAATATATTATAACATTTTTTATTATTAAAATACTAACTGTTTCATTTATTTAGACAACTTAATATTTTAATATAACATTTAAGACCAACTTAACTGAAACGCTCCAATAATTTGCCCCCAGTAAAGAATGAATAATTTTAGTCTAAAACTGTTTATGCAGTTTGGGGGGGTTTTTTGTTTATCTGACAATTTTATTTAATTTTGACAATCAAAAACCTCATTATATTAAAAGAAAAGTAAGGTTTGTGGTAAAATTATATAGTAAATTATTTATTTTATAAACGCATAATTATTAAATTTTTTATGAAACAAAAAAACTAAATTAACAACAAACACAACTAATAATTACAACAATAATCACAACTTAACAATTCATTAAATAAATGATAAAGTTTTGAAACAATAAATGAAATGAAGGTGCAAAATGGAAAACTTATCGTTTTTATTCTTATTCTTGTTTTTTTATATTTTGGGGTCAATTCCTACAGGCTTAGTTATTGGCAAATTGGTGCAACAAAAAGATTTACGCAACACAGGTTCTGGAAATATTGGAGCAACTAATGCTTTGAGAGTTTTGGGGAAAAAATGGGGAATATTAGTATTTTTGTTAGATTTTTGCAAAGGATTTGTGCCACTTACAATTTGTTTGCATTTCTCAAAATTTTGGCTAACAGAACCATCCACAAAAACTTTTTTACAACCAAACCCCACAATAAAAATCTCCCTTTTGGCAATATCTCCTATTTTAGGACACATGTTTTCTTTATTCAATAAATTCAAAGGCGGGAAGGCAATTGCAACTTCGGTAGGTATTATCACTGCTTTTAATCCTTTGATTGGTATTTCTGGTATCATTTTTTTTGCTATTTTTTTAAGACTTTTTGGTTATGCTTCGTTAGCTTCAATTATTGCAAGCACTTTAGTTAATGTTTTTTATGGCTAAATTATTTGTATTGTGGCAATTTTGGAACTTTGGGACCAATTAAAAACCAGATTCCAAAAACAGAATTATTTTACTTTTCGATCAATTTTGCTACCTTAATTATTATAGCTAAACATTATTCTAATATTTTGCGCCTTATTAATGGAACAGAAAATAAATTTAATTTCAAAAAAGAAAAATAAACAGCATCAACACAAAATATTTTAAAAAAACAAACCCCAAAACCAAAACCTAAAAAAATCAAACCTAAACTCAAAAATCCTAAATCAAAAACTCTCAACCCCAAAAACATTTTTATTTATAAAAAAGGTGCAAAGCAATGCAAAATTTTGATCTAATTAAACAAAAAATTAAATCCTTGGTAAAACAACTCACCAAAGCCAATTACCAATACTATAATCTAAGCAATCCCGATCTAAGCGACCAACAATACGATGCTTTACTCAAAGAACTAATCAATTTAGAAACCCGCTATCCCCAGTTCAAACTTCCTTATAGCCCCACTTTAAAAATTGGTGGTTTTGTAGAAAAAAAATTTAGCACCATTAAGCACAAAACTCCAATGATGTCTTTGGGAAATGTTTTTAATCTTGAAGAAATCAAAGCTTTTTATGACCGTATTGTCAAAAAAATTCCTACTTTTTCTTTGTTAACTGAATTAAAAATTGACGGCGTAGCGATAAGTTTAAAATATCAAAAAGGCATTTTAGTGCAAGCTTTAACAAGAGGAAACGGCATTTGGGGAGAAGACATTACCAAAAATGCCCAGACCATTAAAACCATTCCTTTAAGATTAAAAGAAGATCTCGATTTAGAAGTTAGGGGAGAAATTTATTTATCCCATCCCGCTTTTGAAAAACTCAACGCCCAAAGAAAACAAGAAAACAAACCCCTTTTTTCCAATCCCAGAAATGCTGCTTCAGGAACTTTAAGACAACTTAATTCAGCAATTGTGGCTCAAAGAAATTTGTCTATTTTTGTCTATGGCATTTCAGATCCTTATTTGACTAAACCTACCCAAAAAGAGACTTTGGTTTTTTTAACTGCTTTAGGATTTACCACAAATCCCCATTATTATTGCGTCTCTAATTTTGAAAATTTGCTTAGTGTAATTGAAAAATACAAAACCATTAAGGAACAACTTACCTACGATACTGATGGAATTGTCATTAAAATTAACGAGCTTGCCTTTCATTCTTTAATTGGTGCCACTGCCAAAGCTCCCAGATGGGCAACTGCTTACAAATTTGCAACTATTACAAGCCAAAGCATAGTTCAAAACATCATTTTTCAAGTGGGACGCACTGGTGTTATAACTCCAGTTTGCAAAATTATGCCTGTTATGGTAGATGGAAGTTTGGTCTCAAAAGTGGTTTTACATAATTATGACTACATTTGCAAAAAAGATATCAGAATAAAAGACCATGTCATAGTTCATAAAGCAGGCTCGGTTATTCCTGAAATTTTAGAAGTTATCAAAAGTAAAAGAACTGATTTGCAAAAACCCACTTTAATGATTGAAAAATGTCCTGCTTGTCAAACAATTTTAGAAAAACAACCAGGTGAAGTTGATTATTTTTGCCTCAACCCAAATTGTCGCGAGCAAAAAATCCAAAAACTCATTCATTTTGTATCCAAAAATGCTATGGATATCAACGTTTTAGGAGAACAGACCATCATTGCTTTTTTTGATAAAAACCTAATTGCCAAACCTTCTGACCTTTATTTATTAAAAAAACACAAGCATATTTTGCAAGAAATGCCAGGCTTTGGCGCTAAAAAAATTACTAACATTTTGGATGCTATCGAAGCAAGCAAGCAAAAAGGATTTGAAGATGTTTTATTTGCTTTGGGGATCAAACATATTGGCAAAAAAGTATCTCAAGTTTTGGCAAAACATTTTCAAACTATCGAAAACCTCCAACAAGCCACACCAGAATTAATTACTCAAATAAGAGAAATAGGAATCAAAATTGCCCAAAGCATCCAACAATACTTTTCCAATTCTTGTAATTTAGAAGAGGTTTCCAAACTCAAAACACTAGGAGTTTCTTTTCAAAGCACTAACCCCCAAAATCCAACTACCCAAACTATTTTTACCAACAAAAAAATTGTTTTAACAGGAACTCTCCAAAAATATTCCCGTCTTCAAATCCAACAAATCTTAGAACAAATGGGAGCAATTATAACTAACAGTTTATCTTTACAAAACAATTATTTAATAGTTGGCATCAATGCTGGTTCTAAACTAACCAAAGCCCAAAAACTCCAAATTCCTATTATCGAAGAAAAAGAATTACAACAAATTATAGAAAATAGCCAAATTAAATTATAAAAAATCACCGTTATTTTGCCTAAAACTCCTCACTGAACCCCAAACCCCCAAAACAAATAAAAAAATCCAAGAAGGTGCCAATGTCTTTTAACATTAAAATTAAAGAAGAAATTGCTTGTCAAAAATTCTTACCCATAGAAAATTTTTTTGAATTGACAGCTTTATTACATTTTGGCTGTGAATTAGAAAAAAACCACCAAAAAACTTTATTGTGGTTCCAAACCAAAAGTATCAAAATTGCTAGGCGTTTCCTTATTTTAATCAAAACTTTTTATCCTAATACCAACTCTTTTTTGATGACTAGCAAAGAATATAATTTACCGCATTTAAAAAGCATTCATGTAGGAATTGAAAAAGACATTCCCTTAATTTTAGAAAAACATCATTTTTTTACTCAAACTCCAAGCGATTTTTTACCTTTGCTCAAAAGCCAAAAAGCCAAAAAAGCATTTTTAAGAGGTATTTTTTTATGCATAGGTTTTGTAAACGACCCCAAAAAAACTAATTATCATCTAGAATTTTTTCACAAAGACCGCCACAAAATTGAATTAATTAAAACTTTGATGCTTCATTTCAGCCTTAACGCCAAAAAAATTAATCACAAAAAAGGTTTTTTAGTTTATTTGAAAGAATCTCAAATGATTATTGATTTTTTAAGGTTAATCGGCGCTTTGGAAATAGTTTTTCAATACGAAAAAACAATAATTCAAAAAGACTTAAACCACATTATTAAATCCTCTATTAATTTTGAAATTTCAAATGAAAAAAAAATTCTTACTTCTGCCAATTTACAATTACAACAAATTAATTTGATTGAAAAACACTTTCAAATCCCAAATCTCAAACCCAAAAACACGAACTTAAAAATGAAAAATCCCAAAAATGAAAAATCCCAAAAACAACTTCCCAACCTTGAACCTAAATTATTGCAAATTATGTTATTAAGAAAAGAAAACCCTGATGCAAGTTTACAAGAATTAACTCAAAAATATTACCACAAACACAAGCAACAAATCACTAAATCAGGACTAAATTATTATTTTCAAAAAATCAAAAAACTAGCTTGTGAAATTGAAACTCCCCAAATTTTGGCACCATCTAAGGAAAAAAATAAATATGGAAAATATCGGCATAGATTTAGTTGAAATTAAAAAAATTAAAAAAATAGGCAAAGACATTTTAGCAGCAAGGATTTTATCCTCAGAAGAACACCAAATTTATCAAATCATTCAAAATCCCCAAAGCCAACTTACCTTTTTAGCAGGAAGGTGGGCTTCTAAAGAAGCTCTTTTTAAAGCTTTTCAAACACCTCAAAAAATCGACCCTACTTGCCAAAACTATTGCAACTGGTCTATTCTTAACGACAAAAAAGGCGCTCCTTATGTGAAAAACAACACATGCACCACTTTTTTCAACCCCATTTTAATTTCTATCACTCACACCGATAATTACGCCTTAGCCCTTGTTATTGTAAAAAAGTTGCCACAAAGCACGTCATAATCAAATTCGTTTTATTTTTTTTGATTATCCTACAATTTTATTTATTTTGTCAAGTGTTTTTTAGGTATAATTAAAAGTGTATAGCAAAAATAAAATTAAATAAAAAAAACAAAGAAAAAATCCAAAGGAGTTAATAACAAAAATATGAAAGTTATCGTTGTTGGTTGTACTCATGCAGGAACTGCTGCAGTAAAAACAATTAAAAAAAACAATCCCCAAGCTGATGTTGTTGTATATGAAAGAAACGATAATATCTCTTTTCTTTCTTGTGGAATTGCCTTGTATGTTGGAGGAGTTATCAAAGACAGTCTAGGACTTTTTTATTCAAATCCTGATGAACTTGTAAGTATGGATGTTTGTACCAAACTTAAACATGAAGTATTAAAACTAAATTTTGACAAAAAAGAAGTTTTAGTTCAAAGTTTAGAAACTGGCAAACAGTTTAAAGACAACTACGATAAATTAGTAATTGCAACTGGTTCTTGGCCTGTTATTCCTCCTATTAAAGGAATTGATTGCAAAAATGTTTTAATGTCTAAAAACTTTGATCATGCCAAAGATATTATTAATTACAGCAAAAACGTTAATAAAATCACAATAGTAGGCGCTGGCTATATCGGAATTGAGTTAGCTGAAGCATTTGCGGTACAAAAAAAAGAAGTAGTTTTAGTAGACGCAGAAGATAGAATTATGTCTAAATATTTAGACAAAGAATTTACAGATGTAGCTCAAAAAACCTTAACTGACCACGGAGTTACACTAGCATTAGGACAAAAAATAGCAGGATTCGAAACTAAGGACGGCTTAGTGACTCATGTAAAAACTGATAAAAACACCTTTGAGACCGAAATGGTAATTATGTGTATCAGCTTTAAACCCAACACTCAATTATTTGCTCATCATCTCGAAACATCCTTTAATGGTGCTTTAGTTGTTAACGAATATATGCAAACTTCAGACCCTGATGTTTATGCTTGTGGCGATTGTGTTAACGTTTATTACAACCCTACCCAAGAAGTAAAATACATGCCTTTAGCAACTAATGCTATTAGAATGGGAACACTTGTAGGACTTAACATTGAAAAACCTTGCGTAAAATATTTAGGAACTCAAGGAACAAGTGGCATTAAAATTATTGATTTGAGTATTTCTTCAACAGGACTTACTGAAAATGTAGCCAAAGCTTTAGGTAAAAACTATGGTACTGTTACAATCAAAGATGCTAATAGACCTGAATTTATGCCTGATTATGATGCTGTAATGTTAAAGCTTGTTTTTGACAAAGAAACTCGTAAAATTTTGGGAGGACAAATTGTTTCTCGCGTTGATTTAACTGAAAAAATGAATACTTTAAGTGTTTGTATGCAAAACCAAATGACAGTAGAACAACTTGCTTTTGTTGACTTTTTCTTCCAACCCCATTTCAACAAACCTTGGGGATTACTCAATTTAGCAGGACTTAAGGCTTTAGAAGTTAAATCTCAATAACTATTTGCAAACTACCAAATGCGCGACAAAAATAAATTAGATAAAAAAACACAAAAGACAAAAACACAATAAAACATTGTTTGTTATAATTACAAACAGTGTTTTTTTATTCCATTTTATCACAATTAACCCCTCATTCCAACACTACCCCCCAAAAAATCTTTTCATTAACCATTAAAGGAGCAAACAAATGAACTTTACTCTACTTTCTCTTCCTTATCAATATGATGCTTTAGAACCTTTTTTTGATACTCAAACTATGCAATTACATCATCTCAAACACCATCAAACATACATTAATAACCTTAATGATGCTCTCAAAAAACACCCTCAACTAAATTTATCTTTGGAACAAATGCTAACTGATTTATCGTTAGTACCACAAGATATTAGACAAACAGTTAGAAATAATGGTGGCGGACATTTTAATCATTCTTTTTTTTGGAACATTCTAAAAGTAAATAATGGCAATACTCCTCAAGGATTATTAAAAGAAATGATTGACTGCGAATTTGGTTCTATAGATTCTTTCAAAGACAAATTTGCTAATGCTGCTAAAACCATTTTTGGAAGCGGTTGGGCTTGGCTTGTATTAACTCCACAACAAAAACTTGCAATTACTTTTACTCCTAATCAAGATGTAGTTCTAAACCAAGGAACTCCTCTTTTGGGTCTAGATGTTTGGGAACATGCTTATTATTTAAGTTATCAAAATCGTAGAGTTGATTATATTGAAGCTTTTTTTAGTGTCTTAGACTGGGAAAAAGTACAAAATAACCTTACTCAAACATTAAAATAATTTACCATGAAACATACTCAAAATAAAAAAGAATCACGGTTATTACGAATTGAAGTGATGAAATTATTATATCAATATGATTTTTACCAAAATAATTTGACTTTGTCACAAACAAATCCCAATCCCATTTTTACTTTTTTTCAAAAAATCATCACCAATCTTAAATTTATTGATGAAATCATCACAAAAAGTTTATATGATTATAAAATAAATCGCCTTAACAAAGTAGACAGAGCAATCATTCGCTTAGCTACTTATGAATTGTTAGAAACAAACATTTCTCATGCCATTATAATCGACGAGGCAATAGAACTTACCAAACAATTCTGCAATTTAAACGATGAAAAACAACATAAATTCAACAATAAATTATTAGATCAAATATATCAACAATTACAAATGTATAAAAAAACTTATTACCTAATTGAATTGAAAAACTACCCAAATAATAAATAATTTTTTAAAGACTTTTCTAATTGAAAGGTCTTTTTTTATTTTATTTGATAGCATACCTTAAATAATTATGAAAAATTTACAATAATTCTATACCAAAAAAATAAAAACAACAACAATAAAATAATTAACATCTCAGCAAAAACAAAACACCAATTTTAGATTGTTTTAAAAAAATTTTAAAATAACAAGTTTAGTAAAAATTCTTTTTTCTTTAGAAAGCATAATTAATGGCTCATTTTTATAATAATTTTTTTGATTTGATAACAGTAGCAAAAAACAAACTTGCCAAATTAAAAAAATATAGATATCCTCCTTAAATCTTTTTAATTACAGAAACATTCAAAAAACTTTAGCTTGAGCAGTTAAAAAAAATACAATAAAATAATTATTTAATATTCATTTAACCCTATTATTTTATTTTTTATTAAGGAAACAAACATTTTGAATATTAAATTATTTAATCAAAAATATAAATTAGTGTCCTTTTTATGTGTTATTTCATCAATAATATTAGTATTATTGTTATTAATATTAAGTTTACAAAAAAGACATTCAACCTTTAGATCATCAGAAAAAATACAATTAACTAATAACCAAACCCAAAAACCCAATCAACAAAATTTCGTCAAAACTCCCAATTTGACAAAACCAAAAACACAAGAATTACAACAAGAAAAAGAAACACTACCTCTTTATATTCAAACAGTAAATGACAAAACACATTATCATTTTATAGTGCCTGATAGTGAATTTATGCAAGATGGCACACTTAAAAATTCTGAAACCCATGTTTATATGGAAAATCTAAAACCTACTTTAATGCATAAAATTATCTACAAAATACAACCTCAATATGATGGTTGGGTAGCTTGTTTCCCTTCATTTAATGGACAAGATCTTGCAGGCGCTTTTTTATATAGCGTTATGACAGGAATCAAAACTCCTCCTTTAGATTTAGTAGGGATTTATTTTGAATCTCCTTTTGATAAGTTTGATATTAGTGATTGGAACAAATACACTTTAGATGATATTTTACAAATGAAAAATGAAAGCCAAAATATTTATTTTTTTTGGAGAAGCCCAAAAATGACTAACATTTACAAAAAATATCATTTATTTAAACCAGGTAAGGAAAAATACCATCCTACACTTAACAAACCTATAAGTCCTCAAAATGCCTTAATGCTTACCGAAGAATTTATAGATAAATTCATCCCCAATTCACCTTCAAAAAAATCCAAAGAAACTGAACAATAAATTATTTAGTTAGTTCCAATACTTTTCAAAATATTTAAAACTTGCCATATTTTCAAATTAAAAACAAATTCAGATCGACTTTAAGTTGGTCTTTTTTGCTAATTATTTATTATAATTTTGCTTGCTATACTACTTATTTATTCTTATTTTATAATTTTTTTGTCAAAATAAAAATGTGATTTAATTGGATTTTAACATAATTTATAACTTTAATAACTTTAAAATTACAAAAAAACACTAATTTTGCACCTAGAAACTATTTTTTTGTTATAATAACTTTTGAATTAGATATTAAATAATTTAACTTTACAATGATTTATAATAGTTATTTTAAAAAACTTAAAAAAGAATAAAACAACCTTAACAAACTACCAAACCCAATAACCAAAAAAATAATAACTATAAAATATCATTTCACAATTAAAAACCAATAAAAATCAAAAAATTAATTCTACCAAGCACAAACCACATTAAAACCCACAAAAACAAACTAAAACCAACCAACCAAAATATAAAGGAAATAAACAAAAAATGAACATAGAACAATTAAAAGAAAGGCAAAAACGCATACGTAATTTTTCCATTATCGCCCACATTGACCACGGTAAATCAACTTTGGCCGACCGTATTTTAGAATTTACAGGCACAATTGACAAAAGAATAATGAAAGAACAAATTTTGGATTCCATGGACTTAGAACGCGAGCGCGGAATTACTATTAAATTAAATGCTGTAGAAATTAACTACAAGTCCAAAGATGGCAAAAATTATATTATGCATTTGATTGACACACCCGGACACGTTGATTTTAGTTATGAAGTATCGCGTTCTTTGGCAGCTTGCGAAGGTGCTATTTTAATTATTGATGCTGCCCAAGGCATTCAAGCCCAAACTCTTGCCAACGTTTATTTAGCTGTTGATAACAATTTAACCCTTATTCCTGTTTTGAATAAAGTGGATTTGCCAAGCGCAGATGTTCCTAAAGTTAAAGAAGAAATTAAAGAAACTTTGGGACTTGACCCTGAACAAGCCTTAATTGCAAGTGGAAAAACAGGGCTTGGAGTCATTGATATTTTGGAACAAATAGTAACTAGAATATCACCTCCTCAAGGAGACATTCAAAAGCCCTTGCAAGCCTTAATTTTTGATTCTTATTTTGATTCTTATAAAGGAGTTGTGCCTTCCATTAGAATCGTCAATGGCACAGTTAAAAAAGGCGATCAAATTCGTTTTATGGCAAGTAATAGTGTTTATGAAGTAGTTGAAGTAGGAGTTTATAATCCCAAACAAATTGTAAAAGATTTTTTGGCACCAGGTGATGTAGGTTATCTTACTGCTGCTATTAAAAGTATTAATCATGTAAGAGTTGGAGACACCATTACTTCGCAAACCAATCAAGCTTTGCTACCTTTACCGGGATACAAACAAATGAATTCAGTAGTTTTTTGTGGACTTTATCCTGTCGAAACCAATAAATATGACATCCTTAAAGAAGCTTTGGAAAAACTAAAACTCAACGATTCTTCCTTAATTTTTGAACCTGAAAGTTCTAATGCTTTGGGACTTGGTTTTAGAACTGGGTTTTTGGGACTTTTGCATATGGAAATTATTCAAGAAAGAATTAGTCGCGAATTTGGAGTAGAAGTAATTGCTACTGCTCCTTCTGTTATTTATCATGTTTATTCTATCAAAGGAGAAAAACTTTTAGTTGATAATCCTTCCAAACTTCCATCCACTCAAATGATTGACCGCATTGAAGAACCCTTCATTAAAGCTACTATTATGTGTCCTGAAATCTATATTGGTAAAGTAATGGAGCTTTCCCAAAACAAAAGAGGAGCCCTTCAAAATATTGAATATATTGATAGCCAAAGAGTAATGATTAATTATTTGCTGCCTTTTTCAGAAATTATTTATAGTTATTTTGATAAGTTAAAATCATTAACCAAAGGCTATGCTTCTTTTGATTATGAAATAGATAAATATCGTGTTTCTAAATTACAAAAAATGGATATTTTATTAAATGGAGAAATTGTTGATGCTCTATCTTTAATTGTTCATCATGATTTTGCCTATGAAAGAGGAAAGGCTATTTGTGAGACTTTAAAAGAATTTATTCCTAAACAAATGTTTGAAATTCCTATTCAAGCAGCTTTGGGTAAAAAAATTATTGCCAGACAAACTATCAAAGCTATGCGTAAAGATGTAACAGCTAAACTTTATGGAGGCGATGTTACTCGTAAAAAGAAATTATTAGAGAAACAAAAAAAAGGTAAAAAGAAAATGAAAACATTAGGAAAAGTTCAATTACCCCAAAAAGCCTTTCTTGCTATTCTTGCTACTAAATAATTATTTGTTTCAAAGATATAAAAGAATATTGAAAAAACTCCTTATATATTATAAGGAGTTTTTGTTTTATTTATTGTTGACATTTATATTTATTTTTGTTATTTTTTGGGGGTATTTGTATTATTTTTGGATTGGTTATTTTTACCATTAGGAGCAATTTGTGGTTTTGAATATATTTTACTTAAAATGAATTGGCTAAATGTTCTTCCTTTCATACTATCTACACCCATCAAAAAAAACGAGCAAAAAACAAATGGAAGGGATAAAAGTGAACATATCCAAAAAAATAATTTCATCATAATAAGAAAATTTTTCATTAAAGGGTGTAATGTGGTATTTTGTTTTAAAATACTATCTATATGAAATGAAATAAACCCCGAAGATAACAAAATTACCAAAAAGAAAAGGAAATTAAAAATATTTCTAATTTGAGTTTTCCAAAAATCTATTTGCTTTCTTCCTTGTTTATCTAATTCTGGTTTAAAAATAATAAATTTGATTCTAAACATTTACTTGCCTCTTTTCTTTTTATAATATTATAATGATTTTAAAAATAAATATTTATATTATATCAAGTTTTTTAAGTTAATATTTTGATGATGAAATGCAATAAACGAATTAAAAATACTTATTTCAACGTTTTTATGCTTTTATATGCTCCTCTTTAATTGTGTATTTTATTATAACATATAAAAACAAACAAATTAACAAAACAATAATAAATTCATTTGGAAAACTTTTATATAATATGCTTAAAAAGCTTAAAAAAATGATAAAATAAAAGAGATTTACAAACAATATAAAGGAGAATATTATTTGATGTTAAATAAAGAAGATATTCAAAAAATTCTAAATTTATCTTTAGATAAGGGAGCTGATTTTGCAGAATTATTTTTTGAAAATGCTTATTCTCATACCCTTAAAGTAATTGGCAAAGATGTAGTTTCTGCTGATACTTCTAATACTTTTGGAGTAGGAATTCGCTTATTAAAAGGCTTTGATGAAGTTTATGGATATACCAATAAAACTGATTATCAAAATGTTTTATCCTTGCTTTTAAAATTAAAAAAATCTTTTCAAGGAAAAGCAAATAAAGTTATTGCCTTGCAAACCGAAAAACCCCTAAAAAATACTATCCAAAAACCTTATAACAGCATGACTCAAGAACAAAAAGCCCAAAAATTACTTAAATTATCGGCTATTATTCAAAATTATGATCCTCAAATTATTCAATCCATCACCTCTTTAAGCCAAAAAGAACAACATGTTTTAATTGCTAATACTTTAGGAGTTTATCAAAATGACACACGCAATTATATTAGATGTGGGCTTGTAGGAGTTGCACAAAGAGGACAAGAAATGCAAGAAGCCTTTGAAGGTCCTGGACGCGCAATGGGATTGGAATTCTTGGATGTAATTGATTTAGAAACAATTGCCAAACAAGTAGCAAAACAAGCAGTTGCTTTATTAGATGCTAAATTTTTAAAACCTCAAACTATGCCAGTTGTAATTAATCATGGTTTTGGAGGCGTTATTTTCCATGAGGCTTGCGGACATCCCCTTGAAGCTACTGCAGTTGCTAAAGGCCTTTCTCCTTTTTGTAATAAATTAAATCAAAAAGTTGCTTCTGAAGTTGTAACTGCTTATGATGATGGAACTATTAAAGCGTCTTGGGGCAGTCTTAATTTTGATGACGAGGGAAATCCCACCCAAAAAAATCTTTTAATTGAAAAAGGTATCCTTAAAGGTTATTTAATTGATTTTAGAAACGGACGCAAAATGAAGATGCAATCTACCGGTTCTTCACGTAGACAATCTTATAAATACTCTCCTACTTCGCGCATGAATTCCACCTACATCGAAAAAGGCACAGAAACGCCCGAACAAATTATTGCAGATACTCCTTACGGTCTTTATGCTAAAAGTCTAGGTGGTGGAACAGTTGTTCCTGCTACTGGAGAATTTAATTTTGTAGTTAATGAAGGCTATTTAATCGAAAATGGTAAATTAACAACCCATGTTAAAGGAGCGATGTTAATCGGTCATGGAGCAGATATTTTATTTAAAATTGACCGTGTTGCCAATGATTTAGTTTTAGGTCAAGGAATGTGTGGTTCTTGTTCTGGTTCTCTACCAGTTGATGTAGGACAACCCACTATTAGAGTAAAAGAAATGATTGTAGGAGGAAATCAAAAATGATAAACGACGTAACAAAAACCCCAAAACTCCAAAGCCAAACCACTCACACAAACCCCACTCCTAACAATTATCAAAAATGGTTAGAAAAAGGAATGCAACAAGGTTTTGAAGCATTAGAAATTGCAATTCATGAAAGTCAAACTTTTAAACTATCTTTGGATAAAGGCAAAATAGATGCTTGTGTTTGGAGCGATGTTGCTTCTGCAGTTATAAGAGGTATTTTTGCCAATAAAAAAACTTCTATTGCTTTAGAACAATTAACTGGCAGCGCTTTTGATAATGCCTTTGAAACCCTCAAAGAAAATTGCCAAACAATTACTTCTAAAGAACCTGCTCTTATTTTTGAAGGATCTTCCAGTTATCCTGAAGTATTGGAAAATAACTTTGATTTTGGGCAAGTTCCATTAGAACAAAAACAAAGTTTGTTGTTGCAGTTAGAAAAAACAATGTTGCAAAGTTCCCATTTGCAAGCTACTAATGGCATTATTTACCAAGAATTTTATCATAAAAAAACATTATTAAATTCCAAAGGGCTCAATTTATCGCACCAAAACAGCTTTGCTTATTTGTATGCTTCTGCGGTTTTTCAAAAAGAAGGCGAAATTGAAAGTTATGGCAAAAGTATTTTAGCTAAGGATTTTGTAACCTTCAATCCTGTTAAATTAGGTACTGAAATTGTTGAGATGGGCGAAAAAAAATTAGGAGCTAAATCTTTGGTATCTCAAAAATATCCAGTTGTTTTTTCTAATGAAATGTTTGCAGACCTTTTGGAAAGTTTCAGCGATATTTTTACTGGTACAAGTGCTTATCGCAACTTAACTAAATTAAAAGATAAAGTTAATTGTTTAATTGCTTCTGAAAAAGTTAGTATTATTGATGATCCTTTAAACGATGGGGCTTATTTTAAAGAAAAATTTGATGATGAAGGAGTAGCTTGCCAAACCAAACCCATTATTACTAAAGGAGTTTTTCAAGGATTTATCCACAACTTAAAAACTGCTCGCATTTTTAAACAAGCTCCAACTGGAAACGGTTTTGATGGCAGTACTTCTATGATTAATTGTTATTTGGTGCCTGGCAAAAAAAGTTTTTCAGAAATGATTGAACCTATTCAAAATGGTATTTATATTACTGATTTAGTAGGGATGCATGCAGGAATTAAAACTGTTAGTGGAGATTTTAGCCTACAAGCTAGTGGTTTTAGAATTGAAAAAGGTAAAGTTACAACTCCTGTTAAAATGATTGTTGTTTCTGGTAATTTTTTTGATATTCTTAAAAATGTAGACACCATTGCTAATGATTTTGAATTTCAAACTTCAGGATTTGGTAGTTCTAGCGTTTATGTAGGGGATTTAAATATTGGAGGAAAGTAAATTTTTCTTTGTAAATGATTTTTTGCCCCTTTATTCTTTTGTAATTTTTATCGAAAAAAATAAATATTAAATAATAATTGAAGTTTTGAAAACTTTTTAATTATGTATAAAAACAAAAAACACCATCTTAAAGATGGTGTTTTTTATATCTTAATCAAACAAATACTTGCGAAAAAACATCAGAAATGTTTGATACAGGAATAATATTTAATTTAGTTCTTACTTCTTCAGGAATATCTTCAATATCTTTGATATTTTCTTGAGGAATAAAAATAGTGTCAAGACCGCTACGATTAGCAGCAATAGCTTTTTCTTTTAAGCCTCCGATAGCTAAAATATTGCCTCGTAAAGTAATTTCTCCTGTCATTCCCAAACCTTTTTTAACATATTTTTGCGTAATTGCAGAGACAAGGGAAGTAGCAATAGTAATTCCAGCTGAAGGACCATCTTTAGGAATGGCTGTTTCTGGAAGATGAATGTGAAAATCGTTTTCTGCAAAAATATTGGCATCAATTCCTAAATTTTGACAGTTAGCTTTGATGAAACTTAAAGCAGTATAAGCACTTTCTTTAAGGACTTCTCCTAATTTACCTGTAAGGACTAATTGTCCTTTACCTTTGTAATAAGTAACTTCTACTGGAAGCAAATCGCCTCCAAAATAAGTATAGGCAAGTCCGTTAGTGGAGCCTATTTTTTCTTTTTGTTCATCTAAAAGATGTAGGTATTTTTCTTTACCTAAGTATTTAGTAACGTTTTGAGGAGTAATAATTACTTGTTCTTTTTTGGTAATTAAACATTCTTTAACTGTTTTTCTAGCTAGTTCTGCAAGGATTCTATCTAACTCTCTTACTCCTGCTTCTTTGGTGTAATGTCTAATTAAATAAAGGATAGTATCATTGTCAATAACTAAATTTGTGTCAGTGATTCCGTGATTTTTGAGTTGTTTTTTTAAAAGATATTTAGAAGCGATGTTAATTTTATCTTTTTCAGTGTAAGAACTTACTTCGATAATTTCCATACGGTCTTTTAAAGCTTCGGGAACATTGTCAAGGTAATTGGCAGTGGTGATAAATAATACTTGGGATAAATCAAATGGTTCGGATAAAAAATGATCCATAAAATTAATATTTTGTTGTGGGTCAAGGACTTCTAATAAAGCTGATGCAGGATCAAAGTTATAATTGGCTACTAGTTTGTCAATTTCGTCTAATAAAAAGACAGGATTAATTGTTTTGACGTCTCTAATGCCTGCAAGAATGCGTCCAGGCATAGCTCCAATATAAGTTCTTCTGTGGCCTCTAATTTCTGATTCTTCTTTTAAACCGCCTAAGGATTGTCTGACAAATTGGCGTCCTAAAGCTTTGGCAATAGAAGAAGCAAGTGAGGTTTTCCCCACTCCTGGAGGACCTACAAGACATAAAATATTTTGAGGGTTTTTCTTAGTCATTATTTTGACTGCTGCATATTCTAAAATACGTTCTTTGACTTTTTCAAGTCCGTAATGTTGGTTATTTAAGGTTTTTTCAATGGCAACTAAATCGTTTTCATCTTGGCTGGTCTTGCCCCAAGGTAATTCCAGTAAAAAATCAAGATAATTTTTAATTACAAAAGATTCTGCCATTAAAGATGATGATGATTGGTAACGTGATAATTCTTGTAAAGCTTTTTTTTTGATTTCAGGAGGTAAAGGAGTTTTTTTGATTTTATTGCGCAATTCTGCAATTTCTTCTTCCTTTTTGGCTTTTTCCCCTAATTCTAGTTGAATCACTTTCATTTTTTCTCTTAAATAAAATTCTTTTTGGTTTTCATCAATACTTTGTTTTACTTTTTCATTGATTTTTTGTTCTAAATCAAGTCCTATAAGTAAACTTTGGATGTCTTGAAGAATATAAAAAATTCTTTTATTAAGGTGAGCTTCTTTAAGGTATTTATATTTATCTAAATCATCGATTTTTAAATTAAAAACAATGATATCAGTGATATTTTCTGTTTCTGGTTCTGTTTTGATGATATCTAAAAAATTATTGGTGTTTTGAACAAGCAGTTGAAAAGGTTTGTCCATAATTTTTTCTATAACTAGCTTGATTAAGGCTTTTTCTTCTTCAACGTTTCCATAAATGGTGTTGACTTTTTCATATGAGGCTTTTAAAAAAGGTTCTTTTTGCAAAAATTTATCAATTTTTACTCTTTGTAAAATGCGAAATCTCACTTTAAAATCGCCGTGAGGGATTTTTACTTTGGTAATTATTTGTGCCAATACACCGTAACGTTGAAGGTTAGTTAGTTTGGGTTTGTTGGGTGATAAATCTTTTTGAGTTAAAAGAATAACAAAAGAATTTGCGTTAGTTTCTGACTCTTTTAAAGCTTTTAAATAAGAATTGTCTGATACTTCAATACGAAAATCAACATTTGGAATAGGCATTACTTCGCTGATAACTACAACTGGAAGTTGTTCAGGAATTTCTTGAAAAATATCTTCAAATGCATCCATAGAAAGATCGGATTTTAATTTTTTGTTTTTGGTTTTCATATATTTTCATCCTTTCGATATTTTTTTAACTTTTAAACTTTTTCATTTTTAAGTTGTGGAGTGATTTTTTGGTGGGGTGATAAATTTTATTTAGCAACAACAGCTTTATTAATAACAAGTTCTAAGGCTTCACCCATCAAAAGAGAATGTTTTAGGTTTTTTTCAGGAAGGTTTTGTTTGATTTGATTAACTGGAACTTTGTAATGGTTACTTAAGTTTTGGTATTTTTGTTCGATTTTTTCTTGGGAAATAGTTAGTTTTTCTTGGGCTGCAACTTGTTCCATAATAAGTTGATATTCGATGTTTTTTTGTGCTTGTTGGCTGAATTCTTTTTCCATTTTTTCATCATCAATACCTAAATATTGTTTGTATTGTTCCAAAGTTAAATTTTGTTGTTTTAATTGTGCTTCAAATTCTTTTTGGAGGCGGATTTGTTCTTGGGAAACAATTTCTTGAGGAATTTCTAATTCGGAATTTTTAACTAATTGTTCTATTACTTGTTTTTCAACGTTTTCTTTTTCTTTGTGTTTTTTTTGAGCTAAAAGAGTTTGTTTAGTGTTGTTTTTTAATTCTTCTACGGTTGAAGCATTGACAAGTTTAAGTGATTTTACCAAATTATCTGTTAGTTGAGGTATTTTTTTAGTTTTGATTTGGTGTAGAGTTACTTTAAAAACAGCTTTTTGATTAGCTAAACTTTTTTGGTGGTAATCGCTTGGAAAAGTGATATTAATGTCTTTGGTTTGTCCTTGTTTCATCCCTAACATTTGGTCTTCAAAACCAGGTACAAATTGACCAGAGCCAATTTCTAAACTAAAATCTTTGGCAGTGCCACCTTCAAAAGGTTTGTCATCAACAAAGCCTTCAAAATCAAAAATAGCAATGTCTGTTAATTCCAAAAAGTCGTTTTGGGTTTTGGATTCCAAAGTTGTTTGTTTTTCTAATAAGGAATTTATTTTTTCTTCCACTTCATAATCTGTTACTTCAAGATCGTCTTTTGTAATTTCTAACCCTAAATATTTTTTTAAAGTAACTTTAGGTTTAACGATAAATTCCAGTCCGAAAGTAAAATTTTGATTATCTTTAAGTTTTTTTTCGTCTAAATCAATTACTTGAGGCATTCCCATACTTTCGAAATCTTTTTTTTGTAGGACTTCTTGATATTTGGTTTGCACGATATTTTCTAATGCATCGGAGTATAAATTATCTTTACCGAAACGATTTTCAAAAATTTTTCTTGGAACGTGCCCTTTTCTAAAACCTTTAATTTCTACTTTTGGTTTAATTTTTTCATAAGCACTAGCCAGTTGGGTTTCTAATTCCTTTGAAGAAACTTCAAAAAAATATTGTACTTTTTGATCGTTGATTTTTTTAATTTCCATTTTTAATACCTTTTCCTTTTTTGGTTTGTTGGGGTTTGTTTTATGTTTTGGGGTGTTATTTATTTTGATTATGAAGCATCAATAAAAACTAAAAAATATTGTTGTTGGGGGTTATTTGGTTTGATTGGTGCAAATAGTTGCAAATAATTATGAGTTTTTTCATTTATATATTGATTATATAAGCAAATTCCAATTAAATTAGTGTTAATTGTTTTTTGGGGAAACAAGTTGGGTTTTTGCTTTTTTGTTTTACAATTTGGCAAATAATTTATAATTAAGTTTTTTTAACTAAATTAAAAGTTGTTTTTTGGGTTCGCGGGTTTATTTAGTTTAATTTTTTAGCTTTTTTTAATTCATTTAATCTTTTTTATAAATATTTTGTGGTAGAAAAATAATTGTCATTTATAAATTTTGTAATTGTGTAAATTACTTTTCTTTCCTACTATTTATTATACCATAATAACTAAATATTTCTTGAAATTATTAGTAATTTTTGCTTTCTGAGTTGGTGTGAGTTTAAAAGTGGTTTTTGTTTTTGCCCATTTTGCAATTTTTTTTAAATATTAGTTTTTTAAATTGTTAAATTGATTTTAATTAGTCCAATGTTTGGGATGTAGTTAGTTGGGATTTATCTAAATTCAAAGTTTGATTGCATCTTTAAATTTTGGATTTATTTTTTTTCGTTAAGAATCTTTTTTAAATATTTACCAGTATAACTTTTTTCATTTTGGCTTACTTGTTCTGGGGTTCCTGTTGCAACTACATATCCGCCACAAGCTCCTCCTTCAGGACCTAAATCAATGATATAATCAGCATTTTTAATTACATCTAAATTATGTTCAATTACAACAATAGTAGCTTTTTGATCTGTCATTTGATGAAGAACTTTAAGCAATTGTCTAACATCTTCTGAATGAAGTCCTGTGGTAGGTTCATCTAAAATATACAAAGCACCTGGAATAACTTTTTTGTGTAGTTCGCTTGCTAATTTAACTCGTTGGGCTTCTCCTCCGGATAAAGTTGGCGAGGACTGTCCTAATTTAATGTAGCCGAGCCCTACATTTTGTAAAATTTCTAATTGATGTTTAATTTTGGGATGATTTTGGAAAAATAAAACCCCTTCTTCAACACTCATAGCAAGAATATCTGCAATAGTTTTATCTTTGTATTTGATGCTTAAAGTTTCTTTTTGATAACGAGTTCCTTTACAAGCTTCGCACATAACATAGACATCTGGTAAAAAATGCATAGATATTTTTTTAACTCCATCGCCACTACAAGCCTCACATCTACCGCCTTTAACGTTAAAAGAAAAACGCCCTTTTTGATAACCTTTCATTTGGGCTTCTTTAGTTTTGGAGTAAAGTTCTCTAATTTCATCAAAAACACCAGTATAAGTAAGGGGATTACTGCGAGGAGTTTTACCAATTGGGTCTTGTGAAATTTCAACTATTTTTTTGACTTTGTTAAAATCGTTTACTAAATGACTAAAATCTTTTTGTTGAGTTTTGTTTTTTTTGCTGTATTTTTGTTGTAAACAATCAAGTAAAACATCATTTACTAAAGTAGATTTTCCCGAACCAGAAACGCCTGTAACTACAATTAATTGTTGCATAGGAAAGCAAACATCAATTGATTTAAGATTATTTTTAGAAGCTTTGGTAACTAAAATATGATCTTTATTGCCTTTTCTTCTAGTTTTGGGAAATGTAATTTGGATTTTTTTAGATAAGTATTTTCCTGTAAGGCTGTTTTTGTTTTGCATTACTTCTTGGGGTGTGCCAAAAGCTTGTACTTTCCCTCCCAAAATGCCTGCTTGAGGACCAATATCAATTAAATAATCAGAGGCAAGCATTGTATCATGATCGTGTTCTACTACAATTAAAGAATTGCCTAAATCTCGCATTTTTTGAAGTGATTTAATTAAAAGATCGTTGTCTTTTTGGTGCAATCCAATGGAAGGTTCATCAAGGACATAAAGTACTCCTGAAAGTTGGGAGCCAATTTGAGTAGCAAGTCTAATTCTTTGTGCTTCTCCTCCCGAAAGAGTTGCTCCACTGCGCGATAAAGAAAGATATCCTAACCCAATTTCTTGTAAAAAAGTAAGACGATTAATAACTTCTTTGAGAGCTAAATTAATAATTTTTGTCTCTTCGTTGGACAATTCTAAATTTTGGAAAAAAGCAAGGGTTTGTTCAATTGATAAATCAGTTATTTCATAAATATTTTTATTATTAATTTTAAAAAGTAAAGCCCCTTGATTAAGTCTTTGTCCTTGGCATGTTTTGCATTTTTTTTCCATCATATAATTAAAAAGCCATTTTTTGAGCCATTCGCTGGTTGTTTCTTCAAAACGTCTTTTAAGCATAGAAGCTATACCTTCAAAAAAATCATATTTAGGAGTTTTGGTGGTGGTATTTTTGGAAAAACGAGAAAAACGCAAAGGAGGCGTTAAAGGAATTTGGTCAGGTGAACCATAAAGAATAATATTTAGTTTTTGGGGATCTATTTTTTTTAAAGGAACAGTCATATCAATTTGATAATGATTGCATACAGCTTTTAATTCTTGTTCTTTGCTAGCAAAATTATTATATTCATTATTACTTTTAAAAATTAAAATTGCACCTTTATTTAATGGTTTTTCATAATCTAGAATCATATCGCAATCAATTTCTGCTGTTTTTCCAATCCCTTTACAACTTTGGCAAGCTCCTAAAGGAGTATTAAATGAAAAAAGTCTTGATTCGCGCAAGGGAATATCAAAATTAATGCCTTCTAAATGATAATTGCAATTTAGTTTTAATATTTGATGGTTTTTATTGTTGTTTTCATTCTTATTACTATCATTACTATTTTTAATTTGATAATTCATAATAAAAACTTTTCCTTGAGCTAAATTTAGAGCTTGTTCTAAGGCTTCAAAAAGACGAGTTTGATTATCTGAATTAACTTCAAAACGATCAATTACTACATAAATATTATGATATTGATTTTTTGATAAAGAAGGAATATCATCCATTAAATAAATAGTATCATTAATCATTACTCTATTAAAACCATCTTTGGCAAGAGCTTCTAAGGTTTTTTGATGGGTACCTTTTTTTCTTTCAATTATAGGAGCAAGAATTAATATTAGTTGCTTGGAAAATATTTGATTAGTTTTAGTAATCATTTGTTCTTTGGTTTGTTTTTCTAAGACAATATTTTTTTCAGGATGAAAAGGAACTGCAATATTGGCATAAATTAATCTTAAATAATCATATATTTCTGTAATAGTTCCCACAGTAGAACGAGGATTATTAGAAGTTGTTTTTTGGTCAATACTAATAGAAGGACTCAAACCTTCAATACTATCTACATCAGGTTTTTCAAAACTACCTAAAAATTGTCTAGCATAAGCACTTAATGATTCTACATACCTTCTTTTTCCTTCTTGATATAAAGTATCAAAAGCTAAAGAAGATTTGCCAGAACCTGATAATCCTGTTATAATAACTAATTTATTTTTGGGAATATCAATATTAATATTTTTTAAATTATTTTGACGAGCTCCGCGAACTTTAATAAATTGATGTTTATTGGTTTTCATTTTAATTCCTTTAATATATTCCTTTATATTTATATCGCATTATATATATTATTTATAAATAATAATTTCTTTGTTAATTATAACAAAAAAGATTAGCAAAAAGTAAGAAAAGATAAGAAAATGATATAAAAGATGAGAAAAATAATGGAAAATGAGCAAAAAACTTGCAAAAAAAAGAGTAAAATAAAGGTAAGGGAGTTTTTTATTCCCTGAAAACTAAAAGGAGAGTAAAGGAATGTTTTTTTGGAATCCATTTATTAAAGATAAAAAAAGTAAATAAACCTGTAGTTGTAATTGCAATTTTATTTTTTGTTATTTGTTTTATATTCACATCAATCGAAGAGTTTCAAAAAAACAAAACACAAAGTAAAAAAGTAGAAGAGTCAAATGAATAAGCAAAAAAATTAATAGGTAAAATAGATGATGAAATTGAACGCAATAATGAAATGATATCAGGCAGACCGAAAATGACAAAAAAACAACTTATGCTAGAACAAATTAATTCCCAACAAATATCATTAAAACTAACATTATCACAAATTAAAAAACCATTAAAAGATTCTGAAAATGATTTCGAAACTGCAATATCAAATTCAGACGGTAAAAAAGCAAAAGAAATAAAAGAACTTCAAGAAAGATTAATAAAAGAAGTTAATGATATTTTAGAAGAATTGGAAAAACTTAGAGAAAAAGAGAAATTACTTAATTCAATATAACTAATAAATTAAATAAAAAGGAATTGAAAATGCATTTACAACAAAAAAATAATAAAAATTTTATAATATTAACAGTAGCATTTACAGTATTAATGTTAGGATTAATTTTAGGTATTTGTTGGGTTTTAAAATCTAAACAAGAACCTGCCAAAGAAGACACAAGCAAAACAACTACAAGCACAACAGGAAGTAATAACTAACTGTTTCATTTATTTAGACAACTTAATTCTAAATTTGAATTTGAATACTATATGGCAAATGCACCTTTAGATATTAAAAATAAAATGGATGACATAAAACAAGAAATCGAAAGAAAAGGAATTGAACCAACCCAAGAAGACGGTTTAAACTTCGTGAAACACATAATGCAATCTTTTTTACTACCTAAACTAAAAAATAAATTATCACCAAAAGCATATAACGAATATAAACAACAGATTGATGAAGCATTAGAACGCATTAAAGCTGCAACTTTTCAAAACCAACAATTACCAGAAATGATTAAAATAGATGATGGAATTAAACACAATAACGACTTAATTAACAACATAGATAAAGATAAATCATTCATTGATAAAGGAAAAAATGAATCAGAAAATAACTAAACAAGCTTGGACCGCAACAAAATTAATGAATTAAAAGAAATAAAAAAAGAGATTGAAGATTATCAAAGAAAAATTGAACAATTACAAAGAAAAATTGCTACTAAAGAAAAAGACCCCAAAATAGAACAATATCAAAAGGAATATTATGAACATATTAAAAATTTTAATTTATATCAGCAACAAATGAGGGGAATAACACCAGAAAAGGAATTACAAACTAAAATCGAAGCCGAGTTAGCTGCAAAACAAAAAGCAATTAAGGCAAAAAATAATCTAGAAACTGAAATTAAAAGAGACAAGATAAAATTAGATTATGCCTTAAAAGAACAACAAAATCTTTATAATGTAATATACAAAGAATTATCTCCCAAAGGAAAAGAAGAATTAGACAAAAATACTAAATAACAATTGATTAACTAAACAATCCATATATAAAGATAAAAACTATTTTCATTAAGAAAATAGTTTTTTTTATATCTTAGATTAAATTTTAATTATTTCTTTATTTGTTCCCAAACAGTAGCAGATATATAATATAAAGGAATTGAACACAAACAAACAACAACACCCCAAGATAATAAATTAGAAAAACTAAAGTTAAAACCTTTTTTATTTGATTTAATATTTTTATTATCTTTGGTTAATTTCGTTTTATTATTATATTTCTTACTTTGTTTTAAATCATTATTGTTTTGTTTTTTCTTTTTCTTATTATCATTATTCTTATTATTTTTATTTGTTTTCATTACCCTATTTTCTTTCCTTAATATATGTCATTATAATTTATAATCAAGTCAAAGACTTACTTATATTTTAACTGGAAATAAGTTTTTTTCAACAATTTATTGCAACAAAATTAATTTATTACTAAAATACTTCCAAATTACCAAAATACTGGTATAATATATATGATTTAAGGAGGTTTTTAACTTGCAAAACTATATTCAAAAAAAAATATTACAACTTCAATTCCAAACTTTAACTCCCATCCAAAAAGAAGTCTTTTCACAATTTGAAAAACCAGGTAATCTAGTAGGAATTGCTCCTACAGGAACAGGCAAAACCCATGCTTATCTTTTACCGATATTAAGTAAAATTGATTTCCAAAAACCATTTACTCAAGCAATTATTTTAGTCCCTACCAATGATTTAGTATTTCAAGTATGGGAAATGTTTAAACAAATTGAAAAAACTAATTTTACCAAAATTCTTTACGGAGGAATGGATAAACAAAAAGCAATTGCTACTTTTGAAAAAAAACAACCTCCATTAATTATTGCAACTCCCGATAAGTTATTAGAATACGCGTTTAAACTAAAAAAAATTAACTTAAAATATGTATCTTATTTAGTCCTTGATGAAGCTGATATGATGTTTGATGAGGTATTTTTAACTTCCCTAGACCCTTTAATTAATCATCTTAAAGCCAAAATTTTATTATTTTCAGCTACCATTACCGAACAATTAAAACCTTTTATTAATCGTTATTTTGGTAAATCTACTTTTATTGATGTTTATAAACAAAGTAATCTTAATCGTACTTTTTATGTATTAGAAACAACTACAAGCAGAATGCAGACCTTAATTCATCTTACCAAAGTCCTTAATCCTTATTTAGCACTCGTATTTGTCAATGAAAAAAAAGAACAAGAATTAGTATTTCAAACTTTACAAAATGACAGTCTCAAATTGCTTAATTACAACTCTGCTTTATCAGTTAAACAAAGAAAACAAAGCCTTAAAGCTATCCATAAATTAAAATATCAGTACGTAATTGCATCAGATCTTGCAGCTAGAGGAATTGATTTTGATGCTTCTTGTGTTATTCACTACAACTTACCTTCACACCTTGAATTTTTTTTCCACAGAAGTGGTAGAACATCAAGAATGGGCAAAAAAGGTGAAATCATTGTTTTGTACGACCCCCAAGACATTAAACAAAAAGACAAAATTAATAAGATTAATTCAATTAGGAATTACTTTTCATCAAGCCTCTTTAAATAAAGATGGTTTTATAAGAAATCAAAATTACAAAACTATTACAACTACCAAAACTGATAAGCCAAATAAAAACAATAAAAATACCAAAAACATTCAAAAAAATCAAAACAATCAAACTAACCAAAAAAACAATTACAACCAATCTAGCCAATCTAACCAAAAACAATTTTTCAAACAAAACAAATTTACCAAAGAATCCAAACTTCCTAAAAAAGAAAATAATAAAGATTATACTTTGGAAACACCAAATAAAACTCAAAACACAGTCCAAGAAACAAACAACAACAAAAAAACTAAAAGCAAACAAGTAAAACCCCATTATAAGAAAAAGAACCAAAAAGAAAACCAATCCCCCAAAAGCAAAAGTACTTTTTTGCAAGCAAAATTCAAACCAAAAGCCAAATACAAATCACAAAAACCATCAAAAAAATAAATTAACGAATTACAAAACTAATTATCAAGAAAAAACTAAACTAATTTATAACTAATAAATCAAAAAAACAAACCAATAAAGGAGCTTTTATCATGTTATTTTTGGGAAGCCATGTTGCTATGAAAAAACCACATAATTTTCAAGGAGCCATCCAAACTGCCATTTCTTATGGTGCTAATGCTTTGATGGTTTATAGCGGTGCTCCACAAAATACGATAAGAACCAAAACCGAAGAATTAAAAATTAAACAAGCCTTAGAAATTGTCCAAAACAACAATTTATCTTTAAATAATTTGGTAGGGCACGCTCCTTATATTATCAATCTTGCTAATCCCGACGAGACTAAAAGGGCTTTTGCAATTGATTTTTTATCCCAAGAATTAGAACGTTTTGCAGCAATGAAAATTAATAAAATGGTTTTACATCCAGGAAACTATCTCAAAACAAACCCCCAAGAAGGAATTAGTTTAATTGCTCAAAGCCTTGATTTAATTTTTGAAAAAACTAAACATTTAAAAACCCAAGTTGCCTTAGAAACTATGGCAGGCAAGGGAACTGAAATTGGGAAAAACCTAGAAGAATTGCAACAAATAAGAACCCAAGTTAAAAACAACACAAGAGTTTCTTTTTGTCTTGATACTTGTCATCTTTTTGATGCTGGCTATGATTTAAAAGAAAACTTAGAAGAAATTATCCAAAAGATAGATTCCATTTTAGGATTTCAAAATATCTCTGTAATTCATATTAACGACTCTAAAAACGAATGTAATAGTCACAAAGACCGCCATGAAAACATCGGTTTTGGCAAAATCGGTTTTGAAACTTTACTCAAAATTATCTATCATCGTGCTTTTGCTTGTATCCCTAAAATTTTAGAAACTCCCTATATCAATGACAAAGCACCTTATAAACGCGAAATTGAAATGATTAAAGCCAAAGCTTTTAACCCCGAATTAAAAAAATTATTTTAAAAAACAAACTAATCATTAAAACAAGTTTGAAAAAATCCAAAATCACTTATAATTAATATTGGTGTTTATTGTTTATTAAAATATTTTCTAAAACTATTTTAGACTTTTAATATAGCATTTTAATAATGTTGAACATCGAAAAATACAATTATTAGTGAGGTTTTAAAATCATCGATAAAAAACAAATTATAAGCAATACATTTTCTTTTTGGAACACATTAAATCCCAATTATCAAATGATAATTATTGCTTTTATCATCGGATTATTTTTTTTCTTTTTACATAGTATCATCAAAATAATTATTGGTATTATTTTATTAATTTTAATATTAAAATTTGGTTTAAAAGTTGATTTTTTAAGAAATATTAACTAACCTTACCAAACTAGATAAAATATTTACTTTCTAATTAAAAAAATAATTTATTATTTAACAACTCTTTTGCAAATTAAAGGGTTGTTTTTTTAATTTTAATTAGGAATACCAAAATATAAAAAGAGTACTTTTTAACATTTAGGCTATTTTTTAATATTATTTAATAAAAATTTATGAATAAAAAAATGCATAAATGCATTTAAAAACATTTTATTACTAAAATTAACCCAAACCAAACCCAACAACAAAAATTTTTTTGCAATTCTTAATATTTTTCTATCTAATTTACAAATACCAAAATAAGTATCTTAACTTTTTTCAAACAAAAATTATAAAAAATGCTATAATAGTTTTATAAAATATGTTTATATATCTTAAAATATCAAAAATGTTTATCAAAAAATTAACGAGACAAATTTTAGGTAAAAAGTTTTTAATAATTTCATTATTTTATCATTTATTGTCATCATTCAGGAATCATTTTTTATTTTAAAATCCAAAAAGAAAGGAACTGCAATCATGAATTTACAAACCACTAAAAGCAAAATCCAAAATGTAATCCAAAAAGTTTTATTAGAAGAATTAATTTTACAAGAACAACTGGAAAATGACAAATTTGATTTTTCTTTACCTTTGTTTGCTTATGCCAAAAAAACCAAAACTAACCCTCATATTATTTTTGAAAATATCAAAAAAAACCTTGTCACAATAAACGAAATCCAAGAATTAATGTTTTTAAACGGTTTTTTAAATATCAAACTTAAAAGAGCTTCATTAGCTTACGAAATATTACTCAAAATCAACGAATTACAAGCTAATTATGGCAATTTTCCCAATCAAAATCAAATCATAGTTATTGATTATTCTTCTCCTAATATTGCTAAAAACTTTTCTGTTGGTCATCTGCGTTCTACTGTTATTGGAAACGCTCTCAAAAATATTTATCAAAAATTAGGTTTTGAGGTAGTAGGAATCAATCACTTAGGAGACTGGGGAACCCAATTTGGTAAAATGATTGTAGCTTATCAAAAATGGGGCAACAAAGAAAAAATCCTAAAAGACCCAATTAACGAACTACAAAAATTATATGTTTTTTTTCATCAACAAGCCAAAACCAATCCTGAATTAAACGAACAAGCCAATTTTGCTTTTTTACAATTAGAACAACAAAACCAAAAATATCTCGATTTGTGGAAATGGTTCCGCGAAGTGTCTTTACAAGAATTTTGCAAAATTTATGATATTTTGGGGATTTCATTTGATTTTTTCTTGGGAGAATCTTTTTATAATGACAAAATCGCTCCTCTTTTTGAAGAATTAGAACAAAAAAAACTTTTAAAAGAAGAAGACCAAGTTTTGCTTATAGAACTTGATAATTTACCTCCTGGTTTAGTGAAAAAAACTAATGGCAGCACCTTGTATTTAACAAGAGATCTAACTACTTTTAAATATCGTTTTAACACTTTTAATTGTCAAAATGTTTTATATGTTGTAGGCAACGAACAAAAACTTTACTTTAAACAATTAGCCCAAATAATTGAAAAAATGGGATACTGTGACACTAAAATAAAACACATTAATTTTGGTTTAGTTTTGATGGATGGCAAAAAAATTTCTACTAGACATCACAAATTTACTACCTTAATTGAAGTAATTAATCAAGCTACTATTTTAGCCCAAAAAATCATTGAAGAAAAAAATCCTCATTTATCAAATCTTAACCAAACTGCACGCAAAATCGCTGTAGGAGCCATCATTTTTAACGACCTTAAAAACGATAGACATCTAGATATTGATTTTAATTTAGAAACTATTTTACAATTTAAAGGACAAACAGGACCTTATCTTCAATACACAGCAGCACGTCTAAATTCCCTTTTAAACAAAGAAAAACTAGACACAAACTTAATTGACAAAACCATTTATCAAAAAGACCATTATTTTATTTTAGTAAAATTATTAGACCAGTTTCCTTTAATTTTGCAAAAAGCCCAAAAAGACAATATGCCAAGTATTTTGGCAAGATATATGTTAAAAATAACTCAAAATGTTAACTTTTTATATTCACAAGAAAAGATTTTAACAGATGATAAAACCACTACAAACACTAATCTTTTATTAATCCAAGCAGTTTTTATCACTCTTAAAGAAAGTTTAAGAATTTTAGGGGTTCCTTTTTTAGAAAATATGTAGTAATTTTTAAAAAATACCTTATTTTTCATAAAACAATTAAATCCCAAAGAAAAGTCTGCAAAGACTTTTTTTATTTTGTTAAAATTAAATATTTTTATTTTGGCTTGGAAAATCAAATCCACAAATCCAAAACTAAAAAACTAAAAAACTAAAAAAAGAAAACCCAAACAACCACCCAATAATTAAAAGAAGGAAGTGATTATTTTCATTGATAAAAAACATTTTTTTAAAAACATTTTCCAAAATACCAATAAAACCCAAATGTTAAAAATTACTGCATTATTAATTAGTTTTTTATTTTTAATATGGCTGAATTTATCCATATTTGGATATTTCCATATAAAAAATAATTCCAAAAAGAAAACCATTTTAAAAGTAGGAGTTAACAACAATTCTGCTCCTAATGTTTTTAAAGTTTTAGAACAAAATGAGGGAAAGAAGGCCAAAAAAGCTGTAAACGGTGAATATATAGCGGGTTTTGATATTGATTTAATCAATAATATAGCTGATAAACTAGATTTAGAATTAGAATTTCATGTCTTTGATTTTGCAGGACTTCTTAATGCCTTAGAACAAGAAACAATTGACATCGCAGCTGCGTCTTTGAGTATTACAGACAAAAGAAAAGAAAAATACGATGTTTCTAAAGCCTATATGCAAACTGGAACCAGCATAGTAGTAAGAAACAAAAGATTTGATGATTTATTGGATAATTTAAGAAAACAACAAGAGCCAAACAATAACAAAGAAATAAAAATAAATTATAATGAATTTTGCCAAAAATTAAAAGATTTAGGAAAAGAAAAACCCATTAAATTTATAACATTTCTAAATACTGTTGCAATCCCAGTAATTGAAAAAATCAAATCAGATACTAATAAAGAAAAAGAATATGTCATCAAAAATAAAGAATTAACAAGTTCATCTGCATGTTTTACTGATATTTTACAAGGAAAATCAGATATGTTTATAACAGATAATTGTTTAGCTAGATGGGCTTATGAAATAAATCAAGATTTGACATATTTTGATGTGCATTCTGATAACTTAGAACATTCTACTTGTCCCCAAGGTTTAGGAATATTTTTTCCTAAAAAAAATGATGAAGATAGAAGAATACCAAATTTACAAGAAAAGATAAATGCAGCGTTGGTAAAATTGGATTTAGTTAAAAAAGATGAAAAAGGCGAATTCCAAGACATCATAGACTTAAAGAAAAAAAATCATGAATTAAAAGAAACTAGTAAAGAAGAAGTTAGTTCAGAAGATAAAAATAAAATAGAAGAAATAGAAAAAAAAGTAAAAAAACGACTAGATGAAATCTTTAATGAAAACAAAGAAACAATTGAACTACCAACAAAAAAGATTTTCATCCAAGCCCAAAAAACCATTCCATCTTATCTAAAAGGACTCAAAACTACTTTAATTTTAGCTATTGACAGTCTTATTGTTGGCTTTTTATTAGCTATTATATGCACTTTAATTAAAAATATAAAATTAGATTATCACAAAAATAATTTCTTGATAGTTGCTATAATAAAAATATTAAATACTTCCATAAATGCTTTGTTTTTTGTCTTAAAGGGCATTCCTGTAGCCGCTCAAGCAATGTTTATTTATTACAGTATTACTTTTCTTTTTAAAGGAAATTTTAATCCTTTACACGCAGGAATTTTTGTTTTAATACTTAATTCTTTAGCAAGTATTACAATGATTTTGATGCAAAATATTAAATTCTTAGATAAAGGACAAATTGAAGCTGCTCATTCTTTGGGGATGAACCAAAAGCAAGTTTTTCTCTCTATTGTCTTTCCTCAAACTTTAAAAAGGTCAGTTCCTTTTATTTTGCAACAATTAATCACAAACATTAAGGATAGTTCTTTTTTTGCCATTATAGGAGTTGCCGAACTTTCTTGGAAAGCACAAAGCAATATGGGAGCTACCTTAAATCCAATCTTGCCTTTTGTAATGATATCTTGTTTTTATTTAATAATTATTAGTATGACTGGTTTTTTAAGCAAAATGTTAGAAAAAAATATTAAATTGAAAAAATAAAAGAAAAAGAATAGAAAAGGAAGTGAACAATTTCATTAATTTAATTAATAAAAACTCATTTTTAAAAAATATTTTCCAAAAGAAAAATAATATAAAAATATTCAAAATTATTACATTATCAATTAGCTCTATATTGTTGGTATGGTTGCATTTTTCAGTATTTGGATGGCATTTTTCAACCAAAACAAAAAAACAAAATCTTCAAAAATATTCCAAAACTTTAAAAGTAGCAATGACTAATAGTTCTATTCCCAACACTTTTAAAGCTACAAATCAAAAAAACGCTATAAAAGCTACAAATGGCGAATATATAGCAGGATTCGATATAGATTTAATCAAGGATGTAGCTGAAAGATTAGAGTATAATTTAGAAATTCATGTCTTTGATTTTGCAGGAGTTCTAACTGCCTTAGAGCAAGGAACTGTAGATTTGGCAATTACAACTTTAAGTATTACAGACCAAAGAAAAGAAAATTTCATAGTTTCTAAAGCATACACACAAACTGCAACAAGCATGGTAGTAAGAAAAAAAGATGACAGATTCAAAGAAATAGTTGAAAATAAAAAAATAGAATATAAGGATTTTTGCCAAAAATTAAAAGAAAAAGGTGCACCTCAAAAACCAATTAAATTTGTAACAGTTACTAGCACTGCTGCAATCAAAATGATTGAAGATGAAATAACAAATAAAGATGATATCAAATCACATGTTAAAAAAAACAACGAATTAACTAGTCCTCCTGCATGTTTTCAAGATGTTTTACAAGTAAAATCAGATATTTTTGTAATAGATAGTTATTTGGCTAGATGTGCTTGTCAAAAAGAAGATGACTTAGTATATTTTGATATGACCTCAGATGATTCAAAATATTCTGTTTGTCCTCAAGGTTTAGGGATATTTTTGCCTAAAGGAGAAAAAGAAATCCGAAGCCTAGAATTAAAAGAAAAAATGGATAAAATTTTATGCGATTTAAAATTAGTTACAAAAGATGAAAACCAAAGTTTACAAGACATTATAGATTTAAAGGAAAAACGTAAAAATTTAACAAAAGACAACGATAAATACAACCAAATAGACAATAAAATAAAAAAAATAGAAAGTGAATCAGAAACAAGATTAAAAACAGTTTTTGACAACCACAAAGACATGCTTTCTAAAAGCACTACTTGGCATCAAATCAAAGAAACTTTTCCATCTTATCTAGAAGGACTCAAAACCACTTTAATTTTAGCTATTGATGGTCTTATTATTGGTTTTTTATTTGCAACTTCATATACTTTAATTAAAAACTCTCAATCCCATAATAAAATAATATTAAATATTAACAAAGGAACAACTTATTTTTTAGATACTTTTTTTTTTATTTTAAAAGGGATTCCTGTAGCTGCCCAAGCAATGCTTGTTTTTTATGGTATTGGTTATCTTTGCAAAGATCTTTTTGAAATTAAACGTTTGTATGCAGGTCTTTTTGTTTTAGTACTTAATTCTTTGGCAAACATTACTGTAATTTTAATGCAAAATATTAAATTCTTAGATAAAGGACAAATTGAAGCCGCTCATTCTTTAGGGATGAACCAAAAGCAAGTTTTTTTCTCTATTATCTTCCCCCAAACTTTAAAAAGATCGGTGCCTTTTATTATCCAACAATTCATCACAAACATTAAGGATAGTTCTTTTTTTGCCATTATAGGAATTGCCGAACTTTCTTGGCAAGCACAAAGCAATATGGGCTCTACCTTTAATCCGATTCTGCCTTTTGTAATGATATCTTGTTTTTATTTAAGCATCATTAGTATTGCTAATTTATTAGATAAAATATTTTCCAAAAATATCATTAATTTAAATAAGTAAAAATAGCTGTAAATTAAATATTACTCTAAAAAGATCATTTATAATGGTCTTTTTTTATTTG
The DNA here is from genome assembly GCA_000009845.1 of Onion yellows phytoplasma OY-M. Taxonomy (GTDB): domain Bacteria; phylum Bacillota_I; class Bacilli_A; order Acholeplasmatales; family Acholeplasmataceae; genus Phytoplasma; species Phytoplasma asteris. Next base: position 510,708 of record AP006628.2, read on the forward strand.
CCAAAAAAACTCTATAAGTATAAAAAATAAATGAATTTTAAAAAAATACACTTTTTTTATTTTATTTGATATAATATAAATAAGTATAAATATTTAAGAGTAATTTTAAATATTTAATAAATTAATGTCGGGAGATAAAAACAATGTTTTGCAATTTTAAATATAAATTACATGTTTATTTTCAAATAGTTGTTTTTATTGTTGTTTGAAACTCAAATCTTATTATATCAGGAGCCTAAAATGGACGTTAATGTTAAATATAAATCTAAATATATGTTTAGATATAAGTCAAACTTATATCAGATAATAAAAAATAACAAATCTCTAAATTATCAATAAAATACACATAAATAACGCATTTATTATTTTAAAAATAAATAAATTATAATCTAGCTATAACAAAATAACTGGCATTTTTTTGCCCTTTTTTAAACGTAAATATATTTATAAATATAAAAAATATCTTTTAAATATTTAGATATTATAATTTGTTATGCAAAAAAACATTTAATCATCATTTAAACACTATCAAAACTAAAAAACTTATAATTTTTTTACCCCAAAACATTAATTAAACATTATCATTTTTTATTATTCTTAGAAAACCAAAAATAACATCACAAAAATAATATGATAAGGAAGGAAAAACTTTAATTCATTATTTATTTTTTGAATTATTCCAAACTAAAATCCCAAAATAAAAAAGGAATCAAATAAAGTGATTTATATAAAACGGTTTTTTCAAATCTTTGCAAAAATAAAAAAAATATTGAAATATTAAAAATTTCTACATTATTAATTGGTATTGTAATTATATTCTGATCGCATTGTGAAGTGTTTGGTTGGTTTAAAAAAGAAAAGATAAATCAAGAACAAAGACAATCAGAATCAAACATTTCAGAAAAAACAACTACAAACAACAAAGACGAACACATTTTAAAAGTTGGAGCAATGAATAATGTTACTCCTAATGTTTTTAAAGTTTTAGAACCTCACAAAGATACTATTAAATCTCAAAAAACTGGTGAATACGTAGCAGGTTTCGATATTGATTTAATCAAAGAAATAGCAGAAAATTTAGAACTGAAATTAGAAATCTATGTCTTTGATTTTAAAGGTATTTTAGGCGATTTAAATCAAAATAAAATTGATTTATCAATTACTTCTATGAGCATTACAGAAGAAAGGGCAAAAACTCTTGACGTTTCTAAAACTTATACACATACAGAAACAAGCATGGTAGTAAGAAAAAGCGACAAAAGATTTGATGATTTAAGAAAAACTAAAGAAATAGATTATGACTCATTTTGTGACAAATTAAAATGGTAGTTTTGCCAGAACCAGCTCCACCATGTATATACATGCAAGAAGCATCTGAATTAATAATATCTTTTTGTTCTTTTGATAAATTAAATAACATCTTATTCTCCTTTATAATATTAAAAACCCCCTAAATCCCCAAAGGGGACTTTATAGGAGGAAGGTAAGAGTTAATTCTTAATATGCATCGGCTGGCCGCCTAGTTCGCTCTGCTCGTCTTTGAATACTTTTATACTTAAAATAAAGGGATTATAAAACAATCATAGGGTAAATTATTATAACCCTAATTGTATTTAAATCAAAGCAAGAGGGGTAAAATAATGCGTTTAAGAGGCATTATAAAATTAAAAGTGATATTTAAATTGACATTCCGCGGAAGACAATTTTTATATTTTAAAAGCCTCTATTAGTTTAGGGGCTATTTTTACTTATCTTTATTATCTAAAAAGATAACTCTTTGAACAATAACTTTATTTGATGTTTTATTTCTCCTTTCTATTTAAATTGTAACAAGGCAATAGGAGCTGCTATTGGCCCTACAGATGCCAATATAGGAGCTAAGACTACACAACTAATAACACCTACAACAATAGTTAAACTTACAACTGCGATATCTTTAACTAATTGATTATTGTCATTTGATTCAATTTGAAATTGATATTCATTATCATTTTTTTCAGTTTGAGGTTTTAATTGATTTAAAGTTTTTAAACTTTTTAAAGAATTAATTAATCCAATTATATTATTAACTTTATTAGTATCATGGATATATTGAGTTTTATATTGAGATTGGGTTTCAACTTTATTTTTATCTTGAATTGATTTAAATAATTTAGGTAATCTTAAACCTAAAAGGAATAAGAGAATTAAAAGAATGATGACAATAAATATAACCCAAAAATTTAAAAATATTTTTCTTTTCTTATTCATCATTAATAATTTATAGTTTCTTTAACAGTTCCATCTGGGTTGTAATATGTTATTTGGGTTGGTTTTCCTTCGGGGTTGATTTCCTTAATCAAGTTAATTGTTTTGGCATCATCTTGGTAATAGGTTGCTTTGATTATTGTGCCTTCGGGGTTGGTTTCCCAAATTTGATTTATAGTTTTACCATCATCATGATAAATAATTCTTTTAATTTCTTTTTTATTTTTAGAATCTAATATTTTAATATGCTTTATAGTTTTACCACCTGGATGATAAACTATTTCTTGTTCAGTTGTTAAACTTTCAACTTCAGATTCTATTTTTTTTAGAATATTATTAAATGTTTCTTGTTCTTGTTGTGCAGAAGCTTTTAATTCTTGCAAACTGGAACCTGCATCTTTTAATTCTTTCGCAGTATATCCCACTTCTTTAATTTGTTGAAAAGTAAATCCTATATCTTTTAATTGTCTAGCAGTAAGATTTAATTTCTTAAAATCCGAAATATTTTGATAAAGTTTAGTTTTAAAAAATTTAACTTTACCATTTTTATCTATTTCTTTAAACTTTTCTTCATTATCATGAAATTCTTCAATAGAATTATCAATATTTTTACGTTTCATTAATTTTTTATTAACAGAATTATATTCCATCCAAACACCATCTGATAAAGTTTTTTTGATTAATTTACCGTGTAAACCGTACTCTTCAACATTATTATATTTATCAGTTTTTTTCAACAAAAGACCATTATTTTTATCATATTCCCAAATTGTATCATCTTTATCGATTTTTTTAACTAATTGGTGAGCAAATAAATTATAATATTCTTTTTCTCCATTATCTCTTATAAACTCATAAGGAGTATCTTTCATATATTCGTTTTCTTTTTTAAGTTTTTTATTTTCATTATATATAAAGTCATTTAACTCTCTTGCTTTTGCTTTAATATCTACTTCTTGTAATTTACGTATTTCTTCGGTTTCTAAATGATATTTATAAGCAAGCCCACCTATCCAAAACAAAAAAAACAGTAATGTTCAAGTAGTAATTAAAAAAGGAATTATTTTATAATGTTTATTGCCTATTCTAAAACTTGACATTTTTAAACCTCTTTTCTATTATCAAAAATAATTAAAGAATTTTTTTAGCATTTTCAAATACCCATAAATATAGGAAATTAATAAAAAATGATAAAACGAAACTCAATATTATTATAACCTTTTTAAAAAAAATAAAAAGAATTTTAAAACAATTGAAATAATATCTAATATTCTTAAAACAATTTTAAACAACAAATCACCTATTTTAATGAAAGAGTTTAAAAGAAAATTATTAATTTCTTTCAAAAAATAAATAACAGAGCCACCAACAGAAACACTAAAAATCAGTTTTGCTATTTCTTTTATTTTTTCCCACATACTTTCACTAGGGTCCATTAATTTTTGACCGGTAAGACTTGTTATAGAACTTTTAATATAACCTATAATACTACCAAAAACATCAATAAAAATTTTTAATATTTGCATTAAAAAATCAAACAATGAACTAAATAATTTTAAAGGATAAATTAAAATTATTAATTGTTCCCATATAAAAACAAATATAGTTTTTATAATATTATAAATATTAATAAAATTAATATTCCAACCAACATTAAAACCAAATAAAAAAGATGATTTAGTAAAAAAAATACTATAAAAAATACTATAAAAAATACTATATAATAAATAAAAAAATCTTTAAAATCAAAGGAAATTAAATATTTTAAAAAATTAAAACTAAAAATCATTTTCAGCGTCATCAATAGATTCCACAATTAAAGGATTTTTTATATTATTTAATTGATTTTTTAATTTTAAATTTTCTTTTAAAATTTCATCTAAATTATTATTTTCTTTATTTTCTTGATTATTATCTTTTTCATCAAAAATACCCTCAGAAAAATTAAGTCCTCCATGTTCTCAAAATTCTTTAATCATTGTTTCAACATGTTTTCTATATATACCTAAGTAATTCCCCATATTTGCCATTAATCTAACTAAGGCACCATATTCACTAATATTAATTTTACCTTTTTTAAGATAATGGTTTACTATATCTCGTAATTCATCACTAAAATCATATTTACTTTTCAATTCTTTAATATACAAATAAAGCCAATAAATAAAAATACCAAAGATAAAAGAAGTAAAAGAAATAAATACTTTAGATTCAACAATATTAATAATTGTTTGTTGTATATCCATCAATTATTCCTTTCTATAAAATTATTGCCTTTTTAATTTATTTATTATTTCAACTATTTTATTATTTTTTTGAATTGTTTCTAATTCTTTATTATTTTTGATAAAAAAATTAATATATAAAAAAATACCAATAATTGAACCCATCAATAAACAAATAAAATTATCAAATAAATTATATTTTTTCATCTAATTTTCCTTTATTCTTTTTCAACCTTTTCATAATCTAATTTTTCAAAAAGCAATTTAGGCATAAAGTGAGCTATTAAACAAAATGAAAGACTACCAATAACAAAAATATAAATAAGAGTTGTAAAAATTTCATTATTAATTTGAAAAAATGAAAATAAACTCAAAAAACCAAATAATACAAAAAATCCAAAACTAATTAAAATCATTAAAGCCATTATTACACCAAATAAATTCAAATAAACATCATTTATATTCATTCCCAAATCACTTCCGCAACATTGACAATGTTCGTAAAATTCTTTCTTTATTTTTTGTTTTTTATCCATTTTAAAAAAATCCTTAATTTTAACTTAATTTATTCATATATTCATATATTATCCTTAATGAGTGTTTTTTTAAAAAAACACTCATTTATTTAATCCATATAATTTTAGTTGCATCAGGAACAATAAAACCAAGTTTATAAGCTGCAAATATAAAAATACAACCAAGAGCAATTAAAATTAATATTTGTCTTAAAGTCATTTTTTATCCTCCTTTTTATGATTTAGCTATTGATAAATAACCTTTTGAAGCAAAATAAACAATCAAAGGAATAACAATGCCTAATGTAGGTAAAATCCAATATGTAAAAAAACTGCCTAAAGTTAATTTATTTATTCTAAAAGATTTTTTACTGAAATAAGAACGCCTGTAATTTCTCGCCATTTTAATCTCCTTTTTTATTATTTAATAAGAAAAATATTTTTTAGTATTTAGAAACAATAAGGAAACCAACTTAAAAGTTGGTATTTTTTTTAATGGTTCTTTAATCGCCTACAATATTTGAAGGTTTAATCCAAAAAGAAGAAATAAATTTTGAAGGTTTTTGCGATTAATTAAAAAAAATAGCAACTCCAAACGAACCAATTCAATTTGTAACATTCCAAAATACTACTGCAATCCCAGTAATTGAAAAATAGTAGCGCAAACAAATATGCAAGAATCACAGCCACTTGTTAAAAAACAATGATTAAGTAGTCCTCCTGCATGCTTTCAGGATGTTTCACAAAAGAAATCCGATATTTTTGTAATAGATAGTTTTATGGTTAGATGGGCTTGTGCCTCAGATAATAATTTAGCTTTTTTTAACATGAATTCCAAAAATTTAAGTCATTCTGCTTGCCCTCAAGGTTTGGGAATGTTTTTGCCTAAAAAAATGAAAAAGATAGAAGAATACCAAATTTACAAGAAAAGATAAATACCGCATTATTGGAATTGAGATTAGTAAAACAAGAAGAAGGCAAATTCCTAGATATTATAGATTTAAAAAATAAACTTAATAGCTTGGAAAACAAATTAGAAAGATTAGCAAATCCAGAAACACAAATTACACATGAAAATGAAGAAATAAAAATAACAACAAAACAAATAGAACAATTAGTAAAAATCACAGATATTGACACACTAAAAGCAAAACTTAAGGAACTTACAAATCCATTAGAACAAAATAAATCAATTTTAAGTGATAATGAAAAACAAAACTTAATAAATGAAATTGCAAAAACAAAAAAACAAATCACAAACATAGAAAAAATAACCAAAAAATGGGTAGACGATATTTTTGAAAACCACCAAGAAACAATTAATCTAGCAAAAATAATACTTGGTCACAAATTAGAAAAACTTTTCCATCTTATAAAGAAGGACTTAAAACTACTTTAATTTTGGCTATTGATGGTCTTTTTTTAGGCTTTTTATTAGTTATTTTATGCACCTTAATGAAAAATGCCCAATCCAATAATCCTTATATATTAAAAATTAGCAAAGGAATAAATTGGATCTTTGATATTTTATTTTTCATTTTAAAAACGATGCCAACAGCAGCCCAAGCAATGCTTGTTTATTATGGCATTGGAAAGCTTTGTAATAAAGGTGTTATTACTTCTCTTAATGCAGGACTTTTGGTTTTGATTCTTAATTCTTTAGCAAACATTAATGTAATTTTAATGCAGAATATCAAATTTTTAGATAAAGGACAAATTGAAGCGGCATTGAGTTTGGGAATGAGCCAAAGACAAGTTTTTTCTCTATTGTTTTTCCCCAAGCTTTGAAAAGATCATTGCCTTTTATTATCCAACAATTCATCACAAACATTAAAGATAGTTCTTTTTTTGCTATGATAGGCGTCTCTGAGTTAACTTTAGTAGCTAAAAATAATACTGGAGTGACTTTTAATCCGATCTTGCCTTTTGCTATGATAACTGGTTTTTACTTAAGTATCATTGTTATTACTAATTTATTAAACAAAATATTTACTAAAAATATCCTTCATAAATAAATAATTTTTCAAAGTTTTAACACCGAAACCTGATAAAAGGACATTAGCTAATGTGTTCTTTTTTGGGTGGCGGGCATGTAAATATTATTTTGGTTTATGATTTTGAGGAAAAAAAACAAAAATCAAAATAAAACTGATATAATATATAAGTATGATATTTTTATCATTTAAAACAAAAAGCTGATGTGGCGGAATGGTAGACGCACTTGACTCAAAATCAAGCGAGCAATACTCATGTCGGTTCGAGTCCGACCATCAGTACCATTAATTTATTTTTATTTATAATTGCATCTATGAAAAGAAATAACAAATAAAAAATTGCATGAATTTCATGTGTTTTTTTATTTGTTTTATTTTTTAAAAAACGATTTGAAACAACAATTTTGATTTCTTGCCTCTTTTCCCAATCAACTATTAGGTGGTATTTATTGTGTCTACTCATTCATTTAAACAATTTATCGAACAAAAAGGTTTTTGCAAAAAATATTTTCAAAATCCTCAAATAAAAAAAATATCAGTTTGCCAAAAAAGCCCAAAATGGGTTTTACAAATCACATTTAAACATTTACCTTTAGTTTGTGATTTAGCATTTTTTTTAGAACAATTACTCCAAGAATTAACTATTTTATGGAAAAACCAAGCGCAAACTAAGCCTAATTTGCCCCAAATTGAATACCACATCGATTTTGAAAATTGGGATTATCTAGAATCTTTGGCAGAAAGTTATTTTAATTATATTATAAACCAAGCCATTTTAATAAAAAAATATCATGATTTAGATTATTTTGCAATTCAAAATCACCAAGTAAATTTTCAAAACGGCAAATTTATCATTTTTGTAAATCCTAATGCATTTAAATGTTTAAATAAAAAAATGGGACTTCTTCAAGATTTTTTTTCTAAATTTTATGGTTTTAAAAATGAATTTATCTTATCAACAGATAGAAAAATTGATATCAATAGAAAAAAATCCACAAATATTGAAATCGAAGAATTGCAACAAAATCCGAATCATCAAACCAACTCCAACGAACAAAATCAAGAAAAAAATCCAAATAACAAATCAAATCCAACTTCTCAAACCGATCAAACAAAACAAGCAAAAACACCACCCCAAGCAAAAGCATATAATCATAATAAAGGAGCTTATAATAGCAATTCTAAAATGACAACTAAAGATACAAAAATAAAAGATCTTCCTAAAAATAAACAAGAGCTGGAAGAATTCAACCGTCAAAATCCCAATACTTATGTAATTGTTGAAGGTTTTTTGGCTCATCCTATCAAAGAAGCTAATTTTCAGTATTCTTATTTAAAATTTGTTATAGAAGAAAACGACAATGATTTTTCTATCGAAAATAAAGATGCTATTTTAATTCAAAAAAAAGTGTCCAAAGATGAAAAAGAACAATTTTTAAAAGCCAATTACCAAACTGGACAATTATTTAGAATCACAGCTCGAATTAATTATAGTGCTTGGGACGATATTCATTTAATGATGACACAATACGAAACCCTAGAATCAGATTCAATTTCGCCTTCATTAATCCGCCAAGACTTGGGTTTTCAAGGCAAAAAAAGAATTGAATTTCACACTCACACTAAAATGTCTAATTTAGACGCCATTAACAGTGCCAAAGAATATTTACAAATAGCAGAATCATGGGGACACGAAGCGATTGCTTTTACGGATCATGACGGCATTTATGCTTACCCTGAAATTAACGAACATGCCAAAAATAAAAAAATCAAACCTATTTATGGAGTGGAAGTTGATTTTATTGAAGAAAAACCTATTTATATCACCAATCAAAAAGAAGATAATTTAGAAAAAGATTTTGTTTTAAAAGAAGCTACTTATGTGGTTTTTGACTTGGAAACTACTGGATTATCTAATGTTCGTGACAAAATTATTGAAATCGCTGGAGTAAAAATTAAAAAAGGAAACAAAATAGGAGAGTTTCAAAAATTTATCGACCCGCAACAAAAATTAACCAAAACTATCACCGATATTACCAATATTACGGATGAAATGCTTCAAGGACAACAAACAATTGACCAAGTTTTACCACAATTTTTAGCTTTTGCCAAAGACTGTGTTTTAGTGGCTCACAACGCTTCTTTTGATATTAATTTTTTAAAAGAAAAAGCAAAAGAACTCAAAATATCTTTGGAACCACAACCCATTATTGATACCATGGCGTTGTCTCAACGTTATTTCAGTAATCTTTTAAAATATTTTTCTTTAAAAAGATTGGCAACTTTTTTCAAAGTCAAATTAGAAGACCATCACCGTGCACTTGCGGATGCCACTGCCACAGCAGAAATTTTTATCAAAATGATTGATCAATTGGCAGATCCAACCAAAGATCCCAAAGACGAACAAGTAATTACTTTTTTTGACTTACAAGAAAAAATCGATCCCAAATACGAAAGACCTTATCACATCAATATTTTAGTGGCTAATCAAACCGGTTATCGCAATCTTTTTGAACTTTTAAGCAACGCTTTAACTAAGGATTTTAACAAAAGCCCTCGTGTTTTAAAATCTAATTTAGCTAATTTAAGACAAGGTCTTTTAGTGGGTAGTGGTTGCATGAATAGCAATATTTTTGAAATAGCTCTCAATCAAAACATTTCCAAATTGAAAAAAGCTATTTCTTTTTACGATTACATCGAAGTGCAACCTCCCCAAGCTTATAAACATTTAATTCATGATTTAGGCAAAAACGGGCTTCAAATCATTGAAACTACTCTCAAAACCATCATAAAAGAATCCCAAAAACAAGCAAAAATAGTAATTGCCACTGGGGACGTTCATTATATTCATCCTTGGGAAAAAGATTATCGCGAAATTTATATTAGTGCCAAAATGGTAGGAGGCGGCTTACACAAATTATCTAGATACGAAAATAAAAACTTGCCAGAAAATCACCTTTTAACCACCCAAGAAATGATAGATGCATTTGCCTTTTTACAAGATGAAAAATTAATTTATGAAATTGTAATTGAAAATACTCATTTGCTTAATTCCAAAATTGAAAAAATCAAAGCTTTTTCTTCGGAACTATTTTCTTTCAAAGACGACGCTTTCAAAGCCAACTTACAAATACCAAGCATCAAAGAAGAAATTAAGCGTTTGGTTGATACAAAAGTTAAACAAATGTACGGCGCAACTCCCCACCCTTTAATTAAAGAAAGATTAGATCAAGAGTTAAAAAGTATTATCGGAGAGACAAAAAACGAAAAATCTAATAAAAATATTGCTCCTGTTTATTATTTATCACATTTATTAGTTAAAAATTCTTTGGAAAAAGGTTATTTAGTAGGCTCACGTGGTTCGATTGGTTCTTCTTTAGTAGCAACTATGTTAGAAATTACCGAAGTAAATCCGTTAAAACCACATTATTATTGTCCACAATGCAACTACACTATTGTCCAATTAAAACCACAAGAAAAAGAACAATATTACAACTCAGAAGAAGAAAAATACCACAACGAACTTGATAAGGTTTTTTCGGGATACGATTTGCCAAACATGCCTTGTCCCAAATGCGACACTCAGTTCAAAAAAGACGGTCATGACATTCCTTTTGAAACTTTTCTAGGCTTTGAAGGCAACAAAACTCCTGATATTGATCTAAATTTTGCAGGTGATTACCAAAGCCAAGCCCACAATTACATTAAAGAATTATTAGGAGAAAAACACGCTTTTAGAGCAGGAACCATCCAGACTGTTGCCCAAAGAAACGCTTATGGCTATACGATGGGTTTTGTAGAAGAAAAACAAAAACAATGGCGCAAACAAAAAGTAGCCCAAATTGCCAACAAAATCGAAGGAGTTAAACGTTCTAATGGCCAGCATCCAGGAGGAATTGTTGTTGTGCCGCCCGATCGCAGTATTTATGAAGTAACTCCTGTCCAATATCCAGCTAATGACACCAATTGGAAAACCACTCATTTTGATTATCATTCCTTTGAGCAAAATCTTTTTAAATTAGACATTTTAGGACATGATGATCCTATGATGATTAAATTTTTGATGGATTATGTTAAAGAAAATCGAAGAATTTTCCCTTTCACAAGAGCCCAAGATATTCCTGTAGATGATCCCGAAGTTTATAAATTGTTTTCCAACGAATTCAAAATTGATTCTTCTGTAAATCCAGGAAATAAAATCACTATTGATTCTTTGGGTATTCCTGAATTTGGAACTATTTTTGTCAAACAAATGTTAAAAGATTTAACAACCGCTAAAAAAAATTCACAAAAACAAGCAATTAAAATTAATTTTGCTGCTTTAGTAAAAATCTCAGGACTTTCACATGGAACTGATGTTTGGAACCAAAACGCCAGAGATGCTATCAACAAAACAGGCGAATTTGAAAAATACAAAAATAAAACAATTTCTTTTGATGATATAATTGGTTGTCGTGATGATATTATGTTACAACTACAAGAAAAAGGGCTTGATCCTTTAAAAGCTTTTGATATTATGGAATTTATCCGTAAAGGCAAACCCCAAGATGATTTTCAAACATGGAACAAATACAAACAAGAAATAAAAGACAAAGTAGAAGCTTGGTATATTGATTCTGCTGCTAAAATTAAATATTTATTCCCTAAAGCGCATGCCACTGCTTATGTTATTATGGCTTTGAGGATTGCGTGGTTTAAAATGCATGCACCATTAGCTTTTTATAGTGGTTATTTTTCTAAAAGAACAGAACAATTCGACCACCAAACCATGATTAGTAACGATATAAAAATTATTAAAGAAAAATTAAATAAGCTTGCAGAATTGAAAAAAAGTAAAAAAATCAAAGCCAAAGAAGATGCTTTAATAAATACTTTAAAAATTGCCGAAGAAATGGTACATCGTGGTTTTAAATTTTTAACTGTTGATTTTAATAAATCAGATGTTAGTGTTTTAAAAATAGAAGATGGTGGTTTTTTAAGGATGCCACTGCTTTCGCTTGATGGTCTAGGTTTGATTGCTGCTAATAAAATTGTAGAGGCGCGCCAAGAAAAACCATTTACTAAAGATGATTTTGCCACTCGTTCTAAAATTAATAAAACCATTTTAGCCAAAGCAAAACAAGAAAACCTTTTAGATTCTTTAGAAGATGAATGAAATTAAAAAAACAAATAATAAATAAATTTGGTTAAATCCACAAAAATATTAAAGATGATTTTGCTATAATAAATCATTTTGCAAAAAATAAAAAAGGAGGTGATAAAATTGATACCAAATAAAAGATTAGTGTCAGGGATCAAACCAACGGGCGATCTTACTTTAGGAAATTATATTGGGGTTTTAAAACCTTTGCTATATTTGCAACAAAACTTAAAAAATTTTGATTTTTATCTTTTTATAGCTGACTTGCACGCCCTTACTTTTTATCAAGAACCCCAAACACTAAAACAACAAATCAAAAAAATAGCAGCTCTTTATTTGGCAACAGGGCTTGATCCTGAAAAAATAAATTTGTTTGTTCAATCTGAAGTAACACAACATACTTATTTGGGTTATCTCTTGGAATGCAATTCTTATTTTTCTGAACTACAAAGAATGATTCAATATAAGGAAAAAAGCAAAATTAATGCAGAAGGAATAAGGACTTCTTTATTTACTTACCCCACATTGATGGCAGCTGATATTTTGATTTATGATGCAAATTTAGTGCCTATTGGCAAAGATCAAAAACAACATTTAGAATTAACTAAAAACTTGGCTACAAGATTTAACAATTTATATGGCAATACTTTTGTTGTTCCGGAACCTTTTTTTAATCCTTTGGGTTCGAAAATAAAATCTTTGCAAAACCCTTTGAAAAAAATGAGTAAAAGTGATACGGAAAATCCTAAAAGCTATATTTTACTTTTGGATGATCCTCAAATAATTAAAAGTAAAATTGCCCAAACTGTTACAGATTCCCAAAAAATAATTAAATATGATCCAGAAAATAAACCTGGAATTTCTAATCTTTTAACCATTTATGCTTCTTTAAAGCAAATTAGTATTTTTGAAAGTGAAAAACTTTTTCAAAAAAGTAATTATAAAGAGTTAAAAAATAAAGTCGGTGAAGAAATAATTAATTTTGTTGTACCTTTGCAACAAAAATTTTATCAATTAATTAATAGTGCAAAATTGGATGATATTTTAAATAAAGGAGCCCAAAAAGCTTCCTTGATTGCAGAGAAAAAAATCCAACAGGTACGAAAAAAATTAGGTATTTCAAGGTTTTGATGTATAATATTTATAAATAAAAAAGACAACCTTTTTAGGGTTGTCTTTTTTATTTAATAACTTTTTTTATTGTGTGCTTTAATTACTTGTTGTAAAGCTTTCCAAGGAAGGCTTATACAAGCGACTCTTCCAGGAAAATTAATAAAATGTTTAAATAATAGTAATTCTTTGTCAAGTTGAGTTTCATCATATATTTGATTATTAATCATAGCTAAAAAATGATTTATTTTTTCTAATGTTTGTTGAATTTCTAGATTCTTAAGATGTATAGACATCAAACTTGCTGAAGCGCGACAAATAGCACAAGCTTGAGTTTCGTATTTAATATCTATTAATTTTTGATTTGAGATTTTGATTTGTAATGAAATAGAATCACCACAAGAAACATTTTTATTAGTTATGTTTATAAAATCAGGGTCTTGGGAAAGTCCCCAATTTTGAGGTTCTTGATAATGTTTAATGATTAAATCACGATATAATTTATTTATTTCTAACATTTTAATGCCTTGAGTTATTTATTAAATTTGGAGAAAAAAGTTTGCGTTTTTTTTAAGTTTTTAATTAAAATATCAACGTCTTCTTGATTGTTGTGAATGCCTATAGAAACTCTAATTATACTTGTTTGTTTTAGTTTTTGAGTAGCTAAAAAAGCACAACATCTACCAGTTCTTACATAAATATTTTCCTGAGCTAAAAAAGCTTCTGCATCATGGGCATGAATTTGATTAAAGTTAAAAGTAATGATATTAGAAAAAGCTTGAGGATTATAAATTGTGATTTTAGGAATTTGTTTTAATTCTTTCATTATATTTTGATAAATCTTTTTTTCATGTTTTTGGATGTTTTCAAAACCAATTTCTTCAACAAATTCCAAAGCTTTTTTAAAAGCAAGAATTCCTGAAATATTAGGAGTTCCTGATTCAAATTTATTAGGACCTTCGTTGAGTAAAAAATGTTTTAAAGAAAATTCTTTAATGGAAGTTCCTCCAAATGAAGGAGGTTGTAATTGTTCTAATAAATGATTTTTGCCAAACAAAATCCCTATTCCAAAAGGACCGTATAATTTGTGGGATGAAAATGCTAAAAAATCTACATCTAAAAATTTAACATCTATGGGTAGGTGACTTGATGATTGGGCAGAATCTAAAATAACTAAAGCGTTTTTTTTGTGAGCTAAAGTTGTTATTTCTTTAATGGGAGTTTCGTACCCTAGTAAATTAGAAACATGAGTTAAAACAACTATTTTAGTTTTGTTTGTTAAAACCTTAGCAAAATTTTCTACAGTTATTTGATTCTGTTCGTTTAGGGGAACAAAAATTAATTTTGCTTTTTTTAGTTTGGCTTGTTTAAACCAAGGAATCACGGAAGAATTATGTTCTAATTCTGATGTAATAATTTCGTCACCTTCTTGAAGGGTTTCTCCTAAGCTTTGAGCTAATATATTTAAAGAATCAGTAGTTCCTTTAGTAAAAATAATTTCTTCTGGTTTGGAATTAATAAAATTAGCTGTTTTAATTCTTGTTTCGTTCATTAGTAAAGTGTTTTGATGAGACAAAACGCCAAAAGATTTGGTATTGAGTCCATTTGTGTTATAAAATCTAGTCAATTCATCTATTACTTTTTGAGGTTTTAAAGAAGTAGCAGCATTATCAAAGTAAACAATCTTGGGGTTGGTTTTGAAAATTGGGAAAAGACATCGAAAAGGATTATTTTGCATTTTGGAAACCTCTTAATTTGTTAAGACATATTTTTTCATAAATGAATTAATAAAATAAATAAAAAGTTATTAATAATTAAAAGACTATTAAAGCGTTGTTTTTTTTGCCTTTTTTCAAAAGGACATATTTATCAAATAAAGTGTTTTTTTTGGTTATTGCAAAATCAAGGGATTTGATTTTTTGATTAAATAATTTAATAGTGTTGTCTTTGATAAATTCACGAGCTTCACTTTTAGAAGTTGCCAGTTTTGTTTGAACTAAAGCATCAACTAATAAAATATCTTCTTTTGTGGAATGACAAAACAAAGTTTTTTGCAATAAAATAAAATCTTTTTCTTGGAAAGATTCTTTTTTAGCATTAGAAAATAAAATTTGGTTAGTTTTTATACATTCTTGCAAAATATCTGAGGAATGAATTAAAGTAATAATGTTTTGGGTAAGAGCTTTTTGAGCTAATCTTTGTTGGGGGTTTTCCAAGGTGTTTTTTTCTAATTCCAAAATTTCTTGCTTGGGAATTAAAGTAAGCATTTTTAGATAATTGATTACTTCTTTATCAGAAACATTTAAAAAATATTGATAAATTTCATAAGGGGAAGTCATTGAAGGATTTACCCATAAAACCCCTTTTTCGCTTTTGCCAAATTTCGTTCCATCTGAATTTAACAAAAGAGGAGTGCTAATTCCTAGTGCATCGGATTTTTTTTCTAATTTTCTGATGAGTTCTAGTCCGCTTGTGATATTTCCCCACTGATCAGAACCGCCTAATTGTAATCTAACTTTATGATTTTTGTATAAATGATGAAAATCTAAAGATTGTAAAATCATATAAGAAAATTCAGTAAAAGAGATGCCAGAAGCAAGTCTTTTGGCTACTGCGTGTTTGGAAAGCATATAGTTAATGTTAAAAAGTTTTCCGTAGTTTCTGAGGAAAGAAATGATATCTATTTGAGAAAGCCATTGATAATTATTAACAAATTCTACTTGTTTGTTTAACAATATGTTTTTAAGTTGACATTCAATACTTTTAGCATTTTGCAATGAATTTTCTAAAGATAATAATTTTCTTTCTTCAGTTTCTTTGGGATCTCCTATTAAACCTGTAGCCCCACCTACTAAAATAACGGGTAGATGTCCTTGTCTTTGCATTAATAAAATCATTGTTATTTGAACTAAATGACCCACTGTTAAAGAATGAGAAGTAGGATCAAACCCACAGTAAAACTTAACTTGGTTGTTGTCTAATAATTCTTTAACTTGTGTTTCGTTACTACAATCTTTAATTAAATTACGCCATTTTAATTCTTCATAAAAAGACATTTTGGGCTCCTATTTTATTTTTAGAAATAATTTTCTTGGTTTTGAGAAAAATCATTAAAATAGGGTTGTTTTTAATAATTTTCTAAATTTTGTTTATTAAAAAAAGGGGGAAAAATATATTTAAAAAATGTTATTAAAAGTTTTTTATTATAAAAAAATGTATTTCTTTAAACAAAAAAACAATTTATCTTTGTTCTTTAATACGAGAAGCTTTAGAAGAAAGGTTGCGAACATAATGCAATTTGGCGCGACGAACAATACCACGACGAACTACTTCTATTTTCTCGTTAGTAGGGGAATGTACTGGGAAAGTTAATTCAATTCCTACACCAGCAAATATTTTTCTTACAGTAAAAGTTTCTGTAACTAATCTTCCTTGGCGTTTAATAACTAAACCTTCAAAAATTTGAACCCTTTTACGGTTTCCTTCATCAATTTTGATAAATACTTTAACTGTATCACCAGGTTTGAAAAAAGGGACATCTTTAAGTTGGTGCTGGTTAACTGATTCTATTAAATTTTGTCCTTTTAATTGAGACATAATTTTGCTCCTTTGTTGAATTCAAATAAATAATTATTGAATTATTTTTGTAATTCTTGTTTAATTTCTGTTAAAAGTTTGGTTTGTTCTAAAGTTAATTTTTTATTTTCCAAAAGATCAGGTCTTTTTTGTAAAGTTGCCTTCAAGCTTTCTTTTTGGCGCCAACATCTTATTTTGGCATGGTTTCCAGATAACAAAACAGCAGGCACTTCGTGATTCAAATAACTTTGCGGGCGGGTGTATTGAGGATGTTTAAGCAAACCTTGTTGATGGGAATCTTCAAGAAAAGATTGTTCTTTGATAACTTCTGGAAGCAGTCTTGTAATTGCATCAACCAAAACAGTAGCAGCAATTTCTCCTCCTGTCAAAACATAATCACCTATGGAAATTTCTGCATCAATATATTGCAATATTCTTGCATCAACCCCTTCATAATTACCGCATAAAATAATTAAATGAGTTTCTTTTTGAGCAAAATTAGTGGCATGTATTTGATTAAAAATTTTTCCTTGAGGAGATAATAAAATAACTTTGCTTTGGGGAGTTTTTATTTTTTGTAGACAATCAAAAAAAGGAGGGAAAGAAAGCAACATTCCAACTCCTCCTCCATAAACACTATCATCTACTTGATTATGTTTATTTTTGCTATAAGTTCTTAAATCATGAAGTTTTATTTGAACTTTTTTTTGTTCTAAAGCTCTTTTAATAATGGAAGTTTCGCAAAAACTTTTAAAAAAAAGCGGAAAAATAGTGATAATTTCAATAATCATAAAATTTAGTTTTTAACCGTTAAAGGCGCTTTCATTTATTTTTAAAATTAAGAAAAAAATTATTTTTCAACTTTAGTGTTAGTTTTTGCAACAAATTTACTTTTTTTAAATACTTTTTTGACTGTTTTAGTTGGTTGAGCGCCATTGGATAACCATTTTTGTACTTTGTTGTGGTCTAATTCAACAATATCTAAAATAGTGTCATAAGTTCCTAAAATTTCTAAAAATTTACCATCTCTAGCATTTTTAGATTCACTTGCAACTACTCTGTAAAAAGGTCTTTTATGCACTCCGAAACGTTGTAAACGCATTTTTATTGCCATAATAAAAACCCACTTTCTATTTTTTTATTAATCGTTTAATCGTAAATTAAAAAGTTCATCCTAAATATTATCACATAAAATAACTGAATTGTCAAGTGTTTTTGATAAAAAAGATTAGAGAAATGTTTTTTGATGAATTCTTAAAAAATAAAATCTTTTGAAGATTTTAATTGAGGTGAAAGATATTTCAGTACATTAAAAAATGTTTAAAAATCAACAACAATAAATAATAAAGGGAGTGATTTTAATGAAAAATAGTGTGCTTTGTTGTTTTCAACAAATAAAATATTAAAATTGTTCTAAGACAAGACAAAAAGAAAACCCAAAACAAATACTTTGGGAAATTATTTATTCTTTGAAATGCCTTTTTATCTTGGCTTTTCCTATAATTATTTTTTTTATATTGGTTATTGATTAAAAAAATAATTAACTTTGTATTTTTATTTTTTATTAATGAGGAGAACTAATAGGTATTTTGGTTAAATATCCATTGATAAATTCGTCGATGTTTCCATCCATTACTTGTTCTAATTGAAAAATTTCTTGATT
Organism: Onion yellows phytoplasma OY-M; assembly: GCA_000009845.1. GTDB lineage: Bacteria > Bacillota_I > Bacilli_A > Acholeplasmatales > Acholeplasmataceae > Phytoplasma > Phytoplasma asteris. The sequence goes on from AP006628.2 coordinate 529,178, forward strand.
AGTGCGGTGATCTTTAACCATTTTGTAAGGATGAAAAACATAGCTTCTAATTTGAGAACCCCAACCATTTTCTTTTTGGTCGCTTTGAAATTTTTTAGCATTTTCTTCTTTTTGTTTTTTTGATGCTAATTGAAATAACTTGGTTTTTAGCATTTGCAAAGCTTTTTCTTTGTTTTTGATCTGACTACGTTCATTTTGACAACCCACTACTAATCCTGTTGGCAAATGAGTTATTCTTACTGCTGAATCAGTAGTATTTACGTGTTGTCCGCCTGCACCACTACTTCTAAAAACATCAATTTTAAGATCTTCTGTTTTTAAATTAATTTTGATTTCTTCATTAATTTCTGGCAAAACATCGCAAGCTACAAAAGAAGTATGTCTTTTGGAATTAGCATCAAAAGGAGAAATTCTTACCAAACGATGAACTCCTTTTTCCGCTTTTAGATAACCATAAGCATAAGTTCCTTTAATTAATAAGGTAGCTGATTTGATTCCTGCTCCTTCACCTGGTTGATAATCAAGAATTTCGGTTTTAAAATTCTTTTTTTGAGCATATTTTTGATACATACGGAAAAGCATTTCGCACCAATCTTGCGATTCAGTACCTCCTGCTCCTGGATGGAATAATAAAATAGCATTGTTAATATCATAAGATTGATTCAAAAAAATTTTAATTTTGAAATCAAAAACGGCTTTAGTAAGGTTTTTTAATTCTTCTTCTAATAAAGCAGAAGTTTTATTTGGGCTTTCATTTAAATTAAATAAAGTTTCTAGATCCAAATAATTTTGTTTTAAAGTTTCTAAAGTAGTTTTTTTGTCTTGCAAGTCGTTGAATTGTTGGCTTATTGTAACAGCTTTTTGGGGGTATTTCCAAAAATCTTCTTTTTGCATGGCGTAATTTAATTTTTCAATTGTTTGATTGGTTTTTTTTATATCAAGGGCTTGTTTTAAATCTTGAAGGTTTTGATGCAAGTTTTGTAAAATTTGATTAATTTCGTATTTTTCCACAAATTAATTCCAAGGTTTTTTAGAAGTTCTTACTTTTCTAGTTCTTCTTTTTTTAGAAGATTCATCATCGCTTGAATCATTGTTTAAAAAAACTTTTTGTTTGGGAGGCGTTTKAAAACTATCTGCGAAAGAAAACTTTAAAATAGTAGCAGTAATGTCGTTTGCAATTTTTGCAATCATGTTATTGAATAAAACTTGTCCTTCTTTTTGATAYTCAATAAAAGAATCTTGTTGTCCGTAACTTACAAATCCAATTCCTTGTCTTAAAGAACTCATGTCATTGATGTGGCGTTGGTAGTAATTATCAATTATTTTTAATGTAATCCATTTAAGACCTTTTGCAAAATATTGAGCTTTATCAGGGTCTTTTTCAAAAAAATCTTTTTGAGATTGTAAAGTGKCTTTTACTTTTTGCAATAAATGTTGTTGAAAAGAATCAAGGGAGTTTGTTTTAGGGTTGTTGCATAATTCTTGTACTTCTTCTAAATCAAAGGTTTGTTTAGGGAAAAATTTATTTTCTAAAAAAGTAATTAAAGTTTGGGTTTGACATTGGGTAGGGTTGTTAGTAAAATGTGGCAAAATAGCTTTATTAAGGGTCTTTTGCATTAAATCTTGAACGATTTGTTCTACTCTATTGCTAACTAGAATTTCTTTTCTTTGGTTATAGATAATTTCTCTTTGAATACGTAAAATATCATCATATTTTAAGAGGTATTTACGATAGTCAAAATTGGAAGATTCTACTTTTTTTTGTATTTTGGTAAAAAATTTAGTCACCATTTTAGATGAAGTTTTAGTTTCGGAATCGCTTATTTTTTGGAGCAAAGAAATAATTTTTTCTATTCTAGTGCCACCAAATCTTTGGGCAAGTTCATCTTCGCTAGAAATAAAAAAACGTGAATAACCAGGGTCGCCTTGACGTCCAGCACGTCCTCTTAATTGGTTATCAATTCTTCGTGATTCGTGTCTTTCAGTACCTAAAACAGCAAGTCCGCCTAATTCTTTAACCCCTTCGCCTAAACGAATATCAGTTCCACGTCCTGCCATATTAGTAGCAATAGTAACTGCATTTTTAAGTCCTGCCTTAGCAATGATGTCTGCTTCTTTAGAGTGGTTTTTGGCATTTAGAATTTCGTGTTTAATGGAATGTTTTTTTAATTTTTTAGAAATAATTTCAGAAACTTCTACTGTAGTTGTCCCAATTAAAATGGGTTGTCTTTTTTTGTGGCGAGAAGTTATTTCTTCAATTAAAGCGTCGTATTTTTCTTTTAAAGAAACAAAAATAAAATCGGGCTCGTCAATTCTTATCATAGGAACATTGGTAGGAATTTCGATAACTTCCATGTTATAAATGTCTCTAAATTCATCTTCTTCGGTTTTGGCAGTTCCTGTCATCCCTGATAATTTGTGATAAAGACGGAAAAAATTTTGATAAGTAATAGTAGCTCCAATGGAAGTTTCTTCTTTAATTAATACTCCTTCTTTGGCTTCTAATGCTTGGTGAAGACCGTCGCTAAATTGGCGTCCTGGCAAAGCACGTCCAGTAAATTGATCAATAATTAGAACTTGTCCATCTTTGTAATCAACCAAGTAATCTTTGTCTTTGTGCATCGTAAAAGCTGCTTTAAGGGCGTTTTTGACATGGTGGAGCAAAGAGGCGTGTTCTACGTTGTATAAATTATCAATTTGGAAAAAGTTTTCAGCTTTGGTAATTCCTTCTTCGGTAAGTTCAATTGTTTTAGTTTCTAATTCAATAAGATAATGTCTATTTTTAAGGGTGCGAACAAAACGTTGTGCTTCTTTGTATAAATTCTTAGTTTCTTTGACACTTTGGGAAATAATTAAAGGCGTTCTTGCCTCATCAATTAAAATAGAGTCTACTTCATCAACAATAGCATAACTGTAAGGGCGTTTCATTACCAAATTGGAAGCTTCAATTTCCATGTTGTCTCTTAAATAATCAAACCCTAATTCACTGTTAGTAGTGTAGAGAATATCACATAAATAGGCTTGTTGTTTTTGTGCGTGGTCTTTGTCTTTGGTATTAAGTCCTACTGTCATTCCCAAAAAGCGAAAAACATCACCGATGCTACCTTCAAATTCTCTTTTAGCTAGGTATTCATTGACTGTAACAATGTGAACAGGGTTACCACTTAAAGCGTTAAGATAAGCAGGCATGATGGCAGTAAGGGTTTTTCCTTCCCCAGTTTTCATCTCAGAAATATTTCCTTGATGCAAAATTACAGCGCCCAAAATTTGAACGTAATAAGGAGTAAGTCCTGTTACTCTTTTGGTAGCTTCTTTGGCAAGAGCATAGGCTTCGGGCAGCAGTTGGTTAAGGGTTTTTCCTTCTTGAAAGAGTTTTTTTAATTCTGCGGTTTTTGTGGCAAAATCTTTGTCATCTAATAAAGCCATTTGGGCTTCTAAATTTTGTACTTTATTAGCTATGGTTCTAGCTTTTCTTAAAGCTTTTTTGGAAGAATTAAATATTTTTTTTAAAAAATTTAACATAATCGTTTTAATCCTTTATATTTTTTAGTTTTTGAATTTGTAATTGCGGGTTGTTGGTTCGTATTTCAACAATTCTTACTTTGGTTCAATATTAAAAAATGAAAATAAAATGAAGTGAGGTGAAAGCGCAATGAAAATAAAATAATGTTAATTTTTATCAAAAACCTGAGTGAAAAAACAAAAATTAACAATTTTAGTGTGAAACCAAAGTAATTGGAGGGGAAAAATGAAAATAATTGGGCAGCAAAAGCCCTTATTTGCAATCCCATTATTATTTATTTTAACATATATTTAGTGGTTTGTTGACATCATTTAATTATTTTTTGCTGTTTGTGGCTTTATTTGCGGATTTGGTGGTGGTGGCGAAAAAAAGCAAAAAGTGCGCGAGGGAAAAATGAAAAAAAGACTACCGCCATTAGATAGTCTTTTTTTAGTTAAAACAATTTATTTTGTGGTTTTAAAAATTGCTTTAAAAATTTGAACAATAAATGCGACCTATAGAATTTTTTAATAATTTGGATTAATAATTATTTCAATTTATAATTATTTCAATTTATAATTATTTCAATTTATAATTATTTTGAATGTAATAATTTGGAATATATTTTAATTTTTTTCTTAGCAAAGATATTTTGTCTGACAAAATTTAGTTTTGTATGTTTGAGGTTGGGTTTGGTTTTTGTGTTGCAAAAAATCTTTTAAAAAGGTTTTGTCAATTTCCATCATAGCATCCATTGGCAAAGAGGCCTCATCAAACCATTTTAGTTCAGCAACTTCATCATCTTGTGGGCTTAATTTTCCTTGTGTTTTAGTTACTACAAAAGCCATAACAACTGGATAGACAACATCTCCGTTAGGATAATTGATAACAAAATGTTTTCCACAATAGGTACGAAAGGGATGAATTTCTAAAGCTTTAAGACCTGTTTCTTCTTCTAGTTCTCTTACGCAAACATCAGCTCCAGTTTCTCCTAATTCCATTGCTCCACCATGAAGTCCCCAAACATTAAAATCTTTGCGGAATTGCAATAAATATTTATTATTTTCATAAACAATAACGGAAGCCCCAGGAGAAAATAAAGGGTCTTTCCCAATTTTTTGGCGCAATTTGTTGATATAGTTGCTCATTTAAAAAACCTTTTTCCATTCTTTCTTTTTTAATTTATTTTTTTAATTTTAGCTTTTTTAATTTTAATATTGTTAATATTGTCAAAAAGTTATTTTTGAATTAAGAAATAAATATTTTTGGTAAAATTAGTAAAAAGTGTAGATAGCATAGATAGCAAATAAATGAAAATGCAAATAATAAGTTTTTTGTAAAAATATTTCAAATTATTATTTGATTTATTATAAATAGTTGTTTAATTGATGGCTAAAATTTTGCTAATATTTTTCCTCCCAATATTTTTTTGGATAACTTTTATTTCTGTATTTGTTGGATGGCACAATTTATGGCTTTAATTTTTTTATTTTTTAAAGCAAACTTTACAAATGAAAGTAAACTTTTAAAATTAAAAGCTTAGTGAAATAGGGCTTTAACAACCAAAATAAAAGATGACAAAACTAAAAAAATTATACTTACTATTTTATTTTATCATTTTTTTTAATATTATGTTATTTTTTGCTAACTTTTTTATTTTTTTGTTGTTTTGTAATTTGAAAAAGGCAATTTTTAGTAATTTGTTAATTTGAGCTACTAAAAATACTTGATTATTCAAAAATATTGACTTTTATATTAGTTGTAAAAAGTGCAAAAATATTATAATAACTCAAAAAGGAAGCCCTTCAACAAAAGGGCTTTTTTATTTCAAACATTTTATTATTAGAAAATTATAAATCTTATTTATTTTAACTTTTTTTTAAAGGATATTTTTTAGTAATTCATCTAAATCTTTTGAGATAAAGTTTTTTAATTAATAATTTACGGGCTATTTCATCTAAGGCATCTTTATTATTTTGTAATAAATGTTCTGTTTTTTGTAAAAAGGCATTAAAATCTTTTTGAGGATAAGGAGAGAATTTATTTAAGTTATGTTTAGCACTATTATGGTCAGAACCAGAGCCTTTTCCTACTTGTAAACGTTTCATTTGATGGTTTTTGGCTAAAATATTTTCAGCAGCAGTTCCTCCAAAATTAAGGAGTGTTTCTGTTTTGGGATCAGATTTTAAAACTTTGCAAGAAGTATGTCCCAAGGTTCTTTGAGTACGTTTAATTGTAACGTAATGAACTTGAAAATTTTCAGGATATAAAAGAGCTATAAGAGTATGTCCTGCTTCATGATAACTTGTTATTTCTTCTTCTTCTAATTGTTTTTCTTTTAAAAAATAACCCCATAGATCATATTTCAAAAAGTTTTTAATTTTAGTGTGATTACCAAGATAAATAACAGTTATAAATAAAACATTAATTACAATTAAACCCCAAAGCCAAATATGGATTAATTGATTTGACAACTTATTATCTAATTTTTGATAATCATTGGTTTTATTCTTAACGATAACCTCACCTCTGATTTAGCCAATCATTTATTTGTCTTCTGACTTGTTCTGTGTGTTCAAAATTTTGAAAAGAATTATTAACCCAATTAAAAGTTTTATTATGTGCTTGAAGTGATTCAAAAGAAAGTGTTACTAATAAATTTAATAATTTAGTTGCATATGTTTGAATTATGTCTTTTAAACCTTGTTTTAGTCTTTCTAGTTGAATGTTTAGTTCGTTGAGATGACTTTCATAAGATGCTAAAATTTGTTCTAGATTAGGATATAATTCAGGATTATTGAAAACTGGAGGAAATTCTTATCCTTGGGGTTCTAAAATTAAGGGTTCTGGAAATGTTTCTTTTGTTTCTTGTATTTGTTGTATTGCATTTCTTATTTTTTCTTGTTCTTTTTGTTTGGCTTGTTTTTTGTTGAACTGATGTTTGCTCTGCTGAAATTTCACGTTCCTTGGTGTTTTGTGCTCTTTGATTTTGGTTTGTTGATTCTATATTTTGATTATTTAATTGTAAAATATCTTTTTCTGTTTGAGTTTGTTTTTTCACATTAGGAAATAAAGCTTCCAAAAGACTCATAATTTCATCATGTCTACTTTTAAAATTAATATAATGATGTTCTAAGTCATTCTTTAATGTAGTTTGGTCTTCTTTACTTTTGTGGGCTTTCTGAGATAAGTTAGTGTGTAGATTTTGCATAACATTATTAAGCCAAGTGTTTTAGCCTTTAAAAAGATTTTTGTCTTCTTGGGTAATTTGTTCTGGAGTTTGGATTTCTTGAAAAAAGTATTAATAGCTTCTTTATAACTTTGATATTCTTCTTCAATTATTCTTTCATTTTCTTTGTTTATTGCATCAAAAATGGGTACTTTTGGCATTTTTACTTGTTCTAAATTTTGAATAAAAGTATTTATATTTGTGTTATGTGCTGTTAATAAACGTAATATAGTTTGAATATAAAAATAAGCATTGCTGCTTTGTTTAAAATTAGTTTCTGGGTTAGTAATTAATTGATTGTAGTGTAGTTCTTTATCTATTTATGAGTCTTGTAATTTTTTTAAGAGGCTTAAAAATTTAGTTTTTGTTAAAGGAGTTGCAAAAACCCCATTTAATTCATCATGTGGTTCTAAGTTATTAAATTTGGTTTTCATCTCTTCTGATTCTCGCAAAAGAGCTTAATATTTAATAATTAAGTATTCTATTTTAGCTTTTAATTCAGCTAAATTTTGATCTAATTCTTGTTTAGTTTGGGCTTGTTGTTCGGTAAATGCTTCTCTTTTGGTACAATAATTATTATTAAAAGTATCAAAATCTTTTTTTAAAGAAGTTGTATTAAGATTATCAATTGGATTTTCTTGGATAAAATTTTTAATCTTGGTAATTTCTGTTTGAACCTTATTTTTGGACGTTTCTAAAAGTTATAATGGTTCAGTAACATAAGTATTGATTAATTCATTAATTCCTTGTTGTAATTGTGTTTGTAAGAGATTTTATTGTTGTAAATAAATTTCATAAGGTTTTCTATCTTTAAAACGATTAGCAATATCTTTTTTTGGGTTTCTAATTGTTGTAATAAAAAAGTTTGATATTTTGGAATAGTTTCTTTTTGTTCTTGGTATATTTTTTCATAATTAGTATGAAGTTTTTCTAAATCTTTGACTGATTTTTCTTTCATACCATTTTGATTAGGATTATTGAAATCATTAAAAGTTATTGTTTTTAAAAGAGTAGCTTGGTCTTCAATAGTACAACGAGCTTTTAGAATAAATTTAGCATAAACATCTTTTAATTGAGGTAAATTAGTCTCTATTTGAGTATTGTTTTGCAAAACAACTTCTTGAGTAGCAGGTTGTATTATTTTTTGAAAATAATCAACGAAATTATTTTTGTTGCTTCCATAAAAATCATCTATTAAAGTATCATCTCCATGAGCCAAAAAACGATCAATTTCTGGGTATATCTCACGAACTTCAAAATTATTTTTAGTTATTTCTAAATTTGGTAGTGTTTCGTGATTAACCGAAGTAAGATAATCATGTGGTTGTTCTTGCAAACGAAGTAGAGAAGAAGTTTTGTGCAATAAATTATTGTGATTGCTTATTTCAGTATAAAACTTTTCTACAATAGAATTGATACCAGCCCGGGCCGTCGACCACGCGTGCCCTATAGTGAGTCGTATTACAGAGATTCAAAAACTCAATTCTAAATTGCAAATTAGAATAATCAGTTTGAAAACTTGAAAGTTGGGTTCGTTTTAGATCATCTTCATCTCTTAAAGAAAATTTTTCTGTTTGGGAAGTTAGCTCTTGGGAATTGGAGTTTTTTTGGATATTGTATTCTTCCAAAACATATTTAGTTGTTAGAACTGCAATAAGATAATTAAAATATTGGTTTAAGGCACTTTCTAAATCAGATGCTTGATTAGCTCCACTCAAGGATAAAATTTTTTCAAAAATAGGATTTGGTTTAGTTTGTCTTTGATTTCTTTGATTCCAATATTTGGTAAAAGTATCTTTATCATAAAAATAATCATATAATTTTTCGTATTGTTGTCTAGTTTCTTTTTCACAAGTTTCTCTTTGTTTGTCTTGTTGTTTTTTGGCTTGTTTATGTCTTTTAAAAACTTCATTTTCTTGGGCTGGTTCTGGTTTATATGGTAATTCTTGTTGTTCGTTTGGTTGGTTTGTAGTTGGTTGGGAGGCTTCGTTTGGTTTGGGAGTTTCGTTTGGATTTGGAAGTTGTCTTTGAGGAGGTTGTTCTAAATTTTGTGGAGTTGGTTGGTTTTGAGGAGTTGGAGGATTTGAAGGATTTAAAGGATTTGGAACTTCATCAGAAAAGACATAACAACTAATACTTATTTTTAAAAAGATTAATGCAAAAAGGAAAAGAAAAAGCCAATACTTATAAAAGATAATATAATTAGTATTTTTAGTAATAGTTTTTTTGGCAATAAGGTAATTATCCATATCAAATTAACCTCCTTTTTAAAATATTTTCTTCAAGTTATGTTAGAGTATAAATTATAAATATTATACCATAATAATTGATTTTAAAAGCAATATTTTTTTAATTATATTTTGTTTTTTTTGTACGTCTTCGTCAATAAGTGGTCCTCGTGTTCCTAAATGATTATTTCTTTCTTAGTTATATAAAGAATTATTTATTTTTTCCAATGCCTCTTTAGCTTCTTGGCTTAAATTATTATTGTTTAAATAATCTTGTCTATGACCAAAATATTCACCACAAGCTTCTTCTAAATCAGAAATTAAAATTTCTGAATGTCCATGGAAACCTGCTTTATTAGCAGCATTAGTAATTAAGTTTTCTAATTTTCTTCCTGATAAAAGGTCAAAGAAATGTTTTTTAATACCTTCTAAAACTTCTATATCATATTTAGGTTTGCCATTTTGGTCAGTTGGAGGAAGATATTGGGCGCCTGCTTTTTTCATTTTTTCAAGCCTTTCATTTCTATCAACTACATTATTAACAGGGTCTAAAGTTGCCATAAAATATTCTATGGCTCCAATTTTTATGCTACCTCTAAAACTTTTTTTAGCAACGGCAGGAATAACATAACCATGTTCTATGGCTTCTGCAAACATTTCTGGATGGTCTAGGGAATAGTTGAAATTATCAGCAATAACTTTTAGATAATCATAAGTGTTTTGATTAATTTTGTAAAGTTTTGCCATAAGACGTAAGAATCCAATTCTTCTATCAGATTCGATGTTTCCGATGTATACAGGTTCTAGACGAGAAACGATGGCAGAATCTATTTTTCCTAAGTGATTAGTTGCAACCACAAAACAAATTGGTTTGTCAGGATCTGTTTTTACACCATCTAATTCAGCTGAGATTAAAAGCGGTTTTTTAGCATCACCTGGTTCTAAAAAGTCTTTAGAATCTCTGGCTTTAATAGTTTCTTCGGCTTCATCTGCAAAGACAATTGAAGAACTATTTTTTCTTGCTTTGGCAAAGATTTTTTCTATTTCTTCCAAAGTGTGAGTAGGCTTTCCTTTTTTTCCTAAATTATATTTATGTTTAGTTATTAGGTCAAAAAGGTCCCCTATTTCTTTTAATTTTTGAATGGGTTCTTCTAATCCGAAAATACAACTATAAGGTTTAAAATTTTCAAAATTAAATTCTGGAGGAGTAAGCACATCTAATAAACCAGATAAAGAATCGGAGTTCATAGCAGAAAAATTGGATGAATTATTTTGGGATTGGTCGTCGTCTTCATTGGGGGTTTTTAGGTTTTTTAGGTTTTTTTCTTGTCTGGTTTGGGATTTCCTGGAAAATTAGAATCTGGAAAAGGTCCGTTTACAAATTGATTTTCATGATCATTTTTAGTATGATTTAAAACCAAAGCAAACACTAAAGAAAAAAGGTTACTAAAGTTAGAATAATTAAACTTAAAGTAATAGATTTGTTTTTTAGTTGCATTTATTTATACCTTTCTTAATTTAGGATTTCTAATAAATTCTATTTTGAAATATTGCAGGAAGTGTATCTTTTCTTATGTCGTTTGCGTATGTAAAAAGAGATTTAACTGTTGTATCAATGTTTGTGTTTAACTCTCGCAAATGTTTTTTCTAATTCAGAAACTTTATGGGAAAGAGTTATTTAATTGATTTTGGTTTTAGTATTAAGATATAGATCTAAAATATTTGCAAAAGCTCTTAGATACCCTCTTCCTTGTTGTAATTGTTCATAGCTATATGTAGGTTGTCCTGTTAATACATATTTTCCTGTCGTGCCATCTACTTCTGCTTTGTCTTCCAAATCCTTTTTAGCGTTGTCTCTGAATTTACAACATTTTTGAAATTTGTCTACTAATCCAATAATACCTTTAAGTGTGGTTTTTGCTGAATTTGCAGAAGGAGTATTAAGATTTGGGATATTTTCGTATTCTTTTTCAAATTGTTTTCTAGCACTTTCAAAAATATAAGTTGTAACTTGGTCTAGATGATTTTGTAAATTAACTTCTTGAAGCCCTTCAAGATTTTTTTCTAATCCTGTTAAGCAATCGTTGTTATTAAAATTCCAATCAGCAGTCTTTTTAACTTGTTCTAATTGTTTTTTAAATTCCTTACAAAAATTAGTTACTTCACCTTGAAATTCCTATAAAGGATTGGGATTTGGAAGTGGAGTTTGGTATAAAAATTGGTTTTTAAATTCATCTAAAAGTTTTTCTTTTTGTTCATTTGATAATTGAGTTTCGTTTGGTTCTGCTTTTTGTAATTTAGCTAAATCATTTTCTAATTTATTAATTTTATTATTAGATTAATAACATGCAAATACTAAAACAACAGTTATTAATATCAAAGCAACAACTGCTACTTTTTGCCAATGTTCTTTAAACAAATTTACTTGATTATTTTGTGTTAACATGGTTTTTTTCTTTTCTATTTATTTTATATCTTTTATATCTTTATATTTGTATTTCAAATGTATATTGTCCTTGTGAATAAATAGTTCTTAAAAGCTCTATAAATTTTTCATAGGGTTTTTTGTCTTTTTATTGGGGTGTGTTAGGTTCTAAACAATATTGATCTAAATTAAGATATTGAAAATTAGGATTGAATTTTTTTATAGTATCCCAATTATTTAATTCAGATTCAGATTCAGATTTATTTTTATTAAAAAATTGATTTTTTTTAAAAGTTTGTATAAATGCAGGTTCAGGTTTAGATTCGTCTTCTTGAAATTCTTCATCCATAAAGATTTGTTTGAATTTATTTATAAATGCATTTTGTTCTTGTGGATTTCTAATTGGTGGTAAATAACGGTCATTTGCTCTGTCTTGCAATAATTTATCGAGTTTATCGTTTTGCAAGCTTCTACTTTGTAGGTTTGGTTCTTCTTTTTCAAATTGATGTTTAAGTGATTCATCTTTTGAAAGAGAATCAATTATATTTAAAAATCTAACTGTTTTAGAAAATAAATCATCATATTCAAAAGAAGGTTTTTTTCCTTTATTTGCTTTTTCAATTCCTTTTAACATTGACATTAAAGAAATAAGGTGATGTTGAGTTTGATAAAAAGTAGTTTCTAAATATAGAATAGAATTTTGGTCTGCAAAACAATTATTTTTTATTTCTTCTTTTTTATAGTCTAATAAATTTTTTAATTCAAAGTAATATTTACTTATTTTTTTAATAGCTAATAAAAGATATTTAGTTTGAATAAGGGTTACTTGAAATAATAAAGCATCTCCTTATTTTTTAACCACAGGATAAAAAGTTGTTTTAAATTCGCTGTTTATACAATTTTTCCATTGTTGACAAGTTTGACATTTTTTAAAATGGTTTTGGGGTTTTTCGCTATATTGGTATATATCAAAAGATTCAAGTTTTTTATTAAATTTATTTAAACATTTTATTTGTGATTCTAATTCTTTTATTTCTTCTATTAAATGTTTGTGTTCTTTCACTAAAGGACTTAAGTTTTCTTGAAGATTTGTAATTTGAGTTTGAATTGGGGGAAGTTCGTTATTTGTAATATTATTGATTTGAGTTTGATTAGATTGAACGGCGCTTTGTATATTTCCAATTCTTTCTTGAATATCACTATTATTCCTTCTTATTTCTTCTAAATTGCTTTCTGAGTAATTTTGTGATGTAGAACTTGGTTCGTTTTGGATTTGATTTCCCAAATTTGTAATTTGTCCTTGCAAAGTAGTATTGTTATTTTTTAAAGTTTCTAAATTGTTTTCTAATTGTTTTTTTTGCTTTTTGCTTCTAATTCTTGATTTTTCAAAGGAATTATTTGATTATGTAATTCGTCTTTATTATTTACTTTTTGATTCTTTTCTGTTGTTAAATTCTCTATCTTTTCTTTATTTTGAGCTTGTTTATCTTCAATATAATCTTTTCTTTTTCTTTCCAAATAATCAGTTTGTAATTTATTTTTAGGAATTTCATTAAAGTTATTTTTAATTATTTCATTATCTAATTTACTTATTTTTATATTATTTTCTTCTAATGATGTTTCTTCTAAAATATCATTGACTTTATTAATAGTTTGTTCTACATTTAATTTATCATAATCCAGACTAAATGTTTCTGGTGCAACAAAAGGATATGGGGGATTATATGTAGTTTCTAAATGGGTTTGAGGTAGTGTTTTTGTTTTTTTAAACCATCCAAAAGGATCAATAATAAGAATAGCTAATAATACAAATAAAAATCCAGATATAATTACAACTAGACATAATAATTGTTTTTGTTTTTGTTGTGTCACTTTTAAAACAACCGCCTTTCTTCTTATCCTAAATAAGAAATTGTTTTTTATTGTAAAAATGTAAAAATAATAAATTTTTAATATGATGATCAGTTTCCAAAAGATAAACAATTTAAAATGTTTAAAAACTTATAAAGCTCAATTTAGCTATTTTTGCAGCATTTGGAAAAACTTAGATATTATGCAAGCCAGTTTGTAAATTAATATAGTGAAATTATTACTTTTACATAAAAAAACCTTTCTTTTATTTTTGTTGTATATTAAGTATTGATAACTTAACAATTTGCAAATATTAATTATAATTATAAAATTACTTATAAATATACTTATATCTATTAATTTATAAATATACAATTACAAATAATATTTTTAATCTAATTTTTAAAAAATAACAAATAAGGAAAAAAACAAATTGTTAATTAACTATATTTTCACATCAAAAAAAAAAAAACAACAAATATGCTTATTTATTTTAAATATTTGTATTTTTCCATCAATTTACAAATAAAAACTGCTAAAATATTAAAATATTGAGTAATTTTAAAAATATTAATACAAATAACAATATATGTTGTATAATAAGAGTACTTATTTGTAATCTATGATTTGTGATTTTGGTTTTAAGATTTAAAGATTTAGCAATGATAATTTGGCAATTTAGCAATTTTATAAATAAGTTGTAGCATAAATGGGGTTTGATAAATTATAACAAAAAAGAAAAGTAATTTTATGAAATTTGTAAAAAAAGAAACAAAAGACCAAAAAGACACAACAACTCCCAAAGAACACAAAGACAAACACAAACAAAAAAAGCATAAATGGCAATTAATTCACATATTGTGCCTTATTTTAATGGTTATTATAATGTTTTTAAGTAGTTTTATTTTATATAACAAAGAACGCAAAGATAAAATATTTACTCAAAAAAAAGAATCAACAAAACTACCAAATCCGATTATCCAAGAAAATAAACCAAATAAAGAAAATAATAATGAAATAGTTAACCAAAATAAATTAATTTCAAACGAAAATAATTTAATTGTTACAAACTCAAACGAAAATACCCAAATGATAAATATATACGATTCAATAACAAACAATTTAATCAAAAAAACTACTTTTTACCCCAATCAAAAAACTATTAATTTCATTGAAAAATACAACCCCCAAACTAAAAAATGCCTCCAAATAAAACACTTTACACAACAAGGAACTTTATTTTGTGTCATATATCTTGATCAAAATACTAAAAAAATAACAAAAATAATTTATTACCAAGACAATAACAAAATAGACAATGAAGCTAAATATAGCCTTCAAACTGGAAAAAAGATTTCTCATACTTACTATCTTAAAAACGGCATTGATATTGATTACATAGATAAATACAACGAAAAAGAAGAAATTTCAGAAACAATCCATTATATTGTTACAAAATACTAAACTAGTTTTGTTCCTTGAAAAAGCCCCAAAATAAAAAAAGACCAACTTTGAAGTTGATCTTTATATTATCATAAATATTTAGTTTTGGGAAATTTAGTCTTGATTTTAGTAAAAATAATATTTATAATTTTAAAAAACTAATTGTTATTTTGTGTTTGCAAAATTTTGAAAAATAAAATACAATATCAAAACAACAAATAATAAAATAAATATTACAAAGAAAAAAAATAAAAAACTATTGGTTACATTAGAATTATTATTTTGAGAAGTATCAGAAGAACCGGAACCACCTGAAGGAGTTAAAGGATTTTGATCTTTTAAAATATTAAATTGAGTATTTAATTGATCTACATGAACTTTTTGATCTTTTAATTTGTTAATTCCACCCAATTGGTCTAAAGCTTCTTGCACTTTTGCATCTAAATTAGATGATTCATCAGAAACACTGCTTTTTGAATCTTGTTCATATATTTCATCATTTAATGTGGATATTGATTTCATATATGAAAAAATATTTGTAATTTTGTCTAAAACATTATCGTACTCTTTAGAAACTTCTCTAAATTTTAATGTTTTTGCTGTCAATATTTCAAATGATGTTAAAATACTATTAACATCTGTATTTAATTTTTGTACCCAAATATATATTTGTTCCAAATAATCAATTACTTGTTGTTGGGCTCCTACTTCTTTTTTTTTAATTAAATCTAGGATATTTATAAAAATGGGATCATTTAAATATTTTTGAATTTCTGTTTGATTATTAACTGCTAATTTATTAATTTCAGTTTTGATTTGAGTAATTATCGCGATAGAAACAAAACGCCTTAATTATTAGCTAATAATTAGGTTTTTTTGAGCCTCGCACAACACCGTACAAGCAAGTTTCCAAGCATACAGCGTTTATATAAAATATATTTCTTCTTTCGCCTTGTATTTGGTTTTCCCAAATTCCTTGGTAAGTCAGTCCACTTATGCATTCCAGCTAAGCTTTGAATTTCTTACGACTACTACGATTCTGCTTTTTCCTTGAGCCTAAACACTTAAGTTTATTTTAGATGCTTTTATACTTTTATCAAATAACTTTCTTTTAGCAAATAACTTTTAGGAAGATAGAAGTTACTCTAATTTCTTACCTTAATAGTTTTAGGAGAGATAACCACAATTAATATACAAAAATAAAAAAATTATGTGGTTGTGGTGGTTTTAGGTTTAGCAATTTTGCTTGCCACTTAAATCAATAAGTGTTAGTAAATTTTATATACGCAAAAAATATATAAACTGCCCTAAAATATAAGGTATCAACTGTTTTTCCTTATAGCTACTGCCCGTTTTTTTCTCTTAGGCTTATTGCAAAGCTTTTCCATGACTATTTTCAACTCGCAAATCCAAACGATAAACAGTTTCTCGTTTTTTTGCTTTTATTTTCTGCTATAATCTATCTTGCTTTCACAAAATAGACCAAAAATATGTTGTACTGCATTACTAATTGCAGTTGTAAGTGGTTAATTTACTAAGAAATTAGGCATCTTTCTCGCCCTTTTGCAATAAATCTTGACATTGTATTTTTATTTGTTCTGTTTGATTCTCTTTAGTTTCAATTAGAGTTATCACGTTTTCAATATCATCATCTTGGTCAGCAAAAATTAAATAATTGTGATTTAAAAATAGCAAAATAGCCCAAAAGCCAGCAAATATTAACAGTTTTGCTTTATGTTTTTTGAGTTTTACCATAATTTATATATCACCTGCTTTCTTTATATGATTTTATTTCCAACTTAACATTGAAATAAAATTTAAAAAATTAAAAAGGCAAATACAAAAATAGAAAATAAATAAATTTTAAAAATCATCTTTGTAGAATCATCAAAAAATGTATTTATTCTCATGCTAATTATAACACAAATTAAAGTTAAAAAATGTAATATTATAATAAAATCACTGCATTTTATTCAATTTTAACAAACTAAATCTCGATTAAAAATTAATTAAATATTAAAAGAATAATTAATTCAGGTCATTTTAAAACGGTTTTTTAGATACAAAACATTTAAATTATGATATAATAAACCTACAGGATGATAGTTACTTTAAGTTTGTATATTTTAATTAGGAGGTTTTATAATTGTTAAAAAAATCAGTTAAAAACAATTATTTAATTTTCTTGATATTAATTACATTTGTGTTTATTTCATGTTTCTTATCAGCATTTATTCCAAGTGCTTTTGCAGATGACAAAAAAGATCCAAAAGAAAAAACAACTCCTGTATCTGAATCACCACAATCACAAGGACCAAAATTAGAGGTAGTAGATTATGATTTAGTTCAAAGCTTTCAAGATTCTTTAAATACAAAAACATCATTATCATGTTCTTGCGTGGCTTACAAAATGAAATTATATTTAAAAGCCAAAAATCCTAAATCTCAATCTGAAGTTGGAACACTTGTAGAGTTTCTATATTCTAGCGTTCTAGGAGTTGATTATTGGGAAAATATAGAAGTAGACAGTTTTGATAAATGCACATATGATGATGATAATACAAAAGCAAATTTAATAAGCATATTAACAATGATTTTTAAAGAAGCTAAAACACTTTTATCCAATGTAGATGAATCTTGTCTTCTTTTAGTAGAACAATTAAATGATAAACTTTTTGCAAGTTGGATACAAGATACAGTAAAGAGTCTTTGGGCCAAATAAAGCTTAATAAAAAAATATTAAAATTATAAATTAAATTATTGAAAACAACCATTTACGGCATTCCCGTAAATGGTTTTTATTTTATCAATTTCATTGCACAAAAATATCAAAAAACAATAATTATGTAAAAAAAACACCATCACCAAACAAATAATGTGTTATAATAAAGACATTAAAACTTAAATGAAATATTTTTTCTTTTGAAAAACATTAATAAATTAAATAACTATTAAATTAACTAATTCACAAAGTGAATTTTAAAAAATATTATGAAATTTATTATCTTACATCAAAACCAAAGAAAATAACAAATAATTTAAGTAAAATTGTATAAAATTATATCAAAAAATACAATTAAATATACAAAAAAGGAAGAAACTGTGGAACGATCCTATGAAAAACTGCTATAATTTATTTATAAATAATCTACCCTCATATTGGAATGTAATTTGTACTACTATAAGCCTTGCTTTTTTAGGAACATTAGGGGCTTTTTTTTTATCTTTATGGCTCCTTTATATCAAAGGAATCAGAAAAAAGAAACGGATAAGATTTTATGAGAGATATTTTTACAAAACAATAGATATTATCTTATATTTTTATATCTTTTTTGTTAAAAGTGTCCCTATGATGTTACAAGCAATGCTTTTTTTTTATGGACTTAGAAGAACTGGTTGTTTTGAATGGTTAGAACCTTTTCAAGCCGCACTATTTATCCTTATTTTTAATTCTTGCGCTATGTTAGCAGAATTTATGATTAAAAATATGTCCTTTTTTGACCCTGGTCAAATTGAGGCATCCCTAGCTTTAGGAATGACTCGCAAGCAAGCTTTTAAACGCGTTATATGTCCTCAAGTAATCCATCAATCTTTACTGCGAATTATCAATGAATTTATTCTAAATATCAAAGATATTTGTGTTTTTTATGTAATTACAGTTGTAGATATTTTTACTTTTAGCAAAAACAATTATAGAACATCAAATAATTTTGGTTTTTTAATCAACGCATCTTTAATATATATAATTTTAATTTTCATCTCTTCTTATCTTTTAAAAAAATTAGAAACCAAATTAGGTAATAAAAATGCATAATATCATCGAAATTACAAATCTCCAAAAAAAATATGGCACTAAAGTTGTTTTAAAAGACATTAATTTAAAAATCAAACAAAACGAAATTATTACTTTAATAGGGCCTTCAGGAGCTGGTAAATCTTCTCTTTTAAGATGTCTTAATTTATTGGAAGAACCTGATTTTGGCACTATTTTATTTGAAGGCACAAATATCTTAAATCCAAAATATAATGTGTATAATTTAAGAAAAAAAATTGGCATGGTTTTTCAACATTTCAATTTATTTGCCCACAAAAATGTCTTGAATAATTGCACTTTGGCAATCACAGAAGTATTTAAAAAAAGCAAAGAAGAAGCACAAACAATAGCACGCGAAAAATTACAAAAAGTAGGACTCTTAGATGTATCATCTCAAAGCATTCAAACACTTTCAGGAGGACAAAAACAACGGGTTGCAATTGCAAGAGCCTTATGTATGAATCCAGAAATAATTTTATTTGATGAACCTACCGCTTCTTTGGATCCACAATTAACTAAAGAAGTTCTTGATATTATGACTAATTTAACTCATGAAAAAATAACTATTATTTTAGTAACTCATGAAATTGCATTTGCTCAAAAAATTTCTGATAGAATTGTTTTTATGGCAGATGGCATAATTTTAGAAGAAGGAACTCCACAACAAATACTTAACAACCCTCAAAGTGATAAATTAAAAACTTTTCTCAAAGATGCTTCTTTTAATAAATACAAATGATTCAAAAATAATAAATTTAAAATAAGCAAGCCAAAAAGAAAAACTATAATCAAAAAAAAATATTAAATAAGGCGTTTTAATAAAAACAAGTAAATAACAAAAGTGATAATTTTATAATTGACTAAATAAATATTATAATTATAATTTTTTTAATTACAAAAACTTTTATTAATAAAAAATATAATCCCAAAAGAGGTAATAAAATGAAACAGAATAAAAATTTAATTATTAGTTTAGTTGTTGGTGCTTTTGTAATTTTAGGCATAATAGGAGGAATTGTATGGTGGCAACTAACAAAAGATAAAACAACTAATCAAACCACCCCAACCGAAGAAATTGCATTAAATGGCGATTTAGTAGTAGGAATGGAACTTGAATACGCTCCTTTAGAATGGGTTACTATGGGAAACAACGAACAATACAAAGACCAAATACATCCTATTCAAGGAAAAAAAAATGGATTTGCTTGTGGTTATAATGTAGCAATTGCTAAAAAATTAGCTAAAAAGTTAAGTAAAAAATTAATTATTAAAAAAATAGATTTTGATGGATTATTTAATGCTTTAACAAGTAATGAAGTAGATTTAGTTATTGCAGGACATACCAAAACCCCTGAAAGAGAAGAAACAGTTGCTTTTTCAGACCCTTATCATTTTGGATCAGTTAAAGTTATCTTACACAAAGATTTAGAAGTAAACAATCTTGCAGATTTAAAAGAAAAAAAAATAGCTTACCAAAAAGATTCTGCACACGAAAAAAAAGCAAAAATGATAAGCGATCATCCTCAAGAATTACAAGATTTAAATGCTTTTAATTTAGGATTGCTAGCAAAAACAATTGATGGTTATATTTTAGAATCTGATTTTGCAGAATTATTTATATCAAAAAATCCAAAATTAGCAAAATCAGTTCCAAACATCGATAACCAATTAATGGAAAAAATCAAAGAATATTATGACTCAAACCCTCAACTTACAAAAGAAGAATGCCAAACTTTCCAAAACACCAAACAATCACATATAGCAATCAAAAAAGAAAATGAAAAATTAACAAAAGAGGTCAATAAAGCATTAGAAGAACTACATTTTACACAAGATAACCAAACAACTCAAGCATTAAAATTAAAAGCTGTTCAACATTCAAAAGATGAAAATGCTAATTTATAATAATGTCAAATATTTTTAATTGGTTTAATTTATTAAAAAGATTATTAAAAATATATTATCCATTATATAAAGAAGGCTTTGACACCACATTTAAAATTGCTTTATTTGGTACCATAGGAGCTTTTATAGTATCTTTATGTGTGCTTTATATTAAAGGAATCATAACTCTTAATAAACATACAAAAATGAGTTTAAAAAAACAATATTTCTTTAAAATACTTGATAAAAGCATTAATGTTTATATTTTTATTATTAAAAGTATTCCTATGATGTTGCAAGCAATGTTTTTTCATTTCGGACTCAAAGGAACTGGTTATTTTAAATGGTTAACTCCATTGCAATCTGGTTTATTTGTAATTATTTTTAACTCAGCTGCTTATCTTGCTGAAGTTATGATTAAAAATATGGAATTTTTTGACTCTGGACAAATTGAAGCATCATTATCTTTGGGGATGACACAAACACAAACCTTTAAAAAGGTTGTGTGTCCCCAAGTTGTCCGTAAATCTTTATTAAGAATTTCTAATGAATTTATTGTTAATATCAAAGATAGTAGTGTTTTTGGAGTTATTGGCATAAATGAACTTTATAATGCAGGAAGCACAGTAAACGCATCTGTTGCAAGTGCAAATGCAAAAATATTGGCTTTAATAGTGCCTGTCTTTGTTTATTTAGTTTTGGTGTTATTAGTTTCTTTGTTATTGAAAAAAATAGAAAAAATAAATGATAGAAAATAAAATTATGTACAAAAACATAATTTTATTTTTCCATTTGTTTATATAATATTAATAGTGAAAGTGTAATTTAAAAAAGTATATAAATATTATTAAATATTTTGCTTTAATACAACAAAGATAAAAAAAGATAAAATATTTAATAATGTAGATATATTTATAAAAAGTTCAATCATAAAAGAGAGGTAAAAAATGTCTTCTAATAAAACAAAGATAAAAAAAATAAATTCATAAAAATTGATTCTGGAGAGAAAAAACCTCCTAAAGTCCAAATGGTAAATACTCAATAATGGGAGGAAATAAAAAAACATATTCAAAAGGTAAAAGTGAAAGAGCAAATCAAAACGCAGGAACTATAACCATAGGAAGAGATAGCGGATATGTTCATTATCACGAAAAACCTTTTTGGGCATTGAGTAATTGTTTTATTATAAATACAAAAAATATAAAAGATTTAGAATATCAAACTTTATATAAATTATTACAAAAAAATCAAAAAGGCATTAAAAATTTAAAAAACTTAAATAAAAAAGGTAAAAATATTAAAACCAAAGATTTAGAATTTTTTTTGAACAGTATATTAAATTTTTTTTAAGTAACATTTCTTTGCAAAAATATTTTACAATTAAAAATATTCACGGAGAACATCAAAAAACTGAACCATCTGGCAAATACTTATGGACCCATGGAGGAAAAGGACAAAAAAAGGAATATTGTAATAAATATAATACAGGATCTTATAGCGTAACGATTACAAGAGGAGGAAAACAAAAAAATATTTGTTATCACAATGAACCTATTTTTGCCACTAATAATTGTTTTGTAATGATGTGTAAACCGAAACTATATGTAACCATTTATATAACTTTCTAATACAAAAGCAAGAAGAAATTAATAATTTTAGTTGTGTCCTGAATGCAAATCCATATTATATGGGAAGTAAAAATGATCTGCTTTTTTATCTACAAGATTTTCCTTCATATTTGGAAAATTTAGAAAAACAAACCAAAGAACCTAAGACTAAAGAAATAATAGAAAAAACAATCAAACAAATAGATAAAATAAAAAATGAACTTTTAGGACATTTGGAACAAATCAAAAATGTAGACGAATGTTAATTTTAAGTTGTATTTATAATTTATATTAATAAAAAAACCACCCCAAAAGGTGGTTTTAATTTTATATTCTGTAGTCTCATATGGAAATAATTTTAAAATAGTTATAATATTTAATAAAAGACAATATAAAAAGATAAAAGTAGCCTTTTTGGGGCTACTCATTTGTTTATTTGGCTTAAGAAAGATATAGTTAAAAAAATAAAATCAGAAAATAATATGGTGGCTCCGGACAGAATCGAACTGTCGACACGAGGCTCTTCAGGCCACTGCTCTACCGACTGAGCTACAGAGCCTATGGCGGTCCGGACGGGACTTGAACCCGCGATCTCCTGCGTGACAGGCAAGCATGTTAACCACTACACCACCGGACCAATTTTGGTTGCGGGGATAGGATTCGAACCTATGACCTTCGGATTATGAGCCCGACGAGCTACCAAACTGCTCTACCCCGCGGTATAATATTTAATTGATGGCGGAGGAAGAGGGATTCGAACCCCCGCGTCCTTTCGGACCTCTCAGTTTTCAAGACTGACCCCTTCAACCGGACTTGGGTATTCCTCCAAAAAAATGGTGGACCCGGTAGGATTCGAACCTACGACCAACCGGTTATGAGCCGGTAGCTCTGACCAGCTGAGCTACAGGTCCATGGTAGCGGCAGAGGGATTCGAACCCTCGACCTCACGGGTATGAACCGTACACTCTCGCCAGCTGAGCTACACCGCCATCATTTTAAGATTAATATATTAATGTTAATGTTTTTATGGTGGAGCTTAGCGGGATCGAACCGCTGACCTTCTGTGTGCAAGACAGATGCTCTTCCAGCTGAGCTAAAGCCCCAAAATGGTACCTGGAGTCGGACTTGAACCGACACGGCTATAAACCATGGGATTTTAAGTCCCACGTGTCTACCGATTCCACCATCCAGGCAAACATATAAACATTTTTCGTATTTTGTATAAAAATAAAAAAAGAAAAAGAAAGATTAATAAAAAGTGGTATCCCGTGAAGGAGTCGAACCTTCGACACCTTGATTAAAAGTCAAGTGCTCTACCAGCTGAGCTAACGGGACAATAAAGTGGTGCCAAAAACAGGAATCGAACCCGTAACCTACTGATTACAAATCAGTTGCTCTACCTATTGAGCTATTTTGGCAATAAAATTATTGTTTTTCTATAAAAAAAGAATAAAAAAGATAGTAATTGTTTGGTAGAGGATGAGGGACTTGAACCCCCGACATTCTGCTTGTAAGGCAGACGCTCTCCCAACTGAGCTAATCCTCTTTTTTATTCTTTTTTATAAAGCAAACCTTGGCACTCCCTATCTTCGCTCAATAAAGAACTATTGTCAGTACTAAGGACTTAACTGCTGTGTTCGGGATGGGAACAGGTGTTGCCCCTTAGTTTTATGCACCAAGGATCTTTCAAAACTAGATAAACGTTGGTATTTAAAAAATCAAAGTCAATGGGTCTATTAGTACTAGTCAGCTGAAAAGATCACTCTTCTTACACCTCTAGCCTATCAACCTGATAGTCTTTCAGGGACCTCATAGGGAAATCTCATCTTAAGGGAGGCTTCACACTTAGATGCTTTCAGTGTTTATCCCTTCTATACATAGCTACTCAGCTGTGGCTCTGGCGAACCAACTGAAACACCAGCGGTATATCCATCCCGGTCTTCTCATACTAGGGACAGTTCCTTTCAAATTTCCAACGCCCACGACGGATAGAGACCGAACTGTCTCACGACGTTCTGAACCCAGCTCGCGTTCCGCTTTAATGGGCGAACAGCCCAACCCTTGGAACCTTCTCCAGCTCCAGGATGCGATGAGCCGACATCGAGGTGCCAAACCGCTTCGTCGCTGTGAACGCTTGGAAGCGATAAGCCTGTTATCCCCAGGGTAGCTTTTATCCGTTGAGTCACGGCCCTTCCATTCGGTACCGTAAGATCACTAAGTCCGACTTTCGTCCCTGCTCGACTTGTAAGTCTTGCAGTCAAGCTCCCTTGTGCCTTTATGCTCTACAAATGATTTCCAACCATTTTGAGGGAACCTTCGAACGCCTCCGTTACTCTTTAGGAGGCGACCGCCCCAGTCAAACTGCCCACCAAACACTGTCCCTCACATTACACATGTGCAGGTTAGAAACTAAAAATAACAAGGGTGGTATCCCAAGGACAACTCCAGAAAAACTAGCGTTTTTCTCTCACAGTTTCCCACCTATCCTGTACATCTTATTTCCAATTTCAATATTAAGTTGCAGTAAAGCTCCATGGGGTCTTTTCGTCCTGTCGCGGGTAACCGGCATTTTCACCGGTAATTTGATTTCACCGAGGCTCTTGTTGAGACAGCGCCCAAATCGTTATGCCTTTCGTGCGGGTCGGAACTTACCCGACAAGGAATTTCGCTACCTTAGGACCGTTATAGTTACGGCCGCCGTTTACTGGGACTTCAATTCAATGCTTCGTTGCCTGACATCTCCTTTTAATCTTCCAGCACCGGGCAGGCATCAGCCCCTATACATCACCTTGCGGTTTAGCAGAGACCTATGTTTTTGATAAACAGTCGCTTGGGCCTATTCTCTGCGGCTTTTAGTTTTAATAAAAGCTCTCCTTATCCCTAAGTTACGGAGTAATTTTGCCGAGTTCCTTAACAAGAGTTTGCTCGCGCGTCTTAGTATACTCTACCTACCCACCTGTGTCGGTTTGCGGTACGGGTAGTTAATCAATTAGCCCTAGAAGCTTTTCTTGAAAGTATGACATCAATCACTTTACTTTCAAACCTTGTCTTTAAATGAGAAAATGGATTTGCCTGTCTTCTCAGACTTAGTTTTTCTACCCCAATCCAATAAGGGGCGTGTTTAGCCTGCTTTGTCCCTCCGTCAGTTGATTAACTAGTGCAGGAATCTCAGCCTGCTTGCCATCGATTACGGATTTCTCCCTCACCTTAGGACCCGACTAACCCAGGGAGGACGAACCTGGCCCTGGAAACCTTGGGTTTTTGACGGATAGGATTCTCACCTATCTTTTCGTTACTTACACCGGCATTCTCACTTCTGACCTCTCCACCACTGCTTCCGCTATGGCTTCACTGATGTCAGAACGCTTCCCCTACCATTCAAATAACTAAGAAGTTATTTCAATCCGTAGCTTCGGTATGATGTTTTAGCCCCGGTACATTTTCGGCGCAGAGTCATTCGACTAGTGAGCTATTACGCACTCTTTAAAGGATGGCTGCTTCTAAGCCAACCTCCTAGTTGTTTAAACGTCTTCACTTCCTTTGCCACTTAACATCAATTTTGGGACCTTAGCTGACGGTCTGGGCTCTTTCCCTTTTGACCATGGACCTTATCACCCACAGTCTGACTGCTGATTTTATTTGGTAACATTCGGAGTTTGATTGAGTTCGGTACCCCGAGGTGGAGCCCTTACTCATTCAGTGCTCTACCTTCACCAAATTACTAAATCAACGCTAGCCCTAAAGCTATTTCGGGGAGAACCAGCTATCTCTGAGTTCGATTGGAATTTCACCCCTAGCCACAAGTCATCCAAACACTTTTCAACGTGTCCTGGTTCGGTCCTCCATTTAGTTTTACCTAAACTTCAACCTGCTCATGGCTAGCTCACTTCAGTTTCGGGTCTATGACATGCAACTAAACGCCCTATTAAGACTCGCTTTCGCTACGGCTCCGTTCCTTAAAACTTAACCTTGCTCCATATCATAACTCGCCGGTTCATTCTGCAAAAGGCAAGCCATCACACATTAACGTGCTTTGACTAATTGTAGGCACACAGTTTCAGGATCTATTTCACTCCCCTTTCGGGGTTCTTTTCACCTTTCCCTCACGGTACTAGTTCACTATCGGTCACTAAGAAGTATTTAGCCTTAGGAGATGGTCCTCCCATCTTCCGACAAGATTTCTCGTGTCTCGCCGTACTTATTGATACCCTAGATTTTAACTTACGTTTACGGGACTGTCACCTTCTTTGGTGCTTCTTTCCAAAAGCTTCTACTTCGTTAAAATTTTGTAACTAGAAATGGTATCAGGCTGTTCCGGGTTCGCTCGTCACTACTACCAGAATCGTTATTACTTTCTTTTCCTGCGGTTACTTAGATATTTCAGTTCGCCGCGTTTCCTTTCTTCTAACAAGATAAATCGCATTAGAAGAATATTACATCTTCAATGTAATGGGTTTTCCCATTCGGAGACCCACGGATCTTCACTTATTTACAGCTTCCCGTGGCGTTTCGCCGTTAATTGCGTCCTTCATCGGCTCTTAGTGCCAAGGCATCCACTGTGCGCCCTTAGTTCCTTTGATTTTTTAACCTTCGTTTATCTACTTTTCAAAGAGCTTTTTTAAGATTTTGCCTATTTGTGGTTATGGTGGGCCTAAATGGACTTGAACCACCGACCTCACGCTTATCAGGCGTGTGCTCTAACCAACTGAGCTATAGGCCCTTAATCTTAAAAAGATTAAAATGTTGCAAATACAATTTGCAAGCAAGTTACAATGAAAAACTTTCTTAAGTCTCTCAAAACTGAAGATGATAATTGTTTCCTTAGAAAGGAGGTGATCCATCCCCACCTTCCGGTAGGGATACCTTGTTACGACTTAACCCCAATCATCGACCCTACCTTAGACGGTTCCCTCTTCTTGCGAAGTTAGGCCACCGGCTTTGGGTATTGCCAACTTTCGTGGTTTGACGGGCGGTGTGTACAAACCCCGAGAACGTATTCACCGCGACATGCTGATTCGCGATTACTAGCGATTCCAACTTCATGAAGTCGAGTTGCAGACTTCAATCCGAACTGAGACTGTTTTTTTGAGATTCGCCAAAAACTTGCGCTTCAGCTACCCTTTGTAACAGCCATTGTATCACGTTTGTAGCCCAGGTCATAAGGGGCATGATGATTTGACGTCGTCCCCACCTTCCTCCAATTTATCACTGGCAGTCTTGCTAAAGTCCCCACCATTACGTGCTGGTAACTAACAATAAGGGTTGCGCTCGTTGCGGGACTTAACCCAACATCTCACGACACGAGCTGACGACAACCATGCACCACCTGTGCAACTGATAACCTCCACTGTGTTTCTACAGCTTTGCAGAAGCATGTCAAGACCTGGTGAGGTTTTTCGGGTACCTTCGAATTAAACAACATGATCCACCGCTTGTGCGGAGTCCCGTCAATTCCTTTAAGTTTCATACTTGCGTACGTACTACTCAGGCGGAGTACTTAATGTGTTAACTTCAACACTGGTTTTACCCAACGTTTAGTACTCATCGTTTACGGCGTGGACTACCAGGGTATCTAATCCTGTTTGCTCCCCACGCTTTCGTGCCTCAGCGTCAGTAAAGACCCAGCAAGCCGCCTTCGCTACTGGTGTTCCTCCATATATTTACGCATTTTACCACTACACATGGAATTCCACTTGCCTCTATCTTACTCTAGCTAAACAGTTTTTATAGCATCACAATGTTGAGCATTGCACTTAGACCATAAACTTATTTAACCGCCTACGCACCCTTTACGCCCAATAATTCCGGATAACGCTTGCCCCCTATGTATTACCGCGGCTGCTGGCACATAGTTAGCCGGGGCTTATTCATTAGGTACCGTCAGAATGATTTTTCCATCATTTATTCTTCCCTAATAAAAGAACTTTACGTACCGAAATACTTCATCGTTCACGCGGCGTTGCTCGGTCAGAGTTTCCTCCATTGCCGAAAATTCCCTACTGCTGCCTCCCGTAGGAGTTTGGGCCGTGTCTCAGTCCCAATGTGGCCGTTCAACCTCTCAGCCCGGCTACACATCATAGTCTTGGTAGGCCTTTACCCCACCAACTAACTAATGTGACGCAAGCTCCTCCCTAAGCATACCTATTGCTAGGTCTTTTAAAAACAAGAAGATGCCTTCTTGTCTCCTATCCAGTCTTAGCAGTCGTTTCCAACTGTTATCCTCGTCTTAGGGGCAGATTGCTTACGCGTTACTCACCCGTTCGCCACTAAAGTTTAATTGCTTAAACTTCCGTTCGACTTGCATGTATTAGGCACGCCGCCAGCGTTAATCCTGAGCCAGGATCAAACTCTTCGTATTTTACAAAATTGATGCATCAAAAATTGCTTTTTGGTGTCAATTTTAAGGTGTTAAAAATAATTAAAAATATTCGTTAATTATCATCTTCAGTTTTCAAAGATTAAGGTAGTTTTGGTAAAAATTTGTGAAAAAATAAATTAAGAATAAATAATCAAAATATGCAATTTAGCAAGTTACAAATAATTAAAAAATAATTAAAAGTTGTTGTTTTTGCTTTCAAAAAATGTTTTCAAAGCAAATAAAATCGCAATACCTTTTTTATTATATCACATAAAAAAACAAATAGCAAATGTTTTGTTGCTTTTTTTTCAAAATTAAAAAAATAATTGAAATTTGGCAAAATAATTGCTAAAATAAATGGCAAATGTTTGGATGGTTTTAAGATTGAATTCCGGCAAATTTGGTCTGTCGAAATTGCGCTTCAAAAACGCACAACATAATTACTATAATATTATAACAAACATTTTAGGATTTGGCAAGTAAAAAAATACTTTTGTTAAATTTTGTGCAAAATTATATTTTTTTGTAAATGTTTTGGGATATCGATGAAAAATTTGTTATTAAAAAAAGATCAAAAAGGAGATGGTATATTTTTAAATAAAACTTTGAGAACCACTAAAAGCGTTTTGTTCGTTTTGTTGTTGTCTAACTGTTGCGTTGCGTTTCTTTAAACAAATAAAAAACCTTAAAAATAAAAAAACAATCCATTGATGGATTGTTGCTATTTGAAAGTCTATATTCGTTTTAATTGTGTTTGGAAATAGCTTTTTACTTCTTCCATATTGAGTTGTTTAGGTTTGAGGTTCCCTTTTTCGTTGGCTTGCATAAAGGTTTGTTTGTACCACAATAATAACTTTTGATAGATACAAAAATCTAGATAATAATTAGTGGATGAAGTTGGTACAAAGTTGGGGTGGGGGTTGGTTTGGGATTTGGCTTCTTGTTGTTGTTCTAAACATTTTAATGCCACCAAAAACCAAGATAAAGAAGTGTTGTAAGGCATAAATCCTTTTATTTCCCATTGAATACAACACTCCAATATCAAGATAAAATCAGTGTTAATAAGGAAATATTTGTGTTTATTGGCATAAAACAAATGAAAACTATTAATATAATGCTTTCTTTGTTGCATCTCTAATACCCATAAATCAAATGATAAATAAAAATAATTTCTTTTCATATCTAAAAACGGTTGCATAGCTTTATTATTTTTGCAAGTATTTAAACAATGATCATACATACCAAATTCTTTTCTTAAAGCACATAAAGCAAGATCAGAGGCATAAGGATAAAGTTCATAAGGTATAATTCTCAATTTTAATATCTCCTTATTTTTAAATACTTTCTTAATAGTAAAAGTTAATTGTTTTGTTGGTTGTGTGGTTTGGTTGTTTGGTGGTTTTTCGATTTTAATTTATAAAAGAAGTAAAATAAATATTTATTAAAATGTTAAAAAATGCTTTTTTCTTATTATATCATTTTCTTTTTAGTTTTTTTATCTAAATAATTTGTCATTCTTACTAAAAATAAATAAATGATACTTGACAATAAAATAAGGAGTAATTTGATCATAATCAAATACTTTATTTCTATCTGCTTGCCAAATAAAGCCCATACAATGCCAGACAGACGAGAAAATAATGCAGTATCTTTAATATTTAGAATAAATTGTCGCCAGAATAAAAGGTTTAGTTCTTTGTAATCCTTGTTCAAATAAAATATATTTAAAGACTTGTTTTTGATTCATTCCTAATGAATAAGCAGCCTCAATTTGTCCTTTATCCAACATTTTAATATTATGCATGAATAAATTAGTTAAATTAGCAATAGTATTTAGAGAAATAACTAATAAAGTAGTAATAAAAGGAGTAGCTAAAAAGGATAAGGAGGTTTTTTTAAATAACCAAATAAGGATAATAAATTCCAACATAACAATGCTTGAACCATAATAGGAACAGCATTTAGAAAAATAAATAACTCATCAATTAATTTAGATAGACCTTTATAAAGATAAAAAGCTAATAAAGAATTATTTTTTTATTTTGTTTTTCTGCATAAATCTTAATTTTAACAAAAAGCAAAGTAATTAAAAATCCTACAATAACACTATCAATAGCCGCCATAAAAGAAAAAACAAACGGTTTTTTATAAGTTGGTAATGTTTTCCAAACTTTTTGCCAAAAAGTAATTTCAGTTTTTTTATCACCATTAGAATTATTTGATTGTTTTATTTGTATATAATCTTGGGTAGCTGGTTTTAAAAAATTCTCATTATAATATTTTGTTTGTTCTGACTGATCAGAACTTTCATAAACAGCTTTAACAGCTTGTTGGAATTTTTCTTCTGATACTTTAGGATTGTGTTGTGCTTGTCTAATGAAAAAACCAAAAGGCTCAAAGGCAGGTTCTGCAAATTCATTATCTACAAATTCTAAAGTGGTAAGTTCGCCTGTTGTATCACTATTAGCAATACCTTGAGCAACTGGAGTATCAGTAATAAAACCATCTACTATGCCATCTTTAACTGCATTAACACAAACAGCAGAATCTGGATTAGTTAGTACTTTAGGGTCTGCTTCAGTACCTTCATATTTAAAATTATTTTTATGGTTTATTAGATGGTCTTTTTCTATTTGTATATGAAAAACAGACCCTTCCATAAGCATTAATTTTATTTTTTCATTGTCTTGTAATTCAACATTATTGTTTTTTAAAGTTATCAATTCTTGATTGGGTAATTTAAATTTTTGAAAAAATTCTTTTTTATTCTTTTTAATTAAAATACTTGCTGTTGCTTTTAAATAATTAATTCCATCAAAATTTTTTTGACGTTTTTCAGTATTATTCATAGAACCAATTATAAAATCTACTTGTTTTTTATTTAGAGCTGTTGTTAACCCTTCAACTCCATCATAGACTTTAATATCTAATTTATAACCTAGTTCTTTTGCTAATTCTTTACAAAATGCCATATCAGAACCAATAGTACCATCTTTTCCTTGAAAAGATAAAGGAGGCATATTCATAGTTCCTACAGTAAGTGTTTCTTTGTAATTATCTTCTTTTTTTCTTTATTTTTAGTGTTATTAAAATCTATTAATCCAAAAATATAAAGATGCATTAATACCCACGACCAAAAGCAAATATGAATTAAATTAAATCTTAGAATGTGTTTTTTATTTTTTCGTATATATCCAATAATATTGCTGTCTTGCATAAACGAGATAACATAAATCCTTTACTTTTATTTTTTTATATAACAAATTTAATTTACCATTAACTATAAGTCTTAAATTAAGTATAAATTAAATGTTTTATTTTGTTAATATTAACTTTTTTGGATTGGTTTTCATAGAATATAAAAAATGGAATTTATCATATCCAATAGGACAACAAACACCTTTTTCATCAATGAAAAAAAATATTCTTTCAATATTGTTAATTCTTATTTGGTAAACTCGTTGTTCATCCATAATTTTTTGATAAAAATATTTAAAAACATGTTTTATACGAATTTCTGAAATAGAATGGAAACTATTGGAGTTTTTGTTTTCTATAATTTGGAGCCAAGTATTTTTTTTATCTAAATGTTGTTCTAAATTTAGATCTATATTATCATTGATTTTATTATTATCTAATTGCAACTCGTGAAAGGTAGGCGGATCTCTAGAGCTGTCGACGCGGCCGCGGAATTAACCCTCACTAAAGGGAACGAATTCGGATCTTCCATATGAGTTTTTTCAGCTAATTGCCATGCTTTTAAATTACCATATATATCAAGGATATGATTTATTGATTCTAAGTGTTTTGGTAGGATTGCCTTCTACTGTAGTTGTTTTGGTTTTAACTCCGTTTGCAGTTTGAATAAAAACTGTTTTGGTAGGTTGGTTGGGTTGGGTTGTTGTTTGTGTAGTTTTGTTGTCTTCTTTAACTGTTGTAACTTTTTTAGTTTCAGTTTCTTTTTCAGTTATTGTTTCAGTTGTTGTATTTCCTTCGGTAGTGGTTGTAGTTACTTCAGTTTTAGTAACTGTGCCACCATCTCCAAAAGTTTTAACTGTTACTTTGTTAAGTTATGGTTCAGTAGTTGTTTCGGTTTTAACGCCTTCAACAGTTTGAGTAACAACTTTTTTAGTAACTTTTCCATCAGCGTCTTTAGTAGTTTCAGTTGTTTTTTCGTCTTTGGTAACTGTTTTGACTGTTTGAGTCACTTTTCCTTCAGCATCCTTAGTAGTTACAGTTGTTTTGTTTCCTTCTTTAACTGTTGTAACTGTCTGAATAACTTTATCATCTTCCCCCCAAAGTTTCTACTACTTGAGTTGTTGTTGTTTCAGTTGTTAGTTCTGCTCCAACTGTTTGATAAGTATTAAATAAAGAAATAAAAAGTAAACTAAATAAAAATAAACTAAAAAATAAAGATTTTTTCTTGCCTAAGCTTACTATTTGCATTTATGCTTGTCCTTCCTTTTACAATATTAATATAGCAAAACAAAATTGCTATTACTTCTATTATAACTCAAAAAGCCAATTTAGAGTATTTTTTACTCAATAATTGTAAAAACCACAAAATAACTAGTTTTTATGTTATAATATGTTGTGATTAAGTTGTATAAAATATCATCTTTTTATCCAAATTATCAAAAACAATAATAAATATTTTACCAAAAATAATGAATTAAGAAATAATTGGTAATGTTTTTCATAATTAATATTTTGCTATTTGCAAAGTTTTTTTATTTATCTTTTTACATGTTTTTCATGTTTTACAATTTTATTTTTATTCTTTATTCTTTAATCTATTTTTAATATTTTATAAATTTACAAAAAAGGAGCTATTCTTTTGAAAAATTACAATGCCGATAGTATTCAAATTTTAGAAGGTTTGGAAGCAGTTCGCAAACGACCAGGAATGTATATTGGTTCAACTGCTCAAAAAGGACTTCATCATTTAGTCTGGGAAATCGTTGATAATTCCATTGATGAAGCTTTAGCAGGACACGCTAACAAAATTACTTTAGAAATCCTACCTGGAGAAATTATTAGTGTTTCTGACAACGGTAGAGGAATCCCAGTTGATATTCACCCCAAAACAGGAAAACCAGCAGTAGAAACAATTCTAACTACTCTTCATGCTGGAGGAAAATTTGACAATTCTTCTTACAAAGTTTCAGGAGGACTTCATGGTGTAGGAGCCTCTGTGGTAAATGCTCTTTCTACTTGGTTTACTGTAGAAATTCATCTCAATAAGCAAATCTATTTTCAAAAATACGAAAAAGGAATTGCAGTTTCGCCTTTGGAAGTAATTGGAAAAACTAACAAACGAGGAACTACTATCCAATTTTTAGCAGACCCTGAAATTTTCCAAGAAACTACCATTTATAACTTTGATACTCTCAAAGAAAGAATGCAACAATTATCTTTTTTAAACAAAGGTCTTAAATTAAACATTGCTGACAAAAGATACGAAAAAGAAACTGTTTTTAACTTTTGCCATGAAAAAGGTTTGCAAGACTACCTAGATTTCATTAACACTAGTCACAAACAAACTCCTTTTCACGAAATTTTTTATCTGGAAAAAGAATTCCAAAAACTAGCTTTTGAAATTGTCTTTGAATACACTACCAAAATTCGTCCCCCTAAAAAAGATGCACAAGGAAACGAAATAGAAGAAAAAGAAGGCAAAGATGCTATTCCTAACTACACCCAAAACCAAAAAATCTTTTCTTTTGTTAACAATATTCCTACTCATGAAGGAGGAACTCACGAAGAAGGCTTTAAACTAGCCCTAAACCGTGTTATTTCTAAATATGCTAAGGAATTCAATCTTTTAAAAAAAGACGAACATTTATTAAGTGAAGACATCTTAGAAGGAATTACTGCTATTATTTCTTTAAAACATCAATACCCTCAATTTGAAGGACAAACTAAAGCCAAACTAGCAAATACTGAAGTAAGACAAATTACATCCCAATTATTTGGCGAATTTTTAGAAAAATATTTATTAGAAAATCCCCAAGATTCAAGAAAAATAATTGATAAATGTCTTCTTTCTGCAAATGCCCGTCTAGCTGCTAAACGTGCTCGTGAAGTAGTAAGAAACAAACCCCTTGATTCTTTAGGTTTTGCCTCCAAATTAGCTGATTGTAGAAGTAAAGACCCTCATATTTCTGAACTCTACATTGTCGAAGGAGATTCAGCGGGCGGTTCTGCTAAACAAGGAAGAGACTCACGTTTTCAAGCTATCCTTCCTTTACGTGGTAAAGTCCTTAATGTAGAAAAAAGTCTAGATGCCAAAATTCTTACCAATAAAGAAATTAAATCCTTAATACAAGCAATTGGTGCAGGAATTAACATTGGTAAAGGCAAAGACTTTAATATGGATAAAATCCGTTATCACAAAATTATCATTATGACAGATGCCGATGTTGATGGAGCTCACATAAGAACTTTACTATTAACTTTCTTTTTCAGACATTTCCGTAAATTAATTGAAAAAGGCTACATCTATTTTGCTCGTCCTCCTTTATACAAATACCAAAAAGGAAAAGGCGCTCCAAAATATTTTTATGATGAAAAAGCCAAACAAACTTTTGCAACTAAAAACAACTTAAAAGATGGTTTCCAAAGATACAAAGGACTTGGAGAAATGAATCCTAATCAACTTTGGGAAACAACTATGGACCCAGAAACTCGTACTCTTCTCAAAGCAAGCCTCAAAGATGCCCTTAATGCTTTAAGTGATGAAGAAGCCTTAATGGAAGCAGACCAAACTTTTAACATGTTAATGGGAGAAAAAGTCTTACCAAGAAAAAACTTCATCTTAGAAAAAGCCTTAGAAGCTGATTTAGACGTTTAATTATAAATAATTATTTTATACAACTAAAACTAACAAACCATAACATTAAATAACAACTAATATATATTTAAAAAGAGGTTAAAAATGAGCGACCAAAAAACTCAAAACGATGAAGCCAACAACCACAAAGACCACGATCATGGCAACATTCAAGAAGTAAACTTAAGCAAGGAGATGAAAAAATCCTTCTTAAGTTATGCAATGAGCGTAATTGTATCAAGAGCTTTACCAGACATTAAAGATGGCTTAAAACCAGTCCAAAGACGTATTTTATATAGTATGAAAGAATTAGGCGTCTACAGTCACGCAAGCTACAAAAAAGCAGCTCGTGTAGTTGGGGATGTTATGGGTAAATACCATCCTCATGGAGATTCAAGCATTTATGAGGCAATGGTAAGAATGGCTCAAGATTTTAGTTACCGTTATCCTTTAGTAGATGGTCATGGAAACTTTGGTTCAATTGATGGCGACAAAGCAGCAGCTATGCGTTATACTGAAGTTAAAATGGCAAAAATGGCAATGGAACTAATCAAAAACATTGACAAAGACACAATTGATTTTGTTGATAATTACGATGGTACTGAAAAAGAACCATTAGTACTTCCAACAGCTCTTCCCAACTTATTAATTAACGGAGCTACAGGAATTGCAGTAGGAATGGCAACCAAAATCCCTACTCATAATTTAGGCGAAGTCATTGATGGTTTAATTAACTACATTAATAATAAAGACATTTCCATTGATGAATTAATGCAACACATCAAAGGACCTGATTTTCCTACTGGTGGCGAACTTTTAGGCTTACAAAGTTTAAAAAGTGCTTATCACACCGGACAAGGAGCTGTTATCTTAAAGGCTAAAAGTCACGTTTCGAAAGAAAGAGGAAAAACTTCAATCATTGTTACAGAAATTCCTTATCAAGTCAAAAAAACTGATCTAATTGAAAAAATTGCTTTTCTAGTTAAAAACAAAATAGTAGAAGAAATCACAGACCTTAGAGACGAATCCAGTCGCAAAGGAATGAAAATTGTAATCGAACTTAAAAGAGACGCAAACAGTAAAATTATTCTTAACAAGCTTTATAAACATTCCCAATTAAGAATTTCTTTTGGTATCAATATGGTTGCCTTAGTTGGAAAAACTCCCCAATTAGTTTCTTTAAAACAAATCTTAGAAGCTTTTTTCAATTTCCGCATCGAAGTTATTAACCGCCAAAAAAGCTTTGAACTCAAAAAAGCAAGCGCAAGAAAACATTTAGTAACAGCTCTTATCACTATTTTAGAAGACATCGAAACTGCTATTAAACTCATCAAAACTTCTACAGATGTCAAAGAAGCCCAAAGCAAATTAATGCAAAGATACAATTTTGATGAAATACAAAGCAAAGCCATTTTAGAAATGAGCCTCCAAAGACTTGCTAACCAAGAAACTCAAAAACTTATCACTGAAGAAAAAAACCTCACTCAAGAAATTTTAGAATGCCAAAGTATCATTGATTCCCAAAAGAAAAAAGAACGCATTTTAGAAAAAGAACTTCTAGAAATGAAGAAAAAATACCAAGATGACAGAAAAACTACCCTCAATTTTGATGCTCCCCTAAACTTTGAAGACGAAGATTTAATCGAAGAAAAACCTATCATTATTACAATTACTAACAAAGGCTACATCAAAAGCATGGATATTGATACTTACAAACAACAAAAAAGAGGTGGGCAAGGCGTTTCTGGTATGAAAATCTACGAAGAAGACTTTATTGAACATCTAGCAATTACTTCTACTCACGATTATCACTTATTTTTTACTAACAAAGGCAAAGTCTATCAACTCAAAGGCTACGAAATTCCTTTAGGTCAAAGACAATCCAAAGGAAGCCATCTTGTTAATTTCTTACCATTCGAAAAAGACGAATTTTTAACTTCTTTCACCAGTGTTAAAAACTTTGATCAATCCCAAGATTACTTATTCTTTGCTACCAAAAAAGGCATAGTCAAAAAAACACCTCTCAAAGAATACAGCCACATTTCCAAAAGAGGTCTTATTGCAATTAGGTTAAAAGAAAACGATGAAGTCCTTACAGTAAACAAAACCACAGGCACTAAAAATATCATTCTAGCATCTAACAATGGCAATGCTATTTGTTTTTGTGAAACCAAAATTAAAAGTATTAGTCGCAACAGTATGGGTGTAATTGGCATGCGTCTTGGAAGTGATGAATTCTTAGTAGGAGCTGCTTTATTTGACACTGATTCCAAAGAACAAAACATTTTAGTAATGACTGAAAACGGCTTTGGAAAAATCACCAATGTCAACCAATACCGCATTCAAGAACGTAGTGGCAAAGGCTCTAAAACTATCAAAGTAAACGACCAAAAAGGAAGACTTATTACCCTACAAGTTGTCCTCCCTACAGATGATCTTATTGTTTCTTCTGACAAAGGACAAGTAGTAAGAGTAGCAATTGACCAAATTACCAAAACCAAAAACAAAGCTACCCAAGGAACGCGCATCATCAAATTAAAAACAGGTCATAAAGCAGTTTCAGTAGCAGTTGTCAAAAAAGAAGTACTTGATGTAGATGGCGTAGAAAATTAATTTTAAACCAACAAAAAAAGACAAAACACCAAAGGAAAAAGAACAAAGGTCTTATCATATTATTTTAATCTCATAATTAAAGGTCTAAACGCATATGAAAACCAAAATATATTTAGAAACAATTACTAATACCCCAAAAGAAACCCAAATATTAAGTTACAATTTAGGAAAAAAACTCATCAATCAAAAAAAAAACACTCCCAAAGAAAAACAAAGCAAAACAATCATTTTATTACAAGGCTCTTTGGGTTGTGGAAAAACTATCTTTACTAAGGGTTTTATTAAAAGTTTTGCCATCCTTCAAAATGTTTGTAGTCCTACTTTTGTCATTTCTAAAACCTACAAGAACAAATTGCACACTATTTATCATCTTGATTTATATCGCACAGACCTTGAGACTGAATTTTTAGAAGAACTATTAGAAGACCTTACTTATCAAGATTTTGTTATAGTAGAATATTTTCAAAATTGCAGTTACCTTTTTCCTGATTTTGCTTTTTTAGTAGAAATGACATTTTTAAATGAAACTCAAAGAAAAATTACTATCTATCAAAATAGCAACCTTGATAATAAAAATAAAAGTGGATCAAAATGATATTCAAAATACTTATTCCAAAATCAACCTTTAAATTTTTTTTGCAAATCTCTAACCAAACTTTTGAAAGCGATACGACAATGAATCACAAAAACATTTTAATTCTAGATACTGCCACCAAAAGCCAAATAGTTATTTTAGTTATCCAAGGAAAAATTACTACTTTCAAATCCCGCCTTGGCAAAAACGATTATGTTCCTTGCATGATTCCTTTAATTGAAAGTGTCTTACAAGAAAATAATTTAGGTCTAAACAACTTAGATGCTTTAATAGTTGGTGTGGGTCCTGGTTCTTATACTGGCACTCGTGTAGCAGTTCTTACAGCCAAAATGTTATCCTTCAACTTACAAATCCCTTTATACCAAATAAGCAGTCTATTACTTTTATCTAGTGGTTATTCTTATGCTTCACTTACTCCTTTAATTGATGTTAGAAGTAATGCTTTTTTTGCTTTAAGCCTCAAAGAAAACCACATTTACTTAAACGAAGATAGATTTGAAAGCAGTTTCTTGCAATCTTTTCCTAATCATTTATTAATTGAACCAACTACTATCAAAATAGATTTTTGCACCATCAAACAATTTGCAAAAATTGTTTCCAATTGCCATTTATTAGTTCCTAACTACTTAACCAAAACCCAGGCAGAACGCAATTTAGAAAAAAATCGATTGACAAAAAAAGTAAAAATATTTTTAAAAAAAATTAAATAATCCCAAAAAGAGACTTTTGAAGTCTCTTTTTTTTATATATAAAATCGCAAGGAAAGCACTCATGATATACAGATTAGTGAGCAAAAAACTTGTTGTTTGTTTTTTTTGTGATAAAATGACATTAATAGCAAGTTTTTTATTTTTTGAACTGCTGTGGCAAATTTGTAAAAAGATGGGGTTAAAAAAAATGTAAAAATGTACATACAAAATAACAATTATTTTTTCATTTCAATATTTACTTTTTGGTTTTAAAAAAATATATATTATTATTTAATTTTTTTAGTTTTAATGATTACAATTATTTTTATTTTTTTTTAAAAAACATAAAATAAAAAAGGATCTATATTATAAAAATGGATAATGCAAAAAGAAAAAAATCATTTTATTTAAAAGTATCTAAATTATATTTATTAATTTCTTTATTATTTTTTATATTAAATATTACTTATGTTTTTGCAACAACTAATAATGAAACACAAACATACACTTCATCCAGTAGAGCATATAAACCTCATAATGAAGGCGAAGAAAAACAATTAGACTGGGAAAATCCTAATACTTGGGATAAAGTTTATGATTCTAATAATAAACAAATTTCAAAAAGATATTTTAAAGAAGGCAGCGACGAAGATAACAAACAAGTTAATTGGGATCACGATAAAACTTGGGATAAAACGTATTATGATGGCAACTTTGCAGAAGAAGTTCAAGCTGAAGAATATATATTAACTGAAAGGCATTACACATCAAATAGCAAAGAATATAAAAAAATAGTTAATTGGAATCACGATAAAACTTATGATATAGAATTAAAAATTATTAATAATAGACCTTATAAATTAAATAAAAGAAGTTATCTCAATGACAATAAAGAAATAAATTGGAAAAGCCCTAATACTTGGAATAGAACTTTAGATGATAATAGTGGACATACATTAGAACAAAGACATTTTAAAACCTCAGAAGATGATATTTATTGGGAACATAAAGAAACTTGGAATAAAGAATATCAAGATAATGAAATGACAAAACAAACATTTTTTAATTCAGATGGAAGCGAAAAGACAACCAGTTATAGTTCAAGTTCCGAAGATGATGATAGTTCTATGAATGTGGATCTTGCAGATGGCGATGCTTCTATGGATGTGAATTCTGAAGATGATGGTGGCTTTGTACCTTTGTATTCTTTTGGTAATAAGGATGATAATGTGGTAATTACATTTGTAGATGATTCTAAAAAAGAAGTTTTGGAACAAGATGAAAATAACAATATAAAAAAACAAATACGTTATACAATAGAAGATGATAAAAAAGTAGATTGGGAAAATGATGAAACTTATGATGCCGAATATGATGAAAATAATATAAAAATATCTGAAACACATTATTTAAGAGACAGCGAAAATGAAGATGAACAAAAACCAATTGATTATAAAAAAAGTTGGTTCTTCATACCAAAATCAGCAACTACAACAATAGAAGAAACCATAGAAGAAGGAAACCCAACTGTAACTTTAATAACAGTTAATAATTTAATAACTAAAAAAACAACTAAAACAACTATTGTAGGTGATGAAGTTCGACAATCTGAAATAACAAAAGAAGAAGATGAAACAACTGAAGTAGATAAAAAAGATGAAACAACTGCAGAAAATAACGAACCAGTAGTGCCAGCAAATACTCAATCCCCAGAAAAAGAACCACAAACAAAACTTACCCCCAAAATTGTTATGGGTGTTTTAGTAACCACTATTGTTGTTTCTTTGATTTATGTATATGTCAAAAGAGAACAACTTTTTAAAAAATAATGTTTAAAATATTTTTATTATTATAATTTTTGATATAAATTAGGTGTTCCAAAACTTTGGACAACTTTTTACTTTTTAAAAATTCTTTAAGACTAACTTAATAGTTAGTCTTTTTTTCTTTTCAAGACTAAAAAAATAATTTCTTATCTTTTATAAAAATGTTTTTAGAAAGGAATAAAATGTTAAGACAAAAATTATTTAAAGATTTTTTGAAAAATAAAAAGAATTTAGCAATTCGCGATCAATTAATCGAAATGCATTTACCATTAGTAAAAAAAATAGCCAACCAATTTAAATACTTCCCTAAATCACTCCAAAGAGAGGATTTATATCAAGGGTTTTTTGTAGGCGATTACTGAGTTTTTTAAAAATATTGTTTCTTTTAAAAAAAATCTTTTTCTTATTACTTATATTATAGCATTAATAATTTTAATAATTTAAAGTTTTTTTAAGTTTTTTAAAATTTATAAATAATTTTATTTATTTTTTTCCAACAACAAAAGCCGTCTAACAATTAGACAGCAAAATTAATTAAAAATATTGAATTTAAAATAATTTAATCAAATTAAATTAAAGAGAAATTTGAAAATTTTGAATATAATTATTTTCAAGATATCTATACCAATATTGACATTCAATTTTTTTCAATATTTCAATATCTGTATCTTTTTTTTCATAATCTTTTTTAAGTTTTAATTTAAGTTTTTGTAATTTAAAATATTTTTTAAAATTCTTATTAAGAAAATGATTTTTTGGTTGAATACCAGATAAATTTAAACTAAAATAATTAGAATTTTGAAATTGTTGTGAATTCATATAAGATTTACACAACAAAGTCAAATTATGTGGAATTTTAATATTTTTTCCATTGACTCTTTGTTTAATATTCCATTCAAATATATTAGAAAAATTAAAATTAACAATTGGAAATGAACTTAATTCTATTTCTTTAATTATATCATAAGGAAATAATGCCAAAAAGGATTTTTGCGGACAAGAAACACATGTACGAGAAAATCCAAACAAATGACGACTATAAAAATCAATTCCTTTATTAGAATTTGTTTCAATTAGTTTATCATTTTTAGAAACATATTTACTAACATATGAAACAATTTTATTGACATAATTTTTTTATCAAAAGTGCCTTTATAAAAAGGTTTACATTTGCTAATTTCAATTTTTTCAAATAAAAGATTTGTTTTTGATGGTCTAAAAATTTGAACGTTTTGACTAATTGGATTTAAATGTTTATAATGTTTTATATTATTTTTATTCATAACAGATGCATAAGCATTAGCCCAAAGCAAAGTAATTTTTGGCACTTTAACATTCTTTTTCTCGTAATAATTTTGAGGTATTTTAATATTACCTTTTTCATCTATTTTATGCATTAAATAATCATCATAAAAAATACTCTTATTCCCTTTAATAGGTCGGTTTTTTAAACCCAAAGCATAATCTTTATCAGTACACAAATAACGAGAATATACACCAAAAGAATTTAAAACATCAATATTAAAAATAATATGATAATGAATAACTCCTAATTTAGTAGTTTCCAAAGACCAAAAATAACGAAAATCTTGCATTTTAGAATAAACCAAATCTTTTTGAGAGAATTGTTGAAATAAATTTGATAAATAATTTTTTCTCACTAAACGAATAAAACGTTTCCTTACTTGCCCCATAATATCAGGTTCATGAGTATATTTTATAGCTTTACCTTGTAAATCATCATAAGGAGCTGTCAAAGTAATAAAAGATATTTTTTTAGAATCCTTAAAATTATATAACAGTTTATCCTTAGCATTTTGTGAAGAATCTCGATAATGCCTTAAAATTTTTGATTTTGGTTTAATTTCTTGGAAATTATTTTCTTTTAATTGTTTTTTTAAAGAATAATCCAATTTCAAATCATCATCACTTAATGACAAATGCCTTTCTTCTTTTTTTTCTTTTAAATATTTTTTATAACATTTAATTCGTTCCAAAGGTTCAAACATAAAATAATTAAACCCTTTTAAACGAGTTTCATAACCATTATCTTTTTTATTTACTTT
This sequence comes from Onion yellows phytoplasma OY-M, assembly GCA_000009845.1. Classification (GTDB taxonomy): domain Bacteria; phylum Bacillota_I; class Bacilli_A; order Acholeplasmatales; family Acholeplasmataceae; genus Phytoplasma; species Phytoplasma asteris. The sequence continues at coordinate 572,140 of AP006628.2, forward strand.
ATAAATATTTTTAGAAATTTCCTTAAATAAAACACATAATTTTAAATAACATTTCTTATAATAAGATTCAGTAATTTGATTAAATTTATGTTGTTTTTCTAATTGGTTAACTTTTTCATTATAAATTTTAATAGTAGTAGATAATTCATCATAATTTTCTATATCTTTTGAATTAGGTAAACAAATTTTTAAATAATCTAAATCAAAAATTTTATCATTTAATCCTTTTGTAAAATCATCAGAAATTAATTCTTTTTTTATTAAGGAATAAAAATAATCTATAAAAATAGAAGAATCATTCAAAGTTAAAATTTCAATATCACGTTTAGCACGAGTTATTGCAGTATAAATTAATTTTTTTTCTAAAACTTTGTCTTGTAATTCATTTCGATTTTGCCAACCAATTAAATAAACGTATTCGTTTTCATATCCTTTATATCCATGTATCGTTGACAAAATAATTTCATTTTCTTTACTATTATTATCAGATGTAGTAAAAAGAATTTGGTTTTTTGTAAACTCATCTTTAATTTTTTGTAATTCAGCATTACTACGGCAAAGAACAGTTGTAGAAGAAATTAAAGAATTTTTAATTTTTTCACACAAATAATTAATTTGTTGATAAAAATTATCAAAAAAAGAAAAATTTATAAAATCTCTATATTTTTTTTCACTAAAAGATAATTGTAAATATTCCTTATTATCAATTAATTCATTAGCTGCTTTAACAATATTAATACCTTTGGAACGATAATTAACATTTAAAAAATGTTTTTCAGGTTTAAAATCTTTTACAAAAAGTTCCAAAATACGTTCACTAGAACCAAAAGAACTATAAATATTTTGAGTATAATCACCAAAACAATATAAAGAATTTGGTTTATTAAATAAAAGTTCTTTTATAATAAAATAATAAAAATAATTTAAATCTTGGAATTCATCAATAAAAACAAGACGATTATAAATTAAACCATTATTTCTTTCAACAAATTCAATAAAATCACTAGTTTCAATTAATAAACCATCAAAAGTTATTAAATTATAATAATTTAATTTTTCATAATACAAATTTAATAACAATTCAAAAGATTTTTTTAAAACTTTATCATCAATTTTAATAGATGAATAACAGTTTTCTTTTTGAAAAGTTAAACGTATTAAATTATTTAATTCCTGTAAAAGCTTTCTAAATGAATATTTTCTTTGTTCTTTAAAATACAATTTTAAATCTTGATTTTCTTTTAAAATCAGTTTTAAAATATTTAATTTAGTTTCATCATCAATAAATTTTCGTTGTTTTGCTGTTTCATTAAAAATATTATATTTTAAATAACAAGAATAAGCAAAACTATGAAATGTTCTAATTTCATAATTATCTTTTAAATATTTTTCTAATTCATCATCATTATAAGAAGGATAATCTTCTTTTAATGATGAAAATAATTTATCATAAATAATATTTTTAGTAGCATTAGTAGCTACCAAAATTAAAGGTTTTTCTTTTTCTTTTTGTCTTAATTTTTCAATTAAAATGGTAGTTTTGCCAGAACCAGCTCCACCATGTATATACATGCAAGAAGCATCTGAATTAATAATATCTTTTTGTTCTTTTGATAAATTAAATAACATCTTATTCTCCTTTATAATATTACCCCCCTAAATCCCCAAAGGGGACTTTATAGGAGGGGGTGTAATAGATTAATTGTAATGTTCTTCGGCTGGCCGCCTAATTCGCTCTGCTCGTCTTTGAATAATGTTAGACTTAGAATAAAAAAACCCTAATAAAAAGGGATTTAGTTTCTATATTGATTAAAAAGTTTGTACCTTTTTAATTGTACCATCGAATTTGTTGTACTCAGTGATGGAGTAAATTGTTTCGCCATTAGAATTGTATTCGGTATGCTTGATTCTATTCCCTGTTTGGGGGTCGTACTCAGTGATGGCGTCGATTATATTGGAAATGTATAAGGTATGCTTGATTTTATTACCTGTTTGGGGGTCGAACTCGTCGATGTAGTTGATTGTACCGTTGGGGTTGCGGTTGATTAACTTACCTGTTTGGGGGTCGAACTCGTCGATGTAGTTGATTGTACCGTCGGAGTAGTATGTGATTTGTTTTAATTCTTCCGCAGTATATCCCGCTTCTTTAATTTGTTGAAAAGTAAATCCTATATCTTTTAATTGTTGAAAAGTAAATCCTGCAACTCTTAATTCTTTCGCAGTATATCCTGCATCTTTTAATTCTTGCAAACTTAAACCTGCATCTTTTAATTCTTTCGCAGTATATCCCGCTTCTTTAATTTGTTGAAAAGTAAATCCTATATCTTTTAATTGTTCAATAGTCAAATTTAATTTCTTAAAATCCGAAATATTTTGATAAAGTTTAGTTTTAAAAAATTTAACTTTATTATTTTTATCTATTTCTTTAAATTTTTCTTCATTATCATCAAATTCTTCAATAGAATTATCAATATTTTTACGTTTCATTCATTTTTGCATTAACAGGATTATATTCCATCCAAACACCATCTGATAAAGTTTTTTTGATTAATTTACCGTGAAAACCATACTCTTCAACATTATTATATCTATCAGTTTTTTTCAACAAAAGACCATTATTTTTATCATATTCAAAAATATTATTATCATTATCAATTTTTTTAACTAATTTATGATTAAATAAATTATAATATTCTTTTTCTCCATTATATCTTAAAAACTCATAAGGAGTATCTTTCATATATTCGTTTTCTTTTTTAAGTTTTTTATTTTCATTATATAAATCATTATTTAACTCTCTTGCTTTTACTTTAATATCTACTTCTTGTAATTTACGTCTTTCTTCGGTTTCTAAATGATATTTATAAGAAATCCCACCTATCCAAAACACAAAAAACAGTAATGTTCCAGTAGTAATTAAAAAAGGAATTATTTTATAATGTTTATTACCTATTCTAAAACTTGACATTTTTAAACCTCTTTTCTATTATCAAAAATAATTAAAGAATTTTTTTAGCATTTTCAAATACCCATAAATATAGGAAATTAATAAAAAATGATAAAACGAAACTCAATATTATTATAACCTTTTTAAACAAAAATAAAAAGAATTTTAAAACAATTGAAATAATATCTAATATTCTTAAAACAATTTTAAACAACAAATCACCTATTTTAATGAAAGAGTTTAAAAGAAAATTATTAATTTCTTTCAAAAAATAAATAACAGAGCCACCAACAGCAACACTAAAAATCAGTTTTGCTATTTCTTTTATTTTTTCCCACATACTTTCACTAGGGTCCATTAATTTTTGACCAGTAAGACTTGTTATAGAACTTTTAATATAACCTATAATACTACCAAAAACATCAATAAAAATTTTTAATATTTGCATTAAAAAATCAAACAATGAACTAAATAATTTTAAAGGATAAATTAAAGTTGTTAAATGTTCCCATATAAAAACAAATATAGTTTTTATAATATTATAAATATTAATAAAATTAATATTCCAACCAACATTAAAACCAAATAAAAAAGATGATTTAGTAAAAAAAATACTATAAAAAATACTATATAATAAATAAAAAAAATCTTTAAAATCAAAGGAAATTAAATATTTTAAAAAATTAAAACTAAAAATCATTTTCAGTATCATCAATAGATTCCATAATTAAAGGATTTTTTATATTATTTAATTGATTTTTTAATTTTAAATTTTCTTTTAAAATTTCATCTAAATTATTATTTTCTTTATTTTCTTGATTATTATCTTTTTCATCAAAAATACCTTCAGAAAAATTAAGTCCTCCATTTTCTCCAAATTCTTTAATCATTGTTTCAACATGTTTTCTATATATACCTAAGTAATTCCCCATATTTGCCATTAATCTAACTAGAGGCACCATATTCACTAATACTAATTTTACCTTTTTTAGAGATAATGGTTTACTATATCTCGTAATTCATCACTAAAATCATATTTACTTTTCAATTCTTTAATATAAAAATAAAGCCAATAAATAAAAATACCAAAGATAAAAGAAGTAAAAGAAATAAATACTTTAGATTCAACAATATTAATAATTGTTTGTTGTATATCCATCAATTATTCCTTTCTATAAAATTATTGCCTTTTTAATTTCTTTATTACTTCAACTATTTTATTATCTTTTTGAATTGTTTCTAATTCTTTATTATTTTTGGTAAAAAAATTAATATATAAAAAAATACCAATAATTGCACCCATCAATAAACAAATAAAATTATCAAATAAATTATATTTTTTCATCTAATTTTCCTTTATTCTTTTTCAACCTTTTCATAATCTAATTTTTCAAAAAGCAATTTAGGCATAAAGCGAGCTATTAAATAAAATAAAAACAAACTAATAACCGAAATTAAACCAATAGTTAAAAAAAATTCTTCATTAAAAATTATTACAGTGAAAAAATAACGTAATAAAAAAATTAAAGAAGAATATAATAATAAAATCCCACAACTAATAAACGAAATAAAACTCATTATAAAACCAAATAAATTCAAACAAGCAGCATTTATATTGATTCCCAAATCACTTCCGCAACATTGACAATGTTCGTAAAATTCTTTTTTCAATTTTTGTTGTTTATCCATTTTGAAAAAATCCTTTCTTTTAACTTAATTTATTCATATATTCATATATTATCCTTAATGAGTGTTTTTTTAAAAAAACACTCATTTATTTAATCCATGTAATTTTAGTTGCATCGGGAACAATAAAACCAAGTTTATAAGCTGCAAATATAAAAATACAACCAAGAGCAATTAAAATTAATATTTGTCTTAAAGTCATTTTTTATCCTCCTTTTTATTATTTAGCTATTGATAAATAACCTTTTGAAGCAAAATAAACAATCAAAGGAATAACAATGCCTAATGTAGGTAAAATCCAATATGTAAAAAAACTGCCTAAAGTTAATTTATTTCTTCTAAAAGATTTTTTACTGAAATAAGAACGTCTGTAATTTCTCGCCATTTTAATCTCCTTTTTTATTATTTAATAAGAAAAATATTTTTTAGTATTTAGAAACAATAAGGAAACCAACTTAAAAGTTGGTATTTTTTTTAATGGTTCTTTAATCGCCTACAATATTCAAGAAAAACTGTTCCAACAACTCTTAAAAATTATTAGTCCTTCTTTTGAAAACAAAGATCCTTATCATAAGAATCTATACTACCAAGAAATCTTTGATAAATTAAGAAAATTTATGTCCTTTATACCTCATTCCTCCGATAAAACCTTATTAACTTTAAATCAAATGGCTTCTTGTCATCCTGAATTTTTTGAAACTGATAACCAAGCAAAACAAAAAATTCAAGAAGAATATTACCGTTTATCAGAAACCTTCAAAGGCTTTGAGGTGTTCCAAAACTTTAGACACTTTTTACTTTTTAAAAATTCTTTAAGATTAACTATTAAGTTAGTCTTTTTTTTCTTTTCTAAGACTAAAAAAATAATTTCTTATCTTTTCTAAAAACGTTTTTAGAAAGGGATTAAATGTTAAGAGAAGAATTATTTAAAGATTTTTTAAAAAACAAAAAGAATTTAGAAATACGAAATCAATTAATCGATTTACATTTGCCATTAGTAAATAAATTAGTTAAGCAATTTAAATATTATCCGCGTGTCCTTCAAAAAGAGGATTTATACCAAGAAGGGGTTTTAGGATTAATCAAAGCCCTCAATCATTACCAAGATTTAGGTTATGACTTTATCGCTTATGCTACTCCAACCATCAAATCGGAAATAAGAGAAATAATAAGAAAAAGCCATTCTCCCTCAATCCCACAAAAAAATCATAAAAAGGATAATCTTTCTTTTCAAGAAGATTTTTGTGAACCATATCAAATAAATAAACTAAATCCTCATCAATTATGGTTAAAACAAGTTAATCACGAAATCTTTTTAAAAAAAATGAAAGCTAAATTAAGCGAAACCGAATTCAAAATTATCCATTTAAGTTTTGGTGTTCCTTTAGGGAATATCAACGAAGATTATCAAATTTGTTATACCAACGCTGAAATCGCTGAAAAACTCAATTTATCTTTAAAACAAATAGAAAATATTAAAAACATTGCTATCAAAAAATTAAAAAAACGTTAACCTTTCTCGTCCGTAATGACGTTAAACTAGTTATTTGAAACAATAAAAAAAACCAGATTACTTTCAAAGTAATCTTTTTTTTATATCAAAACCAAACATAAAACTTTTGAAACAACAGTGATAAATGATTCCAACATCAACAAATTAGATAATCGTCCAATACATTTGTTTTCAAAAGTTTTAATAATGAAAAAATTAAAAAAATATATCAAAAAAAAGGAAAAATAAAATATGTTAAATAAAGTTCAATTAATCGGTCGTCTAAGCCATGATTTAGAAAAACAATACATTAACAGTAATAACGAACAAATCCCTAAAATTGATTTTCAATTAGCGGTTAACCTTAAAGAGATAACCCAATTCATCCCCTGTGTCGCTTTTCGAAAACAAGCCGAAAACATGAAGAAATATTTACATAAAGGTTCGAAAATTTATCTTGAAGGGATATTATCCATCCAAAAATATACGAATAATGAAGGTCAAATTAAAACTAACACTAAAGTTATTCTTCAAAACGTGATCTTTTTAGATAATAAACCACAAGAAAATTTATCTTTTTAAAAAAAATAAATTCATAAACTAAGGAGAAAAATAAACATGAATAAAAAAGAACTAATTAAAAAAATAGCTGAGGTAAATAAAACCTCAATTTCAAAAACAGAAGAATTTTATAACTCATTTGAGAATACTCTAATTAAAGCAATCATATCAAATGAAGAAGTGTCTTTATCCTCTAAAATTGGCAAATTCAAATTAAAACCAAGAAAAGCCTACATCGGTAGAAACCCTAAAACAAAGAAAAAACTAAAAATTCCTGCCAAAACCGTAGTCACTTTCAAACTTTCTAAAACCATTAAAGACCAAGCGAAAACTTTAATTTTAAAATAACCAAATTATTTTCTTTCAAAAACCTAAGAAAGGAGGTTATTCATGAAATTAAATAAAAAAAATTATCTGAGTTTGATCGGATTATTAAGTTTAGGTTTCTTGATTTTATTAATCTTTGGTATCACTCATTCTCACTCAACAACTAAAACTCCATCATTAACTAAACAACCTTCATCAACACAACCACAAGAGATCGACCACCAAATCAAATTAGAACAAGCCAAAATCAAAGAATTACAACAAAAAGATCAAACCTTAAAAACCCAAATTGATGAAAATGTTAAAACTTTAACCGACATTATTACTAAAATTAAAACTCTGCAAAATGAATTAACTAATAACCCACAATTACCCCCAAACACGAAAACTCAAAAACAACAACAATTAACCGAACTAAAAAATCAACAACAAACTCAACAAACCTTAGTCGATAATTTATTAGAACAAAGAAGAGCGTTAAACCAAAATCAAAAAGAAAAACAAGAAGAACTAGAAAAATTAGCTAAAGAAAAGGATCAACTGCAAACCCAAGAAAACCTCCAGCAACAAATTTTTCAATTAAATCAAGCCCTTAATTATGTGGAAGCTAATCAAAAAAGAATTGAAGAATTAAAAACTCAAAAAGAATATCGAAATAATCAAACCGAATTAAAAAATTTCAAGGATTTTCAACTGTTCTTAACTGATCAAAAATTCGCTTTTGAAAAACAAAAGAAAAATTTAACTATCCAATTAAATCATTTAAAAGAAAACAAACCTCTTCCTCATACTAAAAAACAAGTGACATTCAAAGACGTTTACGGCATGGAAACAGAAAAAGAAGAATTAGAAGATTTATTAACTTATTTTAAAACCAATCAAACTTTAATTAACTTCGATCAAGTCCGCCCCAAAGGTTATTTACTTTATGGTCCACCAGGAACAGGAAAAACCTTTTTAATCAAAGCTCTTTGTGGCGAGGCTAACGTTCACTTTATTAATTTAATTCCTGCTAAATTTAGACAAAAATACATCGGTGAAGGAGAAAAAGAAGTGGAGAAAGTGTGGCAAGAAGCAGAAATTCATGATAAAACCATTATCTTTATTGATGAAATTGAAGGATTAGAAAATCGTAATGATTCCAACATTTCTTCAGGAGGAGTCAATGTGATTAATACTTTATTAGATAAATTAGATGGTTTTAATAGTAGTAATAAAAAAATTGTTTTAATGGGAGCGACTAATAACCTTCATAAAATTGATACGGCTTTACGCAGTCGTTTTAGTAAAGAAATCTATATCGGTCATTTAAAAGATTCCGAAATTGAAGGTTATTTAAAACATATTATCACCCCTTATCAAATTAGTTATCATACTTTCTTAGCTTTAAAAGAGATTACTCAATTATGTCAAGGAAAAAACCTCTCTAACCGTGATTTAACCACGATCATCGAAGAAGCTTACAAAAAAACGGCTAAATGGTCTCAACAAAACCCTCAAACTCACGCCGTCATGTTGCCTTCTGATATCGAAGAAGTCTTAAATTTAAAATTAAAAATAAAACCTGATCGTCAACAAGTTAAAAAAAGAAGAGAAGCTTGTGAAAATCAATACGCTCAATGGCGTCAAGGAATCCTTCAATATTTAGATAAACCCAAAGATGAAACTAAGATTGAATGTCAATATACCTTTGATTACCTTAATGGAATTGGTTATTACGAAAGTCAATATTATCAAAACCAAAAAGAATTAAATAATATTAATCAGCAATTAACTAAAATTCACAAAGAAAATAAAATCTCCCAATTAGAACAAGAGTTAATAACTTTAAACCAAACCCCTGACAAATACTAACAAACGATTAAAGATAAAAACCAAGAAATCATCGATATTAAAAACAAACTTAAAACTCTTCCAACTCAAGAAGAAAGATTAAGAAAAGAATTGAAACTAGTCGAAAATCGTCGTGAACTTCAAAAAGGACCATCTAATTTAGTTTGTTACATCAAAGAACTCCATCCCTTCGACCGTTGGAATAAAGATGGTGATACCTATAATCACACCACTTTAAACGGCTTTAACAGCGCTCATTTCTATACCAAAGATGACAGTATTTAGATAATTATGTTAATTTCGAAAAACACGAACACAAAGGCCCAGGTTACAACTACTTAATCCTTAAATACAAAGGCCCTAAATACTTCTTAGAAGACGACAAAGACTACTACCTTGGTCGTGCGTTTGTTCATAACTCTGATTTCGAATTAACCAATTTCCATCTCCACTTCAACCCTGTCCGTAAAACTTTATCTCTTTACCAAGACAAACATCATACAAAACCTCAAAATAATAATCAAAAATAATTTCACCACCATCAAAAGACTCTCATATAGAGTCTTTTTTATTTTAAAACTAAACCCTGAAAGGAGGTGTTTGAATGTATTTAAAAACGACAAAAACCTTAATTTATTTTATCATCGGCTTTTATTCTTAGGAATTTACCAAACCACTAATATCTATGCTTTACCCACACCTTATACCTTTTACAACGCTGTAACGCTTTTAACTATGGCGAAAGCATCAATATCATTAATAATAATAATACCCAAGATGAATTACAAACCTTAACTGAAGAAAACAAGCAATTAAAAAAAAGATTATTAAAATTAGAAAACCAATCTCTTATCGAACAAATTCAACAAAAAACTAACCAAAACACTAATAACTCTAATGTAACCAATATTAAAACTAACTTATTAACTAAACTTTATTATTATTTCCATCACTTATTACATTTTAATAACGATAATTTAACTTTAACCAACAGTATTATCGATTTAGAAAACCATTAATCACCTAATAAATTAAAAGAAAGTGAGTCAAATCATATGGCTAAAAAAATAATTAAAACCAAAAAAAATCAATCAAAATCCAATAAAAAATCACCTCAATCAAAAAACAATAAAACTACCAAAACAATTATCAAAAGAAAAACTCCAACTCCTAAAATCATTATCGCAACTCAAACGCAAAAAGAAAACTGGTTTTTTAAAATCATCAAAAATTTCTTTAATATCCTCGTCTACTTCATACCATTATTATTAATTGGTGGGGCTATCTATTGGACCCTTTTTAAATTCTTTCCTGATATTTTCAACCAAATTAACATTTTTACAAGCGATATCGCTACCAAAACCAAAACTTTATACGATAAAGCCACACAACCAATTCGTCAAGTTATCGAATATATCTATAATAAATTAACAGGCAACGATAAAGATCCTAATCATATTCCTTCACCACAAAATAAATTAGGTTATTATCTAACAACCACCTTAAGTGTTATCGGGATTTGTTTAGGATTTGGGAAAATTGGTAATTGGTTAAAAAATGGGAAGAAAAAGACTATCAAAAAAGGAACTAAAACTATCATTCAAAAAAAAGCTACTTCAAAAATAGCTAATATCGGTGGTAAAATCCTTAAAATTGGTAGTAAAGCTTTATTTTTGGTTTCTTTAGCTTCAACTGCTTATGAAATTTACCAATTTTATCACGAAGAAACTAAAACCCCTAATCCTCCACAACAATTAACCCATCAAATCGAAAATCCTTCAATTACCAATATACAAACACCATCCACCCAACAAACACAAAAACCAACCATCATAAAAAATGAAGAACCAAATATAACTAATAATAACGAATCTAAAACAGAAATAACTCAAGAAGAAAGTACAACTGGCAACCTTAACAATCCCTGATAAAGGTTCAGTTGAAAAATCTCCAACTGAACCTATCTTATTACAACAAGAACAACTCCAACAAACACCATCACTTGGCGAGGAATTAAAAGAAACTAACCAAACAACAGAAACACAACAACTAACTCCTGAAGAAATCATCAAAGCCAAACACTTATTAGAAATTCAACTTCAACAAGAAAAAATTAATAGTTTAACTTTAGAAACACAAAAAGCTAATTTAGAACATGATTTAACTCAAAAACAAGAAGAATTAGAAAATAATCAAAAACTTTCTGAACAAGAAAAACAAGAACTTCAAAAAGAAATCAATCAACAAACTGACAAAATCCGTTCTAAAGAAAACGAAATCTTTACCCAAGACCAAAAGATTAATCAACTAGAAACTGATCTTCATCAAGAAAAAACCATTAACACTGAAAAAGAAAAACAAATTAATGAATTAATCAATCAAATCAACGAAAAACAACAAATTAACGACCAACTCCAAACCCAACTCCAAGAACAAAAAAACTTAATCGAAATCAAACAACAAGAATTAGAAACCAACCAACAACTATCAGAACAACAAAAACAAGAACTCCAAACCGAAATTACTCAATTACAACAAACTTTAACAACAAAAGAAAAAGAATATCAAGAAACTATCCAACAAAAAGACCAAGAAATCACCCAACTAAACCAAATCATCCACGAACAAGCCAATGAAATTAACCGTTTAAGCGAAGAATTAGAACAACAAATCGATAAATGGGTGCAACAAGGTCTTCACATTGAAGCTTTAGAAGGAACCATTAAAGCTTTAGAAAACGCGTCTAGTAAATATATCGAAGAAAACGCCGAACTCCGTCATGAAATCAATAAACTTAAAGAACAACTAAAAGACGAACAAAAATCCCACGAAGCCACTAAAGTAACCTTAAAAGAAAAAAGTGATAAATTAACCCGCGAAACTGAAGTATATACCCACCTCAAAGAAACCATAGATAACCAAAAAACCTGGAAAGGTTCCCTTCAACCTGTTAAAGATAAAATCATTGATTACGCAAATAAAACAGTCGATAAAGTAACCTCTTGGTTTAAACGAAGATGGTTTTAATAAATATTAAAAATTAAATATGTTAAAATAGTAATATATTTAAAATTACCCAAAAGGGGCTAAGAATGTTTAATATCATCAAAAAAACAATTAAATGGATTTTTATCATATTAGGGGTACTTCTTTTTTTATTGATTGGTTGGATTGTTTTAACCGAAATGAACATCATTAAATTACCGAAAGAAGAAATCCCTATTTTAAAAGAAACCAAAGCTGATATAAAAAAAGAATGGGATGAAACTGATCATAAAGGAAGAATACAACCAATGATTGAAATTCATTACACTTTTGATGGTCTTAATGGGATTGGTTATTATCAACAACAATTTCAAGCCAAAAAAGGTAGTCATCACAATATTTTAACCGCTCAAGAACGTATCGAATCCCAACCTGAACCCACTAACCTCGCTAGTTACATCAAGGACCGTCATCCTTTCGACCGTTGGAATAAAGATGGTGATACCTATAATCACACCACTTTTAACGGCTTTAACAGCGCTCATTTCTATACCAAAGATGACAGTTATTTAGATAATTATGTTAATTTCGAAAAACACGAACACAAAGGCCCAGGTTACAACAAATTAATTCTTAAATACAAAGGTCCAAAACACTTCTTAGAAGACGACAAAGATTACTACCTTGGTCGTGCATTTGTTCATAACTCCAATTTCAAATTAACCAATTTCCACCTCCACTTCAACCCTGTCCGTAAAACTTTATCTCTTTACCAAGATAAACATAATTATGATAAAGTTAAAGAGGTTAAAAATGGAAAAAATCAACCTGGATGGACATAAAAATATCAACTTTAAATTCCAGGAATAAAATAAAAGGAGTTTTTAATTAATGTTTAAATTTCAACATAATTTATTATTCTTGAATATATTTATATTTATTTTATTAGGATTTTTTTTAATTACTAATAATAATCAAGTGATAGCGGCCCCTCATGAAGAGCGTGTTGGTGATATGAGAATCGTTAATATAACTTTTTCAGATATTAATAGTATTAAAAATTTTCAACCATTTTCACAATATTTTGATTTTACACTAACTGGTCCACGTTATAATGGAAATATAGCACAATTTGCAATGATTTGGAAAATTAAAAATCCACCTCATAATTTATTAGGTGTTTTTTTTGATAATAATACAAGAGACGATGAAGATGATAAATATACTTTAGAAGAATTAAAACAAATGGGTAATGGAGCAAAAAATATGTATATTTTTTGGCAATATGAACAAAAATAATTTTTCTGAATTAATAAAAGGAGTTTTTAATTAATGTTTAAATTTCAACATAATTTATTATTCTTGAATATTTTGCTATTTATAGTTTTAGAAATGTTCTTAATTACTAATTATTTTCATCAAGTAATGGCTGCGCCTAAAAAACATGGAAAAGATATAATTTCATCCAAGGAAGAAGTAAAAGATAATGTAAAAAAATATTACGAATTATATAATACTCTTGAAAATTATTCAGAAGAAGAAAGGAATAAAATTATTCAAATGTTATCAGATCCAGCAATAATAAAAACATTAGAAGAAAAAATTAAAGAAACTAAAACTCATGAAAAAGGTTCTTCTTACAAAAAACCTGATAATTTAAAAAAATAATTTAAAATTAATTTTTTTAAAAGCAAACCAAGACCCTCATCAGGGTCTTTTTTTTATTTAACAACATACAACAACTTGGAAAGGAAACCAAAAACCATGTTCATCAAAAAAATCTTTCAATCTTTACCTAGTAATCTCATCTTTTTCATCATCATTTTACTTTTATTTATTCCAATTATAATCGTTTATTATGTCATTAAATTCTATCTTTTCACCGTCAAACTAAGTATTCACCAATTAAAAAAAGGAATAGTGGTTCAATTTTATCAACATTTAACCACGAAGCGACTTTAATTATCATGTGGAATTTAATTAATACTTGGTTAACTAAGTTAAATAATAACCTTAAAACTATAAGTGATTATTTCTTTACTTATCAAAATCAATGGTTAAATTTAGGTTTATTAACAATTATTTTATTATTTCTTCCTCATCTTTTATATCTAATTGATTTTCTTTTTAAATGTCTTTATCATATAATTAAATTTATTTATTATTTAGGAAAATATCTTTTCTTATTATTTCAAAAACTTTTTAAGAAAGAATGATTATTATGCAAATCAAAAACTTAAATCAACACACCAAATTATGGTATCAACATCGCAAAAAATATATTAACGCTTCCGAAATCGCTTCCATTACGGGGTTAGATCCTTTTCGTTCGATGAAACAATTAGTTCATGATAAACTCTTTGGCACGACTTTTACTTCCAATCAATACACTCTCCATGGCCAAAAAATGGAACCTATCGCTAGAGAATTTTTCAATCAAAAAACCAATTTAACTTTCGAAGACACCATTTTCACTGATGACAAGGTTAAAATGTTTTCGGCTTCTTTGGATGGCTACAACGAAAAACATCAAGCTGTTTTAGAAATTAAATGTCCTTATGTGAATAAAAACCAAGCAGTCTCATCCACTTGGACTCATTTTTTAACTCACCCTCAGCTCGAAAATATCCCCCAATATTACTGGGCCCAAGTTCAATGTCAACTATATTGTAGTCAAGCTAACTTCGCTTACTTTTTAGTTTATTTTAATGACCAAAACTATCATGTAGTCCGCATTTACCAAAATAAAACCTTTATCATCAAAATGATTCAAGACAGTCAAAAATATTTAGAACTTTTGATTAAAGTTACAGAAGAATTAACAAAAACCACTTATTTAAAACAATTAAGCAAAATCAAATAATTTATTCATATTTTTAGACCTTCAATTTGAAGGTCATTTTTTTATACCCAAATATAAAAATCAAAGGAGAAATCAATGATGAAATTAATCGTTTTTGAAGGCATTGACGGGAGTGGAAAAACTTCTCTTATTCACGCCCTTCAACCCCTCTTAAAAACCCCTCATCAACTGTATCAAGGATTAGGAAGTAGTTCACTTGGGAAGGAAATTAGAGATTTATTTTTAAATTTTCAACAAGTAGATTATCTCACTCGTTTTTATTTAAGTCTCGCTAATATGGCTCAAATCCAAGTAGAATTATTTAAAAATAAACAATTAATCATCTTAGACCGTTGGTTACCATCTACTTATGCTTATCAATTATTTCCTTTTTTTAAGGAAAAGAAACTAACTAATTTACCTTTAAAACAAATTTTCAATATCAATCATGAAACTATTTTAAAAAAACCTGATTTATTAATTTATTTAGAGATTGACCCTCAAATCGGAAAAACCAGAAAGAAAAAACAAAAAAGCCACCAAAGAGATCTGATTGAAAGAAAATCATTAACTTATTTTCAAACCGTGTGCCAAGGATACAAACATTATCTCACTCATTACACTCGTGACATTAAACAATTAATCTTAAACGGAACCGACCACATTCCATCTAATATTCAAAAAATTATGAAATATTTAGGAGAAATCTAATGGCTATTGTTATTAAGAAAAAATGTAAAAATGGTAATCTTTATTTTTATTACCATAATGGAAAAATTAAAACTCTTAAACCTGATGGGACTATTACCTGGAAAACCAAAAAAATTAAGAAAGGAATAATCAAAGATGTTAACAAATACCAGTTTTTACCACATTAAACAATTTAACACTAACGCTCAATGTGTTAATATTTTAAAAAAACTTTTTTATCAAACATCATTTTCATTTACTTTTAATAAATATATGATTCATCATCACTCTCTTCTTGATAAATATTTAACTGATAACAACTATAACTCCCAAAGCCAAAAAGTCATCCGCGGAAAAATTAACGAATACCTTATTTTACTCTATTTTCAAAACCAAGGCATCATTCATTTATATCCTCAAGTTTATTTATTCTTCATCCCAGATATTAAATTTGATTTAGTATTATTCTCCCAAACCAAGCGCATAATTGCCTTCAATTTCAAAACATGCCTTCGTGAACGCTATAAACAAGCCATGGTAGAAGGACAACAATTAAAAAAATTAGACACACGTTTTGAATATTATTTATTAACCAATGATGCCACCGAAACCCAAAGACTCAACAACAAAATTACAAATGGTAAAGTCCAAGGCATCAATCAAGTCATTAATTTATTTTCTCCCGAAGCTAATCTTTTTTTCAAAAACCTAATACAAAAAAACTTCATCCCTTTCAACAACATTAATTTAATTAAAAATAAGGAGTAAAATAATGAATCATTTAACTAACGAACAACAAGCCTTAATCCAAATCATTAATTATATCGAACAAGGCCAATGGGAAAAATTAAACCTTTATTGTCAAATAATCAACCCTAAATATCTTCAAGAAGCCCATCATCAAAAAATCTTTAACGCTTTAAGATATTTATTTTTAGAAAGAACCATATCTCATCCGTGGGACAAAATCACTACCAAACCCATCATTATCAAAGAATTACTCGCCTATCTTCAAACCCATTTTCCCCAAGATCACTTTACGAAAGAATCATTATTTTTTTTAAATAATGATTTTAGTAAGGAAAATAACCTTAATTTTTTAGCTAACTTAAAACATACCTATACCCAAGAAAAACTATTTCAACAATTAATAAAAATCATTAGCCCCGCATACGAAAACCAAGACCCTTACCACAAAAATTTATATTACCAAGAAATATTTGATAAATTAAGGAATTTTATCTCTTCAATTCCTCATAAAAATGATAAAAATCTCTTTAATTTAAACCAAATGGTCTCTTTACATCCTGAATTTTTTGAAACCGATAATACCGCAAAACAAAAAATTCAAGAAGAATATTACCGCTTATCAGAAACTTTCAAAGGACTAAACCAAGCTACCAAGGGATTTAAAAAAGGTCAAATCATCACCATTGGCGGTTATACAGGGTTAGGAAAAACCACTTTTGTTTATAATCTGCTGTTAGATATCGCCAAAACCAAGTATCAAGAAACTCACCATCATCCCCATCTCTTAATTTTTTCTTATGAAATGACCTTAGAAGAAAATTTAAGTCGTTTATTATCTCACCAAACTAAAATTCCTTTAAATGTTATTTTAGATAAAAATTTGGAAGATTCAAGTATCACACAACAAACCTACATGGAAAGGATGAATGACACTAAACAATTCTTTTCTAAACTTAACTTATCCTTTAGTTATGATAAAACTAAAAAAATAGATTATATCATTGATTTAGTTTATCGCCTTTATTTAGAAGCAAAAGTGGAAATCATTGTCATCGACCATCTCCAAATCACCAAAGCGACTAATCATTTTGATAATGACCGCCTAGCCATTGACGAAATCATGACTAAACTTAAAGAAATCGCTATAGAATTAAATATTGTTATTATCATTTTATCTCAATTTTCCCGAGATACTTATTCTAATTATAATGGTAAATCACCAGAAATCACCGCTTTAAAAGGTTCAGGAGGGATCGAAACTAACTCAGATATCGTCTTAATGATGTCTGAATTCCAACCCAAACTATCAAAAGATAAAACAAAACCTTTTAATATCTATAATTCAACCTTAAATCAACTATATTTAGAATCTGATAATAACGATAATCAAAAAATCATTGAAGTAAATATCAAAAAAAATCGCAGTGGCGCCAAAAAAACCTTAATTTATCATTTTGAAATGACTACCCAAACCTTCCAAGAAATCGGTTATGTTTTACCTTATCAAATCGAAACTTTTTAAGGAGTAAATAATGAATAATCAAACTAAAATTAACCACATCAAAACTAATTTCCCTATGTCGGTTTTATTAAAAAAATTAAATATTCTCCCACCAAACTTCAACGACAAATATCGCTTCCCTTGTCCCATCCATCAAGGTCAAAATCCAACAACTTGTCATATCAATGAAAACAACAATATTCATTGTTGGAAATGTGGTCGTGATTATGACGTAATTGATGTTTATCAAGAAGTTAGAAGAAATAAAAACTTTCCTGAGGTTGTTAATAGAATTTATCATTTTATGAAAACTCAAGAATTTAAAACTTTAAACCAACAAGAAAAAGAAAGCAATAAAATAACCACTAATCCTTTTAAAAAACCATATCAATCCCAAACATCTCATCCAATTGATGAAACCCAAATCCAACTCATCAAAAACCAATTATTTAAAGAAATCTCACCCTTATTTAATCAAATTAGAGATTATTATCATTATTTATTAACTTCTAATCGAAATAACGAAAGTCATTTAGGAATAGAATATTTAACCCAAAAAAGAAAACTAACTCTAGAAACCATTAAAGAATTTAAATTAGGATACGCCCCTTTATCTAATAAACCTTTATCTTTTCGATTCATCAATTTTTTAAAAAAGAAAAACATTAACATTGATAAATTATTAGAATATGGTTTTATTAAAGAAAAAACCAACCATCAAGGAACAAAATACTATCACGATACTTTTCATGGTTCCATCATTATCCCTATTGAAAATGGTTATCATCAAACTTTTCATTTTTATCAAAACCATTTTCGCGAGACTAGTTATTTCCAACCCAAATACCAATCTTTAACGAATTTCAGTCAAACACCCACTTTTTATTTCAGTTATCGTTTTTTTGAAGCTTTACCATATATTAAACAAACAAAAACCATCATCATTCATGAAGGTTTTTTTGATGTTATAAGTTGTTATCAATATGGAATTAAGAACGTGGTCGGTCTCATTTGTGTCACTCAATTACTTTCTCAAGTTCAAATAGAAATCCTCAAAACAGAAAACATCAAAGTTATTATCGCCTTAGACAACGACGAAACAGGGAGAAAACGCAGTGAAGTCTTAGGAAAACAACTAAAATTAAATCAAATCCCTTATGAAATCCGCAGGATTTTACCACCATATGATGAAACTTGTAAAGATGTTGATGATTTATTACGTCAATATGGCAAAACAGCTTATCAAAAATGTTTTTTAGACCCATATATTACTTATGAAGAGGCTAGAAAAAAAATCATAGTCGATTTAGCCATTCATTTTTTTGGTAAAGATAAAGTAGAAATTATTAACGAATAATTAAAAGGAGAAATTAAAAATGAATGATACCAGTCAAGAAATTAGAATCGGGGGTTGGAATACGAAAACCACCCCTAACGATTTAACTCAAATTAAAAACTTTTTAAAAATATTAAAAGAAGATTTAATCAATCTCACTATTATCTCTCATTCTAAAAAGAAAAATACCTACCAAGAAGCTAATTACCGTCCGAAAAACCAAACTCTCTTTGTCGACCTACAAATCTTAGAAGAAATTAAACAAACGAAAATTACCTTAATTAATGATAATTTCTCTTCTAGTAATAGTAAACCATTACTTTCTGATTTAACCCCTCTTAAAAGCCAAAAAAACCCCCTTAAACACCTTTATCCTCTTTTCCAAATCAATTATCAAAATGAATCTAAAAACAACATCAAAGAATTAATTGGCAAAATTGATGTAAATAAATTAGAAACTTTACAATTATATCAATTAGACTCTCAAAAGCGAGATAAATATAATAAAACCATTAAAACTAACTACAAAAAAGGCTTAAACATCATCTATTATCACCAAGAAGATTTAAAATATATTCATTTCTTCTTAACTAAAGCCAAACAAGGTTATCGGGTGAAAAAGTTACGTTCTGGTTATTTATCAAATTTAAATAAAAAAGAATTAAAAACAAATAAATAATTTATAAAATTACCATTTTATTACCATTAAGTTACCTTTTTATTACCATTAAGTTACCTTTTTATTACCACTTTATTACCACTTTATTACCGTTTTATTACCATCTTATTACCACTTTATTACCACTTTATTACCATTTGCCTCTTTAAAAAACCTATATAAAGATTAACCTATTTAAAGAGTGATACTTTATATTTATATTTTATATCGATAATGATAATGATAATCGATATTTGATATTATCGAGTTTATCATTTTTAATCCATTATTATTTATCGATATAAAAAAACTCCTTTTTTTGGTAATTTTATTTTTTTAATTTTATTTCAATCATTAAATCAACTTTAATTTTAAGTTAATAGCCTTACCAAGTATTTATATATGTATTTTTAAAAAACAAAAAAGATTAACGCTTGAAGTGCTTATATATAACTGATTTTAGAGTTATAATAGTTAATATATAAATATATTTAAAATAATTTCTAAGATAATTGGTATTAAGATGCAAAAATTAAAACAAAAAATTAAATTATTACAAAAAATTATTGAAAAGATTAAAAAAATTGATAAAAAATGGTTTTTTATTTAGTGAACCAATTCAATCCAAATCTTGATTTAACCACCATTTTAAAAACAATCCAAATTAAACGAAGTACTTATTACTATTGGTTAAAAATAAAAGATAAACTAAAAGAAAAAGAAGAAAAATACTTTTTACAAGAAAAAAGAATAGAAGCTTTATGTTTACATCATCAATATTTTTACGGTCATCGCAAAATCACTGATTTATACCAAAAAACTTTTAATGAATTCATTACTAAGAAAAAAGTTTATCTCATTATGAAAAAAAATAATATTTGTTGTTGTTTAAGACCTAAAAAAAATTTTACTTACCGTAATTTAACAAATAATCTCCAAATAATCCCTAATTTAATCAATCAAGATTTTATGGCCACGAAACCTCTTCAAAAAATCTTTACTGACATCACTTATTTCAAAACTAATCAAGGGTTTTTTGTAGGCGATTACTGAGTTTTTTAAAAATATTGTTTCTTTTAAAAAAAATCTTTTTCTTATTACTTATATTATAGCATTAATAATTTCAATAATTTAAAGTTTTTTTTAAGTTTTTGAAATTTATAAATAATTTTATTTATTTTTTTCCAACAACAAAAGCCGTCCAATAATTAGACAGCAAAATTAATTAAAAATATTTAATTTAAACTAATTTAATCAAAATTAAATTAAGGAGAAAGTTGTAAACTTTGAATATAATTATTTTCAAGATATCTATACCAATATTGACATTCAACTTTATTTAATATTTTAATATCTTTTTTTTCATAATCTTTTTTAAGTTTTAATTTAAGTTTTTGTAATTTAAAATATTTTTTAAAATTCTTATTAAGAAAATAATTTTTTGGTTGAATACTAGATAAATTTAAACTAAAATAATTAGAATTTTGAAATTGATTTGGATTCATATAAGATTTAAACAACAAAGTTAAATTATGTGGAATTTTAATATTTCTTCCATTAACTCTTTGTTTAATATTCCATTCAAATATATTAGAAAAGTTAAAATTAACAATTGGAAATGAAATTAATTCTATTTCTTTAATTATATCATAAGGAAATAATGCCAAAAAAGATTCTTGAGGACAAGAAAAACATGTACGAGAAAATCCAAACAAATGACGACTATAAAAATCAATTCCTTTATTAGAATTTGATTCAATTTGTTTATCATTTTTAGAAACATATTTACTAACATATGAAACAATTTTATTAACATAATCTTTTTTATCAAAAGTACCTTTATAAAAAACTTTACATTTACTAATTTCAATTTTTTCAAATAAAAGATTTGTTTTTGATGGTCTAAAAATTTGAACATTTTGACTAATTGGATTTAAATGTTTATAATGTTTTATATTATTTTTATTCATAACAGATGCATAAGCATTAGCCCAAAGCAAAGTAATTTTTGACACTTTAACATTCTTTTTCTCATAATAATTTTGAGGTATTTTAATATTACCTTTTTCATCTATTTTATGCATTAAATAATCATCATAAAAAATACTCTTATTTCCTTTAATAGGTCGGTTTTTTAAACCCAAAGCATAATCTTTATCAGTACACAAATAACGAGAATATACACCAAAAGAATTTAAAACATCAATATTAAAAATAATATGATAATGAATAACTCCTAATTTAGTAGTTTCCAAAGACCAAAAATAACGAAAATCTTGCATTTTGGAATAAACCAAATCTTTTTGAGAGAATTGTTGAAATAAATTTGATAAATAATTTTTTCTCACTAAACGAATAAAACGTTTCCTTACCTGCCCCATAATATCAGGTTCATGAGTATATTTTATAGTTTTACCTTTTAAATCATCATAAGGAGCTGTCAAAGTAATAAAAGATATTTTTTTAGAATCTTTGAAATTATATAAAAGTTTATCCTTAGCATTTTGTGAAGAATCTCGATAATGTCTTAAAATTTTTGATTTTGGTTTAATTTCTTGCAATTTAATTTCTTTTAATTGTTTTTTTAAAGAATAATCCAATTTCAAATCATCATCACTTAATGACAAATACCTTTCTTCTTTTTTTTCTTTTAAATGTTTTTTATAACATTTAATTCGTTCCAAAGGTTCAAACATAGAATAATTAAACCCTTTTAAACGAGTCTCATAGCCATTATCTTTTTTTTGTACTTTATAAATATTTTTAGAAATTTCCTTAAATAAAACACATAATTTTAAATAACATTTCTTATAATAAGATTCAGTAATTTGATTAAATTTATGTTGTTTTTCTAATTGGTTAACTTTTTCATTATAAATTTTAATAGTAGTAGATAATTCATCATAAATTTCTATATCTTTTGAATTAGGTAAACAAATTTTTAAATAATCTAAATCAAAAATTTTATCATTTAATCCTTTTATAAAATCATCAGAAATTAATTCTTTTTTTATTAAAGAATAAAAATAATCTATAAAAATAGAAGAATCATTTAAAGTTAAAATTTCAATATCACGTTTAGCACGAGTTATTGCAGTATAAATTAATTTTTTTTCTAAAACTTTATCTTGTGATTCATTTCGGTTTTGCCAACCAATTAAATAAACGAATTCATTTTCATATCCTTTATATCCATGTATCGTTGACAAAACAATTTCATTTTCTTTACTATTATTATCAGATATAGTAAAAGGAATTTGGTTTTTTTCAAACTCATCTTTAAGTTTTTGTAATTCACCATTACTACGGCAAAGAACAGTTGTAGAATAAATTAAAGAATTTTTAATTTTTTCACACAAATAATTAATTTGTTGATAAAAATTATCAAAAAAAGAAAAATTTATAAAATCTCTATATTTTTTTTCACTAAAAGATAATTGTAAATATTCCTTATTATCAATTAATTCATTAGCTGCTTTAACAATATTAATACCTTTAGAACGATAATTAACATTTAAAAAATGTTTTTCAGGTTTAAAATCTTTTACAAAAAGTTCCAAAATACGTTCACTAGAACCAAAAAAACTATAAATATTTTGAGTATAATCACCAAAACAATATAAAGAATTTGGTTTATTAAATAAAAGTTCTTTTATAATAAAATAATAAAAATAATTTAAATCTTGAAATTCATCAATAAAAACAGGACGATTATAAATTAAACCATTATTTCTTTCAACAAATTCAATAAAATCACTAATTTCAATTAATAAACCATCAAAAGTTATTAAATTATAATAATTTAATTTTTCATAATACAAATTTAATAACAATTCAAAAGATTTTTTTAAAACTTTATCATCAATTTTAATAGATGAATAACAGTTTTCTTTTTGAAAAGTTAAACGTATTAAATTATTTAATTCCTGTAAAAGCTTTCTAAATGAATATTTTCTTTGTTCTTTAAAATACAATTTTAAATCTTGATTTTCTTTTAAAATCAGTTTTAAAATATTTAATTTAGTTTCATCATCAATAAATTTTCGTTGTTTTGCTGTTTCATTAAAAATATTATATTTTAAATAACAAGAATAAGCAAAACTATGAAATGTTCTAATTTCATAATTATCTTTTAAATATTTTTCTAATTCATCATCATTATAAGAAGGATAATCTTCTTTTAATGATGAAAATAATTTATCATAAATAATATTTTTAGTAGCATTAGTAGCTACCAAAATTAAAGGTTTTTCTTTTTCTTTTTGTCTTAATTTTTCAATTAAAATGGTAGTTTTGCCAGAACCAGCTCCACCATGTATATACATGCAAGAAGCATATGAATTAATAATATCTTTTTGTTCTTTTGATAAATTAAATAACATCTTATTCTCCTTTATAATATTAAAAACCCCCTAAATCCCCAAAGGGGACTTTATAGGAGGAGGGTAAGAGTTAATTCTTAATATGCATCGGCTGGACGCCTAGTTCGCTCTGCTCGTCTTTGAATACTTTTATACTTAATTTAATATCCAGCATCTAATAATTCTCGATGGCTAAATCCAGAAAGTCTTAATTCTTGCAAACGAAATCCAGCAGCTCTTAATTCTATCGCACCAAATCCAGCAGGTCTTAATTCTTTCGCAGTATATCCTGCATCTTTTAATTCTTTCGCAGTATATCCAGAATATTTTAATTGTTCAACTGTATATCCTGCATCTTTTAATTCTTTCGCAGTATATCCAGCAGATTTATATTGTTGAAAAGTAAATCCAGCATCATATAATTCTTTCGCAGTATATCCTGCATCTTTTAATTGTTCATAGTGTATATCCAGCAGCTTTTAATTCTTGCAAACTAAAACCTGCATCTTTTAATTCTTTCGCACCAAATCCAACAGATTTTAATTGTTCAACTGTATATCCAGCAGATTTATATTGTTGAAAAGTAAATCCTATATCTTTTAATTGTTCAATAGTCAAATTTAATTTCTTAAAATCCGAAATATTTTGATAAAGTTTAGTTTTAAAAAATTTAACTTTACCATTTTTATCTATTTCTTTAAACTTTTCTTCATTATCATCAAATTCTTCAATAGAATTATCAATATTTTTACGTTTCATTAATTTTTGATTAACAGGATTATATTCCATCCAAACACCATCTGATAAAGTTTTTTTGATTAATTTACCATGTGAACCGTACTCTTCAACATTATTATATCTATCAGTTTTTTTCAACAAAAGACCATTATTTTTATCATATTCCCAAATTGTATCATCTTTATCAATTTTTTTAACTAATTTATTAGTAAATAAATTATAATATTCTTTTTCTCCGTTATCTCTTTGAAACTCATAAGGAGTATCTTTCATATATTCGTTTTCTTTTTTAAGTTTTTTATTTTCATTATATATATCGTTATTTAACTCTCTTGCTTTTGCTTTAATATCTACTTCTTGTAATTTACGTCTTTCTTCGGTTTCTAAATGATATTTATAAGCAAGCCCGCCTATCCAAAAAACAAAAAAAATTAATGTTCCAGTAGTAATTAAAAAAGGAATTATTTTATAATGTTTATTGCCTATTCTAAAACTTGACATTTTTAAACCTCTTTTCTATTATCAAAAATAATTAAAGCGTTTTTTTAGCATTTTCAAATACCCATAAATATAGGAAATTAATAAAAAATGATAAAAAGAAACTCAATATTATTATAACCTTTTTAAACAAAAATAAAAAGAATTTTAAAACAATTGAAATAATATCTAATATTCTTAAAACAATTTTAAACAACAAATCACCTATTTTAATGAAAGAGTTTAAAAGAAAATTATTAATTTCTTTCAAAAAATAAATAACAGAGCCGCCAACAGCAACACTAAAAATCAGTTTTGCTATTTCTTTTATTTTTTCCCACATACTTTCACTAGGGTCCATTAATTTTTGACCAGTAAGACGTTGTTATAGAACTTTTAATATAACCTATAATACTACCAAAAACATCAATAAAAATTTTTAATATTTGCATTAAAAAATCAAACAATGAACTAAATAATTTTAAAGGATAAATTAAAGTTGTTAATTGTTCCCACATAAAAATAAATATAGTTTTTATAACATTATAAATATTAATAAAATTAATATTCCAACCAACATTAAAACCAAATAAAAAAGATGATTTAGTAAAAAAAATACTATAAAAAATACTATATAATAAATAAAAAAAATCTTTAAAATCAAAGGAAATTAAATATTTTAAAAAATTAAAACTAAAAATCATTTTCAGTATCATCAATAGATTCCACAATTAAAGGATTTTTTATATTATTTAATTGATTTTTTAATTTTAAATTCTCTTTTAAAATTTCATCTAAATTATTATTTTCTTTATTTTCTTGATTATTATCTTTTTCATCAAAAATACCCTCAGAAAAATTAAGACCTCCATGTTCTCCAAATTCTTTAATCATTGTTTCAACATGTTTTCTTATATATACCTAAGTAATTACCCATATGTGCCATTAATCTAACTAAGGCACCATATTCACTAATACTAATTTTACCTTTTTTAAGATAATGGTTTACTATATCTCGTAATTCATCACTAAAATCATATTTACTTTTCAATTCTTTAATATAAAAATAAAGCCAATAAATAAAAATACCAAAGATAAAAGAAGTAAAAGAAATAAATACTTTAGATTCAACAATATTAATAATCGTTTGTTGTATATCCATCAATTATTCCTTTCTATAAAATTATTGCCTTTTTAATTTCTTTATTACTTCAACTATTTTATTATCTTTTTGAATTGTTTCTAATTCTTTATTATTTTTGGTAAAAAAATTAATA
This sequence comes from Onion yellows phytoplasma OY-M, assembly GCA_000009845.1. Classification (GTDB taxonomy): domain Bacteria; phylum Bacillota_I; class Bacilli_A; order Acholeplasmatales; family Acholeplasmataceae; genus Phytoplasma; species Phytoplasma asteris. The sequence continues at coordinate 598,601 of AP006628.2, forward strand.
TATAAAAAAATACCAATAATTGCACCCATCAATAAACAAATAAAATTATCAAATAAATTATATTTTTTCATCTAATTTTCCTTTATTCTTTTTCAACCTTTTCATAATCTAATTTTTCAAAAAGCAATTTAGGCATAAAGCGAGCTATTAAATAAAATAAAAACAAACTAATAACCGAAATTAAACCAATAGTTAAAAAAAATTCTTCATTAAAAATTATTACAGTGAAAAAATAACGTAATAAAAAAATTAAAGAAGAATATAATAATAAAATCCCACAACTAATAAACGAAATAAAACTCATTATAAAACCAAATAAATTCAAACAAGCAGCATTTATATTGATTCCCAAATCACTTCCGCAAAATTGACAATGTTCGTAAAATTCTTTTTTCAATTTTTGTTGTTTATCCATTTTGAAAAAATCCTTTCTTTTAACTTAATTTATTCATATATTCATATATTATCCTTAATGAGTGTTTTTTTAAAAAAACACTCATTTATTTAATCCATGTAATTTTAGTTGCATCGGGAACAATAAAACCAAGTTTATAAGCTGCAAATATAAAAATACAACCAAGAGCAATTAAAATTAATATTTGTCTTAAAGTCATTTTTTATCCTCCTTTTTATTATTTAGCTATTGATAAATAACCTTTTGAAGCAAAATAAACAATCAAAGGAATAACAATGCCTAATGTAGGTAAAATCCAATATGTAAAAAAACTGCCTAAAGTTAATTTATTTCTTCTAAAAGATTTTTTACTGAAATAAGAACGTCTGTAATTTCTCGCCATTTTAATCTCCTTTTTTATTATTTAATAAGAAAAATATTTTTTAGTATTTAGAAACAATAAGGAAACCAACTTAAAAGTTGGTATTTTTTTTAATGGTTCTTTAATCGCCTACAATATTCTAGGTCGGAAGGCAACATTACTTCATGAATTTTATTTTGTGATTTATATTTATTAGTTTTGTTGTATGCTTCGTTGATGATAGTTGTTAAATCACGATTTGAATAGTTTTTACCCTTACATTTGTTGGCGATATCATTTAAATGTATATATGTGTGATAACTAATTTGATAAGGTGTAATTAGGAATTTTAAGAAGTCTTCAATTTCGTGGTCTTTGATTAAGTCGATTTTGATTTCTTTGCTAAATCTACTTCTTAGGGCTTTGTCGATTTGATTAAGGTAGTTAGTTGCCCCCATTAAGACAATTTTTTTGTTATTACTGTTAAATCCATCTAGTTTAGTTAATATATTATTAATTATATTTTGACTTGTTTTGTTAGTGTTTTTGTCTTCTCTATTAGCAAGTCCACTGATTTCATCGATAAAGATAATTGCTTTACCATGTGATTCTGCTTCTTTCCAAATTTTTTCCCATTCTTCAGTTCCTTCGCCGATGTAAGTTTTATCTAGTTTAGAAGGTTCAAATTCAATAAAATGTGCTTCGGTTTCATTACATAAAGCTTTCATTAAAAAACTTTTACCTGTTCCAGGAGGGCCGTACAGTAGGTACCCTTTGGGCTTGATTTTGTCATAGTTAACTAAATCGTTGTTATCATCTTTGAAATAATAAATTAAATCTTCTAATTCTTCTTTTTCCCTTTCCATTCCGTATACATCTTTGAATGTGACTTTCTTTTTTTCAAGTTTTGGGGTGTTTGGGTTTTGGATAATTTCAATTTCGTTTTTTAGTTGTTTAATTTGTTTTTCGAATTGGATTAATTGTCCGTCTAAGAATAAATCATAACTTTTTAGGTTTTGGATTTCTTGGGGGTCATCTTGGTGTTGGGTGATTAGTTCTTTTATTCGTTCTTTGTTTGCGTTATTGTAATTAATTGATTGTTGCAAGGTGTTTATTTTTTGATAAATATCTTTGAAGTTGGTGGTTTTATCTATTTCTAATTTAGTTGTTTGGATTTTGTTTTGATTAGTTAATTGTGATTGTGTGTTTTCTACTCGTTTTTTAGTTTGGGTTTTGGTTTCGTCATTGATTTTATCTCGTTTTTGGGTTGTTTTGGTTATTTCTTTATTTATTGCGTTTATCTCATTTTCTAATTTTGTTATTTCATCATCAGTTAAGTTTGTTTGTTTGTTATTTAATTGGTTGGTTTTTTCTTCTAATTGGTTTTTCAGGGTATTTATTTCTTGATTTAAAGTGTTGATTTTTGCTAAATTAGAATTAATTTGTTGAGATAAAATGTTGTCTTCTTCTTTTATTTTTTTTGATTTTTCTATATTTTTTTGGTTGAATAATTCTAATTCTTTTAAACGAGTTTGGATTTCACTAAGTGCTTCTTTTTCTTTGGGGTTTAGTTCTTTGTTATTTTGTTTTGCCTCTTCGTGGTGGTGTGTGTGAGTGTTTGGTGGTGTATTTTGGTTGGTGTTGGGGGTTGTTTGTGGTTTGGTTAATCCAACAATTAACAAAACAAATAGAATTAAACCAAAAATTGATAAAAAACTAAGATATATTTTTGTTAATGTTTTCATGTTTTCGCCTTTCGTGTGAATTGGTACAAAAAAAGACTCTCGTGGTGAGAGTCTTCGGTTGTTATTTATTTTCCAGGGGTTGGATGGTTGTTTTTTGGATGATTTGGGTTGTTTGTTTGTGAGTGGGGTTTTTGTTGGTTTTGAGTTGATTGTGGGGTTTGGGGTTTTGGTTGGCTATTGTTTGTATTGTTTGGTTTTGGGGTTGTTAATTCTTGTATTCTTCTTTTGAACGGATGAGTGTCGTTAGGGTTGAATAGTTGAAGAAAACTAAAAAATAGATGTTTAAATATAAAACATAAAACGGTAACAAAAACTGCGCCCGTCATGAAGCCAATAGTAAAATTTGAATCAATCATTTTCATTGTCCTTTCCGATTGAGGTTTTGTTGTGTTTTTGGGATTTTAACAATCTTTTTCTTTATTTTTTGTCTCTCCAAATAGCGACTTTTAAATTTTGGGTTGAGATTTGGGATTGTAGTTTGTTTTGAGAATCCCTTATTTCATCTAGTTTTTTTATTAATTGTTGTTCTCGGTATTCCTGTTTTGCGTTTTTTATTTCTAAGTTTTGTAGTTTTTTGTTGGGGAAAAAGAGGCCCAAAATGGTTTCTTTAATAAAAATAATTATATTTTTAATTAATTTAAAAACTGGTTTAAATCCAGTGACAATAAGAATGGCGAAAAGAGTTGTTTGGATTGCATCGGTTCTTCGTTCTAGGATTTCGGTTGTTGTAAATCCTTTGGTATAATTAAGGAAATAGTTTGTAATAGTTGTTAAAATTGTAAAAATAAACATGGTTTTGTTACCTTTCTGATTTGGTTAAAAAAGTAAATTACAAAAAGGATTAAAATTATCGTTAATGTGGCTGATATATAACAAAGTGTTTGTAAATTTGGTTGGAAATAACTAATTGCTTGATACGTTATAAATGTAGTTATTGGAATTAACAAAACTAAGAGGGGGTGTTTTAAAATATTCATTTTTTTAGCTTCTCCTTTGATTTTTTGATATTGTTATTTTTCTTTTTAGTTGTTTGGGGACGGTCTTTGAAGTAAGTTCCACGATATGCTTCGGTCATTCCATCACTCATTTCTTTATTTCTCCTTTTATTTTAATTTTAGTTCTTTAACTTTATCTTTGATGGTTTTAGAAAGTTTAAAAGTTACTACTGTTTTTGAAGGAATTTTTAAGTTTTTTCCAGTTCTTTGGGCGTTTTTTTTGCCTGTGCGTTTATTGATGATAAATTTAGTTTCGGGGGTTAGGTGGGCTTTTCTAGTTTTTAAGATGAATTTACCGAGTTTAGATGATAAAACTACTTCCGCGTTGTTTGTGATTGCTTTAATTATTGCATTCTCAAACGAGTTGTAAAATTCTTCGGTTTGGGTTATTGAGGTTTTGTTTTTCTCAGCTATTGATTTAATTAATTCTTTTTTTGTCATATTTTTTTCTCCTTTGATTTTTTGATTTTATTGGGTATAAAAAAGCCCCTTTTGGACTTAATTGTGTTAAGGTTATTGGGTTTTGTTTTCTAAAAAGATTACGTTTTGAATAATTACTTTGGTAGTGGTTCGCGTTTGTCCTTCGTTAGTTTTATATTTTTGGATTGATAGGTTGCCTTCGACATATATTTTTGAACCCTTATGCAGGTATTTGTGGCAGTTTTCGGCTTGTGTTCTAAAAACAACACAAGGGGTGTATTGGACTTTATCTTTGTTGTTGATGGCTAAATTGAAATCTATTTTAGGGATTTGTTCGTTGTTACTGTTGATATATTGTTTTTCTAAGTCGTGGGCGATGTTGCCGATTAGTTGAACTTTGTTTAACATATTTTGTTTTCTCCTTATTTTTTGTTATTTGGGCTTAGTTTTCTAATTGCTATGTTTTTTATTGTTTCTACTTGTCTTAAATTTAAATTTAGTTTTTGGGAGATTTCTTGGTTGGTGAAAGTTGGTTGGTGATTTTTGGTTATGTTTTCTAGGGTGATGCCGAAACTTAAACAAATAACATTGAATTCGTTTTTGCTTAGTTTAGATTTTAGCTTTTTTATGAGTTGTTCGTGATTTACTTGTTTTAGCCATAATTGATGGGGGTTTGGGTTGGTTATTCTATCGGGCTCATAATGTTGTTCTTTAAAACTAATATTGTTTGGTTTGGTGGTTTTTTGGGGGATTGAAGGTGAGTGGCTTTTTCTTATTAGTTCGTTGATTGTTGATTTTATTGTTGGAGTTGCGTAGGCGATGAAATCATAACCTAAATCTTGGTAATTATCGAGGGCTTTGATTAATCCTAAGATGCCTTCTTGGTATAAATCCTCTTTAGTTAATAATTTAGGGTAATATTTGAATTTTGAACTAATTTTTTTTACTAATGGTAAATGAAGTTCAATTAATTGATCTCTTATTTCAAAATTCTTTTTATTTTTTAAAAAAAGTAAAAATAAATCTTTTCTTTTCATTTGAATCCTTTCTAAAAACGTTTTTAGAAAAGATGAGTATAATTTCTTTTTTTTATTTCTTTTAAAAAACAAAAAAAGACCAACTTAAAAAGTTGATCTTAATTGTTATTTTTTATCTAATTTTTGTGTGAGGTTTGGGGTGCACCTCAAATTAATAGTTTAACTTTAGAAACTCAAAAAGCCAATTTAGAACATGATTTAACTCAAAAACAAGAAGAATTAGAAAATAATCAAAAACTATCTCAACAAGAAAAAAAAGAACTTAAAAAAGAAATCAATCAACAAAACGACAAAATCCGTTCTAAAGAAAACGAAATCTTTACCCAAGATCAAAAGATTAATCAACTAGAAACTGATCTTCACCAAGAAAAAACGATCAAAACCGAAAAAGAAAAACAAATTAATGAATTAATCCATCAAATTAACGAACAAAACCAAAATGACCGAACAACTCCAAAACCAACTCCAAGAACAAAAATCCTTAATCGAAACTAAAAACCAAGAATTAATAACTAATCAAGCTTTATCTGAACAAGAAAAACAAGAACTCCAAAAGGAAATCAATCAATTAACAACTAATTTTCAACAAAAACAAAAAGAATACGAAAACACTATTAATCAAAAAGACCAAGAAATCGATCAATTAAACCAAATCATCAACGAACAAGCAAACGAAATTAACCGTTTAAGCGAAGAATTAGAACAACAAATTGATAAATGGGTGCAACAAGGTCTTCACATTGAAGCTCTAGAAGGAACCATTAAAGCTTTAGAAAACGTCTCTGGTAAATACATCGAAGAAAACGCCGAACTCCGTCATGAAATCAATAAACTTAAAGAACAAATAAAAGACGAACAAAAAGCACATGAAGCAACTAAATTAAACTTAAAAACCGAAAGCGAGAAATTAACGCAAAAAACAGAAAAATTAAAAAAAATCAATTTAACTATACAAGAAAAAAAGGTTAGCTATAGTGCCGCAATTCAACCTTTAAAAGCTTGTATTAAAGAAGATGTAAGACAAAGAATTAATAGCGCAAAGGAAAAAGTCAATAAAGTAACTTCTTGGTTCAAAAAATGGTTTTAATTAAAATTCAAAAGTCAAATGTGTTAAAATGTTGGTATGTTATAAATTACCCGAAAGGAACTAATCATGTTTAATATTAAAAAAATCATTAAATGGTTTTTTATTATTTTAGGGATACTTCTTTTTTTATTTATTGGTTTTATTGTTTTAACCGAAATGGGAATCATTAAATTACCAGAATTACCAAAAAAAGAAATTCCCAGCATAAAAGAAACCAAAATGGTAATTCATGAAGAATGGTATGACAATAATAACAAATGTACAATGATTAAAGCCAAATACACTTTTGATGGCCTTAATGGAATCGGTTATTATCAACAACAACTTCAAGAAAAAAAAGGTAGTCATAACGATATTTCAATCGCTCAAGATCGCCTCGAAATCCAAAAAGAACCTTCTAACCTCGCCAAATACATCAAAGACCGTTATCCTTTCGACCGTTGGAATAACAGAGGTTTAACTTATGAGGAAACCTCAGTGAATGAATTTGAATTTTCTAGTTTTGATACTAAAAACGACAGCCATTTACATTATTATATCAACTTCGAAAAACAATTCAAAGAAGAATCAAGCGGTAATTGCTTAATTCTTAAATACAAAGGCCCTAAATACTTGATAGAAAAAGACAAAGACTACTATCTTGGATGCGCTCATGTTTCCAACTCCAATTTCAAATTAACCAATTTCCACCTCCACTTCAACCCAAAAAGAAAAACTTTATCCCTTTACCAAGATAAACACAACAAAGATAAAGTCAAAGAAGCAGAAAATAATAAAAGAACCAGCGATGACTGGTGATAAAAATTTTAACAACTTCCAATATGTGAAAAATAAAGGAATAAAAATCAAAGGAGATTTAATTAATGATTAAATTACAAAATCAATTTAAAATAATAAATATTTGTTTATTTATTTTCTTAGGATTATTTTTAATAAATAATAATTATTATGTTATGGCAATGAATAATGGCCATATATCTCAAAATAACGGACATGATAATGATCATACTAATTTTCAAAATCAAGCTCGTATTTTACAAAATTTAAATTTTCAACAAGCTGGAATAGTTCAACAAATTTTTAATGCTAGGAATAATAACTCTTCTGAAGAAGTTATTAATAATCTTATGAGGCAAAATATTGAATTAAGTAGTCGTATCGCTGCTCAACAAATTATTCTTCAAAACGCCATGCCGCAACAAAACGATCAAAATCAACAAAACAATCCTAGAAGACGTTAAATAATTTAAAATATATTTTATTGTTATTATCAATATCAAAGGAGATTCATATAATGTTTAAATTAAAAACAAATTTATTATTTTTTAAAATCGTTTTATTTATTAGTTTAGGATTTTTTTTAATTATTAGTAATAATTCCGTTATGGCGATGGAAAACAATGAATTACAAAATAATTCTAATTTTAACGATAATAACATAGAAATACCTTTTGAAAATTTACCTAAACAACAAACAATTCAAATTAATAATTCTTTTCATGAAAAGAATATCATTAAATTTTTATTTGAAACAAAAATAAACCTTAGTAAAAAATTAGGGGTTTATGATTTGAAAAATTTAAAAGAAAAATATAATGGTTTTTTAATTAAATTTAATATAAATGTAAAACAATTTGTTAATACAAATAATGCTAAAATATGTTTATATAGTAATGCTAGTGATTTAGATAATCCTATATATGATCGTTATAATTTTATAGGTTTTTTAGAAAGAATAATAATAGATAATGTTTCAGAAGAAGGATTATTTAATTATAAATTAAAAAATAACAATCATATTGAAATATATAAATCTGTATTTAAACAAGGATTAGATAATAATTTGTCGGAATCAGAATTGGAAGAAAATGTTTTTAAAATAATCTTAGATTTTGATATAAAAAAAGAATCTAATGATTTATATATGTTTTTTATTTTATATGCTTATGGTTTTACAGAATCGCAAAATTATGAATATATAAATAATTTTAAACTTGATAAAAACATTACTTTTTATAAAAATATTTAATTTTATAATATAATTAATTATATTATAAACAGAAGAATATTGGAAATAAGGATAAAATAAGAAAATATTTATTAATGATTAAAATCAAAAATAATTTATTATTAGACACTTTTTAATCTAAATAAAAAAAACAATGTTAAAGCTAAATAAGCAAAAATGAAAATAATTATCCTTAAAGAAGTATAAAGATATTAAATACTAACATATTAAAATTTAAAAAATGAAAAATTAAAGGAGATTTAATTAATGATTAAATTACAAAATCAATTTAAAATAATAAGTATTTATTTATTTACTTTTTTAGGACTATTATTTATAACTAATAATTATCAAGTTATGGCAATGGATAATAACGATGGTATATCTGAAAATAATTCAGTTGTTGATAATCATATAGATGAATATAATACTTTTAGAAACTTATTATTAACCCAAGGTAGAATATCTCAACAATTGATTAATGCTCTTTTTAATCATAGTTCAGTAACAGAAATTAATTTTTTGTTGAATCAAATACAACAAGTACACCAACAAATAATAACTTATCAACAAAGACAACTAAATAATCAAGAACAAATGTTAAGAAATTTTGATAATAATATGACAATAGTTCAATTAGAAAGAGAATATTTATTGTTAACACAAGAGATGATTTCAGCAATTAATAATACACCACTTTATGCTTCAGAAGAACAAATAAATACCTTAAGAAATATTCAAACAAGAATAGATCAAAATCAAAGACAAATAAATATCATTAGAAATCAAATACAAAATAACCAAAATCAACCAAATAATCATAGAAGACGTTAAAATAATTAAATTTTTTAATCACAAACTCAAGACCCTTCAGGGTCTTTTTTTATTTAACAACACACCCCTTGGAAAGGAAACAAAAACCATGTTAATGAAAAAAATCTTTCAATCTTTACCTAGTAATCTCATCTTTTTCATCATCACTCTACTTTTATTTATTCCAATTATCACTATTTATTATGTCATTAAATTCTATCTTTTCACCGTTAAACTAAGTCTTCACCAATTAAAACAAGGAATAGTGGTTCAATTCTATCAACATTTAATCACGAAACAACCCAATCATGTGGAATCTATTTAATACTTGGTTAACCAAGCTAAATAATAGCCTTAATACTATCAGTCATTATTTCTTTACTTATCAAAATCAATGGTTAAATTTAGGTTTATTAACAATTATTTTATTATTTCTTCCTCATCTTTTATATTTAATTGATTTTCTTTTTAAATGTCTTTATCACATTCTACGGTTTATTTATTATTTAGGAAAATATCTTTTATTATTATTAAAGAAAATATTTAAGAAAGAATGAATATTATGAGAATCAAAAACTTAAATCAAAGAACCAAATTATGGTACCAACATCGAAAAAAATACATCAACGCTTCGGAAATTGCTTCCATTACGGGGTTAGACCCTTTTCGTTCCATGGAACAGTTAGTTCTTGATAAACTCTTTGGAACTACTTTTACCGCTAATCAATATACACTGCATGGCCAAAAAATGGAACCCATCGCGCGACAGTTTTTCATACAAAAAACCAATTTAATTTTCGAAGACACTATTTTTACTGATGATCAAGTTAACCTTTTTTCCGCATCTTTAGATGGTTACAATGAACAACACCAAGCTGTTTTAGAAATTAAATGTCCTTATGTGAATGAAAACCAAGAAGTCTCAACCACTTGGACTCATTTTTTAACTCACCCTCAGTTAGAAAATATCCCACAATACTATTGGGCCCAAGTTCAATGTCAACTCTATTGTTCTCAAGCACAATTTGCTTACTTTTTAGTCTATTTTAACGACCAAAACTATCACGTTGTTCGGATTTATCCTGACAAAACCTTTATTACAAAAATGATTCAAGATAGTCAAAAATACTTAGCTCTTTTAACCAAAGCCAAAGACGAATTAGAAAAAACCACTTATTTAAAACAATTAAGCAAAATCAAATAATTGATTCATACTTTTAGACCTTCAATTTGAAGGTCTTTTTTTTATGCCCAAATTAAAAATCAAAGGAGAAAACAATGATGAAATTAATCGTTTTTGAAGGTCATAGCGGCCGCGGAAAAACTTCTCTTATCAATTCCCTTCGACCCCACTTAAAAAACCCTTATCAACTTTATCAAGGATTAGGGAGTAGTTCTCTTGGAAAGGAAATTAGAGGTTTATTTTTAAATTTTCAACAAGTAGATTATCTCACTCGTTTTTATTTAAGTCTCGCCAATATGTCTCAAATCCAAGCGGAATTATTTAAAAATCATCAATTAATTATCTTAGATCGTTGGTTACCATCCACTTATGCTTACCAATTATTTCCCTTTTTTAAGGAAAAGAAACAACTTTTACCTTTAAAAAAGATCTTTAAGCTGAATCATGAAACTATCTTAAAAAACCCGATTTATTAATTTATTTAGATATTGACCCTCTTATCGGAAAAACCAGAAAAAAACAAGAAAAAAACAAGAAAAAAACAAGAAAAAAACAAAAAATAAACCATCAAAGGGATCTGATCGAAAAACAATCATTAACTTATTTTCAAACCGTTCGTCAAGGATACTATAATTATCTCACTCATTATTCTAGTGGCATTAATAAATTAATCTTAAACGGTAGTGATCCAATTCAATCCAATGTTCAAAAAATTATGAAATATCTAGGAGAAATATAATGGCCATTGTCATTAAGAAAAGATGCCAAAACGGCAATTTATATATCCATTATAGCAACGGAAAAATCAAAACTATTAAAAAAGATGGAACCATTCATTGGCGTACAAAAAAAATTAAATTCAAAAACCCAAAAAGACTCTAATCAAAGAGTATTTTTTTTATTTAGAAAGGAATAAAGATGTTAACTAAAGAAGATTTTTATAACATTAAACAATTCAAAACTAACACTCAATGCGTTGATATTTTAAAAAAACTTTTTCATAAATCATCATTTTCACGTAATTTTAATGAATATATGAGTAATAACATTCATCTGCTCAATAAATATCTAAATCACAACAAATACAACTCCCAAAGCCAAAAGGCAATCCGCGGAAAAATCAATGAATATCTCATTTTACTATATTTTCAAAACAAAGGAATAACAAATTTATACCCTCAAGTAAATTTATTTTTTATCCCAGACATTAAATTTGATTTAGTTTTGTTTACTAAAAATAAACGCATAATTGCATTCAACTTCAAAACATGCCTGCGTGATCGATACAAACAAGCGATCACCGAAGCCCAACAACTCAAAAAACTAGATACACGCTTTGAATTCTATTTATTAACCAATGACGCCATTGAATCACAAAGACTAAACAAAAAAATTGCAAATGGCAAAGTTCAAGGAATTAACTAAGTCATTGATTCTTTTTCACCCCAAGCTAATGTCTTTTTACAAATATTACTTAATAATAAATTCCTCCCTTTTAGTGATATTAACATGATTAAAAAATAAAAAAAGGAGTTAATATAAAATGTTAACCAACGAACAAAAAGCGTTACAACAAATCATTTCCTATATGAAACAAAATAAAGCTGACCAATTAAATTTTTATTTTCAGCTAATCGATCCTCAATATTTTTTAGATAAAAAACATGCTAAATTTTTTCAGGCTTTAAAATATTTAAATTTAGACAAAACAACTACTCATCCTTGGGATAAAATAAATTCTCAAACTGATATTATCAAAGAATTAATCACATATCTCCAAACCCATTTTCCCCCAAGATAATTTTAATCAGGCATCACTATCTTTTTTAAGCAATGATTTTAGTGAGGAAAATAACCTTTATTTCTTAGATAACTTAAAACACACCTATAGCCAAGAAAAACTTTTCCAACAACTCTTAAAAATAATTAGTCCTTCTTTTGAAAATAAAGATCCTTATTATAAACATCTATACTACCAAGAAATATTTGATAAATTAAGAAATTTTATATCTTTAATCCCGCACAAATCCGACAAAACTTTATTAACTTTAAATCAAATGTCCTCTTGTCATCCTGAATTTTTCGAAATCGATCAACAAGCCAAACAAAAAATTCAAGAAGAATATTACCGCCTATCAGAAACTTTCAAAGGATTAAATCAAGCCACGAAAGGATTTAAAAAGGGTCAAATTATCACCATTGGGGGCTATACTGGTTTAGGAAAAACTACTTTTGTCTACAACGTTCTTTTAGATATAGCCAAAACCAAACACCAAGAAAATTCCCATTACTCCCATATGTTAGTTTTTTCTTATGAAATGACAATGGAGGAAAATTTAAGTCGGTTATTAGCTAACATCACCCAAACCCCGTTAGAGGTTATTTTAACTAAAAATTTTGAAGACTCAAACATCACCACACATACCTACATGAAAAGGATGAATGACGCTCAACAATTCTTTCCCCAGCTTAACTTATCATTTAGTTATGATCAAGGTAAAAAAATAGATTATATCATTGATTTAGTTTATCGCCTTCATTTAGAAAAAAAATAGAAATTATTGTTCTTGACCATCTTCAAATTACTAAAGCTAGTAATCACTTAGAAAATGACCGTCTAGCCATTGACGAAATCATGATGAAACTCAAACAATTAGCCATGGAATTAAACATCATTATTATCATTTTATCTCAATTTTCAAGAGATACATATAGCCATTACCAAGGAAAATCCCCTGAAATAACCGCTTTAAAAGGAAGTGGTGGAATTGAAACTAACTCAGATATCGTCTTAATGATGTCAGAATTCCAACCCAAACTATCTAAAGACCAAGAAAAACCCTTAAATATCTATAATCAAAATTGTAATCAATTATATTTAGTATCAAAAAACAACGAATCTCAAAAAATCATTGAATTATCTATTAAAAAGAATCGAAGTGGCACCAAAAAAAACTTAATTTATCACTTCGAAATGACCACCCAAACATTTCAAGAAATCGGTTATGTTTTACCTTATCCATTAGAAAGTTATTATTAGGAGAAAACTCAATGAATTATCAAGAAAAAATAAAACACATCCAAACTCATTTCCCCATGTCTGTTTTATTAAAAAAATTAAATATAATACCCCCAAACTTCAACATCAATCACCGTTTTCCTTGTCCGATCCATCAAGGAAAGAATCCTACTTGTTGTCATTTCACTTCAGATAATAAAATTCATTGTTGGAAATGTTGTAAAGATTACGATATTATTGATGTTTATATGGCTATCCGTCAAATTAAATCCTTTCATGAAGCAATTCAAAAAATAGCAGGATTTATGAATTCTTTCGAATTTAAGGCCTTAAACAAACAAGAAAAAGAAATAACGAAAATAACTATTAACCCTTTGAAACAACTATATCAACCAATGAAATCAAAACAATCAGTTGACGAAAAGGAAATTAATATCAAAAAAAACAATTATTTAAAGAGATCTCACCTTTATTCAACTCAATTAGAGATTATTATCATTATTTATTAATTTCCAACCGAAACAATGAAAGTCAACCAGGATTAACTTATTTAACTCAAAAAAGAAAACTCACTTTAGAAACCGTCAAAGAATTTAAACTAGGTTATGCCCCGTTATCTGATAAACCTTTATCTTTTCGGTTAGTAAATTACTTTAAAAAGAAAAATATTAATATTGATCAATTATTAGAATATGGCTTTATCAAAGAAAAAACCAATCAACAAAATAAAAAATATTTTCATGATACTTTTCATGGTTCCATCATTATCCCTATTGAAAATGGTGCGCTGTTCCGTTTTTTAATACAACTTTTGTCTCTAAAATTATTCTTTAAAACTTAAAATTAAGTGATAATTTCATATCTTTTCAAAATAACAAAGTATTTTCATTAGACGAAAAAAGTGTCTAATGTTTTTTATATAATTTGCTAGTTTCAAAAGATATTTATACTAATATTTTACCCCTTCACTATATAGTTAGGTAAAAAAAGTTAAAAAGTCGTCAACAAAATGAAAAGAAAATGATGTTTATTATTAATAAAAACATTTTATTGAAAAAAAGGCGCAAAAAGATACCTTTTTAAAAGGTCTATTTTGAAAGCTATTTTTTTAATTGTTTTATCTTAAACTTTACGCATATTGGATAGGTGAAAGATAGTTTAATTTATCTAGAATCCATTTTTTATTCCAAAAAGCAGGAAATTGGTTAATGATGGTTTTCATTTTTGTCATTGGATTTTGAAATAAAAAAGGATCGCGATAAAATAAAATACTTTTCATTTGGCCGAAAAAGTTCTTAATGACGGCGTTATCACGAGGGGCGGCTTTTCTTGACATACTAATAAGAAAACCTTTTTTGGTTAAAGTATGTTGGATTTTTAAAGATTGATAAACTGAACCTTGATCAGAGTGGATAATACAAGGTTTTTTTAGTTTTGGCATTTTTTTGATAGTATTTAAAACTAAATTTTTATTTTGATGATTAGAAACATGAGAAGCGACTATTTGATTGTTAAAAGAGTCGATAATACATGAAAAATATAAAAAACCTTGTGGAGTTTTAAAATAAGTGATGTCGGTAAATAGTTTTTGCATCGGTTTATAAGTTTTAAAATCTTGATTAATTAAATTAGGAACTATTTTTAATTGAGATTTTAATTGTTGATAATGATATTTATTTTTTTTGCTTCTTAAACGACAACAAATCCCTTTTTCTTTCATGATGAAATAAACTTTTTTCTTAGTGATGGGTTCATTAAAGATTTTTTGATATAAATGAGTGATTTTACGATGGCCAAATAAATATTCATGCATTTTACATAAAGATTCAATACGTTTTTGTTTTAAAAGATATTGTTCTTGTTTTATTTTAATTTTATGGTTAACTTTTAACCAATAATAATAAGTACTCCTTTTAGTTTGAATCGTTTTTAAAATGGTGGTTAAATTTAAAACATTTTGAAATTTTTCCACTAAATTAAAGATAATTTTTTTATCTATCTTTTCTATTTTTTTAATTATTTGTTGTAATAAGTTGATTTTTTGTTTTAATTTTTGCATCTTAACACCAATTTATCTTATATTTTTTTTCATTATATCAACAATTATAACTCTTAAAATGTTTGTTAACGCCATTAAATAATTATTAATGTTATTTTTACCTAATATATTATTTATAACACATACCTATAACTGGTCAGGCAGTTAATTTAAAAATTAAAATTGATTTTTAATTAAAATAAATTAAAAAAATAAAATTAATTAAAAGAAAGATTTTTTTATATCGATTAATAATAATGATAGATAAAAGATACAACGATAATATCAAATATCGAGTATCATTATCATTATCGATATAAAATATAAAATATCACTCCTTAAATGAGTTAATCTTTATATAGATTATTTTCAAAGTCAAACTGTTATAAAGTTGTTAGTAAAGTGTTATAAAGTTGTTAGTAAAGTGTTATAAAACTGTTAGTCTTTTTGTTTTGAAATATATTTATACATAGGGTGTATCTTTTTCACCCGATAACCTTGTTTGGTTTTAGTTAAGAAGAATTGAATATATTTTAAATCTTCTTGTCGATAATAGATGATATTTAAACCTTGCTTATAGTTTGTTTTAATCGGTTTATTGTATTTATCTAGTTTATTGGGGTCTATTTGATATAATTGTAAGTTTTCTAGTTTATGAAGATTGATTTTGCCAATTAATTCTTTGATGATATTTTTAGATTCATTTTTATAATTGATTTGAAAGATATCATGATAGGTTTTAAGGGGGGGTATTTTGGTTTTTAAGGGGGGGTAAATCTGAAAGTAATAGTTTACTATTACTAGAAGAGAAATTATCATTAATTAAGGTTATTTTTGTTTGTTTAATTTCATCCAAGATTTGAGGATCGACGAAGAGAGTTTGGTTTTTAGGGCGATAATTGGCTTCTTGATAAGTATTTTTCTTTTTAGAATGGGTTATAATGGTCAGGTTGATTAAATCTTGTTTTAAAGTTTGTAAAAAGAGTTTAATTTGGTCTAAATCAGTAGGGGTGGTTTTGGTATTCCATCCGCCGATTCTAATTCCTTTATTAAGGTCGTTTTTCATTTTTATTTTCTCCTTTAAATTTATTTTTGTCATTTTGTTAAAATATTTATCAATTTTTGGCCTAATAATTGAATGTGCGTGATTCATATTATTAATTTTATTTTTAAAAAGGTCATATAGGAAAAAATAATACGTTTGTTGTTGTTTAATTGGTATTTTATAATAAATCATTATGTCATGACTTCAACTTTATCTTCACCAAAGAAATGAATGGCTAAATCCACTATTTGTTTCTTTTCTGCTTCTTCATATGAGATGTATGGATCTAAAAAACATTTTTGATAAGCTTCTTTCCCGTATTGTCGTAATAAATCATCAACATCTTTACAAGTTTTGTCATAAGGGGACAAAATGCGTCTAATTTCATAAGGGATTTGTTGTTCTTTTAGTTGTTCTCCTAAGGCTGCGTTTCTTTTTCTTCCAGTTTCGTCATTATCGAGGGCGGTAATGACTTTAATCTTTTCTTTTTTGAGAATATCCATTTGGGTTTGGGAAAGTAATTGGGCGACACAAATTAAACCCACGACATTTTTTATGCCGTGTTGCCAACAACTAATGACATCAAAAAAACCTTCATGAATGATGATTGTTTTAGTTTTTTTTATATACGGTAAAGCTTCGAAAAAACGATAACTGAAATGAAAAGTAGGTGTTTGACTAAAATTATTGAGGGATTGATATTTAGGTTGGAAATAGGTAGTATCACGAAAATGATTTTGATAAAAGTGAAATGTTTTATTATATCCATTTTCAATGGGGATAATGATGGAACCATGGAAAGTATCGTGATAATATTTTTTATTTTGTTGATTGGTTTTTTCTTTGATAAAGCCATATTCTAATAATTGATCAATATTAATATTTTTCTTTTTAAAGTAATTTACTAACCGAAAAGATAAAGGTTTATCAGATAATGGGGCATAACCTAGTTTAAATTCTTTAATGGTTTCTAGAGTTAATTTTCTTTTTTGAGTTAAATATTCTAATCCTAGGTGAGATTCGTTATTTCGGTTAGTAGTTAATAAATAATGATAATAATCTCTAATTTGGTTAAATAAAGGTGATATTTCTTTAAATAATTGTGTTTTTGTGGTGTTAATTTCTTTTTCATCAATTGGGTTGTTGATTTTATTGGGTTGGAATTGATATTTAAAAGGTTTATAAGAAATATTAGGGGTTGAAGTTTGTTGTTGGATTAAGTTTTTAAATTCTTGAGTTTTCATAAAGTTATTAATTTTTTCGAGGGCGTTATTGAAGGTTTTAATTCCTCTTATTTCCATATAAACATCAATAATATCGTAATCTTTACAACATTTCCAACAGTGAATTTTATTATCTGAAGTTAAATGGCAACAAGTTGGGTTGTTTCCTTGATGGATGGGACAAGGGAAACGATATTTGGTGTTGAAGTTTGGTGGTATTATATTTAATTTTTTTAATAAAACAATCATGGGAAAATTAGTTTTAATGTGGTTAATTTTGTCTTGATAATTCATTTATTTTAACTCCTATTTTTTTGATTAATAATAAGTTTCTATTTGATAAGGTAAAACATAACCGATTTCTTGAAATGTTTGGGTGGTCATTTCGAAGTGATAAATTAAGGTTTTTTTGGTGCCACTTCGATTCTTTTTAATAGATAATTCAATGATTTTTTGAGATTCGTTGTTTTTTGATACTAAATATAATTGATTACAATTTTGATTATAGATATTTAAGGGTTTTTCTTGGTCTTTAGATAGTTTGGGTTGGAATTCTGACATCATTAAGACGATATCGGAGTTAGTTTCAATTCCACCACTTCCTTTTAAAGCGGTTATTTCAGGGGATTTTCCTTGGTAATTACTGTATGTATCTCTTGAAAATTGAGAGAGAATAATAATAACAATGTTTAATTCCATGGCTAATTGTTTGAGTTTAGTCATAATTTCGTCAATGGCTAGACGGTCATTTTCTAAACGATTACTAGCTTTAGTAATTTGGAGATGGTCGATAACGATGATTTCTACTTGTTTTTCTAAATAGAGGCGATAAACTAAATCAATGATATAATCAATATTTTTGCTTTTATCATAACTAAATGATAAATTTATGTTGGCAAAAAATTGTTTTGCTATTTTCATCCTTTCCGTGTATTTGAGAGGTGTGATATTGTCATCTTCAAAATTTTTATCTAAAATAATATCTAAGGGAATTTGAGTTTGGTGGGCTAATAAACGACTTAAATTTTCCTCCATTGTTATTTCATAAGAAAATACCAAAATATGAGGATAATGAGAGCTTTCTTGGTGTTTAGTTTTGGCGATATCTAAAAGAAGGTTGTAGACAAAAGTTGTTTTTCCCAAACCAGTATACCCCCCAATAGTGATGATTTGGCCTTTTTTTAATCCTTTAGTGGATTGGTTGAGTCCTTTAAAAATTTCTGATAAGTGGTAATATTCTTCTTGGATTTTTTGTTTTGCTTGATTATCGGTGTCAAAAAATTCAGGATGTAAAAAGACCATTTGGTTTAAATTAAAGAGAGTTTTATCATTTTTTTGGGGGATTAAAGAGATAAAATTTCTTAATTTATCAAAGATTTCTTGGTAATATAAGTTTTTAGTGTAAGGATCTTGGGTTTCAAAAGAAGGACTAATAATTTTTAAGAGTTGTTGGAACAGTTTTTCTTGGGTATAGGTGTGTTTTAAGTTATCTAAGAAATCAAGGTTATTTTCCTTACTAAAATCATTATTTAAAAAAGATAATGATTCTTTGGTAAAGTTATCTTGTTGGAAATTAGTTTGTAAATATGTTAATAACTCTTTGATTATCTCAGTTTGAGATTTTATTTTATCCCAAGGATGAGTTGTTTGTTTTTCTAAAAATAAATATTTTAAAGTTGTAAATATTTTTTTATTTTTGGGGTTAAGTAGATTTTTGGGGTTAATTATTTGGTAGTAAAGGTTTAATTTTTCCCATTGGCCTTGTTCGATATAATTTATTAGTTGTTTTAACGCTTTTTGTTCGTTGGTTAACATTTAATATTAACTCCTTTTTTTTATTTTTTAATGATATTGATATTAGAAAAGGGGATGAATTTGGTGGTAATTAAGTTTTGTAAGAAATTGTTGGCTGAATTGGAAAATAAGTTAATGACTTGATTAATGCCTGGGACTTTTCCTTGATTGATTTTCTTGTTTAGTCTTTGGGTTTCGGTTTCGTTGTTGGTTAATAAATAAAACTCAAAACGAGTATCTAATTTTTTTAATTGTTGTCCTTCTGCCATGGTTTGTTTATAGCGGTCTCGGAGACAAGTTTTAAAATTAAAAGCGATTATTCTTTTATTTTTAGTAAATAAAACTAAATCAAATTTAATGTCTGGGATAAAAAATAAATTTACTTGAGGGTATAAATTAGCGATACCTTTGTTTTGAAAATATAATAAAATGAGGTATTCATTGATTTTACCACGGATTACTTTTTGACTTTGAGAGTGGATATTATTTTGGTTAAAATAATGGTTTAATTGTTGGTGATTGGTTTTCATATATTTGTCAACAGAAAGATTAAAGGTAGTTTTTTTAAAAAAACCTTTTAAGATGTCCACAGTTTGGATATTAGTATTAAATTGTTTAATATTCATAAAATCTTGGTTATTTAACATTTGATATTCCTTTCTTTAAATAAAAAAAGACCTTTAAATTAAGGTCTTTTGTTGGTTTTTTTAGTTTTAAAAATTCTTTTTGTTTTCCAAGTGATGGTGCCATCTTTATGAATAGTTTTGATTTTTCCATTAGAAAAATAGATGTAAGTGTTGCCATTTTGGCAGGTTTTATTAGTTATGATCGCCATTTGATAGTGCTCCTATTTGTTTAATTATTTGATTTTGGTTAGTTAATGTTGTTTTGTTATTCATCTCTTTTAAGATTAATTTGTAGCCGAGGTTTTTTCTTTCTAAGAATAATTCATATCCTTGGTTTACTTGGTGAAAGTATGATAAAGGATGAGTTTCTATGACGTCTAATTTATGATCTTTTTGGTTTTGTTTGCGTTCTAAACCTCATTGTGGTTTGATTTTGAGATAAACAGAGTCATATCTGGTTTAATAAATTGTTTATTAAGTAAATTAAAAAGCTGATAATTTTTATCAATGTTGCGAGGATAAGCTTGATAGGCAAAGTTAGAACCTAACCATCTATCTATTAAAATGATTTTATTAGTTTCTAAATGTGGTTTTATTTCCTCTTCTTGGATTTGTTGCATATTAGCAAAACTCAATAAATAGCGAGTTAATGGTTTTAATTGGGCATTAGTTAAAAAGATATCACGAAGAGGTTGGCCGATGGAGGAACTTCCTAACCCTTGTAGAGTAATTACTTCTTGACCTTGTTTTTCTAATTGTTTTCTAACTTTTTGAATTAAAGTTGTTTTACCGCTGCCGTCTAGTCCTTCAAAAACTATTAATTTCATTTTTTTCTCCTTTGAATTTAGATTTTGGGTATAAAAAAAAGACCTTCGTTTTGAAGGTCTTAGGGTTTTAATTATTATTTAAATTTACTTAATCGTTTTAAATAAGTTGTTTGTGATAATTCTTGTTTAGTTTTTGATAAAAGTTCTAAATATTGTTTGCTATCTTGAATCATTTTGGTAATAAAATTATTATCTAAGTAAATTCTAACTACATGATAATCATTATCATTAAAATAAACTAAAAAATAAGCAAATTTGGCTTGACTACAATAGAGTTGACATTGGACTTGAGCCCAGTAGTTAATAGGGACTTCTTGGTGGAAAAAGAAGACATTCCAAGTGGAGGAGATGTTATTGTTTTCATCCACATAAGGACATTTAATTTCTAAGAGAGTGTTGGTTTTAGCATTATAACCATCAAGTGAGGCAGAAAACATTTTTTCTTTGTCATCCGTAAAGATGGTATCAGGATAAGTTAATTGAGTTGTTTTTTCAAAGAAAGCACGAGCGATTGGTTCGGTTTTATTTCCATGTTCGGTGTATTTGTTGCTTGTGAAAGTGGTACCAAAGATTTTGTCATGGACTAGTTGATTTAAGGAACGGAATTTATCGTTGCCTGTGGATACTGCCGATTTCAGAAGCGTTAATGTATTTTTTTCGGTGTTGATACCATTCTTTGGTTCGTTGAGATAATTTGACTTGCATATTTATTTCCCTTTCTTAAATAATGAGATGATATATTGGCCTAAATAATAAATAAATTGAATTATATATTGTAAAGATTTAAAAAGAAAATCAATTAAACATAAGAGATGAGGTAAAAATAATAAAATAATGGTTAATAAAACTAAATTAAGCCATTGGTTTTGATTATTAAAAAAACAATTACTTATAGCAGCAAACCCATTATTTAACTTTGTTAACCAAGTATTAATGCGATTCCACATGATTATTAGTTTTAATAGTGGTTAGATATTGATAAAATCTAACTACGATGCCTTTCTTTAACCTTTGGATGCTTAATTGATAAGTAAAAAGATAGAATTTGATTAAATAATTAATAAAAATTAAAGGTGTTAATAAAATAGAGATAATGATGTTAATGGATAAAGATGGTAATATTTTTTTAATGAACATATTTAATGGTTCCTTTCTTTTTTAAGTATTGGGTAATAAAAAAGATCCTTGTGAAGGTTCTTTGGATGATATTTTAATTAAGAATCGAGGATATCTGGTTTTTTAGGTGGTCGGGTTGTGTCTAAAAATTGATAATAAGTTCTTGTTTGCCAACGATCACCACTAGAACAACAATCGTTTCCGTCAATATACCAATCATCAGAAAACAAACCTTCTTCATATTTATAATAATGGGTATTACCGTTTTCATCATAAAGGGTTCTAGATGAATGACCTAATTTGTTTCTAATTGTTTATCCTTGGTAGGTACAGCCATATTTGATATAACATTGGTTTAACCATGCAATATAATCTTTTTGGTAGTCCATTAAAATATCTCTTTTTGGTTTTGTATCTTGACAAGTAATCCGATATATTTTATCTTCAGTTTCAAAAGTATTTTCTAATAAATTAATAGCATATGAAATATTAATTTCTTTATAAGTGGGTTTGGTAATAGTTATAGGATTATTACCGCTTTTAGATGCTCTGTTATATTCTCCTTCATAATTATATAAATTGTTGGCTCTTTTCCAATCTCGGATGTCTTTATAGGGGTTAAGAGAGTCTGGGAGATTAATGTGGATTGCTCTTTTTATAGTGTTGAAGATTAAAAGATAGATGTTTTTAGCGCCATTGGAAAGTTTTAAGAGATCTTGTATATTTCCTTGTTGAGGTTCTATGATACGAATTCCATCATCAAAATAAATGGTGTCAATATCAATTTCATGGAAAGTTTTTGATGGTAAGGATAAGACCAAACCAGCATGAGGAGTGGCGTTATAACAACCTAATTTAATCAATTTTGGTTCTTCGATGATGTTATTTTCCATTAAATAATGATTTATGACTTCTTCTTTGTTTTGATCAGTGAAGATTTCACTAAATACTAAATTTATTTGAGGTTGGATTTCTTGAGATTTTTGTTTGGCATCCCAGAAGATAAAGGCTTCTTCGATGGCGATTTCGTATTTTAGGAGATCTTCTAAGGTGTATTCGTAATCTTCATCATCGGGGTATTGGATATTAAAAGGATTAGGGCGATGTTTAAAATAAACCCTAAGAGACCTGAAGGAGGGTTTTTGAATTTGTTGAAGAAAAATTTACGTCCAATATTGTAGGCGATTAAAGAACCATTAAAAAAAATACCAACTTTTAAGTTGGTTTCCTTATTGTTTCTAAATACTAAAAAATATTTTTCTTATTAAATAATAAAAAAGGAGATTAAAATGGCGAGAAATTACAGACGTTCTTATTTCAGTAAAAAATCTTTTAGAAGAAATAAATTAACTTTAGGCAGTTTTTTTACATATTGGATTTTACCTACATTAGGCATTGTTATTCCTTTGATTGTTTATTTTGCTTCAAAAGGTTATTTATCAATAGCTAAATAATAAAAAGGAGAAAAAAATGACTTTAAGACAAATATTAATTTTAATTGCTCTTGGTTGTATTTTTATATTTGCAGCTTATAAACTTGGTTTTATTGTTCCCGATGCAACTAAAATTACATGGATTAAATAAATGAGTGTTTTTTTAAAAAAACACTCATTAAGGATAATATATGAATATATGAATAAATTAAGTTAAAAGAAAGGATTTTTTCAAAATGGATAAACAACAAAAATTGAAAAAAGAATTTTACGAACATTGTCAATGTTGCGGAAGTGATTTGGGAATCAATATAAATGCTGCTTGTTTGAATTTATTTGGTTTTATAATGGGTTTAATTTCGTTTATTAGTTGTGGGATTTTATTATTATATTCTTCTTTAATTTTTTTATTACGTTATTTTTTCACTGTAATAATTTTTAATGAAGAATTTTTTTTAACTATTGGTTTAATTTCGTTTATTAGTTTGTTTTTATTTTGTTTAATATCTCGCTTTATGCCTAAATTGCTTTTTGAAAAATTAGATTATGAAAAGGTTGAAAAAGAATAAAGGAAAATTAGATGAAAAAATATAATTTATTTGATAATTTTATTTGTTTATTGATGGGTGCAATTATTGGTATTTTTTTATATATTAATTTTTTTATCAAAAATAATAAAGAATTAGAAACAATCCAAAAAGATAATAAAATAGTTGAAATAATAAAGAAATTAAAAAAGGAATAATTTTATAGAAAGGAATAATTGATGGATATACAACAAACAATTATTAATATTGTTGAATCTAAAGTATTTATTTCTTTTACTTCTTTTATCTTTGGTATTTTTATTTATTGGCTTTATTTTTATATTAAAGAATTGAAAAGTAAATATGATTTTAGTGATGAATTACGAGATATAGTAAACCATTATCTTAAAAAAGGTAAAATTAGTATTAGTGAATATGGTGCCTTAGTTAGATTAATGGCACATATGGGTAATTACTTAGGTATATATAGAAAACATGTTGAAACAATGATTAAAGAATTTGGAGAACATGGAGGTCTTAATTTTTCTGAGGGTATTTTTGATGAAAAAGATAATAATCAAGAAAATAAAGAAAATAATAATTTAGATGAAATTTTAAAAGAGAATTTAAAATTAAAAAAACAATTAAATAATATAAAAAATCCTTTAATTGTGGAATCTATTGATGATACTGAAAATGATTTTTAGTTTTAATTTTTTAAAATATTTAATTTCCTTTGATTTTAAAGATTTTTTTTATTTATTATATAGTATTTTTTATAGTATTTTTTTTACTAAATCATCTTTTTTATTTGGTTTTAATGTTGGTTGGAATATTAATTTTATTAATATTTATAATGTTATAAAAACTATATTTATTTTTATGTGGGAACAATTAACAACTTTAATTTATCCTTTAAAATTATTTAGTTCATTGTTTGATTTTTTAATGCAAATATTAAAAATTTTTATTGATGTTTTTGGTAGTATTATAGGTTATATTAAAAGTTCTATAACAAGTCTTACTGGTCAAAAATTAATGGACCCTAGTGAAAGTATGTGGGAAAAAATAAAAGAAATAGCAAAACTGATTTTTAGTGTTGCTGTTGGTGGCTCTGTTATTTATTTTTTGAAAGAAATTAATAATTTTCTTTTAAACTCTTTCATTAAAATAGGTGATTTGTTGTTTAAAATTGTTTTAAGAATATTAGATATTATTTCAATTGTTTTAAAATTCTTTTTATTTTTGTTTAAAAAGGTTATAATAATATTGAGTTTCATTTTATCATTTTTGATTAATTTCCTATATTTATGGGTATTTGAAAATGCTAAAAAAATTCTTTAATTTTTTTTGATAATAGAAAAGAGGTTTAAAAATGTCAAGTTTTAGAATAGGCAATAAACATTATAAAATAATTCCTTTTTTAATTACTACTGGAACATTACTGTTTTTTGTGTTTTGGATAGGTGGGATTTCTTATAAATATCATTTAGAAACCGAAGAAAGACGTAAATTACAAGAAGTAGATATTAAAGCAAAAGCAAGAGAGTTAAATAATGATTTACATAATGAAAATAAAAAACTTAAAAAAGAAAACGAATATATGAAAGATACTCCTTATGAGTTTCAAAGAGATAACGGAGAAAAAGAATATTATAATTTATTTACTAATAAATTAGTTAAAAAAATTGATAAAGATGATACAATTTGGGAATATGATAAAAATAATGGTCTTTTGTTGAAAAAAACTGATAGATATAATAATGTTGAAGAGTATGGTTCACATGGGAAAATGATTAAAAAAACTTTATCAGATGGTGTATGGATGGAATATAATCCTGTTAATAAAAAATTAATAAAACGCAAAAATATTGATAATTCTATTGAAGAATTTGATGATAATGAAGAAAAGTTTAAAGAAATAGATAAAAATGGTAAAGTTAAATTTTTTAAAACTAAACTTTATCAAAATATTTCGGATTTTAAGAAATTATCTGCTAATGTTTTCCAATTAAGAGAAGTTGGCTTTACAGCAAAAGAATTAAAAGATGTAGGAATTACTGATAAAGAATTAGCAGATTCTGGTTATCATTTAAAAGATGTAGTATATACTCAAAAAGTATTAAGTGATGCTAATTTAAGTTTAGAACCTTTAGAAAAAGTTATATATACTTTACAACAATTAAAAGAAGCAGGATATAGTGAAAAATATTTAAAAGATGTAGTATATACTCAAAAAGGATTAAGTGATGCTAATTTAAGTTTAGAACCTTTAGAAAAAGTTATATATACTTTAAAACAATTAAAAGATGCAGGATATAAATTAAAAGATTTAAAAGATGTAGGATATAGTTTGCAACAAGCAAAAGAAGCAGGATTTAGTGCAAAAGAATTAAGAAAAGTTGGCTTTACAGCAAAAGAATTAAAAGATGCTGGATTTAATTTAAATAATTAAAGAAATAACATTTGTATCTGATGGCAAAACAATTAATTTTATTAATGAATATGACCCTCAAACAGGTAAAACAATTAATTATATTAAGTATAAAAGTATTCAAAGACGAGCAGAGCGAACTAGGCGGCCAGCCGAAGAACATTACAATTAATCTATTACACCCCCCCCTATAAAGTCCCCTTTAGGGGATTTAGGGGGTTTTTAATATTATAAAGGAGAATAAGATGTTATTTAATTTATCAAAAGAACAAAAAGATATTATTAATTCAGATGCTTTTTGCATGTATATACATGGTGGAGCTGGTTCTGGTAAAACTACCATTTTAATTGAAAAATTAAGACAAAAAGAAAAAGAAAAACCTTTAATTTTGGTAGCTACTAATGCTACTAAAAATATTATTTATGATAAATTATTTTCATCATTAAAAGAAGATTATCCTTCTTATAATGATGATGAATTAGAAAAATATTTAAAAGATAATTATGAAATTAGAACATTTCATAGTTTTGCTTATTCTTGTTATTTAAAATATAATATTTTTAATGAAACAGCAAAACAACGAAAATTTATTGATGATGAAACTAAATTAAATATTTTAAAACTGATTTTAAAAGAAAATCAAGATTTAAAATTGTATTTTAAAGAACAAAGAAAATATTCATTTAGAAAGCTTTTACAGGAATTAAATAATTTAATACGTTTAACTTTTCAAAAAGAAAACTGTTATTCATCTATTAAAATTGATGATAAAGTTTTAAAAAAAACTTTTGAATTGTTATTAAATTTGTATTATGAAAAATTAAATTATTATAATTTAATAACTTTTGATGGTTTATTAATTGAAACTAGTGATTTTATTGAATTTGTTGAAAGAAATAATGGTTTAATTTATAATCGTCCTGTTTTTATTGATGAATTTCAAGATTTAAATTATTTTTATTATTTTATTATAAAAGAACTTTTATTTAATAAACCAAATTCTTTATATTGTTTTGGTGATTATACTCAAAATATTTATAGTTTTTTTGGTTCTAGTGAACTTATTTTGGAACTTTTTGTAAAAGATTTTAAACCTGAAAAACATTTTTTAAATGTTAATTATCGTTCTAAAGGTATTAATATTGTTAAAGCAGCTAATGAATTAATTGATAATAAGGAATATTTACAATTATCTTTTAGTGAAAAAAAATATAGAGATTTTATAAATTTTTCTTTTTTTGATAATTTTTATCAACAAATTAATTATTTGTGTGAAAAAATTAAAAATTCTTTAATTTATTCTACAACTGTTCTTTGCCGTAGTAATGGTGAATTACAAAAACTTAAAGATGAGTTTGAAAAAAACCAAATTCCTTTTACTATATCTGATAATAATAGTAAAGAAAATGAAATTGTTTTGTCAACGATACATGGATATAAAGGATATGAAAATGAATGCGTTTATTTAATTGGTTGGCAAAACCGAAATGAATCACAAGATAAAGTTTTAGAAAAAAAATTAATTTATACTGCAATAACTCGTGCTAAACGTGATATTGAAATTTTAACTTTAAATGATTCTTCTATTTTTATAGATTATTTTTATTCTTTAATAAAAAAAGAATTAATTTCTGATGATTTTATAAAAGGATTAAATGATAAAATTTTTGATTTAGATTATTTAAAAATTTGTTTACCTAATTCAAAAGATATAGAAATTTATGATGAATTATCTACTACTATTAAAATTTATAATGAAAAAGTTAACCAATTAGAAAAACAACATAAATTTAATCAAATTACTGAATCTTATTATAAGAAATGTTATTTAAAATTATGTGTTTTATTTAAGGAAATTTCTAAAAATATTTATAAAGTACAAAAAAAAGATAATGGCTATGAGACTCGTTTAAAAGGGTTTAATTATTCTATGTTTGAACCTTTGGAACGAATTAAATGTTATAAAAAACATTTAAAAGAAAAAAAAGAAGAAAGGTATTTGTCATTAAGTGATGATGATTTGAAATTGGATTATTCTTTAAAAAAACAATTAAAAGAAATTAAATTGCAAGAAATTAAACCAAAATCAAAAATTTTAAGACATTATCGAGATTCTTCACAAAATGCTAAGGATAAACTTTTATATAATTTCAAAGATTCTAAAAAAATATCTTTTATTACTTTGACAGCTCCTTATGATGATTTAAAAGGTAAAACTATAAAATATACTCATGAACCTGATATTATGGGGCAGGTAAGGAAACGTTTTATTCGTTTAGTGAGAAAAAATTATTTATCAAATTTATTTCAACAATTCTCTCAAAAAGATTTGGTTTATTCCAAAATGCAAGATTTTCGTTATTTTTGGTCTTTGGAAACTACTAAATTAGGAGTTATTCATTATCATATTATTTTTAATATTGATGTTTTAAATTCTTTTGGTGTATATTCTCGTTATTTGTGTACTGATAAAGATTATGCTTTGGGTTTAAAAAACCGACCTATTAAAGGAAATAAGAGTATTTTTTATGATGATTATTTAATGCATAAAATAAATGAAAAAGGTAATATTAAAATACCTCAAAATTATTATGAGAAAAAGAATGTTAAAGTGTCAAAAATTACTTTGCTTTGGGCTAATGCTTATGCATCTGTTATGAATAAAAATAATATAAAACATTATAAACATTTAAATCCAATTAGTCAAAATGTTCAAATTTTTAGACCATCAAAAACAAATCTTTTATTTGAAAAAATTGAAATTAGTAAATGTAAGTTTTTATAAAGGTACTTTTGATAAAAAGATTATGTTAATAAAATGTTTCATATGTTAGTAAATATGTTTCTAAAAATGATAAACAAATTGAATCAAATTCTAATAAAGGAATTGATTTTTATAGTCGTCATTTGTTTGGATTTTCTCGTACATGTTTTTCTTGTCCTCAAGAATCTTTTTTGGCATTATTTCCTTATGATATAATTAAAGAAATAGAATTAAGTTCATTTCCAATTGTTAATTTTAACTTTTCTAATATATTTGAATGGAATATTAAACAAAGAGTTAATGGAAGAAATATTAAAATTCCACATAATTTAACTTTGTTGTTTAAATCTTATATGAATTCACATCAATTTCAAAATTCTAATTATTTTAGTTTAAATTTATCTAGTATTCAACCAAAAAATTATTTTCTTAATAAGAATTTTAAAAAATATTTTAAATTACAAAAACTTAAATTAAAACTTAAAAAAGATTATGAAAAACAAGATATTAAAATATTAAATAAAGTTGAATGTCAATATTGGTATAGATATCTTGAAAATAATTATATTCAAAGTTTACAACTTTCTCCTTAATTTAATTTTGATTAAATTAGTTTAAATTAAATATTTTTAATTAATTTTGCTGTCTAATTATTGGACGGCTTTTGTTGTTGGAAAAAAATAAATAAAATTATTTATAAATTTCAAAAACTTAAAAAAAACTTTAAATTATTGAAATTATTAATGCTATAATATAAGTAATAAGAAAAAGATTTTTTTTAAAAGAAACAATATTTTTAAAAAACTCAGTAATCGCCTACAAAAACCCCTTGATAAGGGTTGTATGACGGTTCTTCGAGATTATAGGCGGAAGTTTGGATATTGAAATATTCTAAGATATTAGGGATATTTTCTTTTTCTATAACATTGATATCGTATCTTTTGAATTTGGGTCGAGTGTTTAACCATTCTTTTTGAAGGGTTTGATAGTCTACTAGTTTAATAGTTGATTTGGGCACGCGTGGTCGACGGCCCGGGCTGGTCCTCGGTTTTTAGCGAAGATAATGACTGCTTGCTTTAACAAGTTTTCTAAAGTACGATTGGCTTTTTTGAATGATTGGTCATGTGGCAATTTCTCTAAAGATTCGTTAATTACTTCATATAAATATTGTTTGGCTTCTTCGCTGTAAGGGTTT
This sequence comes from Onion yellows phytoplasma OY-M, assembly GCA_000009845.1. Lineage (GTDB taxonomy): Bacteria > Bacillota_I > Bacilli_A > Acholeplasmatales > Acholeplasmataceae > Phytoplasma > Phytoplasma asteris. The sequence continues at coordinate 628,686 of AP006628.2, forward strand.
TTACGTTTGTTGATTAAGAATTCTAAAAAGGCTTTTCTTTCTTCTTTATTACCTGGTTTGACTTCGATATTGTAAGTAAATCTTGATTTGATAGCTTCATCGATTTGGTCGATGTGGTTTGTAGCGCCAATAATAAAGATAGGATGTACAGGGTCATTTTCAAATGATGTCATTTCGGTTTTGAATTGGTTTACCACATTGGTGATTTCTGAACCAGCTTCTAACCCGCTTAAATCAGTAAAGATGGTTTCACATTCATCTAAGAAGATAATAGCTCCTTTTCCTTTTTGAGCTTCTTCACGGGCTGTCATAAATAAATCTTTTACTATTTGAGGTGCAATTCCTTTATATTTTTGGGAAAAGATTGAACTGCTTACTTCAAAGAAAGGTAAATTAGTTTCTTTAGCTAAGGCTCTAGCTAAGGTTGTTTTACCTGTACCAGGAATACCATACATTAAGATGCCTAAGGGCGAATCTACCTCGCCAATATTGTTGTAGTTTTCTTTATTGTTAAGGTAATCAATAAAACCTTCTACGGCTTGTTTTTCTTCTTTGAAACCAATTAATTGGTCGAAAGAAGGAAATTTTTGATTATTAGAAGGATGAAAGTTTGATTCTTCTTGATTATTTAATTGTTGTAAATTAGTGTTTGTTGTTTCTTGTGATTCTTTATTTGTATTGGTAATTTGGTTTTGGATTATATCTTTGTTTTGTTGGAGTTTGTCTTTTATTTCTTGGAGATTTTTATTTTGATTTTCTAATTTTTTATGATGGGTTATGAGATTTTTTTCAGTTTCTGTTAAAGTTTGATGATGAATCCAAACATAAGTCCCTAAAAATAAGACCATAGATATTATTATGATTATTATTAAATTAGTTGAATTTTTATTTGATTTGTTTTTGATATTCATATAAGTTCCTTTCTAACAAAAAAAGACCAATTAATAATTGGTCTTTTGATGTTTTATTATGCTAAATTAGTAATTTTATTTTCGATTGTTTGACTGCTGCCGCTATAAGCTGTGCCTTGAGAATCGACTAATTCTTAATCACAAATTAACTCTAATTGAGGGTTTTTATTAGTAATGATTTCTTTTTGTTCGATGCTAATTTGGATCTTAAGTGAACCGATGCCCTTATCATTTAATCTTATTTGTGGGCGTTTAGTATCATCGTAATCATTATTATCCACTTTTAAACCAACATTTAAATATTTTTCAGGATTGGTAAAAGTTTGAAGTGTGTCATATTTAGTTGATATTTTCAAATATAAAGGAACATTAATATCCATTCCGTTGGAGTTTAGTGTCGCTTCGTGTTCGATCGTAATTAAGTAATTATATTTTTGTTCGTTTAAGTTTGGAATGGGAATTGGTAAAAGGGTTTTATCTTCATTATTGCCACCTGTTCGTTCAATAGTGAAAAAAGGAAGATTGTTCATTAATTGAATTTTTTCTTTTCTTTGTTTAGAAAAGTAATTAGTTAAAGCGAAAATGGATGTGGTAGTGAAAAAGATAGCGATAATAATTGTGATAATAGTTAATATTTTATTTTTGTTTTTTATGTTTTTATTCATATTATTTAGTTCCTCCTGGGATGAGAGATTTAATCAATTCAAGAGAATTATTAATTCCTGTTGTTAACCAGGGAATTTTATTATCGTAGTAAATAATAATGACTTGTAAAATAAAATGTAAAATGATCGTTATGTAAGCTATTTTTTTTAATAAATTGCGTTTTTTTATTGGGATAATAGTTATATTTTCTTGTTTGGGGTTAGTCATTGTTTTTATTTCTTGGTTTTGGTGTGTTTCGTGAGTATTGGGTTTTGTTTTTTTCTTAATGATTTTATTCATATTTAATTTCTCCTTTGTTGGTTGATATTGGTTTATTCTAATGTTAAATCTTTTACTTTATCTTTAATGGTTTGAGATAATTTGAAAGAGACAACGGTTTTCGCAGAGATTTTGAGTTTTTGCCCTGTTTGGGGATTTCTACCAGTGTAGGCTTTGCGAGTTTTTAAAATGAATTTACCTATTTTAGAAGATAAAATTACTTCTTCGTTGGAAGTAATGGATTCTATTAGGGTATGTTCGAATGAATTGTAAAATTCTTCTGTTTTTGAAATTGAGGTTTTATTAGCCTCAGCTATGTTTTTAATTAATTCTTTTTTAGTCATATTTTTTTCTCCTTTTTGTTTGGTTTATTATTTTTTTTAGTTTTAGGTTTTAATTTGCTGCGGTCTTTGAAGTAAGTCCCGCGGGCGATTTCAGTCATGGCGTCACTCATATTATTTTTTATTCTCCTTTCTGGTTTTCTTTTAAAAAGTTAAGATGTTTAATATCAATGTTCTTTTATTTTAAAATGGTAAATTATCAGTTTGAGATTTATTATCTAAAAAGATGACTTTATGTACGATCACTTTTGTATTTGTTTTATTTTGACCTTCGTTGTTGGTATATTTTTGGATGGATAATGTTCCTTCGAGATAAATTTTCGATCCTTTATGTAAGTATTTATGAAAATTTTCAGCTTGGGTTCTAAAAACTACACAAGGAATATATTGAACTTTGTCTTTGGTTTGGTTAACAGCTAATTGAAAATCTATTTTTGGAATTTGTTCGTTATTACTGTTAATGTATTGTTTTTCGGGGTCATGTGTAATTCGACCGATTAATTGAATGTTATTTAACATAATGATATGCTCCTTTTTGAAGTTTTTCTAATTGGTTAAATTTTTGATTTTGACGAATTCTAAAACTAATTTAATTTTCTATTTTTTGGAATTTTACGTTTCGTTTATATCAAAAATTAATCTTTGAAACAGTTTAAAGACTTGTTGAGGTCAAAAATTTAAATTGATTTTTTAATAATTGGTAATAATGATTTCATGATTATTGTTTTTATTTGTCAAATTATGGGTAGTACTAGATTTGATACTTTTGAAGTAATAATTTTTAAATAATGCTCTAATTTCGGGAGTATCATAATTGGTGTATAACCATTTAACTCCTCTTTTATCAGCTTTTTCCAGACAGTTGAATAATTTCACTTGTTCAGTAAAACCAAAAACTCCTTTGTAAAAAGATGATATAGTGATGTTTTTGCCGTTGTAATAAGGTGGATCGATAAACAAAAAATCATCTTTCTTGGTGACGGCAATTATTTTTTGATAATCAATACATAACAAGACATGTTTATTTTTTTGAAAATGTTTTTGTAAGGAGAATAAATCATTTAAATTTAATAGGCTAGTTTTATATTTAGACTTATAACCAAAATTTGTATATAAGGATGTATTATCTTTGTATCTTAAAATGCCATGAAAACAATATTTACTTAAAATAAAGAAAAGTGATGCTTTGGTTAATCTTTTTTTCTTTTTTGTTAATAAATGATTATATTGGTTTAATAATGTTTTAAAAGCTTCTTTTTGTTGTTTTTGTTGTGATTTGGGATATTGATAAATAAAGTTTTCAAAAGCCAATGCTTTATTATAAAAATCTTGAGAATTATATAAAATACTTTTCCATATTTGGATGAGTTGTGTGTCATTATCGTTTAAAATGGCTTTTTTAGGCATTAAGGATAAATATAAAGCGCCGCTCCCTAAAAAAGGTTCGTAATAAGTTTTAAATTTTTTAGGAATTAAAGGTAAAAGATGTGGTAATAATTTCTTTTTACAACCAACCCAATTAATGAATTTTTGCATTTTTGTATTCCTTAATCCATAAATAAAATAAAAAGACAATATCCGAAATAAGGCTTATCGTTGTGTTAGCTTTGATTCCTAAATTAAAATCAAAAAATAACGTCATAAGATTTGTAATTATAAAACCGATATAGGTTAAAGTTAAGATAATTAAAATAATTTTAGGATTCAACTTCATTTATATTTCCTTTCTTAATAAAAAAAGACCTTATTCGGGTCTTTTTATTTTTTTAATTTATTGATGGCGATGTTTTTAATATTTTCTACTTGTCTTAAGGTTAAATTTAGTATTTGGGTGATTTCTTGATTGGAATAACTAGGTTGATAATCTTCGTTGATATTTCCTAAAGGAACTCCAAAATTTAATCTAATGACGTTAAACTCCTTCTTATTAATTCTCTGATTTCTGATTTGATAGTTGGTGTCGCATAAGCGATAAAGTCATAACCTAAATCTACATAATTATTTAAAGCTTTGATCAATCCTAAAACTCCTTCTTGGTATAAATCTTGTTTTTGAAGTACGCATGGATAATATTTAAATTTAGAAACTAGTTTTTTTACTAAAGACAAATGTAAATCGATTAATTGATTACGCATTTCTAAATTCTTTTTACTTTTTAAAAAATCTTTAAATAATTTTTCTCTTAACGTTTAATTCCTTTCTAAAAATATTTTTAGAAAAGATAGGAAATTATTTTTTAGTCTTTGAAAAGAAAAAAAGACTAACTTAATAGTTAGTCTTAAATAATTTTTAAAAAGCAAAAAGTGTCTAAAGTTTTGGAACAGTTCAAACCTACCTTAAATTTATTATCTGAATATTAAATTACTGATAAAGATGGTAATAGTTTTATTGGTGGCATTACCGAAGTTCCTGTTTTTTCAGACCTTGCTATAAGTTAATCGATAACTTTAAAATCGTTAATATTGCAAATATCAAATAAAAAAAAGAGGATTAAATCCTCTTTTTTTGTCAAAAAATGTGCTAATTACTCGAAATTCATATAAAATAATTATAAGCAGCTAAATTATAAACACATTTAAATAAAATATTAAAGGATGAAATAATATGCAACATTTTCAAAATAACTATGTGCCTCCTAAAAAAATGTCTAATCAAACTTTTTGGCTTTGGATTGTAAGTATTACAACAGTTTTATTGTTTCTTTTTTCTTATTTGCAATATGAAACTAACATCCAAAATAAAAAAGATATCAAAGAGCTTATAGAAAAATCACAAAAAACAAATTAAAGAAGACATAACTACCAAAACTAAAGAACAACAAGAAACATTCCCAGAAGATAAAAAAATTGATATGCAAGATTTAAAGTTAGCTTATAAATAAATTATAGATGCCACATTTGAAAGTATTTCTTTTTTAGATACTTTTAGAAACAAACTTAAAGAACCCATAAAAAAAGAATTACAAAAAAATAATTATATTAATGTTGGGTTTGCTTGCAACTGCCATTGGAGTTTTTGCCATTTATAAACGTTTTACCAAACAAAAAACAGATAGTATTGCAATTTCTAATAAAAACTTTTCTTTTGAAGTGAAAAAAAACGACTCTTTAAGCAAAACAAGTAAAACTTTAGGGCTTGAAGATTTGGTAAAACTTTCACCAGAAACATATCAAGAAAAAACTGAAATTGTCTATGATGTGACTTTAAATAAAAAAATATGAAAATAACACAAGATTTGTTGTTAAGATTAGAAACTACATTTGAATCTAAAGGATTTGTTGCTCAAAATCATTTCGGTTCGCAAATTGATGTTTGGGACAATGATCAAAAAACTTATGTTTTATATGATGATTCTCAAAGACCTAAAGTTGTTTTTGATGCAAATGGTGTTGCTACGATGAGAGTCAAATTAACAGTATATCAAATTGAAGAATTAGATGAAGCAATCGAAGAACTGCGCTGTTCCGTTTTTTAATACAACTTTTGTCTCTAAAATTATTCTTTAAAACTTAAAATTAAGTGATAATTTCATATCTTTTCAAAATAACAAAGTATTTTCATTAGACGAAAAAAAGTGTCTAATGTTTTTTATATAATTTGCTAGTTTCAAAAGATATTTATACTAATATTTTACCCCTTCACTATATAGTTAGGTAAAAAAAGTTAAAAAGTCGTCAACAAAATGAAAAGAAAATGATGTTTATTATTAATAAAAACATTTTATTGAAAAAAAGGCGCAAAAAGATACCTTTTTAAAAGGTCTATTTTGAAAGCTATTTTTTTAATTGTTTTATCTTAAACTTTACGCATATTGGATAGGTGAAAGATAGTTTAATTTAGCTAAAATCCATTTTTTATTCCAAAAAGCAGGAAATTGGTTAATGATGGTTTTCATTTTTGTCATTGGATTTTGAAATAAAAAAGGATCGCGATAAAATAAAATACTTTTCATTTGGCCGAAAAAGTTCTCAATGACGGCGTTATCACGAGGGGCGGCTTTTCTTGACATACTAATAAGAAAACCTTTTTTGGTTAAAGTATGTTGGATTTTTAAAGATTGATAAACTGAACCTTGATCAGAGTGGATAATACAAGGTTTTTTTAGTTTTGGCATTTTTTTGATAGTATTTAAAACTAAATTTTTATTTTGATGATTAGAAACATGAGAAGCGACTATTTGATTGTTAAAAGAGTCGATAATACATGAAAAATATAAAAAACCTTGTGGAGTTTTAAAATAAGTGATGTCGGTAAATAGTTTTTGCATCGGTTTATAAGTTTTAAAATCTTGATTAATTAAATTAGGAACTATTTTTAATTGAGATTTTAATTGTTGATAATGATATTTATTTTTTTTGCTTCTTAAACGACAACAAATCCCTTTTTCTTTCATGATGAAATAAACTTTTTTCTTAGTGATGGGTTCATTAAAGATTTTTTGATATAAATGAGTGATTTTACGATGGCCAAATAAATATTCATGCATTTTACATAAAGATTCAATACGTTTTTGTTTTAAAAGATATTGTTCTTGTTTTATTTTAATTTTATGGTTAACTTTTAACCAATAATAATAAGTACTCCTTTTAGTTTGAATCATTTTTAAAATGGTGGTTAAATTTAAAACATTTTGAAATTTTTCCACTAAATTAAAGATAATTTTTTTATCTATCTTTTCTATTTTTTTAATTATTTGTTGTAATAAGTTGATTTTTTGTTTTAATTTTTGCATCTTAACACCAATTTATCTTATATTTTTTTCCATTATATCAACAATTATAACTCTTAAAATGTTTGTTAACGCCATTAAATAATTATTAATGTTATTTTTACCTAATATATTATTTATAACACATACCTATAACTGGTCAGGCAGTTAATTTAAAAATTAAAATTGATTTTTAATTAAAATAAATTAAAAAAATAAAATTAATTAAAAGAAAGATTTTTTAATATCGATTAATAATAATGATAGATAAAAGATACAACGATAATATCAAATATCGAGTATCATTATCATCATCGATATAAAATATAAAATATCACTCCTTAAATGAGTTAATCTTTATATAGATTATTTTCAAAGTCAAACTGTTATAAAGTTGTTAGTAAAGTGTTATAAAACTGTTAGTCTTTTTGTTTTGAAATATATTTATACATAGGGTGTATCTTTTTCACCCGATAACCTTGTTTGGTTTTAGTTAAGAAGAATTGAATATATTTTAAATCTTCTTGTCGATAATAGATGATATTTAAACCTTTCTTATAGTTTGTTTTAATCGGTTTATTGTATTTATCTAGTTTATTGGGGTCTATTTGATATAATTGTAAGTTTTCTAGTTTATGAAGATTGATTTTGCCAATTAATTCTTTGCTGATATTTTTAGATTCATTTTTATAATTGATTTGAAAGATATCATGATAGGTTTTAAGGGGGGGGTATTTTGGTTTTTAAGGGGGGGTAAATCTGAAAGTAATAGTTTACTATTACTAGAAGAGAAATTATCATTAATTAAGGTTATTTTTGTTTGTTTAATTTCATCCAAGATTTGAGGATCGACGAAGAGAGTTTGGTTTTTAGGGCGATAATTGGCTTCTTGATAAGTATTTTTCTTTTTAGAATGGGTTATAATGGTCAGGTTGATTAAATCTTGTTTTAAAGTTTGTAAAAAGAGTTTAATTTGGTCTAAATCAGTAGGGGTGGTTTTGGTATTCCATCCGCCGATTCTAATTCCTTTATTAAGGTCGTTTTTCATTTTTATTTTCTCCTTTAAATTTATTTTTGTCATTTTGTTAAAATATTTATCAATTTTTGGCCTAATAATTGAATGTGCGTGATTCATATTATTAATTTTATTTTTAAAAAGGTCATATAGGAAAAAATAATACGTTTGTTGTTGTTTAATTGGTATTTTATAATAAATCATTATGTCATGACTTCAACTTTATCTTCACCAAAGAAATGAATGGCTAAATCCACTATTTGTTTCTTTTCTGCTTCTTCATATGAGATGTATGGATCTAAAAAACATTTTTGATAAGCTTCTTTCCCGTATTGTCGTAATAAATCATCAACATCTTTACAAGTTTTGTCATAAGGGGACAAAATGCGTCTAATTTCATAAGGGATTTGTTGTTCTTTTAGTTGTTCTCCTAAGGCTGCGTTTCTTTTTCTTCCAGTTTCGTCATTATCGAGGGCGATAATGACTTTAATCTTTTCTTTTTTGAGAATATCCATTTGGGTTTGGGAAAGTAATTGGGCGACACAAATTAAACCCACGACATTTTTTATGCCGTGTTGCAAACAACTAATGACATCAAAAAAACCTTCATGAATGATGATTGTTTTAGTTTTTTTTATATACGGTAAAGCTTCGAAAAAACGATAACTGAAATGAAAAGTAGGTGTTTGACTAAAATTATTGAGGGATTGATATTTAGGTTGGAAATAGGTAGTATCACGAAAATGATTTTGATAAAAGTGAAATGTTTTATTATATCCATTTTCAATGGGGATAATGATGGAACCATGGAAAGTATCGTGATAATATTTTTTATTTTGTTGATTGGTTTTTTCTTTAACAAAACCATATTCAACTAATTTGGTTGTATCGATATTTTGTTTTTTACAATAATTTACTAGACGAAAGGATAAAGGTTTATCAGATAATGGGGCATAACCTAGTTTAAATTCTTTAATGGTTTCTAGAGTTAATTTTCTTTTTTGAGTTAAATATTCTAATCCTAGGTGAGATTCGTTATTTCGGTTAGTAGTTAATAAATAATGATAATAATCTCTAATTTGGTTAAATAAAGGTGATATTTCTTTAAATAATTGTGTTTTTGTGGTGTTAATTTCTTTTTCATCAATTGGGTTGTTGATTTTATTGGGTTGGAATTGATATTTAAAAGGTTTGTAAGAAATATTAGGGGTTGCAGTTTGTTGTTGGATTAAGTTTTTAAATTCTTGAGTTTTCATAAAGTTATTAATTTTTTCGAGGGCGTTATTGAAGGTTTTAATTCCTCTTATTTCCATATAAACATCAATAATATCGTAATCTTTACAACATTTCCAACAGTGAATTTTATTATCTGAAGTTAAATGGCAACAAGTTGGGTTGTTTCCTTGATGGATGGGACAAGGGAAACGATATTTGGTGTTGAAGTTTGGTGGTATTATATTTAATTTTTTTAATAAAACAATCATGGGAAAATTAGTTTTAATGTGGTTAATTTTGTCTTGATAATTCATTTATTTTAACTCCTATTTTTTTGATTAATAATAAGTTTCTATTTGATAAGGTAAAACATAACCGATTTCTTGAAATGTTTGGGTGGTCATTTCGAAGTGATAAATTAAGGTTTTTTTGGTGCCACTTCTATTTTTTTTGATACATACTTCGATTATTTTTTGATTTTCATTGTCATCAGATTCTAAATAGAGTTGATTTAAGGTTGAATTATAAATATTTAAAGGTTTTTCTTTGTCTTTGGATAATTTAGGTTGAAATTCAGACATCATTAAGACGATATCGGAGTTAGTTTCAATTCCACCACTTCCTTTTAAAGCGGTTATTTCAGGGGATTTTCCTTGGTAATTACTGTATGTATCTCTTGAAAATTGAGAGAGAATAATAATAACAATGTTTAATTCCATGGCTAATTGTTTGAGTTTAGTCATAATTTCGTCAATGGCTAGACGGTCATTTTCTAAACGATTACTAGCTTTAGTAATTTGGAGATGGTCGATAACGATGATTTCTACTTGTTTTTCTAAATAGAGGCGATAAACTAAAATCAATGATATAATCAATATTTTGCTTTTATCATAACTAAATGATAAATTTATGTTGGCAAAAAATTGTTTTGCTATTTTCATCCTTTCCGTGTATTTGAGAGGTGTGATATTGTCATCTTCAAAATTTTTATCTAAAATAATATCTAAGGGAATTTGAGTTTGGTGGGCTAATAAACGACTTAAATTTTCCTCCATTGTCATTTCATAAGAAAATACCAAAATATGAGGATAATGAGAGCTTTCTTGGTGTTTAGTTTTGGCGATATCTAAAAGAAGGTTGTAGACAAAAGTTGTTTTTCCCAAACCAGTATACCCCCCAATAGTGATGATTTGGCCTTTTTTTAATCCTTTAGTGGATTGGTTGAGTCCCTTAAAAATTTCTGATAAGTGGTAATATTCTTCTTGGATTTTTTGTTTTGCTTGATTATCGGTGTCAAAAAATTCAGGATGTAAAAAGACCATTTGGTTTAAATTAAAGAGAGTTTTATCATTTTTTTGGGGGATTAAAGAGATAAAATTTCTTAATTTATCAAAGATTTTGTGGTAATATAAGTTTTTAGTGTAAGGATCTTGGGTTTCAAAAGAAGGACTAATAATTTTTAAGAGTTGTTGGAACAGTTTTTCTTGGGTATAGGTGTGTTTTAAGTTATCTAAGAAATCAAGGTTATTTTCCTTACTAAAATCATTATTTAAAAAAGATAATGATTCTTTGGTAAAGTTATCTTGTTGGAAATTAGTTTGTAAATATGTTAATAACTCTTTGATTATCTCAGTTTGAGATTTTATTTTATCCCAAGGATGAGTTGTTTGTTTTTCTAAAAATAAATATTTTAAAGTTGTAAATATTTTTTTATTTTTGGGGTTAAGTAGATTTTTGGGGTTAATTATTTGGTAGTAAAGGTTTAATTTTTCCCATTGGCCTTGTTCGATATAATTTATTAGTTTTTTTAACGCTTTTTGTTCGTTGGTTAACATTTAATATTAACTCCTTTTTTTATTTTTTAATGATATTGATATTAGAAAAGGGGATGAATTTGGTGGTAATTAAGTTTTGTAAGAAATTGTTGGCTGAATTGGAAAATAAGTTAATGACTTGATTAATGCCTGGGACTTTTCCTTGATTGATTTTCTTGTTTAGTCTTTGGGTTTCGGTTTCGTTGTTGGTTAATAAATAAAACTCAAAACGAGTATCTAATTTTTTTAATTGTTGTCCTTCTTCCATGGTTTGTTTATAGCGGTCTCGGAGACAAGTTTTAAAATTAAAAGCGATTATTCTTTTATTTTTAGTAAATAAAACTAAATCAAATTTAATGCCTATCAGAAACTTTCAAAGGCTTAAATCAAGCCACGAAAGGCTTTAAAAAAGGTCAAATCATCACCATTGGAGGCTATACTGGTTTAGGAAAAACTACTTTTGTCTACAATCTTCTTTTAGATATCACCAAAACTAAGTATCAAGAAACTCATCATCACCCTCATCTCTTAGTTTTTTCTTATGAAATGACCTTAGAAGAAAATTTAAGTCGTTTATTAGCCCACCAAACTCAAATTCCCTTAGATGTTATTTTAGCTAAAAATTGGGAAGACTCAAACATCACTCAACATACCTACATGGAAAGGATGAATGACGCTCAAAAATTCTTTTCCCAGCTTAACTTATCCTTTAGTTATGATCAAACTAAAAAAATAGATTATATCATTGATTTAGTTTATCGCCTTCATTTAGAAAAACAAATAGAAATCATCGTTATTGACCATCTCCAAATTACCAAAGCCAGTAATCATTTAGAAAATGACCGTTTAGCGATTGATGAAATAATGACGAAACTTAAACAATTAGCCATGGAATTAAATATCGTTATTATCATTTTATCTCAATTTTCAAGAGATACATATAGCCATTACCAAGGAAAATCCCCTGAAATCACCGCTTTAAAAGGTTCAGGCGGCATCGAAACTAACTCCGATATTGTTTTAATGATGTCGGAATTCCAACCCAAACTATCCAAAGATCAAGAAAAACCATTAAATATCTATAATCAAAATTGTAATCAATTATATTTAGCATCAAAAAACAACAAATCTGAAAAAATTATTGAATTATCGATTAAAAAAAATCGTAGTGGTACGAAAAAAAACTTAGTTTATCACTTTGAAATGAGCACCCAAACTTTCCAAGAAATCGGTTATGTTTTACCTTATCCATTAGAAAGTTATTAAGGAGTTTATCAATGAATTATCAAGATAAAATCAAACACATCCAAACTCATTTCCCCATGTCAGTTTTATTAAAAAAATTAAATATAATACCATCAAACTTCAATCCCAAATATCGTTTCCCTTGTCCCCTTCATCAAGGAAACAATCCCACTTGTTGTCATTTCACTTCTACTAATAAAATTCATTGTTGGAAATGTGTTCGCGATTACGATATTATTGATGTTTATATGACTATCCGTCAGATTAAATCCTTTTATGAAGCGATTCAAAGAATAGAAGGATTTATGAATTCTTTCGAATTTAAAACCTTAAGCCAACAAGAAAAAGAAATAACTAAAATAATTACTAACCCTTTTCCACAACCATATCACCCAATGAAACCAAAACAACCAGTGGACGAACAGGAAATTAATATCAAAAAGAAACAATTATTTAAAGATATTTCGCCCTTATTCAACCAAATTAGAGATTATTATCATTATTTATTAATTTCTAACCGAAATAACGAAAGTCAACCAGGATTAACTTATTTAACTCAAAAAAGAAAACTCACTTTAGAAACCATCAAAGAATTTCAACTAGGTTATGCCCCCTTATCTGATAAACCTTTATCTTTTCGGTTAGTAAATTACTGTCAAAAGAAAAATATCGATACAACAAAATTAGTTGAATATGGTTTTATCAAAGAAAAAACCAATCAACAAAATAAAAAATATTATCATGATACTTTCCATGGTTCTATTATTATCCCCATTGAAAATGGTTATCATCAAACTTTTCATTTTTATCAAAACCATTTTCGCGAAGTTTCTTACTTTCAACCTAAATACCAAGCTTTAACTAATTTCAGTCAAACTCCGACCTTTCATTTTAGTTATCGTTTTTTTGAAGCTTTACCATATATTAAACAAACCAAAACCATCATCATTCATGAAGGTTTTTTTGATGTCATTAGTTGTTGGCAAAACAATATTAAAAACGTGGTTGGTCTCATTTGTGTCACTCAATTACTTTCTCAATCACAATTAGAAATTCTCAAAAAAGAAAAGATTAAAGTGATTATCGCCTTAGATAACGACGAAACAGGGAGAAAACGAAGCGAAGCCTTAGGTGAACAACTTAAAGAAACAAACATTTTATACGAAATTAGACACATTTTACCGCCTTACAACCAAACTTGTAAAGATGTCGATGATTTATTACGTCAATACGGAAAAGAAGCATATCAAAAATGTTTTTTAGACCCTTATCTTTCATATGAAGAGGCCAAAAAGAAAATCATCGTCGATTTAGTGGTTCATTTTTTTGGAGAAGACAAAGTAGAAATAATTAATTAAATTATTTTTTTACACCAAAATATATAAAATCTACACATATAAAAACATTAATACACTCTCATAAAAGTATATATAAAATTAAATTTAACTATTTAGGGTTTTTATTTTTTATCTAAAAACCAAATAAAAAGAGAAAAGAAATGAAAAACGACACTAGTCAAGAAATTAGAATCGGGGGTTGGAACACAAAAACCACTCCTAACGATTTAACTCAAATTAAAAACTTTTTAAAAATATTAAAAGAAGATTTAATCAATCTCAATATTATCTCTCATTCCAAAAAGAAAAATACTTACCAAGAAGCTGATTACCGCCCCAAAAATCAAACTCTCTTCGTTGACCCTCAAATCTTAGAAGAAATGAAACAAACCAAAATCACCTTAATTAATGATAATTTCTCTTCTAGTAATGGTAAACTATTACTTTCTGATTTAACCCCTCTTAAAAGCCAAAATAACCCCCTTAAATACCTCTATCCTCTTTTTCAAATCAATTATCAAAATGAAACTAAAAACCGTATCAAAGAATTAATTGGAAAAATTGATGTCAATAAATTAGAAACTTTACAGTTATATCAATTAGACCCTCAAAAGCTAGATAAATATCATAAACCTATGAAAACTAACTATAAGAAGGGGTTAAACATCATCTATTATCTAAAAGAAGATTTAAAATACATTCAATCTTTTTTAATAAAAGATAAACAAGGTTATCGGGTGAAAAAACTACATCCTATGTATAAATATTTAATAAAAAAAGAAAACTAACAACTTTATAACACTTTACTAACAGTTTTATGACACTTTACTAACAGTTTTATAACACTTTACTAACGGTTTTATAACAGTTTGACTTTGAAAATAATCTATATAAACATTAACTCATTTAAGGAGTGATATTTGATATTTTATATCGATAATGATAATGATACTCGATATTTGATATTATCGAATTATCATTTTTCATATCATTATTATTTATCGATATCATAAAAACCTCTTTTTGAGGTAATTTTATTTTTTAATTTATTTCAATCATTAAATCAACTTTAATTTTTAAATTAATTGCCTTTCCAAGTATTACTATATGTATTATTAAAAAACAAAAGATGAACGCGCTGAAGCGCTTATTAATCAAATAAAAAATCTTTTAGAGTTATAATAGTTTATATATTTAAAATAATTTATAAAGATAATTGGTGTTAAGATGCAAAAATTAAAACAAAAAATTAAATTATTACAAAAAATTATTAAAAAAATTAAAAAAATTGATAAAAAGATTGTTTTTCATTTAGTCAACCAATTCAATCAAACTCTTAATTTAACCACCATTTTAAAAACAATTCAAATTAAAAGAAGCACTTATTATTATTGGTTAAAAGTGAAAGCTAAACTAAAAGAAAAAGAAGAAAAATACCTGTTACAACAAAAAAGAATTAAAGCTTTATGTCTCCATTATCAATATTTTTATGGTCATCGAAAAATCACTGATTTATACCAAAAAACCTTTAACGAATTCATCACCAAGAAAAAAGTTTATCTCATCATGAAAAAAAACGAAATTAGTTGTCGTTTAAGAATCAAAAAAAATTTTACTTACCGTAATTTAAAAAATAATCTCCAAATAATTCCTAATTTAATCAATCAAGATTTTATGGCTACCAAACCCCTCCAAAAACTCTTTACTGACATCACTTATTTTAAAACTAATCAAGGTTTTCTCTATTTTTCTTGTATTATCGACTCTTTTAACAATCAAATCATCGCTTTTCATACTTCAAACCAACAAAATAAAGATTTAGTTTTAAATACTATTAAAAAACTTCCAAAAATTATTAATCCTTGTATCATTCACTCCGATCAAGGAAAAGTTTATCAATCGCTCAAAATTCAAAAAACTTTAACGAAAAAAGGTTTTTTAATTAGCATGTCAAGAAAAGCTACTCCTCGTGATAACGCTATCATTGAAAACTTTTTCGGCCAAATGAAAACGATCTTACAACATCAAAATCCATTTTTATTTCAAAAATCTCCTGATAAAATGAAAAAATTAATTAATCATTTTCTTAAATTTTGGAATAATCAATGGATTTTAAGTAAATTAAACTATTCAACTCCATCTCAATATATTCAAAATCTGAGATAAATTTTTAGTTGATT
The DNA here is from genome assembly GCA_000009845.1 of Onion yellows phytoplasma OY-M. Classification (GTDB taxonomy): domain Bacteria; phylum Bacillota_I; class Bacilli_A; order Acholeplasmatales; family Acholeplasmataceae; genus Phytoplasma; species Phytoplasma asteris. The sequence continues at coordinate 644,376 of AP006628.2, forward strand.
TAACATCAAATAATATAACCTTGAAAAAGGTTACTTTAGTGCGCCTTTTTTTAAGAAAAATGTTAAATTGATACCAAAGATTATTTTCTTTTCATTTTGTTAACGAGTTTTTCATTTTTTTTACCTAACTAGATAGTGTAAAGATAAATATTAAAAAAAATATCTTTTGAAACTAAAGAATTATGAAAAAAAGTTTAGACACTTTTTCATGCAATAAAATATTTCTTTTGTTGAAAAAGAGAGGAAATTATCAACTTGATTTTAGTCTGAAAGCACAATTTCAAAATAAAAAGTTATCTTAAAAAACGGAACAGCGCACAGATAGCCATCTTACTTTAGAAGATGAACGTTTAACTGGTTTAGAAAACGTCTCTAGTAAATATCTCGAAGAAAACGCCGAACTCCGTCATGAAATCAATAAACTTAAAGAACAAATCAAAGACGAACAAAAAGCCCATGAAGTAACTAAAATAACCTTAGAAGATAATAAAAATAAATTAACCAAAAAAACAAAAAAATTTGACGAACTTGATGAAAATTTTAAAAATCAAAAAATTAACCTTATCGCCGCAATTCAACCTTTAAAAGCTTGTATTAAAGAAGATGTAAGACAAAGAATTAATAGCGCAAAGGAAAAAGTCAATAAAGTAACTTCTTAGTTCAAAAAATGGTTTTAATTAAAATTCAAAAGTCAAATGTGTTAAAATGTTGGTATGTTATAAATTACCCGAAAGGAACTAATCATGTTTAATATTAAAAAAATCATTAAATGGTTTTTTATTATTTTAGGGATACTTCTTTTTTTATTTATTGGTTTTATTGTTTTAACCGAAATGGGAATCATTAAATTACCAGAATTACCAAAAAAAGAAATTCCCAGCATAAAAGAAACCGTATTCGAAAATATCGAAGAATGGGATTACGTTAATAGTGGACTTAAAATGATTAAAGCCAAGTATACCTTTGATGGACTTAATGGCATTGGCTATTATCAACAACAACTCGCTAACAAAGATAACATCAATTTTTATGAATTAGGAACCATAAAAGACCGCCTTGAAACCCAAAAAGAACCCCCTAACTTAGTTTGTTACATCAAAGATCGTCATCCTTTCGACCGTTGGAATAACAGAGGGTTAACTTATGAGGAAACCTCCGTGAATGGATTCGAACATGCTCAATTTGATATGAAAGATGACAGTCATTTGTATTCAAATATCAATTTCGAAGAACAATTTAAAAAAGACTCAGGCGGTAACTGTTTAATCCTTAAATATAAAGGCCCAAAAGACTTGATAGAAAAAGACAAAGACTATTACCTTGGCCGCGCTCGCGTCGATGATTCCAATTTCAAATTAACCGATTTCCATCTCCACTTCAACCCAAAAAGAAAAACTTTATCTCTTTACCAAAATAAACATAATAACGATAAAGTCAAGGAAGCCGAAAATAATAAAAGAACCAGCGATGACTGGTGATAAAAATTTTAACAACTTACAATATGTTAAAATTAAAGGAATCAAAATCAAAGGAGATTTAATTAATGTTTAAATTAAAAAAACATTTACTATTATTTAATATTATTTTATTTATTATTTTAGGATTATTTTTAATAAATAATAGTAATCAAGTGAGGGCTATGGAAGGTTTATTTCATGAAGAAATTCAAGAAATTACAGAGACAGAGTCAGAAGAAAATGAAGAAATAACACATAATATAAGTAAAACAAATATTATAAGTAAAGAAAAATTTGTGTCTTTACATGAAATAGGGCATGCTGTAGTTGCTTTTGAATTAAGTCAAAGACATAGAGAATATCCAAATCTCATAAAACTTAAAGGAATAGAATTAAAACAGGATGATGAAACAATTGATGGTAGCACCGATTTTTCTTTTGATAGAGACAATTTGTTTGGACATTTATTTGCATTATCTGTTTATTATGGCGGGTTAGAAGCGGAAAAAACTATCAAAACACCTATAGAAGAAATTAAAAATAGAGGTCAACATGATGAACAAGATATCGAAAAAACAGCTCAATATATCACAGAAAGAGGATGGTTTTTAGGAGATTTTTATTTATCAACAGATTCTTTAGAAATAAGAAAAAATAAAATAAAAAATATTGCTCAAACAAAAACACAAGAAATAATTCAACAATATCAAGAATTTTTATCTCCTCTTGCTGATGAATTATTACAAAGAGAAGTTATTGGAATTGAAGAATTTCAAAAATTACTAAAAGAATTAATTATTCAAAGAAAACCTTCTCAAAAACCAGAACAACTAGAAACAATTGAAAAATCAAATTATAATCATAAAAAAACTAAATGTGATTGTGTTATTTTATAAAAAATAGCTAACAAAAAAATAAATTGAATATAACATTATGTATCATAAATATTATTTCTAGTTTCAAAAATGAAAATTGAAAAGTTTATTTTTATTACACATTTAACAATTCAAAAACAATAAAAGGAGATTTAATTAATGTTTAAATTACAAAATCAATTTAAAATAATAAGAGTTTTTTTGTTTACTTTTTTGGGATTTTTGATTATTAATAATAATCAAGTGATGGCAATGGGTAATAAAAACAGTAATAATAATAGTGAAATTTCTAATGATAAAGAGTACGCCTTATATATACAAGCAGAAATTGCAATAAAAAGCGAATTAACAAATTTACAACTTAATAACGCAAAAAAATCAGAACTTTTGCATAAACAACAATTTATTACAACAGAAATCGAAAAATATAATAAAAGACAAAACAATAATCAATTATCAACAACTTATGGTGAACAACCAGAAAGTTCTAGACGAAATATCAGTTCTGCAATAAATGATGATGATGAAAACGAATTATCAGATGATGAACTTCAACCTATGAATTTAATAAAAAACAATTCTAAATGTCCAATTGATCAACCAGAAAGTTCCAAAAAGAACATTATAAAAAATAAAAAGGAGATTTAATTAATTATTAAATTACAAAATCAATTTAAAATAATAATTTTTTGTTTGTTTATTTTCTTAGGATTTTTTTTAATTTTTAATACTAAATGTTTGCATGCTTTTCCTGGTATAGATTTAGACGCAAGAAAAAATCAACTTGAAGAAGAAAAAAAATAATTTAGTGTTAGAATTAAACAATATTTTTAATAATATGAGTTTAGATTCTCAAACTCGTATAGATAGAATGTATGAAATTTCAGAAAAAATAGATACAATCCAAAACCAACTCCAAAAAATAAATAAACAAATTATTGCTCGAAACCAATACAATCTACAAAGACAAAATAATCAAAATCAACCAAATAATAACAGAAGACATTAAATAATTAAATTTTTTAATCACAAACCAAGACCCTTTTCAGGGTCTTTTTTTATTTAACAACACACCACCTCTTGGAAAGGAAACAAAAACTATGTTAATTAAAAAAATATTTCCATCTTTACCGAGTAATCTCATCTTTTTCATCATTATCTTACTTTCATTTATTCCAATTATAATCGTTTATTATGTCATTAAATTCTATCTTTTCACTGTCAAACTAAGTATTCACCAACTAAACAAAGGAATAATGGTTCAATTTTACCAATATTTAACCAAGAAGCAACCAAATCACCATGTGGTCAATTACTTACTGAAATGGACGGTTTCCACCAAACCAAAGGAATCGTAGTAATTGCAGCTACCAATAGAATAGATATTATAATGATGCCTTACTACGTCCAGGAAGATTTGACCGCAAAGTAACTGTTGGCTTGCCTGATTTAGAAGCAAGAGAAGCTATCTTAAAAATACATACCAAAAAGAAAAAAATAGCTACTGATGTTGATTTATTACAAATAACTAAAAGAACTCCCGGTATGTCAGGCGCAGAACTTGCAGCTATTGTAAATGAAGCTACCATCTTAGCTACTAAAAATAAACAAGAATCCATTACCATGAAAGATTTAGAAGAATCTATTGATAAAGTTAGTATGGGTCCTGCCAAAAAATCACACAAAACTGAAGAAAAAGAAAAAATCATGACAGCTTATCACGAAGCAGGGCATGCCGTTATTGTAATGAAACACCCTCATTCAGAATCCAAAGTAAGAACCATTATAATTACTCCAAGAGGAGGAGCTCTAGGTTATGTGTGGCACACTTCTGATAAAGAATATTTTAGTCAAACCGAAGATAAATTAAAATATGCTATAGTTTGCTCTCTAGGGGGAGCAGCAGCCGAAGAACTTTTTTGTAAATCTAGAACAAATAGAGTTTATTCAGATCTAAAATCAGTTACTCGCATTGCTTTTGGGATGGTTGCTTATTCTGGAATGAGTCCTTTAGGATATATTAATTTTGAACATTGTTCAGAACAAACTCGTTATCAAGTAGACCAAGAAGTTAAAAAAATAGTTGATGAATGTTATAAAACATCCAAAGAACTTTTAATAACTAATAAAACATTAGTTGAAAAAATAACCAAAGCTTTATTAGAAAAAGACAACCTCAACCAAAAAGAAGTTTATGCTTTAGATGAAAAAAATCAAACTCCAACAAAATCCAAAGCAAAAAGTAAACCAAAAAGAACAACAAGCAAATAAAAAATAAAAGAGTCCTTTTGGGACTCTTTTTTTGTTATATATTATATAAAAAAAGGGGGTATTATCAAAAATCAAAAAAACAAATTAGGATTTGCTGTAAGATCATATTTTTTAGAAGCTTTAGTAATTTGGTTCTGATAATACGCTGCAATACCTATCATAGCAGCTTGATCAGTACAATATTGCAAACTAGGAAAAATAACTTCCAAGTTAGCAAAAGATGTCATAAACTTTTGTCTTAAACCAGAATTAGAAGCAACTCCACCAGTAACAATTAATTGTTTAGAACGATATTTGGTTAAAGCTCTTTTAGTTTTTTCATATAAAACATCAATAACACTAGCTTGAAAAGAAGTCACAAATCAGGAATGTTGATATCTTTTAGGTTTTGTTTCATCACTAAATTTACCAAAGTGCTTTTGAGTCCTGAAAAACTAAAATTCAGATTATCATTTTTTAAATAAGGGCGCACCAAATGATAAGTGTCTTTTCCTTGTTGGGCTAATTGATCAATCAAAGGTCCTCCAGGATAAGGCAGATTGAGGTTTTTAGCAATTTTATCATAAACTTCTCCTACCGCATCATCAAGAGTAGTGCCAAGAGGTTTGATTTGGAGGTGGTCCGTAAGATAAAAAAGATCGGTGTGTCCTCCAGAAACTAAAAGTACTAAGGCAGGAAAATTAATTTCATGTTCAATTTGAGCAGAATAGATATGCCCTAATAAATGATTTACTCCCAAAAGAGGCTTTTGATAAGTGTAGGCAAAAACATTAGCGGCGTTAATGCCAACTAGCAACGAACCTACCAAACCAGGTCCTTGGGTAACTGCTACTAAATCAATTTCTTGGGGGGTAAGGTTCGCTTCTTTAAGGGCTTGTTGTAATACCAAAGTCATAAATTGAATATGTTTTCTAGAAGCTATTTCAGGGACTACTCCGCCAAAAATTTGATGATCTTTAATTTGGGAAAAAACTACATTAGAAAGCACTTTTTTACCATTTTGAGTAACTGCACAACTCGTTTCATCACAACTAGTTTCGATTGATAAAATATTCATATAATTTCCTTTTTATAATTTTATTTTTACATTAATAAATATAGTTTAAAATAATTAAGTTATCTAAAAATGAAACAGTTAGGTTTTTTAAAAAGAAGGTTGATACCATTGATTATTTTCAATTATTTTAACTGCATTTTGATCTAATTGGTTTTTCCATTCTAAAATAGTTTTGGTTTGTATTATTTGGTTAGGTAAAATATCTGCTAAGGGAGCAAGGACAAAAATTCTTTCTAACATATAGGGATGAGGAATAGTTAATTTAGGAGTTTTGCAAGTATGATTACCCAAAAAAAAAATATCTAAATCAATAGTACGCGGTCCCCATAATTCTAGTCGTTTTCTTTTGAGTTTCATTTCTACAGATAATAAAAAATCTAAAAAAAGTAAGGGAGGTAGGAAAGTTTTGATAAGAGCAGCAGCGTTTAAAAATAAAGGTTGGTCTGTTTTTCCCCAAGGAAGAGTTGCATACAAAGGAGAAACTTTCAAAACTTCGCATTGAGGATGCAAATTAATCATTTTTAAAGCAGTTTGTAAATTATTCTTTTTAGCTCCCAGATTACTACCAAGTCCTATGGCTGCTACATTGTTATTAAGTTTCATTGTTTTATACGTTCTTTACTTGGGTATAGTTATAAAAAATAGAAAAATGTTTGCAAAATATTTGTTTTTAGAAAAATATTTGATAAGTTTGACAAGTCATAAATTCTTTTTTAAAAATGTGTTTTATTTGCGTTTTTTATGTTGCAAAAATTAATGTTTTTCATTATTTTAAAAGGGATAATTTTAAAATATATTTAGGATAACAATATTTATATTTTTTTCATTAAAGTATCTGCTAAAAGCAAACTATTTTTATTCATTTTGACATTATGCACTCGAAAAATCGAAGCTCCTTTAGTTCTTAACAAAAAATTAGCAGTAGCAGTAATGGCATCTAATGATTCTACTTGCAAAAGGCTTTCAGTTGGAATTATTGCTTTAAGAAATCTTTTACGTGAAAGACCTACCAATATGGGTAGTTCCATTTTAGTTAATTGCTCAAATTCTTTTATAATATCAAAGTTTTCATCAATGTTTTTTTCAAAACCAAACCCAGGGTCAATTACTATTGCCTCTGTTGCAATTTGGGCTTGTTTGGCAATTTCTAAGGAATGATTTAAAAAATAAAATTGGTCTTGCAAGGCATTAGAAAGTTTTTTGCGATTTCTGCCTGTATGCATAATACAAACACCTGCATTTAATGAGGCAATTGTTTGTGCCATTTGAGGATTTTGTTGCAAGCCACAAACATCATTGATAATATGAGCTCCAGCTTTAATGGCTAATTTAGCGGTTTGAAAATGATAAGTATCAACAGAAATAATGGCTTTAGGATGACGTGATAATTCTTTAATAACAGGCAAAATGCGTTTTTGTTCTTCTAAAGGAGTAATTGGGATTGCTCCTGGACGAGTAGATTCGCCTCCAATATCAATGATATCAACACCTTCTTTGAGACAACGAAGAGCATGATTAACTGCTTTTTGAGTAGTAAAATGTTGGTTTCCATCTGAAAAAGAATCAGGAGTAACATTAATAATTGCCATAATTAAGGCTTTATGAGAAATTTCAATTTGGCGGTTGTGAGCCAGTTTCCATATTTTAGGGTGTTTGGAATATAAATTAATTGTTTGATTGTTAAGTCCCATCATAAACTTGGTTACCTTTATATCTATGTTTTATAATTTTAAGAATTGGAATAAAGTTATTTTGCCAAAAGATGTTTATTATTAAAGAGGGTTGCCAAAAGACACAAAAAATGTTTTTTCATCAATTCATTTTAGAAAAAAATAATAAGGCTAGGGGGGTTATTAAAATAGATATTTTTATAACAAATTAATCTTTTTCTAAAATAAATGTCAAGGAAAAAAAGAAAAGACCGCGCTGATACGGTCTTCGCTTATTTGAAAATTAAGTATTGAAATAAATAAGCAATTTATATAATTTAAAATTTTAAAGGAGCTTAAAATTAAAAATAGTTGTTACTTGCAAATCACAAATAATAAAAATAGCAAAACAATATTATGGTTTTTGTATGTTATATTTTATCTGTAATTGTTTTTCTTTAGTTTGGAATCCAGAAGGAAAAACTTTAGAAGCATAAATGGTAAATTGAACAATAATTTTTTTTAAATTACCGTTTTTATCAATAATAACTGGTTTATTTTCATTGTCATAAGAAACAAAACTTTGTTGAGGTTGTTCTTTGTATTTCCATAAAATCTGAACATTAAAAAAATCTTTTAATTGTTCGTTTAAATCAAGGTTTTCAAAAAAATAATTAATATCTAGTTTGGTATTTTTTCCGTTTATAAAAGTTAATTTGTCATTTTGAGTTTTTAGAGTAGCTTCTTGTTCAAAAATAACTCTATCTGTTTGTTCTGTTGTCATTAAAAAACTATGTTCTGTAGGAACTAAAAATTTTTTATTGGTGTCGTGAAGATCTGCGGGTTTGGAAACTGACAATTCTGCAGGAGCAGCAATTTTTAATCCAAAATTACTATCCTTTTTTAATTTATGCCAATCTTCTATAGCATAAGCGATGGTTGTAATAAAAAAAATTAATACTAAAACCAAAAGTATTTTGAAAAAAAGTTTTTTTCTTTGGTAAAACATAGACACTTATTTGGTTCTTTCTAACATCAAGGATATAAAAATATAATGTAACTAAAATATAGCTACAATTTTATTGTATCTTAAAATAGCCAAAAAGATAATCAAAAAGATTGTTTAAGTGTTTTTTAAAGGTGGGTTTTAAAAGTTTTTGGGATAAAAAGTTTTGACTGTTCTAAAACTTTAAACAAAATCAGGGATTAAAAAATAATGCATTCCATTATAAGTTAATCTGTAATTTCGTTAAGATAAAATCCAAATCCTTTATAGCCAATATGAGCTGCTACTACAGGAGAAATAGCACCATAAAGAGTAGCTTTAATTTGGGGGTTAGCTAATTTTGTGATTTGTGCTAAAAGTTCTTTGGCATCTTTGTCATCATCTACATAAATAACTTGAATATCAAGTTTATTATTTGCAGTTTTGTGTTCTAATATTTTTTTAAGACAATAATTAAAACAGTTTTTTAAGTTTCTTACTTTTTTTTCAATTGATAACACTCCTTGTTGAAATTTTAAAATAGGATGTATTTTCAAAAGATTGCCAATTAAAAATCTAAATTTGGAGATACGTCCATTATAAGCTAATATTTTTAAATTATTAACAGTGCATAACAAAAAGCCTTTTAGTTTTTCTTCATTGATTTTATCAGTGATTGTTTGAGGGCAAACATCAGGGTTTTGAGTAAGCCAATCATTGATTCTTTGTAAGAAAAAATAAACTCCAGGACCAATATTTTGAGTATCAATAACAGTAATATTAGGATTGTTAAGCATTTTTTTAGCTAAAAGAGCACTATTATGAGTACCACTTAGTTTACTGGATAAAGTTAAACAAATAACGTGTTTATATCCTAAGTCAAATTGTTCCTTGAAAGCTTTAATAAAAAGCTCTGGATTGGGTTGGCTGGTAGTTACTTTTTGTTTGTTTTCAATAAAATTTAGTAAAGTGGTATTGTCAATGGCACCATCCATATAGCTAGTTTCTCCAACAATTAATGTTAAAGGCACTACTGAAATATCTTCAAAAAAGTTTTTGCCATAAGTATTTCCGCAAGTAGAATCAACTACAATGCCTAATTTTCGTTTATTCATTTATTTGTTTCCTTTTCGTCTTTGATTGGTATATTTGGTTTGGGGGTTGAGGTTAGTTGGGATTGTTTTATTTTATAAAATGGGGTTGTATTTTATTTATTTTGTATTTTGAAGAATTTTTATTTTAATTAATTCATAAAAATAGCTAAATATTCTTTAAGTTTTTCTTGTTCGTTAGTTTGAAACATCATCCCTTCTAAAGCAATAGAAATATTTCCTGTTTCCTCAGAGACAACAATTGTCATACTATCTGTAGTTTCGCTAATCCCTAAAGCTGCACGGTGACGCGAACCAGTTTTTTTGTCTAAGGAATCAGCTGATGAAGACAAGGTAAAATAGGCACTAGCGCACAAAATTTTATCTCCTCTAATAATAACTGCTCCATCGTGTAAAGGTGTGTTGAGAGCAAAGATGTTTAATAACAATTCTTTAGAAACATTACCATCAATTAAGATAGCTTTTTGGGCGTATTGTTCCAAAGTATTATTTTTTTCAATCGTAATTAAGGCTCCTATTTTACGAGAAGCAAGTTCTAAAGTAGCTTTAATAATTTCTTTTTGGGTATTATCTCCACCCATAAAAAAGTTTTGTCGTTTGATGTTCCAATGCTTAGACCAATTATTAAAAGCAACTCTTAAATAAGGAGCTTTGATGATGATGATACTAGTTAGAATAAAATTTAATAAACAATCATAAATGTTTTCAGAAATATCTAAACTAAGATATCTTTTAAAAATAGGTTCAACAAAAGTATCATGGTAGCTTTTCAAACAATAAACAAGGGAAAATAACAGCAAAAATAAAAATACCATATTTAAAACTTGATATTTGCGTAAGAAAAAATGAAAAACAATAAAGATACACAAAAACAAAAAAACTGTCCATAAAGGAGAAGTGCCAAACATAGAAATTCCTTTCAAAAATGATTATGATTGATAAATTGAAAAATTTGGGAGGCGAAAAAAGGGGCGATATTAGAAAGCAAAACAATCAATTTATAATTAATTTTTAGCAAGCAAAAACCAAAGCAAACCATTTTATTTTGAAATAATAAATTTTGAAATAATAAAATAATAAAAGGATAAAATAACGAAATTAGTTAATACAATTTATAATAATTGTTTGTGTTTTTGAATAAAGATTTTTTTAGCCCATATCATAACTAATGAATAAATAACTACTAAAAATAACAAAAAGGAAAAAATTGTAGGTTTTTCAAAAATTGATTTATCTAAATTAAGGGCTTGACTTACAATAGGCATTAAAGGAAGGAAAGTAGTAATTACCAAACCTAAACAACAACATGACATAATAAGGAAAGAAGGAAGGTTTTTTTGATTGTTTTTAGCAATAATTTTGTCAGTTCGCAGTAAGAAAAGGGTTAATGTTTGTGACCACATTGAAAAAATAAACCAACTAGTTTGAAATAATTGTGGACTTTGGGATAAGTTTTTTAAAATAAATTTCATTCCAATTAAAAAAGCCACATCCAATAAGAAAGAAAAAAAACCAAACCATAACATAAAACTTTTAATACTTGCAAAATCCCATTTGCGTGGTTTTTGTAAATAAATATCATCAACATTATCAAAAGGAATAGCAAAACAAATCAAATCATAGATAAGGTCTAAAAATAAAACTTGTAAAACTATCATAGGTTGAAAATTAAGACATAAACTAGCAAGCAAAATACTGAGGGAATTGGCAAAATTAGAAGATAGAGTAAATTTAATGTATTTAAGGGCGTTAGTATAGGTTTTTCTTCCTTCTACAACTCCTTGTTCTAAAACGATAAGTTGTTTTTCTAACAAAATAATATCTGCAATTTCTTTAGTAATTTCAGCACCACTATCAACACAAATACCTAAATTAGCTTGTTTCATAGCAGAAGCATCGTTAATTCCGTCACCCATAAAAGCAACGATATTGCCTTTTTGTTTAAAAACAGATACAATTCTTGCTTTTTGTTCGGGGGATAATTTAGTAAAAAGATTAGTTTTTTGAGAAGCTTCGTAAAGAGCATCATCACTTAAATTATCGATGATACTTCCTTGAAGACAATAAGTTGTTTGAATATTTAATTTTTGGGCAATAGCTTTGGTAAGAATATCGTTGTCTCCTGTAAGGATTTTAACAATAATACCTTTTTGTTGCAAAGAGGCAATAGTTTGGGTTGAACTTTCTTTAATAGGGTCTAAAAAAGTAAGCAATCCGATTAGAACCATTGATTTTTCTTCAATTTGTCCAGGAGTAAAACAGGGTTGTTGTTTGGGATTTGAGATAAGTTTTTGGGCTACTCCAACTACGCGATAACCTTTTTGATTATAAGTTATGGTTTGTTGCAGGACTATTTGTTTGCTTTGGTCACTTAAAGGAACAACTTTGCCTTCAAGTTCTACATGATCACAAATAGCAAGTATTTCTTCAATTGCTCCTTTAGTAATCATTTGTTGTTTTTGGGAAACATCTTGTATTACTACACTCATTTTTCTTCTTTTAAAATCAAAAGGAATTTCATCAATTTTGGTAAATTGCTCGGTGATTCCTTGTAAAAAAGGATGTAGAGTTTGGGCATTATTTGTTTTGGTAATAATGGCTTTATCAATTAAACTTTTAAGCCCTGTTTGAAAAAAACTATTCAGATAGGCATGACGCAAAACGCGGATATCTTCGTTGCCATTAAGGTCTAAGAAATTTTCCAAAAAGATTTGGTCTTCGGTAAGGGTTCCTGTTTTGTCAGTAAATAAAATATTCATTGCTCCAAAACTAGAAATAGCATTTAGGTTTTTAACAATTACTTTGCGCTTGGATAAAGCAACAATTCCTTTAGAAAAAGAAGTAGCAACAATTAAGGGAAGCATTTTAGGAGTAAGTCCAAAGGCAATAGTAAGAGCAAAAAGAAATGATTGTAATAAAGTATTTTGAGGTTTTTTAAAGTTGAATAAAAATACTAAAGGCGCCATTAAACAAATACATATCATAAGTAATTTAGCAATGGTATTAATACTTTGATCTAAGTGTGAAAGGGATTTTTTTTTAGTAATTTCCTGGCTGATATTACCTAAATAAGTATCTTTTCCGGTGACTAAAACAATACCTGTAGCATAACCAGAAATAACAGTTGAACCTGCTAAAACTAATTTAGGATCGTCTAAAATAGTTTCACTTTGTAAAAAAGCACACGCCATTTTTTCTACTGGTTCTGATTCACCAGTAAAAGTAGTAGTTTTTACAAAAAAATCTTTAGTTTCTAATAATTTAATATCAGCTGGAATAATATCTCCTGCCGAAAGAATAACAATATCTCCTCTTACTACTTCTTCTAAAGCGATTTCCAATTTAGAATTATTTCGTTTAACTGCAGTTGTATTTTGTACCAAAGTTTTTAATTGAGAAGTAATTTTTAAATGTTTACTTTCTTGACTAAATTGGACAATGACAGAACCCAAAAACATTAAAATAGTAGTTATAATAGTAGCATAACTTCTATTTTCTGGACTGGGAGTAAGAACATCATTAACCAAAGAAATAAGAGTTAAAATTAATAAAACAATATTAAAAGGAGTAATTGCAATTTGGAGTAATTGTTTAGTAAAAATGGTTTTGATTTCTTGGGATAAAATATTTTTACCATACAAACTTTGATGCAACATTACTTGATTTTGATCTAATCCTTGAAAAGAAGAATTAAGGGTTTGTAGAGTTTGTTCTTGGGATTTTTGACTCATAGTTTTTAAAAAATCAATTGTTTCTTGGCGTTTTAAATTTACTTTTTTCATATTAATCAATTCCTTTTTTGATATTTTTAAAAGTTAAAAGTTAATCAAAAACAATTAAAAACTGAAACTTTAATAATTGATAATTAGGGTAAAATGTTAAATAAATGATATTAGTTTACAAAAATATTATAATATAAAAAGCTATGTTTATTATAGACAATAAGTTTTTTTGGTAGTTTTTTGGGTGGGGGGGTGTGTTAGTTTATATATACTATTATATTTGTTTTATAATTATTATTTTATGTAATTAGTTATCTTAATTATGGATTATTAATAAATAAATTATTTTTGGTTGTTTTTTATTATACAATGACAACTAATTAACTACTATTTTATATATTCCAAATACACAAAAAAACACCCTATTAAAGGGCGTTTAAGTTATCTATTATAATATTCAACTATTAATTGTTCGTTAATATCTGGTAAAAATTCGTTTCTTTGAGGGTATCTTACATATTTACCCACCAATTCTTTATCTAAAGAAACATAATCTGCGCGAACAAACTTACTATTTACAGCTTCTTGGACAATATTTAGATTTTTAGATTTTTCTCTTAAAGTAACTGTTTGCCCTGGTTTTAAACGATAAGAAGCAATATCTACTTTTTTTCCATCTACTAAAATATGACCGTGATTAGCTAATTGTCTTGCTTGAGCTCTTGTTTTGGCAAATCCTAAACGATAAACTACATTATCAAGACGAGATTCTAATAGTACTAAAAACATTTCACCATGAATCCCTTTTAGTTTGCTTGCATTATCAAAAGTTTTGCGAAATTGCTTTTCTGATACGCCGTAAGTAAAACGTAATTTTTGTTTTTCTTGCAATTGAAGCCCATAATCACTTAATTTAACTTTTTTTGACCGTGTTGTCCTGGACCATAAGCTCTTTTGCGTAATTCTTTTCCAGTTTCTGAAACCGAATAATTAAGGCGTCTTGAAACTTTCCAAAGTGAACCTGTATAACGTGACATTTGTAAACTCTCCTTTTTTAAGGTAAGTTTGTGTAACCAAATAATTAATAATCGCCTGCTTTCTTTTCTTTCTTAAACAGCAAAGAATTACTTAGAAAAGCCTCTAAAAGGCAAGGGATTAGTTTAATTATTTTAGCTACATCTGTTTTACCATCACTAATATTTTATAAAAAAAAGATGAAATAGTCAAGTATTTTAGTGATTTTCTTTTAATTTTAGTTAATTTGGAAGATGTTTTTTTATTTATAGTTAGTTATTTGGATATAAAAACCCCAAACTAAGTAAATAGTTTGAGGTTGTAATTATAAATGATGTTTTATTATTTTGCAGTTAATGAATTATTTTTTATATTTTGTTTTGATTCTAATTGTTCTTCTAATAATATTTTTTCTTTTAACAATTTATTATTAGGTAAATAAACAAATAGCAAATAGCAACTAACTATCAATACAAAAAGAATAAAATCATAATACATCAATAAATAATTTATCTTGGGAAATATTTAATGTTTATGATGAACCTTTATTAGAAGGCACAATATATAATTATATAAGAGGATATGGAACACATTTTATTTCTGTATTTTTTTCTATTATTACATTGTTTTTATTTGGATTACTTATGTTAAGGCAAGAATTACTTTTTAAATGTTTGTTTGTGGTTTGCTATTTTGTTATAGGTTTATTGGCTTTTAGGATATATGTAGCTGTAGAAATGTTTGAACATAAACGCTATTATCCTTTAAAAAAAGAAGAAATAAAAAAATTACAAATAATAGGTGTTTTGCCAAAAGATATTAATCAAATTTTAAAAAAGACTTTATTATTCAATTTTGATAAATTGGAAATAATTGGAGAAGCTATAATTAATTCTATATTTTATATCATTTTACTTTGGCTTTTTTTATTTATACCTAAAAATATAAAATGGTTTACAAATATATCTGATTTTTTTTATTATTTATCTTTAATAATAATATCTGTTGTTTGGGCTGTTATCATTAGATATTTATGAAACAAAACAATTATTAATAAATTTATGAAATTATATCAAAAACAATTATTTAAATAATCATTTATCATATCTTAAATTTCAATCAATAATGAAGGCTAACTTTTTGAAAGTTAGCCTTTTAATAATAACAAATAAATTATAACTAAATATCTTATATTATATAGTTTAAACTTGTCTTACTTTTTCCATTTTTTTCAAAAAGAAAATAACAGTTCCTACAATAATCAAATAAATAATAGAAGAAATATAATAAGGTTTAGGGCTTGCAACACTACTATACAAAGCATTAGAAGCACAAGCAATATCAATAATTCCACCTAACATACTAAAAACAACACAATCTTTTAAATTAATAATAAACTCATTTAAAATAGGAGTTTGTGATCTTTTAATAGCTTGGGGCAAAACAATATAGCGCATTGTTTGAGTATGTGTCATTCCCAAAGACAAGGAAGCCTCAATTTGTCCTTTATCCAAAAAGGAAATATTTTTAGTAATAATTTCTGAAATATAGCCCATAGTATTTAAAATAATTACCATATAAGCAGCAAACATTGGAGTATACCAAGTAGCATTTTGGAAAAAAGCAAACTCTTTTAAGAAAAAATAACTCACAAAAGCTTGCACTAACATAGGAGTACTTTTAATAATCCATATATAAAAATCAATAATTCTACATCCTATTTGATGCAAATAATAAATTAAAAAATGACTTTTCTTTTTGGTAATATTTAACACTTGGAAAAGAACTAACAATAAAGATAAGACAAATCCTCCAAAAGTGCCATAAATCCCAAATTTAAGAGTTGTTAAAATCCCTCTTTTATAAAGAGAAAAGTTATTTTTAAAAATAGACCATATATTTAATGTATCTTTTTCTGAGGTTTGTTTATACATGAATTCTTTTCTTTTATCTGAGGTAAGTTCTTTTGTTAAAAAATCTTCAATGTCTTCTTTGGTAATTTGTTTGTTGTTAATAAATTCTTTGTTAATGTCTTTTTGTTTTTGAAATCCAATAGCAAGTATTCCAGCGGCTTGTTTTATTTCTTTATATAAAGCTGTTTCTTTATCTTTTTCGATGATTTGAGCTTGTTTTATTTTATTATCTAAAATTATTTCTTTTTTCATTTCTATTTTATCCAAATTATTATGAGTTTGTAAATGTTTTTGGGCAACAGTTGCATCAGCTAAATAAAAATATTTGGAATCTGTTTGAACTTTTTGAGCTTGAACATCAAAATTGTCAATTCCTTCTACTTCATTTCCTTTTAATGTTTTTGCTATTTGTTCGTAAAAAGTTCCTCGTTGATATAACATTTTTCCAGGTAATTGAATTTTGTCATTAACTATAAATTCACCCTTATTAGGATTATTTTTATTTATAACAATAACATAAAATTGATCTTCATCATAATAAGAATTATCAGTAAAATCAATTTGGTCTTGTCTTTCTTTTGTTTTACTCATCCCTGCAATAATTAAATCAATATCTCCATTTTGACAAGCAGGAATTAAACTATCAAAATCTATTTTTTTAATTACTAATTTAATTTTTTTATCATACTTTGCATTTAAATAATCAACTAATTCTTTAGCTACTAAAACATCATATCCAGCAACTAAAATATCACTTTCTTTACCATTTATTGTTAAAGGATGCAAGTCTTTTTTATCTTTATTATTAGAAAGATAATTATAAGGTTTATAATTGCATTCCATTCCTACAACTAAAGTATTTTCATCTTTGTTTTTAGTATTTTGAGGATAAAAATCATCATATAATAAAAAAGATACAATAATAGTTAAAATTGTTAAAAAAAGATATTTAGCTTTAAAATAATTATTAATTCTTGAAAAAGATAACGTTAGCAAATGATTTTCCTTCCTATAAAACAAAAAACCTTCTTAAAAGAAGGTTTGAGAGAGACTTGATTAAAGCGCCTTTACTGTTAAAACAGCAAGAATATTATAGATATTTTCTATAATCTCATAATAAATTATTGCCATAATTATTATTCGGCGATGGTTACCTTTCTTATGCTTCACAGAATGCCTTCTTCACATAATACTCTTTTACACCGCTACCTCTTTTTGATTTTATATAAAATTTTATTTAGTAATCGAAACATATAATAAAAATTTATTATATAGTAAATTATAACATAATTTTTTAAACTGTTTCATTTATTTAGACAACTTAATATTTTAAGATGATGTAGTTTCTATTTTCATTTCATCTGCAATTGTAATTTTTTCATAATCACTTTTAGCAAATTCAATTTCATATTTAATATCAAAAACACCATCTTTTAAGATTTTATCTATTTTAATAAAGGTAATATTTTCATCTTTAATATCTTCTATATTGATATTTTGATTATGTTTTGTTTGTAATTCTTTTGGATGTGCTCCATTATGCTGGTATTATTATTTTTATTGTTTTTAGTTTTCATGTTTTTCATATTTTGTTCTTTTCCTTTGTTTTTTTACTATAATAAAACTTACTATACTAAAACTTTTACAAATAAAACAGTTTTACGACATGACAAGATCAAAAGAAACAAAAGAAACATAAAGCAAAAACACAAGGAAAATTAAGGACTTGATTGCTTTGTGACTTATGGCAAAATAATTAAAATGCGATTTACAACAATTTGCACTAATCCTATTTTAACACATTTTGACAAAATATCCAAATTAAGGAATAACATAAACTAAATTTGGAATCCCATTATAAATATTTTCATAATCTTAATAAACTTATATATCACTTTACAAATTTATCATATAACTATTTAAATTTATTCATTTTGTTCCATTTTTGCATAAAAAAGTTCAAAAAAATCAATTTTTTTCACAAAAAGCAATTTTTGCTGTTGTTTTTTTAGTAAAATATTTTATCTTAAAAAAACAAATGGAGGTTTAAAATGTATAACGAAGGAATGTTTGATGCTTCATCAGGAATGATGACAGGATTAATTGTATTTTTAGTAGCTTTAGCAGTTTTCTTTATTGTCCTTTTTTACAAATGGGGATATAGTTGCGGAATGAATAGCAAAAGCATTGTATTGCCTTTAATAGTTACTTTTTTATTAGGCGGTATTCTTTGATTTCTTATCGGTTATTTGGTTGGAACTAATAAAAAAACACCACCAAAACCACGATATAAATAATTTTTAATATTTACTTATTTTGTTAAAAACATCCTTTTAAAAATTATCTTTTTTGCAAATCATCTCTTTTAAAACTATTTTGATTTCAAATTTTAATTCATCAATCAAAAACAAAAAGCAATTTTAATTTTGTAAAATTCAATTACCAACCCAAAGGCATTCTTTATGGGTGTCTTTTTTTATTTTATCCAAACTAATTAACTTTTTTTGCTTTTTCAAACCACAAAATAAAAAAAATTGCATTTCCCCACAAAAAAATCCCCAACCCTTCCAAAAACATCACCAAAACCAAAGTTTTTTTGGTATAATAAAGGTTAAATGTTTAAAAAAATTAAATGATGCAAGGAGCATATAAATGGCAACAAAATTAAGCGAACAAGAAATTATTAGACATCAAAAAATGAATGAATTAAAAAAAATAAACATCGATCCTTTTGGAAAAAAATTTGTCCCTTCTCATTCCATCGAACAAATTCTTTTGCAATACCAAAAAGCAGATAGTCTAGCTCTCGAACAATCACAAATCCATGTTTGTGTAGCTGGCAGAATCGTTTTAAAAAGAGGACAAGGCAAAGCAGGTTTTTTGCATTTACAAGATTTTAATTTCCGAATGCAAGCATATATAAAACTGGATTTAGTGGGCAAAGATGCTTTTCAGATTTATCAAAATTGTGATTTAGGAGATATCATAGGCATCAAAGGTTTTTTATTTAAAACCAAAACGCAAGAATTAACCATTAAAGCCTTGGAATTTATTCATCTTACCAAAGCCCTAAAACCTTTACCTGACAAATTTCATGGCTTGCAAAACCGCGAAGAGATGAGAAAAAATCGCTATGTTGATCTAATCGTAAACGAAAAAACAAGACAAGTATTTTTAACTCGCAGTTTGATTATGAAATACATTAGAAATTTTTTTGATAATCAGGGCTTTTTAGAAGTAGAAACTCCTATTTTACAACCAACTTTGGGAGGCGCTTCTGCCAAACCTTTTATCACTCATCACAACGCTCTTAATTGTGATTTTTACTTGAGAATTGCTACCGAATTACCCCTTAAAAAATTAATTGTTGGTGGAATGAATAAAGTCTATGAAATCGGACGTCTTTTCAGAAATGAAGGAATTGATGCCACACATAATCCCGAATTTAGCACTATTGAGGCTTACTTGGCTTATGCTGATATGCAAGATATTATGGACTTAACAAAGCAATGCTTGCAAGAATTGGCCCAAAAATTGTTTGGCAAGTTGCAATTTACTTACCAAAACCAAGAAATTGATTTTTCCCATTTTGCAAAAGTAAGTATGGTTGCATCAATCAAGGAAAAAACAGGAATTGATTTTACAGATAATTTTACCTTGGAACAATGCCTTTCTTTGGCAAAAAAACACCAAATTGAAGTTATGCCCCATTTTAGTCAAGGACATATCATTGAGGCTTTTTTTGGAAAATACGTAGAAAACACTCTCATTCAGCCTACTTTTGTCTACGGACATCCACTGGAAATAAGTCCTTTGGCAAAACAAAACGAAGCTGATCCTCGCTTTACTGACCGTTTTGAACTTTTTATTGTAGGTAAGGAATTTGCTAATGCTTTTAGCGAACTTAACGACCCTATCGAACAAGAAAAACGTTTTTTAAATCAATTACAACAAAAACAATTAGGCAACGACGAAGCCAATGACATGGACTATGATTTCCTAAACGCCCTTAATTATGGCATGCCTCCAACTGGCGGTCTTGGAATGGGACTTGATCGTTTGGTTATGCTTTTAACCGATACTGCAAATATTCGTGATGTTATTTTATTTCCACATTGTAAAAATCAAAATAAATTTAGTCAAAACAAAACAGCAAATAAAGTCCTAACGAATAACGATAACGAATAAAGCAAGCAAAAACCAACAAGCCAAAAATAAATTATTCCCAAAAGCAAAAATCTCCAAATCACCAAAGCCCAAAAATCCGAAAATAAAAAAGGGTCAAAAATATTTTATATAAAATGGGTTAATGATAATTAAATATTTTGTGTTGCAAAAACAACCGAAGGGAGCAAAAAAATTAAACAAAAGACAATTATAATTATTTTAGGAGCAATTTTTACATTTTTTTCCTTAATTTTAATTTGTGGAGTTTATTTTTTAACTAACTTTACTTTTGCCAAAATACCAAACTCAAATCATAATGCAACATTCCCAAAACCCAAAGTTCACGATATTTATCTAGATTCAGCCGAACAAGTCCAAAATTATATCAAAGAAAAATTCCCCGATTCTTTTCCTGTTTGCATTAACTACCCTTCTTTTTGTTATTATTTGTGTTCTTTGCAAAATTTAAAAAAACCTTTTTGCCTCAAAAATGCCCCAAAGAAATTAATATATGTCTATCAAAAAGACATTGATTTATCCAAATACGGCTATGGCAATAACACTCATAGCATCGAAGATTTAAAAAATTCTCGATTAGGTATTAAAAATTTATACCTTTTTTGGTTAAAAGATGGTTCGCAAGCAGAACCAAAACAAAGAGATGCAATAATAAATTCGTCGTCATCAAGAACTAGACAGAAAAACTGGGATGGTTCGCCAAATTTGCAAAATTGGCAAAGCCAAAATTGGGAAGACGAATTAGAAGAAAATTGGGAAAAAGAGTTCCAAACAGATTGGGAAGATGAATAAAGTTTTTGCAAATCACAAAAAATAAATAAAATTAGAAAATCCAAACAAACAAACATCCAAAACAACAATACTTTTATTTTTCAGCCAGCAAGGAAGTGCAATTATGAGAGGCGTTTTTTATTTGCAAAGTTTTTATAGCTTATTACAAAGTCTTAATTCTTTAGAAACTTTGGTACAAAAAGCCAAAGAAAATGATTATGATTTTGTTGCTTTGAGCGATGATAATTTATATGGCATGCCAACTTTTTTAAAATTATGCCATAACTATCAAATCAAATCTATTTTAGGACTAAAAATAAATTTTTTGCACAAAAATCAACTAGCAACACTTTTAATTTATGCCAAAAACGACCAAGGAATCAAAAATTTAATTCAAATTTCAACTATTATTAAAAATGAAGAAACACCCCAAATTACCTTAAATCAAATTGCTCATTTAGGTAAAGATTTGTTTGCTTTGATTCCTGGAGAAAATCCCTTTTTTGATGATATGTTTTTTCGCGACCAAAAAGATAAATTTTTTCAAATAGCTAATCAATTACAAAAAATATTTGACGAACTTGTATTAGGTATTTCTTATCAAAACTCCTTTTTGGAATTACTTTCTGAAAACATCATTGATTTTGCAAACCACTTCCAAATTCCTTATGTACCAATTAACAAAACTTGCTATGATACTTTTCAAGCCCAACCAACCTATCAAATACTTGCACAAATGGAAAATAAAAAAAACGACGACCAAACTGATTTATCTTTTTTAACCAAAGATAATTTTGATAGCGCCTACAACGCCCAAACACATAAAGCAATGTTTGCTTATTTAAAAAAATTAATCTTTTCTATTAAATATCAAAATTATTTACCACAAAAAATGTTGTTGCCTTCCTTTGTTGATTTTTTACAACCCCAAAAAATAACTGCCAAAGAGTACTTAAAACAAATTTCTTATGAAGGTTTGCGCCAATACATCGATTTTAAAAACCCTAAATATACCAAATACCAACAAAGGCTAGATCAAGAATTACAAATTATAGCTGATATGGAATATGACAATTATTTTTTAATTGTAGGTGATGTTGTAAGATACGCCAAAAAACAAGGTATTTTAGTAGGTCCTGGTAGAGGCTCTTCTTCGGGTTCTTTGGTGTGTTTTTGTTTACAAATTACAGAGATTGACCCTTTACAATATGACCTTATTTTTGAGCGTTTTTTAAATCCTCAAAGAAAAACTATGCCAGATATTGACCTTGATTTTCCAGAAAATACAAGAGATTTAATTATTCAATATGTTTGTCAAAAGTACGGCACCAAACACGTAGCAAGTATTATTACTTTTGGTAGATTTGTAAGCCAAAAAGCCATTATCAATGAATTAGTTAAATTTATGCCCACAGTAAAGGAATTCCAAACTAAACGCGTTTTGGCATATTTGGATAAAAAAAGCACTTATCAAAAAGAAACTTTGGATTTGCAAATGAAAAAATTACTTACAATGGCATCTTATATCGAAGGAATACCACGGTTTACAGGAACCCATCCAGCAGGAATTATTTTAAGCCAAATGCCCCTTGATCAAATTATTCCCTTACAAAAAGGCACTCATAATAACTTACAACAAACCCAATGGGAAGCTTCTTTCCTGGAATCAATCGGACTTCTCAAAATAGATTTTTTAGGATTAAGAAGTCTTACTTTGATGAATAAAATGGTTTTAGCCATTCAAAAAACTAATCCCCATTTTGGTCTTTTTAAAATCCCTTTAAACGACACAAAAACTTTCGAGCTGTTGCAACAAGGAAAAACAATAGGGATTTTTCAATTAGAATCTTATAACGCCAAGATCTTTTTACAAAAAATGATGCCCCAAAAGTTCGAAGACCTAATTGCCTTACTTGCCTTAAATAGACCAGGACCCATCGATTCTTTTAATATGTTTTTAAAAAACCGCCATCAAAAAACTACCACTTTTTTAGCCCCTTAATTGATTTTATCCTCCAACCCACTTATGGCATTATTCTTTATCAAGAACAAATTATGCAAATTGTAGCTGTCTTTGCCAAATACAGTCTTGCCCAAGCAGACCTTTTTAGAAGAGCTATTAGCAAAAAGGAAAAAGATTTATTATTGCAAGAAAAAAACAACTTCATTGCCCAAAGCAAAGAACAAGGACGCAACCTTACAATAGCTAACAAACTTTATGATTATATTTTAAAATTTGCCAATTACGGTTTTAACAAAAGTCACAGTGTCGCTTATTCTTTAATTAGTTATCGTATGGCTTATTTGAAAGCTAATCATTTTATTGCTTTTGTAATTACTTTATTAAATGATGCTATTGGAGATGCAACCCAGACAGAAATTTTGCTCAAAGAAGTTATCCAAAAAGGTATCATTATAGAACCACCCCATATATTTAGTAGCCAAGATAAATATTATTTCAAAGACAATAAATTATTTTTGCCTCTAACTATTATTAAAGGAATAAATGTTGCTTTTTGCCAAGAATTAATGAAAGAACAAAAAAAATTAATTAAAGAACACCAAAAATTAACTAAAACTGCCCAAATGCCCCTTTATTATTCTTTTAAAACCTTTAAACAACAATTGTTTCCTTTCCTCACCGAACCTTTATTAACTAATTTAATTTTTGCAGGCACCCTTGATAAAATGGGGCTAAACCGCAATACTTTAGAACAAAACAAAGATTTAAAAGAAGTTAAATATTATCCATATTCGGATTACGAACCTAAAATACACCCCGAATTACCTTTAAAAGAACTTGTCATTAAACAAAAAAAAACATTAGGCTTTGGACTTCATAATTTATTAATTAATCAAAAAAATAAATCTTAAATATTATTTTATTATTCAAAATTATTGTAAATACAAACACATTATTAAATTATTTAAAATTATTATATTTCTATATTTTGCTCCTTTTGCCTTTTTCATATTTTTTGCTTTGCTTTGCTTTTCATTTTTTTGTTTTTAATTTGATTAAATCTGTTTTTTTAAACAATTACACAATCAATAAAAATAAATAAAAGAGGATAAAAATGAATAAATTATTAATTGTAACAATATTAGTAATCATTTTTTGCGCAATACATTTTAAACAAAAAGTCAACATCAAAAAAAATATTGTCTTTTTATCAGAAAAAATCAGTTTATGGATGTAAACATTTTATTTTTATCATGCCATTTATTGTGAATTAAAAAAAATAAATAATTTCTTTTTGATGAAATTTCTTTGGAACTCCAATCGTAAATGCAACAATATATTAAAACATTTACAAGACATTCACACCATTTTTGATAAATTACAACAAGACCAAAAAATAACTGATATTGAAATTATGATGCTTTTAACATACGATCAATCAGTAACTTTTGTAAAACAAAAATACGGTTTAGTAAGTGGCTCTTATTTTATGGATGCAAGTTTTACTCAAACTAACCCAAATATCAAAAAAACATCTGAAGGCTTAGAAATACACCACATAAAAGAATATCAAGCAAGAGGATTATCAAATCCCAAATACGCCAAACACCACCCTTTTGAATACCAAAAAGGCATTAATTTGGTGTATTGTAATTTATTAGAACATTTTCTTTTGCATTTAAAAATTTGTGATTATTCCAAAAACCCTTTACATCCTGAAGTTGGCAAAAAGGGAGCAGAAATTATTTTTCATCGTTTAGCTAAAATCTTTTTTGACAATCCTTTTGAATATCAAAAAAACAAACGCATATCAGCCCAAAAAATTTATTATCAAAAAAGTGATTTTTGGAAATGCTTTTATTTATACCAAAGTTTAAAAGTTTATTTATGACAAAATAAAAATATTTGATTTGTATAATATTTTATGTCATTTATTTTTTTCATCATTTTTGCATTAATTAGTTATCTTTTGATTATAATATATCAAGGAATAAAGGAACAAATATGAAAAAACTATTCTTTTTTGATATTGACCAAACTTTATACAACGGCAAAACCAAAGAAATTCCTTCACAAACCACAAAACTTTTACAAACCCTAGCGAAAAAACCCAATAATATTTTAGAAATTGCTACAGGAAGAAGCTACAAAGGTTTAAGCGTTTTAAAAGAACTTACTTCTTTATTTAAGTATTTTGTTGTTCTAAATGGAGTTATTACTTGGAAAGCCACAAATATCGTCCAACAAACTTGCATCCCCCAAGAACTTGTAATTAAACTAAATTGCCAAGCCCAAAAAAAAGGAATCATAGTTCTCAATGTCAGTTTAGAAGAAAAGGACATAACCCAAACAACAGATCCTGATTCTAAAAGTTTGTTTGATAATGTAATGTTGCAAAAAAAATCCCATCAAAAGCAATCTTCATTTAGAAAAACCTATTTACAAAATAATTTATTTCATCCAAATACCTCCCTTGTTGTTGATTTTTTAAAAGATTTTGAACAACTCCACGCTTATTATTGGAAAAATGGTGTTGTAAGTTTAAGTGCCAAACAAGTTAATAAAGCTTATGGTATCCAAGCAATTATGAAAGACCACAAAGACTGCCAATTAATTTGCATGGGAGATGGTTGCAACGATTTTGAAATGCTTCAATTTGCAGATATAGGAATCGTCATGGCAAATAATCATTATGAAACTCTTCACAAAGTTGCAAATTTAACTGCTCCTCACATTGAAAAAAACGCTTTATATGATTTTTTTAAAGATTATAATTTGTTATGAAGTTGTTTATCGAAGAAAAAATAAAATGTGTTTTCAATGCGTTTAAAAGGAGAATAAAATGTGTTCAATTTTTGGAATACTAAATATTAAAACCGATCCACAAATTTTGCGTGACCAAGCTCTTAAACTTTCAAGTTTGATGCGTCATCGAGGACCTGATTGGTCAAGAATTTTTGCCTCTCAAAAAGCCATTTTAGCACACGAAAGACTATCAATTATAGATGTTAATGCTGGAGCTCAACCACTTTATAATAAAACCAAAACCTTAATACTTGCAATAAATGGAGAAATTTATAACCACCTAGATTTACGCAAACAATACAAAGATAAATACGAATTTCAAAAAGAATCAGATTGTGAAGTTATTCTAGCACTATATCAAGAAAAAGGTGTTAATTTTTTAGATGAATTACAAGGAATGTTTGCATTTATTTTATATGATCTTACAAAAAACACCTATCTTATAGGACGCGATCATATGGGAATAATTCCACTTTATATGGGATATTACCTTAACCAAAATTTTTATATAGCTTCTGAAATGAAAGCCTTAATTCCCATTTGCCAAACCCTTTCTATTTTTCCTCCAGGAAATTATTTATATAGTGAATCTGGCAAAATGGTGAAATATTATAAACGCAATTGGATGGATTATCAAAATGTTTACAACAACCAAACCAACACAAACCAATTACGCAATTTTCTTGAAGCATCAGTAAAAAAAATTTTAATGTCTGATGTTCCTTATGGCGTACTTTTATCTGGTGGTCTTGACTCTTCTATTATTTCTGGAATCACTAAAAAATTTGCCAAACACCGCATAGAAGAATCAAGTAAAAAAGAGGTTTGTTTTCCTTCACTTCATTCTTTTGCTGTAGGTCTTAAAGGCGCTCCTGATCTTAAAGCTGCCAAAGAAGTAGACAATCATTTAGGAACAGCCCATCATGAAATTAATTTTACTATTCAAGAAGGCATAGATGCTTTAAAAGATGTTATTTATCACATTGAAACGTATGATATTACAACTATTCGCGCATCAATTCCTATGTATTTAATGGCTCGCAAAATTAAAGCTATGGGAATCAAAATGATTCTTTCTGGTGAAGGTGCTGATGAGATTTTTGGAGGTTATCTATATTTTCATAAAGCCCCTAATGCTCAAGAATTCCACAAAGAAACAGTCCGTAAATTAGCTTCATTACATTTATATGATTGTTCACGAGCCAACAAAGCAATGAGTGCTTGGGGAGTAGAGGCGCGAGTGCCTTTCTTAGACAAAAACTTTTTAGATGTTGCTATGAGACTTAATCCCAAAGATAAAATGTGTGGCACAAATGGCAAAATAGAAAAACATATTCTACGACAAACATTTGAATCTTATTTACCCAAAAAGATTGTATGGCGCCAAAAAGAACAATTTTCTGATGGAGTAGGCTACAGTTGGATTGATGCTTTAAAACAACTTGCCCAAACCAAAATCACAGATACACAATTAAAAAATGCTTATGTTCGTTTCCCTTACAATACTCCTACAAACAAAGAAGGCTACATGTATCGCGAAATTTTTGAAATCTTATTTCCTTTGCCAAGTGCAATAAGTCTTTTTCCTGGTGGTCCTTCAATTGCTTGCTGTACTGCAAAAGCTATCGAATGGGACAAAGCTTTTAAACAAATAAACGACCCTTCAGGACGTGCTGCATTAGGAGTGCATAATGAAGCTTATAAGGACAAATAAATTTTATTCAACAATCCCCAACTTAACTTAACTTTATTTTTTGCTTTTAATTATTTTGTGCGAACCAAATAATAAAAAACAAATAATAAAATAAAAAAACTAATCCAAAATCACAAATCACAAATTATATTTTTTGCAAACATTTCTAACAACCATTTTGCAACTCCAAATTTTTACAACTTTATCCCAGAAAGGATATTTATATGAACCAAAAACCAAGAAAAGCCTTAATTAAAAAAAACAATTTGCCCCAAACCAACACACCCAAAAAACCTTTTTTAAGTAGCAAACTATTAAGCAATTGCATTATTTTTAAATCTATTGTCATTGTTGTATTAGCAATTTATTTAAGTAAACCTACTCAAACAGATATTTACCAAAAAACCACCCAACTACATTTAACAGCAATGGTAGCAGGAATGTTTTTAGGAGGTACTATTTTAGGATTAAAAAAAGGATCTTTTGGAGTTTCTTTAGGAGTTTTATTAGGAGCTACCTTAGGAATGTGGCTATCGTTACTTACTAAAGGAAACATTATTTCAATAATTCAAATGTAGTTTTTAATTTTAACCCCAACCCCAATATTTTTCATTTCCAAAATAAAGAAAGTGTTATCATTTTTATGCAAACCAAAATCAAAAATCTAACCACACAATTTCACACCAGTTTACAAAAAAACAAACATGATTTAGACCAATTAATGACCCTAGACAAAGAATTTTTAGGCAAAAAGGGCATCTTGTTTGAACTTACCCAAGAGCTAAAAAGCCTTCCTCATGCCCAAAAAGCAGTTGCAGGCAAATTAATTAACGTTTTAAAACAAGAAATTATTTTAACTTTACAAAAAGAAAAAGAAATTTTACAAAGAAACCAACTAAACGCCAAATTGCTCCAAGAAGAAATTGATCCTACTTTACCAGGATTGAAATTTTTCCAAGGAAGCGCCCACCCCCTTAATCAAATCATTGAACAAATTGAAGATTTATTTTTATCTTTAGGCTATGAAATTAAAGAAGGCAACGAAATTGAAACTGATTTTTATAATTTTGAAATGCTCAACATGGGCAAAGGCCACCCCGCAAGAGCAATGCAAGACTCTTTTTATATTGACCCCCAAAAACTTTTGCGCACCCACACTTCCAACGTCCAAGTCAAAGAAATGAAAGCTCGCCAAGGAGGACCCCTCAAAATTATTTCTCCTGGAAAAGTTTACCGCAAAGACGATGATGACGCCACTCATAGCCATCAATTTATGCAACTCGAAGGACTTGTCATTGACAAAAACATTAATTTTTCCCATCTCAAAGAAACTCTTTTACTCATTACCAAAGAATTATTTGGCACTTCCCAAGAAATTCATTTAAGACCGTCTTATTTTCCCTTTACCGAACCTAGCATTGAAGTTGATTTAGTAATTACCAAAAAAGAT
The DNA here is from genome assembly GCA_000009845.1 of Onion yellows phytoplasma OY-M. Taxonomy (GTDB): domain Bacteria; phylum Bacillota_I; class Bacilli_A; order Acholeplasmatales; family Acholeplasmataceae; genus Phytoplasma; species Phytoplasma asteris. The sequence continues at coordinate 673,298 of AP006628.2, forward strand.
GGCACCAAAGAATATTTAGAAATTTTAGGAGCTGGTTTAGTGCATCCCCAAGTTCTTAAAAATGCTAATTATGACCCTGAAAAATATCAAGGTTTTGCCTTTGGAATAGGTATTGAAAGAATTGCTATGATTAAATATCAAATTGACAATATTAGACATTTTTATACTAATGATATTCGCTTTTTAAAACAATTTGCAAGGAACACCACCAACAATGAAAATTATTGAAAATATTTTAAAAAACCATTTTTCGCAACCCCTTTCCCAAAATATTTCTGCCTTAACTAACAATTATATTACCGAAGTGCAAAATTTTTTCCCCCTATCCAAAAACACTAATTTAGTGGTGGGGCAAATTCTTAACTTTCAAAAAATTCAAGGTTCCCAAAAATTAAATTTAGTAGAAGTTAACACTGGAACAAAAGTAGTCAAAATTGTTTGTGGAGCTTCTAATTTACAAAATGGCAAAAAAGTTATTGTAGCTTCAGAAGGTTCTTTTTTGGAAGGCATCAACGCCACCCTTAAAAACAAAAAAATTTATGGAGTTTTTTCAGAAGGAATGCTTTGTGCTTTGGAAGAATTGGGAATTAGTACCAAATTTTTAACTCCCCAAGAACAAGAAGGAATTTATCTTTTTGATGACCCCAACGACCAAATTGCTTTGGGAAGTAATGCTTTAATTCCTTTAGGACTTGATTGTTTTATCTTAGAATTAGGGCTTACACCCAATCGTGGGTGACCTTTTATCTCACCTAGGTTTTGCCAAAGATCTCAAAGCAGTTTTGTCTTCTCAAAGTTCCAATAACAATCAAGAAACAAAATCAACCAACTACAAAACAAAAAACAGCGAAGACCAAACAAACCCCGATTTTTTTGCAAACTTGCCTCAATCTCCTTTAAAAGTCCAAATTGAAAACGACAGTTGTTATGAATACAACGCTTGTATCTTGGAAAACATCAAAATCAAACCTTCTCCTTTATGGTTGCGAAACGCCCTCTTACAATCAGGCATCAACCCAATCAACAATGTTGTTGACATCACTAATTTAATTTTAATCGAATACGGTATTCCCCTACACGCTTTTGATTCTGAAAACATCAAACAAATCAAAGTTAGAAAAGCCTTACCACAAGAAAATATTACAACTCTTAACCAAAATGATTTTGTTTTAGATGAAAATGATTTAGTTATTACAGATGGCAAAAAAGCCATTGCTCTAGCTGGTATTGTAGGACTTTTAGAAAGCAGCATTAAACCTACAACTACTAAAATTATTCTTGAAGCTGCTTATTTTTCGCCCCAAACTATTGCCCAAACTTGTCAAAAACTCAAAACCAAAACTGAAAGTTCCCTACGTTTTGAAAGAGGCATTGACCAAAGTCTTATTCCTTTAGCTTTTCAAAAAGCATGCCAACTTTTAGTCACTTTAGCAGATGGCAAAATTACTTACCAACCTGTAATTACAAAACAAAAAAACCGTACCAATCCTACTATTTCTTTGAATCTTGATTTTGTTACAAGAAAAATTGGCGTTTCTTTGTGCCCTACTCAAATCAAAAATTGGTTATTAAACCTAGATTATCAGATACATACATCCAAACATTTAGGACCACAGAACAAAAACGAACAATTAAACCTCCAAGCTCCTTTACGTCGTTATGATGTCAAAATTAAAGAAGATGTCATTTCTGATTTAACTAGACTTTATGGTTGCCATAAATTACCTCCCCAAACAATTCAAATCCCTACTCAAGGAAAATTAACCTTAAAACAAAAAAATATTAGAGAATTGCGCAAACTCTTAGTTAATTTAGGATTTTATGAAACTATTACTTACAGTTTAATTAGCTCTGAGATGTTTGAAGCTTTTACTCCTCAAAAACCCTTTATCAAAATAATGAATCCTTTGTCACAAGACAAAATGATTTTAAGACAAAGTTTGCTAAGTAGTTTAGTAGAAGTTTTAAGCTATCAGCACAAACGACAAACTTTTGATACTGCTTTTTTTGAAATTGGAAAAACTTATTTTCCCAACCAAGAAACATTAAGTCTTGCTTTTGCTTTGAATGGTCATTTCTTAAATTCCTTGTGGCACAAACAAGATGTTTCAAGTTCTTTTTTTGTTACCAAAGGCATCCTTGAAAAAATTAGTGCTTTTCTAGGCATTACCCTTACTTATCAAAAAACACAACAACATAGTAATTTTCATCCAGGAATGCAAGCCAATTTGTTATTTAACAATCAAATAATAGGAGTTATCGGAAAAACACATCCCCAACTTAATACCAAATACCACTTAAAAGAAAGTTTTCTTTGTGAACTTTTTTTAACGGATGAAATTCTTAACACTACAAAAACGTTTACCTTCCAACCAATTCCTAAATTTCCTACTGTTATTCGTGATTTAGCCTTTTTAGTAGATACCAAATATTCCTTTTATCAAATCGAACAAACCATTAAACAAACTACCCCTTTTGATTTAATCAAATGTGAATTATTTGATGTTTATCAAATACCTAAAACCAAAGAAAAACATTCTCTTGCCCTTAGACTTTTTTTCCATAACTTAGATAAAAACTTAGAAAAACAAGATGTAGAACATTGTATGGAAAAAATTACTTCTAATTTGATTAAACACTTTCATATTGAAATTAGATAAAAATAGATAAAAAAAATATTGCTTTTTAAGTGTATATGCAAATATAATAATTGTGGTAAAATAAGTAAAATAATAGGGTAGTTAAATTAGTTTTTTTACCCTTTTTATCTTTTTGCCTTTTTACATTTGTATAATTATAAATTTTTTTAATCAATAAAACAACAAAAAAACTAAAGGAGTCTTTAAAAATGTTTAATGTCAACCATTTAAGCAAAAATTACGTTACTAAACGCGGTAATATGACGATGGCCTTACAAGACGTTTCTTTAAAATTACCTGATAAAGGTATGGTTTTTATCTTAGGTAAATCAGGTTCTGGTAAATCTACTTTATTAAATGTTTTAACAGGCATTGATGTTGCAAACGGCGGCGTAGTTGAAGTATGCAAAGTTCCTATTACAACTTTTAATCAAAAATATTTAGATAATTATCGTAATGGAATGATTGGTTTTATTTTCCAAGAATTCAACTTAATAGAAGATATGAATGTATTTGAAAATATTGTCTTAGCATTACAATTACAAAATAAAAAACCAGATGTTGCCTTAATTAATGATTTAATGAATCAAGTAGGATTGGATGTTTCATTCCTAAATAGAAGAGTTAATGAACTTTCAGGAGGACAAAAACAACGTGTTGCTATTGTTCGTGCTTTGGTGAAAAATCCTAAAATGGTCTTTGCTGATGAGCCTACAGGAAATCTAGATTCAGAAACAGGAACCCAAGTTTTTGATTTACTTCAAAATTTAAGTAAAGAAAAATTAGTAGTTATTGTATCTCATGATAGCGAAAGTGCTTATAAATATGCTGATCGTATTTTAGAATGTAAAGATGGTAAAGTCATATCAGATATGACAAGAAAAAAAGACACTACTAAAAAAAGCAAAGACAAAAAACAAGTATTTAAAGAAGGTCAAGTTCTTACAGCTGAAATGATTGCAAACTTAACTAACTTAACTAAAAATCCTGCTTTAGAAAACTTTGATAAAACTGATGAGACTAAAGTATTACAACAAGATACTGATTTTGTATCTTTTCCTAGTTGTTTGCCTTTTTCGTTTGTTGCTAAGGCTGCTTTAAAGAGTTTTAAAAATAAAAAGTTTTTCTTGGCATTGACTGTTTTAGTAACTGCTATTGCAACTTTTATTTTTATGTTTTTTGCTTTTACATTTTTGAGTTATAAATGGTTCGGAATCTGTGATAAAATATATCAAATGTATGAATTATTTGAAGGATATAAAGGATATGTAGAATTATATTTGTTTGTTGGTGTTGTGCAAATAGCTGTTAAAATTATTCAAATTATAAGTAGCCCTATGTTCTGGGTTTGGATTTTATCTGTTCCAGGTGCTATGATTATGCTTTATTTTTCTATGAGTGCCAAACTTCAAAATAAAAAAATGGGTATTCTAAGAGCTTTAGGTTCTAATGGTGTTAATGTTGGTAAAATCTTTTTAGTTGAAGCATTCTTTTTTGCTTTATTCCAAATGGTTTTAACTTTTGTATTATTATTAAGTATTTTACTTTGGTTTAAAGATGCATCTATATTATTTTCATCTTTCGATATGAAACCGTTGCCCAATTTTGAAAGTGAAAATGACATTATGGTTTTCGATAATTCTTTAGTAAATTCGAAAAATAAAGGCATTTTATTATGGTTTACATCACCATATTTAGCTTTCAATCCTTTTGTAAGAGTCCTTTTATTTAATTTATTATCATTTAGTTATGTCTTTTTAATGACTCTACTATTTATATCTTTCATTATTTATAAATGGTCTAACAAAAAACCAGTTGACATCATCAACAATAAATAAATATTAATTGAAATACCATATATTATAATATATGGTATTTTTTTATCTCTTAAACTTGCAATTTTCATTATTTTGTTTCATCATTTGTCTTAATTTCAAGTACAATTTAAGTGTAGATGTATATTATCAAATAACACTAAATTAATTATATTTAGTAACACAATAAAGGTATAATACATTTAATCAAAAACAAACTAATATAAATAAAATAAGGAGTATTACAATGTTAACGAATGTGTACGACCCCCTAAAAGGTAAACAATTCCAAATACTTGACGAAAATGGCAACCTTGTTCAACCTGAATTAGAACCAAAATTATCTAAAGATGTTTTATTAAAAATGTATAAAACAATGGTTTTAGGTAGACAAGCTGATTTAGCAGCCTTAAAATATCAACGCCAGGGACGTATGGGAAACTATTTACTTAACTCAGGGCAAGAAGCATCTCAAGTAGGTGTCGCTGCTGCCTTAGAACCCCAAGATTGGGTATCACCTTATTATCGTGATGCAGGAATTTTTCTTTACCGTGGAGTTTCTTTAGAACAATTTTATCTTTACTGGTATGGCAATGAAAAAGGCTCTCAACTAGACCCTAAGTTGCGTATTTTACCAGCTAACATTATTATTGGCTCTAGTGTTAATTTAGGAGCAGGACTTGCCTTAGCAAGCAAAATGCAAAATAAAAAAGAAGTAACTATTGCAACTATTGGAGACGGAGGAACTGCACACGAAGAGTTTAATGCAGGTCTTAACTATGCTGCTGTTTTTGGAGTACCATTAGTAGTATTTATTCAAAATAACCAGTATTCTATTTCTAATCCTCGTAACAAAGTATCCAAAGCTAAAACTTTAGCTCAAAAATGTTATGCTTGTGGAATTCCTGGCATGCAAGTAGACGGCAACGACATTTTAGCTGTTTATGTAGCAGCCCAAGAAGCCTTTAACGAAGCGCGCAAAGGAAACGGACCTACTTTAATTGAAAATGTTTCTTATCGTCTAGAAGCACACTCCACTAATGATAATGCTTCTGTTTACCGTAGCAAAGAAGAAGAATTAGAGTGGCGCAAAAAAGACCCAATTGTACGTTTTCAAAAATACTTGATGAATAAAGGTTATCTAACTCAAAAACAAGTAGAACAATTTGAAAAAGAAGCCCAAGAAGAAGTTGTTTTAGCACACCAAAAAGTAGAACAAACAGGCAACAACATCGATATTAAAGATATTTTTGCATACACTTATGAAAAAATGACTCCTCAATTAGAAGAACAATACGAAGAATGCAAAGCTTTTTTCAACACAAAGGAAGGTAAATAATAATGGCTTCAATGACATTACTAGATGCAATTAATCAAACTTTAGATAGCAAGTTAGCAAAAGATCCTCGAGTAGTTCTTTTTGGACAAGATGTAGGAAAATTAGGCGGCGTTTTCCGCGTAACTAAAGGCCTACAAGACAAACACGGAGAAACTCGCGTTTTTAATGCCCCTATTGCTGAATCTTCTATTATCGGAAGTGCTATCGGACTTGCAATTAACGGCATGCGACCAGTTGCAGAAATCCAATTTGATGGTTTTATTTTTGTAGGACTAGAAGACCTATTTGCCCACGCAGCCCGTTTGCGTAACCGTAGTCGTGGTAATTACACAGTACCTATGGTAGTAAGAGTCCCAGTTGGTGGAGGGGTAAAATCCTTAGAACATCACTCCGAATCATTAGAAGTAATTTTAGGCTCTGTTCCTGGTCTTAAAGTGGTTATTCCATCTAATCCTTACGACGCTAAAGGTTTATTAATGGCTGCTATTAACGACCCTGATCCAGTAGTCTACATGGAACCTAAAAGAATTTATCGTGGTTTCCGTCAAGAAGTTCCCGAAACAGATTACGAAGTCCAAATCGGTAAAGCCAAAGTCGTTCAAGAAGGCACAGACATTACAGTTGTAGCTTGGGGAGCAATGGTACCAGAAACACTATTAGCCCTTAAACAACTTGATCCTAATGTTTCCGTAGAACTAATTGATTTAAGAACTATTAATCCTATTGACAGAGAAACTGTAATTACATCTGTTAAAAAAACTGGACGCTTTTTAGTAGTTCATGAAGCATGTAAAACTTACGGACCTGCAGGAGAATTAATGGCTTTAGTTAACGAACAAGCTTTCTTATACCTAGATGCAGCTCCTGCCAGAGTTACTGGAAATGATATCACAATGCCTTTAGCCAAAGCAGAACATTATCAGTTTTTAAGCCCTGAAAAAATAGCTGATGCTATTAAAAAAGTGGTTTGCGAATAAGATAACAAAAAGATATAAGGATATAAAAATATAAAGGCAAAACAACCCTTTTCTTTTGTCCCGAAAAACAACACATTAAAACTACTTCCAAATCAAATTAAAAACTCAAAATATCTAAATAAAACTAAAAACCACAATCATAACCATAACCACCAACCAAAACACATACCAAAATAAAAATTAAAAACTAAAAAAGCAAACAACAAAACCCCAACCAAACTAAACTGCATTATAATCAAGGAGATAAAAATATGTTTGAATTTAAATTTGCTGATGTCGGCGAAGGCATTCATGAAGGTACAATTACAAGATGGTTTTTTAAAGTGGGCGACCAAGTAAAAGAAGGTGATGTTTTAGTTAAAGTTGAAACTGACAAATTAGACGTTGAACTAACTTCTCCTGTAGCAGGAAAAATCTTAAAAAGAGACCTTAATGAAGGTGAAGTTATTTGCGTAGGAGATACTATCGTTTTAATCCAAGAACCAGGTGACACTGATGCAGATGTTAAAAAGTTTTCTTCTCAAAACCCTAATGAAACTGCTGCTACAGAAAAAAACGACACCCAACAAGCACAAACATCCGCACAAACCTCTTTACCACCTCAAAAAGTACTTGCTACTCCATTAGTAAAAAGTCTAGCCAAAGAACTAGGACTTGACCTTTCAACCATTAAAGGAACAGGTGTAAATGGAAAAATCTTAAAAGTAGATGTACAAAACGCAACTAACCCTTTACAAACTCAACCACAACCAACAACCCCTTTTGTCCAAGAAGAACAAATACCAACCCCAACTTTTGCCACATCTAGCCAAGAAACAGAAGTAGTAAAAATTTCTCGCCTCAGAAAAGCCATCGCCCAAAAAATGGTTCTTTCCAAAGGCAAAATCCCAGAAACTACTCTAATGGACGAAGTAAACATTACTGCTTTAGTAACACTACGCAAACAAGCCAAAGATCAAGCACAATCCCAAGGAATCAAATTAACTTTTATGGCTTTTATCATGAAAGCAGTAGCGATTGCCTTACAAGAATTCCCATTATTTAACGCTAGTTATGATGACGTTAAAGAAGAAGTTACTTACAAAAAATTCATTAATTTAGGAGTAGCAGTTGATACCAAAGACGGTCTAATCGTTCCTAACATCAAAGATGCTAACAAATTAACTCTTTTAGAAATGGCACAACAATTACAACAAGTAGCCAAAGCCACTACCGAAAGAAAAGTAGAATTAAATCAACTTCAAAACGGAACTTTTACTATCACTAATTTTGGTTCTATCGATATTACTTACGGCACTCCAGTTATCAATTACCCTGAATTAGCTATTTTAGGGGTAGGAAAAATCACCAAAAAACCTGTAGTTGAAAACAGTCAAATTGTAATTGCAGACATGCTTCCTCTTTCCTTAGCAATTGACCACCGTATTATTGATGGTGCTGATGGCGGTAGATTTTTAAAACGCGTTAAAGAATTGCTAAATACTCCTACTTTATTGCTTTTATCCTAACAGAAAGACCAAGGGCAAATTATGAAAAATTATGATGTTTTAGTGATTGGTGGAGGTCCTGGTGGATACGTTGCTGCCATTAAAGCTGCTCAAATGGGTGCTAAAGTTGCTTTAGTAGAAAAACATAAATTAGGTGGTATTTGTCTTAATTATGGCTGTATTCCTACCAAAGCTTATTTAAAAAGTGCCAAAATGTATAAAGATATCAAACGTTGTGCTGATTTTGGAATTAAAGTACAAAACGGAGTTTCTTTTGATTGGTCCTCCATTTTATCACGCAAAAATAAAATTGTTGCTCAACTTACTACAGGCATATCTTTTCTCCTGAAAAAAAATAAAATTGATTTTTACCATGGTTTTGCAAGTGTTCTTTCTCCTTGCGAAGTCCAAGTAGACACTAACTTATTGCACACCCAAAAATTAATTATTGCAACAGGAAGTACCGCTTTTGTTACTCCTATTCCAGGCGCCCAAGAAGCTTATCAAAAAGGCATTCTTAAAACTAGTAAAGAATTACTACAACTAGAAAGCTATCCTTCCAAAGTTACTATTGTAGGAGGCGGTGTTATTGGAGTAGAATTTGCAACTATTTTTAATTCTTTTGGTAGCGAAGTGACTATTTTAGAAAGACAAGACAATATTCTAAATGGTATGGATAGGGACGTTGTTGTTGCATACACTAAAAAACTTCAAGCAGACGGCATCCAAATTTTGACTCAAGTAGAAGTAACTAAAATTAATGACAATCAAACTACCTACACTCAAAAAGGCAATGCCAAAACAATTACTTCGGATGTTATTTTAATGGCTGTAGGCACCAAAGCCAATCTTGCAGGCTTAGAAAAATTAAATTTAGCCCTCAACCGCAATAGCGTCCAAACTGATAATTTTTGTCAAACTTCAATTCCTGGAGTATATGCTATTGGTGATGTAAACGGCAAACACATGTTAGCTCACGTGGCAAGTCATGAAGGTATTGTAGCTGTGACTCACGCTTTAGAACAAAAAGCACAACCCATTAATTATGACCGTGTTCCTGCTTGTATTTATGGTTTTCCTGAAATTGCTTCTATTGGCATGACCGAACAACAAGCCAAAGAAAAACAAATGGATTATAAAGTTTCTAAAATATCTCTCGGAGCTGTTGGAAAATCTTTAGCTGATGGCGAAAAAGAAGGTTTTGCTAAATTAATTGTTTGCAAAAAACATTTAGAAATTTTAGGAATGCATATTTATGCTTACAATGCTACTGAATTAATTAGCGAAATGGCTGTAGGAATGGAACTTGAAGGAACTGCTTACGAACTATCTCAAGCAATTCATCCTCATCCTACCTTATCAGAACTTACTTTTGAAGCTCTTTTAGGAGCCGTTGACAAACCAATTCATGCATAATTATTATTTGATCTTTTAACAAAAAAAGAACCTTTAATAGGTTCTTTTTCCTTAAATGGGTGATGGAATTATGAAAACCCAAAAAAGAAAAAGAAAACGAAGCGAAATAAAACAACAAAACTAAAATAAAGATAAAGCACAACATTAAATATTAAATCCTCAAATATTTTTGAATAAAAGGAGATGATAAATGATTACTAAATATACCATTAGAAAAGTTTTATTTTTTATCTTATTGTTTGCAGATTTTACCATAGCTTTTCTCGAAAAAGCCAAAATATTTACAATCCCAGATAAATATTGGGCATTAAGTTTACCTTTTATTTATTTGTTGCCATTTTTGACTCTTTCTGGCATTCCTTTTTATATTGGTTTTAAATGATCCCAAGGTAAAGAATTTGTTTAATAAAGACCCTAACAAGGGAAAAACAATTCAAAATATTGATTTTGGTGAATCTATTAGGCCATATTTTAAAGCATGCATGTATGATGACAATATAAGTTTTAATTCTAAAGAGAAAAAAACTAAAATAGTTTGTTGCTCTTTTGTTTTAGTTGTTATACTAATGATTTTAGCACTATTTTTTAATGTGGAATTAAAAAAAGAAACATTGGCAAAATTTTTATTTTATATTTCTTTAACTTATTTTATTTGTTTTTATATCTATTTTACTTTATATTCATATAGTGTTTTATGGTTTTTATATGTTAAATTTTTTAAATGATTAGGTTTTGCTTATTTTGAAAAAGATTTTATCAAAACTATCAAAAAACATAATTTATTTGCTATTAGTATTTTTTATTATGAAAACCAAAAAAAGAATAAGAAAAATAAAGATTAAAAGCCCAACATTTATTAAATAAATTTTTGTTTTGCTTTCTTATGTATCTAATTATAATATTATTATTACTTTTAACCTTGCAAAATAATTTACCCTATGAAATTAACAAATCTAAAATCACTTCTTTAATCTTTTATATTTACCATTTTTTAAAACTTATAAATAACAACAAAATAACCATTTTCTAACCCCTTAAAATCAAAAAAAGGAATACATTAAAATGTTAATAGACACTCACGCTCATCTCAATCTTAAAACATATAAAAATAAATTAGATGATGTTTTTCAAAAAGCTTGGAATAATGACGTCAAAAAAATGATTGTTATAGGCATGGATGAAAAAACTAACCAAAAAGCATATGAAATCGCTAATAAATATAAAGAAGTAATGGTAGCTTTTGGGATTCATCCTTGTTCTGATTTTTCCCAAGAAACTCCCGAAAGCATCATCAAATACCTCAATCATCAGCAAACAGTTGCTATAGGAGAAATTGGCCTTGATCTTCATCACAGACAAGATAATTTAGCTGTCCAAAAAAAGTTTTTTCAAGCCCAAGTTAAAATTGCTATCCAATATAACTTACCTATTATTATTCATGCACGCAAATCTTTTGAAGAAATTTATCAACTTTTACTACCTTATCGCAATCAAGTTAGAGGAGTTTTTCATTGTTTAGTTTTTAGTTTAGAAGAAGCCAAAAAAGCTTTGGAACTAGGTTTTTACATTGGAATTGGAGGAGTTGTTACTTATCCTCATGCCAAAGTTTCCCACGAAATTGCAAAAACTATTCCCCTAGATAAAATTTTATTAGAAACTGATTGTCCTTATTTAACTCCTTATCCGTTTCAAAATGAAACCAATGAGCCTTATCATATCAAATTAATTGCCCAAAAAATTGCTCAATTAAGAAATATTTCTTTGCAATGTGTTGCTACTCAAACAAGCAATAATGTAGCTAAGTTGTTTTTAAATAAAAATTCTTTTTAATCTTTTTGGCATATCAAAAAAATATTTGAAATATAGAATAATTCAAAATCACACCCAAAAAACATCCCTTATATAATAAAAAAATCAACTCCACTTATACGAAGTTGATTTTGCTTTTTTCTTCTTCATCAGTTTGGCGAAAACTATCTACATCTAACCAAACTTCAGAAACAGTACCACATTTACTTTGCTTAACTTTTCCTTCTAACACTTTAATAACTTGTCCTGGTTGCAAAAAAAACTCAGGATTATCAGCATCAATATGAGTAAAATTCATAAGAACTTCATCATATTTTTGTTTACAATTATCAGTTCCTACACAAACATTAGTAGCAAACCATTGTCTTTTTGAACTACCATTTTGTTTTAAATATCTAACTTTTACTTCTAAATAAAAATTTTTAACGATTGCTTGTTGCATGCATTCCATTTTCTAATACTTCCTTTTACAATTTTTTGTTGATAAAATCGTTACTTTTCAAGTTTAATTCATTACTTAAAAACTTAAAATAATGAAATTATCTCCTAATATGATAAAATAATATTGAACTGTTTAATGTAGTTTTTTATTTAACATTTCATTTACTATTATAGCAAATTATTATAAATTTTATTTTGATAAAAAAATATTTGTAATAAATTTATCATTAATTTGTTCTAAATTATCTTTTTTTCTATAATTATTTATCAACCAATCTTTTGATATCATTATTTGCCTCTTTATTTTTTTTATTTTTGCCACATTTTTGCCAAGACTTATTAATTGCAACTTGAAAATTATTTTGATAATGCTTTTTCTGAAATTTCTTTTAATTGCAAATGCTTTGAAATTTTAACTCAAAAAGGCTAGAAGATAATTATTATCAAAGTAATTTATTATGATGGATTATAATTTTTCAACACTTCACAAAAGAAACAATCAAATTATGATTTATCCCTATTTTTATTTTTTGCCTCTATATTTCGATTTGGTAAAAATAAAATACTTTTTAATGAACCCCAAACTTAAAAAACCTCAAACGTTTTATTTACCAACAAAACAATTTAATCTAAAAAAAACAAAATCAAATTTCAAAAACAATACACAAAAGAAAGGAGCTTTTTTATGATTAAAATAGCAATAGATGTCATGGGAGGCGATTTTGCCCCATTAGAAATTGTCAAAGGAACCTTGCTTGCCTTAAATAAAAATAAAGAAATTCACGTCGTTTTATATGGCAATCAAAAATTAATAACTCCACTTATTGAAAAAACTCCTTTTTTTGGCAACAACCAAATTACTATCAAACACACCCCTTATTTTTTAAGATCAGCCGACAAAAATATAAGAGACCAATTAAAAGCCACTCCCAACGCTTCTTTATTTTTAGCGCTTGAAGCAGCCAAACAAGATGAGGTTCAAGGAGTAGTTTCGGCAGGCGCTACCCAAACTTTGGTCTTAGCAAGTCATCTTATTCTTAAAAAAATGCCTTTAATGCAAAGAATTGCCATTGCCCCTATGTTTAATTCCTTTGATAATCGCACAAGAATTTTGTTAGATGCAGGCGCTAACACCGAACTAAAACCCCAGCATTTGCACACTTTTGCAAATTATGCCACCATTATTGCCAAAGAAATTTTAGAAATTCCAAATCCCCAAATAAAACTACTTAACATCGGAACAGAGCCTACCAAAGGAAGAGCTTTGGAACTTGAAACTTACCAACTTTTATCCCAAGACTCCAATCTTAATTTTGGCGGTAACGAAGAACCTCAAAACCTTCTTACTACTTCAGCAGACATTTTATTAAGTGATGGATTTACTGCCAACATCGCCTTAAAAACTTATGAAGGCACAATGCTTAATTTCATGAACCACTTCAAAACTATCCTTACTAAAAATCTTATCAAAAAAATGGCGACTAAAACTTTATTTCAAAAACCACTACAACAATTAAAAAACCAACTAGACCCACGCCAAATTGGAGGAGCTATGCTTTTAGGACTTAACAAAATTGTCATTAAAGCTCACGGCTCTTCCCAAGCTTACGCTTTTTGCCAAGCTATTTTACAAGCTCAAAAACTAATTAAAGCCCAAGTAAATCAAAAAATTGCTCATTCCTTAGAAAGTGCAAAAAACAAAGAAACCCAAAGTAAACAAGCATCAACAAAAAACACAGCTCCCAAAACTTCTGAAACCACCAAAGAAAGCCAACAATCCCTATGAAAAACATCCAAACTCTTTTTCAAACCCTCAATATCACTCCCCAAAACCTTACCCTTTACAAACAAGCTCTTACCCACAGCTCTTATTCTAACGAACAAAACCCACCCCAAGAAGACAACGAAAGACTTGAATTTTTAGGAGATGCCATCGTAGGATTACTTATGGCTGACTATCTTTATTCCCAATCCAAAGAAGACGAAGGCATTATGACTAAAAAAAGAGCTCAAGCGGTGTGTGAAAGGTCACTTACCATCTACGCTCACAACATTGAATTGCAAAATTATCTTCTTTTAGGCAAAGGCGAAAAAAACAAAGATTTTAATGCTAAAAGTATTATAGCAGATACTTTTGAAGCCTTATTTGGTGCTATTTATCTTGATTTAGGATATTTGACAGCCAAAAAAGTTTTTCATAATATTGTCTTACCTCACTTAGCCAAAACTATCTATATTATTGATTTTAAAACTCAATTACAAGAAATAGTTCAGTCAGAAAAAAAAACTATCCAATATAAAATAGTCCAAGAGCAAGGACCTGCTCATTCTAAAAATTTTGTAGCAGAAGTTTATTTAGAAAAAAATCTTTTAGGAACAGGTGAAGGCAGCACTAAAAAAGCCGCTGAGCAAAAAGCAGCCCAACAAGCATTATCCAAAGTTGCCAAACCCAAAGACCTACTCAACAACAAAGGCGGCAAAGAAAAGGAGCTTCAATAATAATATGGTTATGTTTCAAAAACTTTACGAAGATGGTTTTTTACAAGTAGAAAAAATGTTAATTCAAGAATACCAAAAATTAGGATTAACCTACCCTGAACTAACTATTTTGCTATTCTTACTAGATTTTTCCAAAAAACGCGTCTTTTCCTCCAACGCCTTAGCCAAAAAAGCAGGAATCACTAAAAAAGAAGTAGAACATATTTTAGAACAATTAATGTCAAAGGATTTTTTTGACCTTTCCCAAGAAACTAAAAACCATAAAATTATTGAAGTTTTTTCACTACACCCCACTTTTGCCAAGCTAGAAAAAATCTATCAAGACCAAATTCGCGAATCCAAACGCCAAAACCAACTTACCTTAATCCAACAAACTATTGAATATTTAGAACACAACAAAGGACAAACTCTTACATCTAACGAATTAGACTTAGTTAGAAATTGGTATCAAGACCAAGAATTTAGCCATGAAGAAATTAAAAACACAATTGAAGAAGCTCTTTGTGTTAAAAAAACCTCTGTTTTTTACATCAACACTTTGCTTGGCAAAAAGAAATTTTTGACAGTTATACCCGATGAAAAAGCAGACAAAGCCTTAGCAAAACTTTTTAAAAAAATAAAATAACAATCAGTTTGGGCAAACAAAAAGTCAAGCTTACTCTTTTTATGTGTTATAATTACTTATGTAATTATTTTTTTAGTATTTCAATTATTTTATTTATGAAAAATAACTAGTAAAGGAATTAAAAAGATGAAATTTTTAGCAACCAAACGAGGAAAAATCATTACTGGCATTATTTTTATTACTGTTACTCTTTATGTAGGTTTAGGTTTTTATATTTCTTTTAATCCTGTTAACTGGCTTTCTCCTAAAAAAGTTTGGGCAAAACAAGCAGCTCAAAATTTGTATAATTCAGTTGAAAAGTTAACAAAAGAAGAAAATAAAGGCAATGTTAATTCCAAACTTGCCATCATTAAAACTAATTTAGAAGCAGTAAATAAACACGTAATTGAATATTATAAAGAATCAACTAGCAATGAATACGAAGTAGTAAAAGACCTATACGAAAAAATTGTTAAAGAAAAAGACGATGCTTATGATTATTTACAAAAAAACGATAATAAAGCAGATGATACAATTTTTTCAAATATAAAAAAATTATTTAAAAACGATAATGCCAAAAACCTCCAAGAAAAAGTTAATAATTTAACCAAATAAAAACACCCTTATTAAGGGTGTTTTTATTATACATATAACAAAAAAACTACCTTAAAAAGGTAGTTTTTTTCATTTATAAATTATTTATTTTTTTGATTTAATAAAGACGCTTCAACAAACCCTTTAAATAAAGGATGTGGTTTTAATGGTCTTGACAAAAACTCAGGATGAAATTGTACTGCAATAAACCAAGGATGGCTTTTTAACTCAACAATTTCACAAAGCTTTTGTTCTTGATTTATTCCAGAAACAACAAAATCATTATTTTTTTCAAATAAAGCAACATAATGAGGATTCATCTCAAAACGATGACGATGTCTTTCATAAATTATTTCTTGATTATAAATAGCTTTACTTTTGGTGTTGGCTTTAAGATGGCACGGATAAGAACCTAATCGCAGGGTTCCTCCTAAATTGCTGTCAACTATTTTTTTAGTAATTACAGGATGCGGCGTCTTTTCATCAACTTCCAAAGAATTGGCACCTTGTAAATGTAGCACATTGCGGGCATATTCAATAACTGCTAACTGCATACCTAAACAAATCCCAAAGAAAGGAATATTGTTAGTTCTTGCATAATTAATGGCTAAAATTTTGCCTTCAATAGCGCGATTGCCAAAACCATAAGGAACTAAAATACCATCATAGTCTTCAAGCAAAGAAGAAATATTGTCTGGCGTTACTTTTTCAGCATCTATCCATTTAATTTCCAGTTTACAATTATATTGATAAGAAGCATGTTTAAGAGCTTCTATGATTGATAAATAAGCATCATGTAAAACAATGTATTTACCCACTAGAGCAATGACTACTTTTTTTTCTAAATTTTGGATGCGTGTAATTAGTTGTTTCCAGGATTGCAAATCGGCGTTTGAGAAATTAGTAAGTTTAAAATGTTGTAAAATAAAATCATCGATTCCTTGATGATGCAAGTTAAGAATCATTTGATATAAAATATCAACATCTAAGGCTTCAAAAATAGCTTGTGGATTGATGTCACATAAAGCAGCAATTTTATTTTTGGTTTCTGGGTTGATAGGAACTTCACTACGTAAGACCAAAATTTGAGGTTGTATTCCTAAAGCACGTAATTCTTTAACGCTGTGTTGGGTAGGTTTTGTTTTGATTTCTTGAGCTTTTTTTAAATAAGGAACTAAAGTGGTATGAAGATACAAAACATTGTGATAACCAAAATCAAAGCGCACTTGTCTGATGGCTTCTAAAAAAGGCGATGATTCAATGTCTCCTACGGTGCCTCCAATTTCTACAATAACAACATCTGATTTGTGAAAAAGAGCAACATCAATTAGTTTTTGTTTGATTTCTTCAGTGATGTGTGGAATAACTTGAACAGTTTTACCTAAGTATTTGCCTTCGCGTTCTTTATTGATCACACTTTGATAAATTTGCCCTGCAGTGACATTTGACTTTTTGCTCATGTTTTCATCTAAAAATCTTTCATAATGACCCAAATCAAGATCAGTTTCAGCGCCATCATCAGTGACAAAGACCTCACCGTGTTGATAAGGGCTCATTGTTCCAGGATCAATATTAATATAAGGATCTAGTTTTTGAATACTTACTTTAAGACCTCTATTTTTTAAAATTTGTCCAATAGAAGCAGCAGTGATACCTTTTCCTAGGCTTGAAACGACTCCTCCAGTAATAAAAATAAATTTGGTTTTTAAATCTTTATTATTCAAGTGTTTGTACTTCGCTTTCTTTATGATTGGCTTGTGTGGTGCAATTGGAGTTTTGATTTGATTTTGGTTGGGGTGTAATGGGTTCAGAGAAGGATTTATAAGTGATTGGATGGGGTTTTGTAGGAGTTATTTTTTTACCAATAACAGTTAAAATAGGGATTTGGGTTTCATATCTTTTTTGTGTGTGTTCTAAAATACGAGGATCAAATGAAACTATATTTTTTTTAACTAAGATAATAATAGTTGAACCTCCTGTATCAAAATAGCCTTTTTCTTGACCTTTTGAAAACGTTTGCAAAGGATGATTTTGGATTTTTCCTACCAATGTGGCTCCTACTTCTATTTGAACTATTTTACCAAAATTTTTGGTTTGTAAGATACTATATTCGCGAGTGTTTGTTTTAAACACATCAAAACTTTCAAAGGCAATGGGATTTACTGTATGTAATTTTCCTTTGATTTTGCAAGGAATCATTTGAAAAAAACCTTCGTCTACAAAAAGATAACGGTGATAATCATGGGGTTCTAAGCGGAAAATAAGCAAATAGCCTTCCTCGTATTCTTGAGCTAATGTGGGATTTTGCAACAAATCAACTAAACTGTAATTGGTTTCTTTGATGCAATAGAGTGCTTTTTTGGTGATAGGATAAATGCTTAATTTGGATTCACAAGGACTGATAAAAGCAAAGTTGTCTTGAGGAATAGCAAGTTCTTTGTATTTTCTTGTAAAAAAATCATTATAAGAACTAAATTTTTGTTTTTCAAATAGGTTTAAATCAATTTGGTGTTGTTCGATGATTTTCAAAGCGTATTGGCGTGACCAAGGAGAATAAAAATACAGATTAACTAACCAAGAAATAGGTTTAGTGATCAAAATTTTGAGAAGGCATCTTTTCCAAAAGTTTTTTTCTAAGTTTGTGTATAAAAATTTTTGCAGGCGACTTGCTGGGTCTTGACAAATAATTTTTCCTTCTAAATTAACTATTTTCATATTGTAAATCGCTCACTTTGTAATTGTCATTGGTAACAAATATTTTAATAAGATTTTAAGCAACATAAATAGGATAAAATTTAGTGCTAATAATAAAATAATTGTTATTGTAGTTTTGGCTTTTGGCTTGGGGAAATGGATTTTTTTACAAAGAAATAAAAAAGTTAAAAGTAACATGCAGGCAAAATGAAACCAAAAAAAAGTAGTTCTTTGTTCGATAAATCCTAAACTTTTTAAATCCCAAGTTTTGCAAATAAACTTAGCTAAAAATAAAAAAGGAAATAAAATAGCAGCTGCAGTTACGGGCAAACCTGTAAAATAAGAAGGGCTTTGAGAGTCGTATTTTTGGGTTTCAGCTAAAACATTATAATAAGCAAGTCTAATTAAGGCTGCCAAAAGATAAAAGCCCCAAAATAGCCAAACAAGTGCAAATAGCCAAAATTCTTCTTTTATGATTGAAGTTTCACCTTTGAAACTCAAAGAATAGTTAATAAAAATAGGAAGGACGCCAAAGCTTATTATATCGGCTAAAGAATCAATTTGAATGCCATAGCTTTTTTCTGTATGAATGCGATTTTTTTTGGTTCGGCTTACCACACCATCAAACATATCACAAACGCCTGATATTAATAGGCAGATTAAAGCAGAAGTGTATTTGCCGCAAGCACCAAAGCCAATGCCACAAAAACCACTCATTAAATTTAGGTAAGTTAAATAAGTTGTATAATTGTAAAAACCTAAAAACATATTATTTAACCTCGTTTTACTAATGTTTTTTCTTAAACCATTTTTGGTTGTTTAGAGTTGGGGGAAATAAAAAAGGAAAAATCCCTTATCCATCAAGAATAAAGGATATTAATGAACTTAAAAAACTTGATAATTATTGATTGGTTGTTTGTAAATGCAAATTGTAAAGTAGTAATTATTTTTTATAAAGATGTTCGTATTCTTCTTCTAATGGTTCTTCATAATCATCTTTGTCTTCTAAAACAATATCATCTTCAATTTTGTCATCGTCTTTGTTTTGTTCTTCTGAAGGTTCGTCTTCTAAATCAAGCAAATCATCTTGTAGAGGGTCAGTTTGGACAGTGTCTTTGTCAGAAAGGAAATCCTCAAAATCTAATTCTTGTAAATTGGTATCTTCGTCTAGAGGTTCGTCTTTTGAAATTTGAGTTTTTTCAAAAAAATCTTTATCCCAAAAAAGTTTATTATTTTCTTTAATAATTAATTGATTGTCTTCACAAAAAACAAATTTTCCGCTCAAAGCGATGTCTAAATAAAGCTGATTAGCTACATTGGGGTTGTTATTTGGGATTTGGTGTTTTTGCAATGTTTGTTTTAATAAATCATAGACTGAAACAGGATTGTGATGTTTTTTCATAATGTCATAAGCAGTTTCCAAAAGTGATTTTGGAGTTTTGGTTTTTTTCATAAAATACCTCCTTTTAATGCAATAATGTTTGGGATTTGGGAAATAATGATAAGTGATAAAATAAAAAGAAAAGAAAAGGGCTAAATAAAATAAAGAAATGCAAAATATGGGGGGGGTAAAAATTTTAGAATTCTATCAAATATCCAGATGCTTTTTGCATGAGTTCTTTGGATTTTCTTTCTAACTTTTTTAAAGCAGCATTAAAAGCCAACAAAACACTTTCTTGGAGAATTGCTTTGCTGTGAATTTGAGAAATAATAACATCTACGACTTGTTTGGTGCCTTGTAAACACAATTTCTACATCCCCTGCTTTGCCAATAAATTCTTGTAATTCTAATTGTTTTTGGGCGTTTTCAATTGCTTCTTGCATTTTTTTTAATTTTTCAAACATATTAGATTGTGTTTTCATAATTTTTTGCTCCTAGTTAATTATTTCTACTATATCTTTACCAAAAAAATCATAAGCTAGTTGGATAATAGCAGGCTTGGTTGGTTGGGTCGCTTTGATTTGATATAAGTCAAGATCAAAATTGCAAGTAGCTGTGAATTTTGCAATTGATTCCTGGTTTGGATGAGGATGATTTTTGTTGTAAAAAGTTTCTAAGGCTTGCCAATCTTGTTTTAAAAAAGCAATGTAGTCTGTAATTGCAAAAGTGTCGTTATTCAAAATTTCTAAAGCTTTTTGTTTGATGTTTTTTTGTAAAACAAGTTCAAAGGCATCTTCATCTTCAAAAACTAAAATCATTTGTTGGGATTGACTCAAAGCAACTATTTTTCCTCTATCCAAAATTTCGGATACATTTTTATAATAACTGTGAGTAGAATAGCGATTTTTTAAATTTGTCCAAAAATTTGTTATTGTGTTTTTGGTTGGCTCGTCTTGATTAGATAAAATATTAATTGCAAATGATATCAAATCACAAAGAGAAGAATTGGAAAAATAAGGGTTTTTTTTGTTGGGGATTTGGTTTCTTGTGAGTTTTGGGAAGGCAAGTTATTTTGTTGAGTCAATTCGGAGGTAGTAGAATTGTTAGGTGTTTTTTGTGAAAAATTATTTTGAGACTGTAAATCTTGGACTGGATGCAGATATTCTGTTTTTGGTGGTTTTGGTGGTTTTTCGTTTGCTATTGACGCAAGTTTAGTTGGTTTGATTTTTTCTGTTTTGTCAAAGGTTTTTTTTTCTGTATTTTTTTGGGTAATCTTTGTTGGTTCATAATTTTCTTTGGCATTTGTTTCATCTAATGCAAGTGATGCTTGCTCATTATTGTAAATATTTGTTTTATTTGTTACAAATTGTTGGGTTTCTTGTAAATTGGCTTGAAATTGAAAAGAATGTAGAGAGCATATTTGCAAAAAGGCAATTTCTACCAAAGATTTTTTTTGATCGCTTTTTTTGAGGTCTTGTTGTAATTTAATTAAGATTCTTAAAAAATGATCAATGTGGTTTGTTTCTTCAAGCAATAATATTTTTTGGTCTTGGGAAAGTGGCGATGTTTTGGAATCTTTTTTATTTTTGGCATTCCAAATTAAATAATCTTTGATAGCATCAATTAAATCTAAAATTAAAAGGTCGATGTTTTTGCCTGAATCAATTACTTTGTGCAAAAGTTGCAATGCTTTGATCGCTTCTTTTTTTAGTAGATTTTGGAACAATTTTTTGATAATGCTGGCAGACACCGTACCTTTAATATTTGCAACATCTTCTGAAGTAATCAAATTATTTTGATAAGCGCTTACCTGATCTAACAAACTAAGGGCGTTTCGCATTCCACCTTCCGAATGGCAAGCAATGCTTTTGATGGCATCTTCAGTGATAAACATATTTTCCAAAGCAGCAATTTTGGTTAATTGTGCAGTGATGTTTTTGAGGTTCAAATTTTCAAAGGCAAAACTTTGGGCGCGCGAAAAAATGGTGTCAGGGATTTTATAAATTTCGGTAGTAATCAAGATGAAAACTACATGTTCGGGCGGTTCTTCTAAAATTTTTAACAAAGCGTTAAAAGCGTTTGGCGTAAGGACGTGAACTTCGTCAATAATATAGACTTTGTATTTGCCTGTGTGAGCTTTGTATTGGGCTTTATCCTGTAATTCTCTGATTTCGTCAACCCCATTATAAGAAGCGCCATCAATTTCTGTGATGTCTGTGTTTGCTTTGGTAAAGTTTTGGCAATAATGACAAGAAAAACACACATCTCCTTGATTGGGCAACAAGCAATTAATGGCTTTGGCAAAAATTTTGGCTAAAGTAGTTTTTCCAGTACCTTTGTTGCCGCTAAAAAGATAACAATGATTAATTTTTTGGTATCTGATGGCATTTTTTAAAGTTTGGATAATAATTTCTCTGACCGACAACATCTGCAAAAGTTTGTGGTCTGTATTTTCTGTATAAAACTAAATAAGACACTAAAAACTCCTTTGATTAAATTATGCCCAAACCACAACAATACATCTAGATAAATTAGAACATAAATAATTTTTTATATACAAAAAAATCTCCTAAATATTATAACATATTATTAGATGAAAATAGAAGTTTATTTTGCAAATTTGCAAATGAATTATTTGTTTATTGTAATTAAAAATATTGATCTATTCTATGGTTAGAATACGATTAGATTGAATTAATTTTACATTTATTATTTTTGTATTTTTTTCCCTTTGCGTCATAATAAATAAGAGTTCCATCTTTCAATTCTTTTTTATTAATTTTGCCATTCTTTTTATAAAATTCTATTTGCCCATTTTTGCGGTTTATTTTTTCTATTGTCTCGCATTTTCTGAAAAATACTTTGTCGCCATTTTTATTTTCTATATCGCCATTGTTTTGAACAAAATATTTTTCACCATTTTGAGTATATATTTTTTCTATTTCTTTGGTTTTGCTAAAAACAATATACTCGATAACTGATTAAAATTATAAAAGCTATTTGTCTATAAATAAAATAATTAACATAATAAATAATAATCTAAAATAAACTAAATTGCTTATGACTTTATTATAACCCAAAAAATATCAAAATAATAATTTATAATCGTTTTAAAATAAAATTAATTCCCACCCATAAAGAAAAAATAAAAGCCAAAAAGACATAAAAAGTGGTTAAAATAACGAATTATATTGTTGTTTTTTTTTGATAAAATATAGTTAATAACGTTTATCAAGCGACGTTTAAATATTAAATATAAATCAACGACCTAATATACAAAAGACAAATTATCTAATTATTTTTTTTCATTTTAAATATTTTCTAAAATAGTTAATGAGAGTGGAGAATTAACAAATATGTGTTTAAATAATAAAAAACAAAAAAATAAAAAGGAAGAGGCGATATTAAGAAAAAGCATTATTAACAAATTAAAAAAATGGGTTATGCAGAAGTTAGCATCAAAACACAAGAAAAATTAGAGGATAATTTTAAAAGACAATTTATAGAATATAACAGTAGGTATGGTCCTGACACTTCTTTTCAAGAGAAGGGGAAGGAGGAGCTGAATGAATACTGGTTTTCTACAATTAATAGTGAATTGCTTACCAATGAAAAAATGGATGTTATCGACATTTATAAATATTTAAGAAAAGAAATAAAAATTCCAAAAAAAGACAAAAAAAGACTATTTTTATTTTAATTTTTTTAATAAAGAAAATTGGTGTAAAAATATTTTTCAAGTAGCACAAAACGTTCCTGCTCAAAATTCATATAAAAACGAGTCAAAATCAGCTGAGTATGATATAGTAATATTAATTAATGGCATACCGCTGGTATTAATAGAATTAAAAAAAAGAAGTTTGGATAAAGGGCTTGACAAAGCTTTTAAACAAGTAGAAGACTATTTCCCTAAATTAAAACAACAAGGTTTATTTAAATGTATAGAACTTTTTATAATTTCAAATGGAACCGATACTCAATATTTTTCAAATCAAGACGCAGGAAAAAGCAAGGAATTAAATAAATTCCGTTTTGAATGGAGTGATGAAAACAATAATAAAAGAAATGAAATCATGGAATTTATTCCAGAATTTTTACAACGTTGACATTTAGCATTGTTTCTATTTTTCTTTTTGGTGCATCATGAAAAAAATCAAAAATTAATGGTTGCTAAACCTCATCAATTTCACGCTATAAAAAAAAATTGTTGAATTCACAAAAAAAGAAATAACTCAAGAAAGTCCTTTAAATGTTACAAATAACATTAAAAAAAAAAATAGTCATATTCGGCATACCACAGGTTCAGGTAAAACTTTAACTGCTTTATTACTTTGTCGTTATTTGAAAAAATTTATATCCATTAATGAAACTCAAAAAAATATTATTGTTTTTTTTATAGTTGACCGCATAGAACTAGATTTGCAAACTCTTCAAGAATTTAATAGTTTTGAAAAAGTTTCAACTCAAGAAATATTAAAGGTAGAAAATCTTAAAGAAATAATGCAAAATAAAAACAATGCTAGTGGAAAAATAATTGTAACGAATTTAAAAAAAATACATTCATTAATAAAAAAATATAAAAATGAAGATTTTTTAAAAAAATATAAAAATGAAAAAATGTTTTTTATCATAGATGAATGCCATAGATCGCAACAAGGAGAAATGCATGAAAATATGATTAAATATTTTTATGGATCTTATTTTTTTGGGTTTACAGGGACGCCTATTTTCGAAAAAAATAAACTTAGTAAAAATGCTAAAACAACAAAAGAACTTTTTAATAAATGTATACATGAATATCGTTTTTCCAATGCTCTAAAAGATAAATTTGTTATTGATTATAATGTGGAATATTATAGAAAAACAAAAAATAATTCAACTTGTAAAGAAGAAGTAGTAAAAAAGATTCTAAATTCTTATCATGATTTACACACAAAATAAAAAATATAATGCCTTATTTGCTGTTTCTAATATTGATGATTTAATAGAATATTATAACATATTTAAAAACAAGGAAAATGAACATGATTTAAAAATAGCAGCTATTTGTTCTGAACATTTTAACTCTGAAAATGAAAAAAATGACGATAAAAGGGAGGCTTTTAAATCAATAAAAAGTGATTTTTATAAAAATTTTAGCAAAAAAAACAAAAAATCAATTTGTAGATGATAAAACGCCTTTTGTTAATGAAAAAAGATATCATGAACAAATATTAGAAAAAATGAAAACTGATAATAAAAATCAAAAAATAGATTTACTTTTGGTAGTCAACATGTTTTTAACTGGTTTTGATTCTCCTCTATTAAATACCTTATACTTAGACAAAGAGTTGAAATACCATAATTTAATCCAAGCATTTTCTAGAACAATTAGAAAACATGATAAAAGCAAAAAATACGGTAATATTTATTGTTTTCAAACGAAGAAAAAGGACAACGACCAAGCTTTATTATTTAATGAAGCAATGGGTTTATTTGATCCAGAACACACAATCAAAAAGAAAAAAAGTTATGAAGAATTAAAACTAGAATATAAAGATTACTTAAAACAAATAAGAAAATTAGCTCCTAATGTAAAATATATTGAAAAAAATATTATGGGTTATACAGAAAAAGAAAAAAATTCATAGATATTTTTGATAAATATTCTAAAATAAGAAATATTATTAGGATAAAAACAGAGTTTGAAGAAAAATATTTTAAAAATGAAATAGACAAGGAAGAGTTCTTAGATTATAAAAACAAAAGAGATAAAATTAAATCAGGAACACCACAAAACACGTCGAATCCAAAAGATGAAATAAAACACGTTGGTAGCGCATTTATTAATTTAGATTATATAAACAAATTAATATCATCATTTGAAAAAACTGAACAAAAAATACATAAAAGCATTTCATCACAACAAAACAAAAATTTTAATAAAGAAATAAAAAATATTTTGGACGAAAATAATAATGATGTGACTAAAGAACAGCAAGAATTTTTTTTAAATAAAATTGAAGATGATAAAATTTTTTCTACAATAACACAAAATGCTCAACAAGGGGGGGGCTATAAGAAATATTTTATCTAATTTGTGAAAGAATTTTGTTAAAGATTTAATTAAAGAACAAGAAAGCAAAGGAGAAATAGAGGTAAAAAGCAAAGAATGTTGTTTTGAAAATAGTAAAGATTTGGAAAAATTAATTAATGCTTATTTTGATTATAAAAAAAATGATCTGGGTTTTAAAGATTTTATTCTAAGAGAACATATCAGCAAAAATGAAAACCAAATAAAAGAATATATGGATAAAAATAAAGGGCAAAAGAGCGAAGTTTTGCCTTATCTTTATGCATTTAAATTAAGAGATGAAATTTATAATTTCATTAAAGATTGATGCAGTAATTATAAAGATATCCAAAAATGACAAAATTAAGGAAAATTATAATATGAAAAATGACAAAAATCAAAATGTTCAAATTTGTAAACAAAAATTATGGAATTTGATTAATAACACTTTAAGAAATTCTGTGGATACAACTATTTTTAAAGATTATATTTTACCTCTTTTAAGTTTCCGTTATTTATCTATAAAATTTGAAAAAGACATTTGTAAAACTACAATATTGGGATCCTTTGAGAAATATAAACAAGCATGGGATAAATGGGATTCGAATGAACAATCAAGATTTAAAAACAATATAAAAGGTTTTTGTGGATTTCACATTGAACCTCAGTATTTATGGGCTAATTTAAATAATTCTATTAATCAAGATAATTTTAGTTTTGTTGCAATAGATAAAGCTTTAAAATCTATTGAGTCACATTGTTTTAAATGATTATTTGAAAATTTTGATTTAACCGAAAAATCCAAATTAGGCAACGAGGAAGAAAAAAATACAAAATTAAAAACCCTTATTACAGGCATCGACAATATTTTTTCAGGTAATGAATTTTGTGAAGATGCAATGGGTGAAATTTATATGTATTTAATTGAAACATTTGTTAGCGATAACATTACTAAAAAACAAAAATCTGGAGAATTTTTTACACCACCCTCTGTTTCTGAACTTTTATCACAAATCATTTGTCATAAAACAAAAAATAAAAATATTACAAAAATATATGATCCTTTTTGTGGTAGCGGATCTTTACTTTTAAAAATTATAAATCATATAAATAATAATAAAGATTTTAGCGGTCAAAAATACAAAAATGATATACCTTATTATAATTTAAAGATTGAAAATGGGGATACTTTATTATTCCCACATCAAAGCCATTTAGAACAAAAATACAACATTATCATCGCTAATCCTCCTTTTGGCACTCCATAGTATACCAATAATAAAGAAAAAAATAAAGAAAATTGCGACAGATTTTATTTAAAAGGCAAATCAATTCCTAAAAAAAGAGGAGAACTAGCTTTTATAATGCATATGTTACATCTCTTAGAAGAAGATGGCACTTTAGGTGTTATTTTACCATCTGGAGTTTTATGCGCTTCTACACCCGGAGTAATAGAATTTAGAAAATTTTTAGTAGAAAATCAATATATTGATACAATTATACAATTACCCCTAAATATTTTCCCTTATGTATCTGAAACAACCATTACTTATATTTTAATTATACAAAAATGTGTAGAAAATCAAAAACATCAAATTCGTTTTATTGATGCATCAGAAATGCATGAAAGAATTAAAAGTGGTATTTCTCTAAGACAATTAGGCAAAAAAAATATTAAAGATATAATGGAAATGGTGTCACAAAATAAAAAAAATGACAAAATGTCAATAGCAAATATAGAGCAAATTAGAAAAAATAATTATGTTTAAACCACAAACTTATATTGTTCAAATCATTTACAAGAAAACAAAGAGGTAAATATAAAAAATATTGCGATTTTCAAAAGAGAAATAGAATTATTAGAAACTAAAAAAAATAATTTATCTCAAAAAATACAACAAATAGAAAAAGAGATTGAATTATTTTTCGAAAATTCTAAAGAAAGAAAAGAAATAGCAATTAAAGATATAATACAAGAAATAACAAAAACAAATAAAGATAGCTTCCCTTATGATATTTGTAGTCTAGATTGTAAAAAAGGTTTGATTTTAAGAGATAATAACAAACAATTTAAAAAAAACATTAAAAATTATAGAATAGCATATCCCAACAATATTGTTATGAACAACAGAGATTTCTTAAAACATAAATCAATTGCTTATAATATTTATAATAAACCAGTATTGATTTCTAATATTTATTCAGTTTTTGAAGTTAAAGAGGGGTTTGATGCTAATTTTATATTGAATTTTTTAAAAAATTCTCAAGTTCATAAAAAATTAAAGGTTATTGGAAAACAAGGGGTAATATCCGAAATTGATAAAAATGTTTTTTATCAACTAACTTTTAAATTACCCGCTTTAAAAGAACAAAAACAAATAAATGTTTTTTTCAATAATTTATCTAAATTATTAAATGATATTGAAAATATTTCCATAGAAATACGCCAACTTCAAAAAGAAAAACAAGAATATTATTATTTATTATAATTATATAATTTATTCCTTACTTTTTCTTGCTTTTATTCTCCATTTTTTTAAAATACAAAAGACATTCATTAAATGAATGTCTTTTTTTGTAAATTGATATATGCTTAATGCAAATCTAAATTTAATATAAACCCTAACCCACTTTCACCAACTTCCAACTGTTAAAATGAAAAATATTTTCAAAATGCTAGTATAATATAATAGAGTGTTTTGATTAAAATATATGAAGGATATGATATTGACAGCGATATTTAGAAGTCTATTTTTTCAAAATCCTAAATTATATTTCTAATCATAAATAAAATACATAAATTAACTAATAAAAATTGGAGACCAAAACTAAGATTCCCAAACAAATTTTTTCACAAACAAAACCACCCAAAAAGCCCAAACCCCAAATAAACCAAATAAAAAGAAAAAGGACTTATAAAATGCAAAAACAATCAAATTTCATCAAAACCATCATTCAAAAAGACCTCCAAAGCGGAAAATGCAGCCAAATCATTACACGTTTCCCGCCCGAACCCAATGGTTTTTTACATTTAGGACACGCCAGAGCCATCATTATTAATTTTGAATTGGCACATTTTTTTGAAGGCAAAACCCTTTTACGTTATGATGACACCAACCCTTCCAAAGAAAAACAAATTTATGTTAATGCCATCCTCAATGACATCAAATGGCTGGGATACACTCCTTACAAAATCACTTTTGCCTCAGATTATTTCCCTCAAATGTATCAAATGGCACTTTTTTTAATCAAACAAGGAAAAGCCTATGTTGATGACCAAACCGCTGAACAAATTGCCCAAAGTCGCGGTAATTTAACCCAAAAAGGTACCAATTCTCCTTATCGCAATCGTAGTATTGAAGAAAATATCTTGCTATTTGAACAAATGAAAAAAGGAAAATTTGTAGAAGGTAGCAAAGTTTTGCGTGCCAAAATTGATATGCAAAGCCCTAACCTTAATTTGAGAGACCCTATTTTGTACCGTATTCTTTCTGCTTTTACTTTAAAACAAAAACATTGGCATATTTTCCCTACCTATGATTACGCTCATCCATTGGAAGATTCCTTTGAAAACATCACACATTCTTTGTGTTCTTTGGAATTCGAAGACCACAGACCTTTATATGATTGGATAATCAAAGAAACAAAAGCCAAACATACTCCACGCCAAATTGAATTTGGAAGACTTAATCTTACCCAAACTTTGATGAGCAAAAGACATCTTAATAATTTGGTAGAAAAAAACTTAGTAACAGGTTGGGATGACCCTAGAATGCCAACTTTATCAGGCATCCGCAAAAAAGGCTACACTCCTGAAGCTATCAAAAATTTTGTCCTTGAAACAGGCTTATCCAAAGTAAATTCACAAGTTAAACAAGAAATGTTAGAATCTTTTGTAAGAGATGACCTTAAAGGAAAATCCTTGCCTCGCATGGCAGTTATAAACCCCCTCAAACTTACTATTACTAACTTTCCTGAAAACCAAATAGAAAATCTAAAAGCTCCTTGGACTAATAATTTTCATACTTGTAAATGTTGCAACACATCTCAAACCCAAGGAAAAACCCCAGAACAAAATCAAGAACAAACAAAAGGAAAAGAACAAACCCAAGAAAGAGAAATTTATTTTTCCCGCCATCTCTACATTGAAAAAGACGATTTTGCACTCCAAAAACCAGATAAAAATTATAAAAGATTAACTTTGGGCGAAGAAGTAAGATTATTTCATGCTTATTTTGTTAAAGCTTACGATGTTGTCAAAAACAACAAAGGAGAAATAACAGAAATTCTTGCAACATACGACCCCCAAACCAAAAGCGGCAGCGGCTTTAAAGATAGAAAACCAAACGGAACTATTCATTTTGTAGAAGCAAAGACTGCTTGCAAAGCCACTTTTAATTTTTTTGCTCCACTACTTTGCACAAATGGCAATTTCAACTATAAATCCTGGCATATCAAAAAAGGTTTTGTAGAATCAAGTTTACAAAAAAGCTGTTGTTGCAAAAACCATTTGCAATTTCTAAGACAAGGTTATTTTGCAGCAGACAAAATCACAAAAGACACAAATGGAAAAACGCAAGAACTTAATTTCAATGAAGTAGTAAGCTTAAAATCAAATCCTCAAAAATAAATTTGTTCTACTAAAAAAATAAAAACTAATAAATCCCATCAAATCACACAACCAAAAAACACTCCCAGAAAAAACACCACAAAACAAAAAGGATAAACAACGAAATAAAAGGTATAAAAATGTTTTCCAATAAAACCAATTTTTTAGAAAAATTAAATAAACCCCAACTTGCAGCAGTCACAAGCAATGCTAAATCTTTTTATCTAGCAGCAGGAGCAGGCACTGGTAAAACCACCACTTTAAATGCTAAAATTGCTTATTTAATCGAACAAAAAAACTTACCAAGCAACCAAATTTTAGCCCTTACTTTCACCAACAAAGCTGCCAAACAAATGCAAGAAAAACTTGCCAAAATGATCGGTCAAGAAAAAACCAAAGGCATTACTATTTGCACTTTTCACTCTTTGGGAAACCAAATTTTGAGAAAATTTATCCCCTTTTTACCATTTTCATATCGCACCAATTTTAAAATTTTAGATGACAACGACTGCAAAAAAATCATCAAAGACATTTTAAAAGAAATGAATATCGACCCCAAAAGAATAAAAATTAGCGAATTAAGAAAAAACATTTCTGCTATCAAAAGAAAACACGAACCACAAAACAAAGACACTTTGCAACACGCAACCCAAAAAGAACACAATTTTCAACGTGAAAACAGATACGAATTCGAAATGCCAATCAAAGCTAAATATCAAATTTTTTTGCAAAACAATAATTTAGTTGATTTTGATGACCTTATTTTATATACGCACCAACTGCTCCAAGAAAATGCCGATGTAAGGGCTTTTTATCAACAAAAATTCCAATATTTATTAGTTGATGAATTCCAAGATACTGATTTTTTCCAATACCAAATTTTGACTCTTTTAGCCCAAAACCACCAAAATATTTTTGTAGTAGGAGACCCTGACCAAAACATTTATTCTTTTCGAGGAGCCAGATTTGAAAACAGCCAATTGTTCTTAAATAAATTTAGTCCTCAATTAGCTTTTTTGGAACAAAATTACCGTTCTTCTAAAAACATCCTAGACAAAGCCAACCTTTTGATTAAACACAACGAAGACCATCCTTTTAAAAAAAATCTCAAAAGCACTAAAAGCGGAGGCGAACCTGTTATTTACAAGTTTTTTTCAGATTATAAAGAGGAGACAGACTACATCACAAAAACCATCCAAAACCTTGTTTTACAAGGTATTTGCAGCTATCAAGATTTTACTATTTTATATCGTACTAACATTTTGGGACGCCCTTTGGAAGAAAAATTCTTAGCAAACAGCATTCCTTATCAAGTTTTTGGAGGCATTTCCTTTTACCAAAGCAAAGTAGTCAAAGATTTTTTAGCTTATCTCAATGTTATTGCAAATCCCTCACAAGATTTTGATTTCAAACGCATCATTAACACCCCTAAAAGAGGAATTGGAACAACTTCACTTGCACATCTAGAACAACTTGCCCAAGAAAAAAACTTAGCTCTTTTTGACGCCCTTAACTACCTAGACCAAACTCCAATTCAACCAAATACCAAAACTAAACTAAACGAATTTCAAAAATTAATTACAGCTTTACGCCAAGAATTAATTAATGATTCTTTTGACTGTCTTAGTGATATAATTACTCATATTGATGAAAAAATTAATTATTGTCACAAAAACGATGAAACTTACAAAATGCAATCAATAAAAGATTCTGAGCCTGCTTTACATTACATCGAAGAATTAAAATCAGTTTTTATGCAAGCAGAAAAAAATTTGGAAGGAAACATTTTTGAAAAACTAACCCAACTTTTAGATCAAATATCTTTGTATAGCGAAATTAACGAACAAACCGAACAAGACCCCAAAACCCCAAGCAAAAACGATCGCGTTAAACTTTCTACTATTCACAAAGTCAAAGGTTTAGAATTTAGAGTGGTTTTTATAGCTGCTTTTGAAGATATTTTTTTTGATTGCAACCAAAAAGAAAAAAGCGATTTAGAAGAATCAAGACGTCTAGCTTATGTAGCAATTACAAGAGCCGAGGAAAAGTTATTTTTAACTGGGGCTTATCAAAGAGTTTCATATGGCAAACAAATAGACAGTCAACCTTCACGCTTTTCACAAGAAATGGGCTTTTTTTCAAAAGAAACCCCAAGACCAAATTATTTTTCCCCACATTTATTTCAACCAAACCAATCAAACCAAGTATCTTGCACTAATGAAAATGGCTTTTTTCAAAAAGGAGACAAAGTCAAACACAAAACTCTCGGCTTGGGCGTAGTGGAAGCCATCATGCAAGATTTAATCCAAGTACGCTTTATAAATTCCCAAAATATAAAAATATTTGAAAATACAACTGCTTTTCTTGCTAAAATAAAAGAGTAAGTAAATTTTAAACATTTATCAAAAAAACGAATCATCAATCATTATTTTATTAAATCGATTAGAAATTTAAAAACAACAAAACAACAAAATCAAATTACCAAAATCAAAGGAGATTTTTATGAATTATACCGTTTTTTTTGTAACTATTTGTACTTTTATCGTTTTAAGTACTTTATTTTTAGCAGATAGCAACGACAGCTTTTCTTTGGGAAATTCTTTTTCCGAACAAAAACAAGGACGCAAAATCAAAGGAGAACAATTCTTCTTAAACTGCTTTCTTACTGTTTTAACCATGGCTTTTTTTGGACTTTCCTTTTGGTGCCAACAATAGTTGATGCCATATGCAATTAGAACAAAATACCTTAGCTTGGCACAATCATCGCAAAAAATACATTAATGCTTCCGAAGTAGCAGCTATCATGGGCTTAAATCCATTTGAAACCAAAGAGCAATTATTAAAAAGAAAAGTTTTTGGCACTCCAATCGAAGACAACGAAGCAATGAAACGCGGACGAATTTTGGAACCCCAAGCAAGAAATTTTTTCAACCAAACACAAAAAATGCAATTCGAACCCAAAGTCTTTGTCAAAGATTTCATGTCTGCTTCTTTGGATGGATGGGACGCCCAATCCCAAAGCCTCTTAGAAATCAAATGCCCCATTTCTTTTGCCTCTTATACTTGGCAATCCTTTTTAAATGAAGGAAAAATGCCTACTATCTATTATGCCCAACTCCAAGCCCAAATTTATTGTTCTCAATCAATTAAAGCTTACTTTTTAGTCTATCAAAACGACCAAACCAACAAAAATATCGAAGTCAAAGAAGACCCGAATTTTATCACAAACATGCTTGAACAGTGCAGTCATTTTTTTCAATTATACTTAAAAACTAAACAATTACAAAAACAACTTCAAATTTAAAATTACTCATTTATATAAATATAAAAATACATTATTACTATTGCATTTCATTTAACCGTATTTATGACAAATTTCACCACAAAAAACGACCATAAACAAAAGACAAAACCACTTACAAAAATATTTAATTATTTTTTTGCTTTTTCTTATTGACAAACAACAAAAAAAGAGATACAATATAAGTAGTATTGCTAATTTTTAATTTGAGATTACGGAAAGGAGATATTAATGCCAAAAACTGTTTTTCGTAAAGGAGAAACTATCGAAGAAACGCTACGTCGTTTTAAAAGAGAAGTTTCTAAATCTGGTGTCCTAGCAGAAGCGCGTCGCAAAGAACATTATATTAAACCAAGCGTACAAAAGAAAAATCGCCAAAAAAATATGCGTAGTAAAAAGCGTTAATGTTTTAATCAATTAAAAGCTACTTGAAATAAGTTGCTTTTTTTATTTTATATTTTCTTATATTTGCTTAAGTTTTTTTTGCAAATGTCTTTTTATTTTATTCGTTCAAATGTTCGCTCAAATCATCAAAAAATAATCTCATTATTAAAAATTACCAAAAAAACAACTCAATTGCAACCAAAACTACAACCACCACCCAAACCCCAAATAGGAAATGCTAAATGATCATTAAAATCCACAATCAAACTTCTTTTTGCATCACACCTTTTAAATCTTTATTAATTAAAATGTTTTTACCCATCAAAGAAAAAAAATTAATGCATCTCATTTTTGTTACCAACGAAAAAATTCAAGAACTTAATTCCTTTTATCGCCAAAAAAATTATCCCACAGATGTTTTGTCTTTTCCTAATGATTTAACTTTTTTTGCAGGCTTAGAAGACAATTCTTTAGGCGATGTTTTTATTTCTTTTTCCAAAGCCCAAGTCCAAGCACAAACAGCCAAGCACAGTTTAGAACGCGAAATTGCTTTTTTAGCAGTGCATGGTTTTTTGCATCTTAAGGGTTATCAACACCGCACCGAAGAAGAGTTTCAAATAATGCTTGCTTTACAAGAAAAAATTTTACAAAACGTAGGTCTAAATTTAGACAAAACCACATAAAACAGCAGCAGCAGCAGCCCCAAATCCCATAAAAACCAAAAAAAAAAAAAGAAACAAACCAAAATAAAAAAACCCGCACAAGCAACAACAAGGAAAAAGAAAAACAAAAAAATAACTAAGAAATTGAGGACTTACATGGATTTTAAATCTGGTTTTATTGCTATTTTGGGACGCCCAAACGTCGGCAAATCAACTCTTCTAAACGCATTAACCCAACAAAAAGTTGCCATCACAAGCGCCAAACCCCAAACAACACGCCACAAAATTATTGGCATTTGCCACGAACCTAACGCCCAATATATTTTTGTAGACACCCCAGGAATTAACCAATATAAACATTTATTGAACCAAAAAATGAACAACATCGCTTTTCAAAGCATCAAAGACGTTGATTTAATTCTCTTTTTAACAGATTCCTTTTATCATCCCAAAGAAGAAACTTTGTTAAAAATGATTTTCCAAACCAAAAAACCAGTTTTTTTAGTCATCAACAAAATTGACCGTTTAAAGAACAAAAGCCAAATTGATGCTATTATTTTAAGCTATTTAAACCATTTTTCTTTTCAAACAGTAATCCCACTTTCTGCTATCAAAGCCAAAAACACCACTTTTTTAAAAGAAAATATCTATCAAAATATCAAACCAGGGGTCGCTTACTATCCGCAAGACATGATTACTGATCAAAAAAAAGAACTTTGGATAGCAGAAATAATCCGCGAAAAAGTCCTTTATTATGTCCACGAAGAAATCCCTCACGCCTCAGCTGTAATAATTGAAAAAATGGAACAAAAAGAACATTTATTAGAAATTTGGGGCTTGATTTTGGTAGAAAGAAGCTCTCAAAAACAAATCTTAATTGGCAAGGCAGGCTCCAAACTCAAACAAATAGGAACACATGTTCGCCAAGACCTCAATTGCCATTTGCAAATCAAAACTCACATTAATTTATGGGTCAAGGTGTATCCTAATTGGCGCAACCAAAAAGATTTATTAAGTCGCTTTGGATATTAAATAATTATAATTGAAAAAACTCAAAAAAACAAAATCAAAAAAAAAAAAAACAACGCAAAAATCAAAACCTCAACACCAAAAACAAAAAGGAGCTTTGGGATGCAACATTTAGACAAAGTTATTTCATTAGCCAAACAAACAGGATTTGTATTTGCAGGCAGTGAAATTTATGGAGGACTTGCCAATAGTTGGGATTATGGTCCTTTAGGCAGTTTATTAAAAAACAACATTAAAAAAGCTTGGTTGCAAAAATTTGTCCAAGAACAACCCAATAATGTTTTGTTAGATGGATCCATTTTACTTAATTCTACCGTATGGAAAGCCTCAGGTCATCTGGATTCTTTTTCGGATCCCCTTACCGAAAATCAAGACACCAACAAGAGATTTCGTGCTGATAAACTCATCGAAAGCCACAATCCACAGTTAGATATTAGCGGTTGGTCCTACGAACAAATGCATGACTATTTAGTCAAAAACCAAGTCTTAGGAACTTCCAACTGGACACCCATCAGACCTTTTAACATGCTTTTTAAAACCCATCAAGGAGTCATTTTGGAAAACTCCAAACCTCTATATTTAAGACCTGAAACAGCACAAGGAATTTTTATCCAATTTAAAAACATTTTAAAAACTACCAGAAAAAAACTTCCCTTTGGAGTCTGCCAAATTGGAAAAGTATTCCGCAACGAAGTGACACCTGGCAACTTTATTTTCCGTACTTGTGAATTTGAACAAATGGAACTAGAATTTTTTTGCCAACCAGGCACCGAAGCCCATTGGTTTAAACACTGGAAAAACTTAATGTATGATTTTTTAATTACTTTGGGTATGAACCCGCAAAATTTAACATTTAAAGATCACAAAAAAGAAAACCTCAGCCATTATTCACAACAAACTTGCGATATTTTATTCAAATTTCCTTGGGGTTTTGATGAACTTTGGGGGATTGCTTCCAGAACAAACTTCGACTTGAAAACCCACCAACAACACTCCAAAAAAGATCTTACTTATTTTGACGAAACTACCAAACAAAAAATTTTACCCTACGTTATCGAACCTTCTTTAGGAATAGAAAGACTATTTTTTGCTTTTCTAATTAACAATTACCACGAAGAAAGCACCTCCAACGAAACAAGGCAAATCCTTACTTTTCACCCTTTTTTAGCACCTTACAAAGTAGCTGTTTTGCCATTAATCAAAAAAACACACAGCGCCAAAGCCCAAGAAATCCACCAGTATTTAGCCAAACATTTTGATGTTTGTTACGATGAGACCCAAAGTATTGGCAAAAGATACCGCAGACAAGATATGATTGGTACTCCTTTTTGTCTCACTGTAGACGACCAAACCCTTACCCACAACACAGTGACTTTAAGAAACCGTGACACAACCCAACAACAAACCTTTTTACTAGCAGAAGCCAAAAAATACATCCAAGAAAAAATTATTTTAAAATAACGGATCAAAATGCAAGATAACAAACAATTAATTGATCAAATCAATGAAAAAATGCCTATCCTTGATTTAGTTCAAGAATTTGTACAATTAAAAAAATCAGGCAAAAATTACATGGGGTTGTGCCCTTTTCACGATGAAAAAACGCCTTCTTTTTCTGTGTCTCCTGAAAGAAATATAGGAGTTTGTATGTCTTGTAAAAAAGGCGGTAATCCTGTTTTTTTTTACAAAAGCATCAAAAACATCCCTTTAAATCAAGCCATTTTTGAACTGGCAACCCGCTTGGGCATTGCTACTTCCCTACCCCAACAAGGCACCCATCAATACCAAAAATTCTACAACATCATGCAAGAAGCAGCAGATTTTTATTCCCATCAATTAAAACACAACAAACAAGTCCTCAATTATTTAGAAAAAAGAGGCTTTGACAATGACATAATAAAACATTTTAAATTAGGTTATGCTCCCAAAGCTTCCCATTTATCACGTTATTTAATGGAAGGTACCAAATTTGACCCTGATGACCTCAAAAAATTAAGTCTCATCAATCAAGACGACAAAACCGGCAACTTTTATGATTTTTTCAAAAACCGACTCATTTTTCCCATTACTAACAAATCAGGCCAAATTGTTGCTTTTTCCAGCCGCAGTCTAGATGATCAAATGCCTAAATATCTCAACAGTCCCGAAACAATAATTTTCAAAAAAGGCGAAACTTTGTATCAATACTACGAAACCCAAGCTGAAATCAGAAAAAAACAAAAAGTCATTTTGCATGAAGGTTTTTTTGATGTTATGGCATCTTTCAAAGCCCAATTCAAAAACGTAGTTGCTACCATGGGAACCAACCTTACTTTGGATCATGCCAAACTATTAAAAAAAATCACCGACAAAATAATTATTGCCTATGACGGCGACAAAGCAGGAAAAACCGCTACTTTAGAAATTGGAACCTTTCTCCAAAAAAACCACTTCAAAGTCCAAATAGTAGATTTTCCCAATAATCTAGACCCCGATGAATACATCAAAACTGAAGGACCCGAAAAATACCAACACCTTCTAACTGATAATTTAAAGGATTTTTTAGCTTTGAAAGTGGATTTGATTTGCCAACAAATGGATTCTTACAACAAAGCCCAAACCAAAAAAGAATTACAAGAACTATTCCAATCCTCAAGCTTTGAAATCAAAATGCTTTATCAAGAATACTTACAAAAAACATATCAACTAACAGTTAACCTTAATTCTCAAGTCTCCATTAACAAAGCCCCAAAACCTCCTTACATTGCTCACACCAAACAACAATTAAATTTAACCAAATTTGACATTAAAATAGAAATCATCATAGAATTGCTTTTAAATGCTGATTTTTTCAAAACCCAAAACCCCAAAACATTTGCCACCATCAAAAAAACCCCCGGTTTTGATGACTTGCAATGCAGTTGTCTGCTAAACTATATTAAAAATTATTACAAGAAAAATCCTAAACAAACTTGTATTCCTTGGGAAGAAATCAAAAACACCACATTTAAGGAAAATATTGATGATTTATTGACATCTATCGAAAAACATCATTTTTTTAAAATGGAAAAGCGCCCTCTTTTACAAGATAAAGAAGGCAAAATATTTAACAATTATATAAAAGAATTAGAAATCCGCGACAAAATAGAACAAAAACAACAAAAAATAAATGAGTTAAATGATAAATTACTTCCAATAGATAACACTGAAAAAAACAAATTACAAAAAAAGAAAGACAAGCTCAAAAAAGAAAGAAGACAATTACAAAAACAATTAAGTGAATTAGTAAATGATATATTTTGTTAAAAAACAAATCATCCAAAAAACCAAAATCAAAACAAGTTCATAGCCAAATTTTAATTAAAAAAAGAAAAAAGGGAGTTAATAAATGGAATTCGATAACATAATCAAAACTTTAAATGAGCAAGCTGGAAGCGAACAAAAACTAACATCTCAATTAATTATGTCTTTTTTGCAAAATCAAAACATAAAAATACCATATCAACAAATAGCACAAAGCCTAAAAGAACAAGGGATTCAAATTATTTCTTGCGAAACACAAGCAGCTCCATCTCTAAATGAAAACCCCAATCAAAATGATACGCAACCCCAAACAAACACCACCAATGATGATTTTACTGACCTTGATTCCGAATTAACAAATGCAAACTTAGAAAACACAGATGACAACAAAGATGAAGACAACACACAAGACTCAGAAGAAGACATCCAAGATTTTGACATTTCTGAAGAGGACTTAATATCAGATGAAAAACTCATAGAATTAGAAGAAGACGAAGATGAAAAAATTTCTAAAATCCATTCTGATATTAAAATGGATGACTCAGTTCGTATGTATTTAAAAGAAATTGGTCAAATTCCTTTGCTTTCGCTAGCAGAAGAACAAAAAAAATCCATTTTAGTTTTTTTAGGAAAACAAGCCAAACAAAAGCTTGCCAAGCACAAAACCAAAGAAATTGAATTATCCGAAGAACAACTCCAAGAAGCACATGACCAAATCGAACAAGCAAGGCGCGCCAAAGATATTTTGGTAGAATCCAATTATAGATTAGTAGTTTCCATTGCCAAACGATATATTGGAAGAGGCATTTTGTTTCTTGATTTAATCCAAGAAGGCAACATGGGCTTAATGCGTGCAGTAGATAAATTCGATTATCAAAAAGGATTTAAATTTTCTACCTATGCCACTTGGTGGATTAGACAAGCCATCACAAGAGCGATTGCCGATCAAGCAAGAACTATCCGAATTCCTGTCCACATCGTAGAAACTATTAATAAAATGGCACTTTGCACTCGCAAATTAACTCAAAAACTTAAGAAAAAACCTACAGTTGAAGAGTTAGCCGACAAAATGAATATTTCTGCTGAAAAAATTCGCAGCATCCAATATATTGAAAAAAAACCCATCTCTTTGGAAGCTCCCGCAAGAGAAAACGAAGAAGACGAAACTTCTTTGGGGGATTTTATCTCAGATCCCAACATTTTATCCCCCCACGAATACATGATGAAAGAAGTAACTCAAAAGCTTTTAGATGAAGTCCTAGAAAATACCTTAACTGACCGCGAGGAAAAAGTATTAAAAATGCGCTATGGTCTTTTAGATGGCAAAACCCACACTTTAGAAGAAGTAGGCACTTTATTTGGAGTTACTAGAGAAAGAATCCGCCAAATTGAATCCAAAGCTCTAAGACGACTCAGAACTCCAGCTAAACAAAGCAAATTAAAAAGTTTGTACCACAACCACAAATAAAATGAAACGAATCCCTTTTATTGCGTCTCTTACTAAAAATTATGACACCGTTGTAGACATCGGAACAGATCATGGTTTAGTCCTCAAAAAGGCTTTTCAACAAGGCTATATCAAACAAGCAATTGCAGCAGATATAAAATTAAAACCTTTATTTCAAGCCCAAAAAAACCTTGCTTGCTATCCAGTTACTTTTTGTTTAAGTGACGGATTCCAAAACATTTGCCAAGATTTTGATCTTGCCCTAATTTGTGGTATGGGAACTTATGCTATTACTAAAATACTTGAAAAAAGTCCTGATAAAAGCAAACATTTTATATTAGGATCACAAAGCAATCAAGATTATCTTCAAGAATGGCTATTAAAAAACGATTTTCAAATTTTAGAAGAATATCATTTATTTGACAAATTTTTTTATCATTTCTTAAAAGTAACTCGCAAAAGCTAATTTTTGCTTCCAATTAAATATCTATGATTAAACCAAACTATTTTAATAGTTTGGTTTTTTTATTATAAGTTAATAATTGTGCCATTTTATAAACAAAAAAGACCAACGATTAAGCTGGTTTTAAATGTTATATTAAAATATTAAGTTGTCTAAATAAATGAAACAGTTAGAAAAGACCCATAAAAACCCATATAAATATTTTGTAAAGGTTTTATCATCAAAAAAAGCAAGACAGCAATATATTTATTTTATGTTTCCTTAACAATATATTTTTTATTTATTCAAATGCGCTAAAATAGCTTTTTGAACTTTTTCATAATCTTGAGGAAACATCAAAGAAGCATTATTTTTAAAAACCAAATTAATTTCTTTTTCATCAAAACGAGGAATCAAATGCACATGATAATGAAAAACAGTCTGCCCTGCTACTTTGCCATTATTATTTAATAAATTGATTCCCTGAGCTTGAAAAACATCCATTAATGCTTTGCTTATTTGATGTACTACTTTAAACAAATGGGCAAAAACATCTTCAGGCATCATCAAAATATCACGATATTCTTGTTTAGGCACCACCAAAGTGTGTCCTTTGGTCGCTTGGGCAATATCTAAAAAAGCAACTACTAAATTATCCTCATAAAGTAGATAACCAGGAACTTGTTTTTTGATAATTTTAGTAAAAATAGTTGACATAAAAACTCCTTTAAATGTGTTTTTGGATAAATAAACTTGCAATTAAGCACCAATATTATAAATTTATTCCATTTTGCGCACAATATTTTTAAAATTACACTTAGCAATTTGAGGCAAAATCTCTAATCCGTGTTGTTTTACTATCAAATCAATTTGCAAATCTACCAATTTGCCTGCTCCTAATTGCAATTTGGAATTAATTTGCTTAGAAAGTTTTGCTATTTGTGTTAAAAAAAGATATCTAGCAATAACAGAAGCCACAGCAACACTAAAATAAGAACTATCAGCCTTAGTTTCAAAAATAATCTTTGTATAAATCTCATTTTGGGCTTTTTGGTCTTGCAAATAATTAAAATAATTTTTAGGAAAACAAAACTGATCCAAAATGACAGGAACATTTGGAGAAGCTTTTAAAACGGTTTGCTTAATTGCTTCGTTATGCATTAAAGCCTTAATTTTATTGAGATTACATTGTTTGATTGTTTGATTGTATTCTAAAGGCATCATTATTTTAACAGAATAAATAACTTCTTTCATAATTAAAGGAGCTAGCTGCATTATTTTTTCATCTGAGATTTTTTTGGATTCGGCAATAGTTCCTAATTTTTGCAAAAAAACAATATTTTTAGCAGTCAAGTAAACACAACAAACAATAACAGGACCAAAAACATCTCCTGTACCTACTTCATCAGAACCAATGGATGGAAGATAATAAGTTTTTTTGTTATAAAGTGGCAAAAATGAATTTGTCCCCGCATTGCTTTTAGTTTTTAACGTTGGGACTTGTTTGACTAATGAATGGCTAACTTCTTTTATTTCGCTATTATCGCTAACTGTTTTCATTTGCAATATTTTTTTAATAAAAGCAACGATAGATAAGGTATTTTTTCCTTGCACTAACAAAGTTCCGTTATTATAAACTATTATTTTAGCCAAAGATTCATCTATAACAAAAGCAACCGTTTTATTAGGTGATAATTTTAATTGTTTGTAGTAGAATTTTTTAATTGTTGCTACTTGATTGTTGTTCAATTTGAAACTATAATTTGACATCACTTAATACCTCCTTAATATTTCTTGCATTTTGGCAGTTTTTGTTGTCTTTGGTTTTGCAAAAAAGACCAAAATTTGTCATCGCTTCTTTTATTATATATCACAATAAACTGAAAAAAGATAAAATAACAAGCTAATATTTGCAATTTATATAAAAAAATTAGAATATTTGAAAAACATTCTAATTTTGAATTGAAAATTATTTTTGCAAAATTATTTTTGATTAAAATTGCTTTTTGAAAGTCTTGCAACTTGCAACTTAGTTTATTTTTTTAATTACATCTTTTATAAATAGCCAATTTATAAATGGAAAGGGGCAAATATTGTTTTTAAATTTGAGTTTGTTTATGATAAAAGAAACTTTGCAAATGATAAGAGACTTTTTGCAACAAAAATATTGCTCTTCATTATTTATGGTTTTTAAAAAAGTTTTGCAATGCTGTTTCATATTGATTATTTTCTTTATCTTTATAAAAATTAACATTATTTTTCATCAAGTAATAACGCAGTTTTTTTGGAATAAAAATACGAATTTCTTCTTCATTATACCCAATTTAAATTTTTTGATCTTTAATAATGATAGGTCTTTTTAAAATTTCAGGATTTTCAATAATAATTTTTTTGATGTTATCGTTGTTGATAGTTTCCAAATCTATTTGTTTTTCTTTAAAAATTTTGGAACGTCGCGAAATAATATCATCAAACCCATAATCACAATTTTTTAAAATTAAATCCAGATCTTGTGATTGCATTTTATAATTTAAAAAATTACGCTCTTCGTATCTTACCCCATGAGCTTTTAACCATTTTTTAACTTTTTTACAAGAAAAACAACTAAAACTCGTATAAACAATTACCATAATTATTTATGTAATTCTCCTTTGATAAAATAAATTAATGAATGAATTTTGGCGCGCAAAAATGCGATATTCATATATTAAAAATATTATATTTTATTTTTAAAATGTAATAGTGCTATTAAAAATTTTAAATTATAATTAATTTGAGTTATAAAATGTAGAAGGTTTTTTATTTTTAGTTAAATAATGGTTTAATTTTGAAAAATATTTATAATCCTAAGGCAAATCCAAAGGCAAAATGTTTTTTAATTCAACATCTGCATATCCTAAAAGGAAAAACAAAAGGAAAAGCAAGGCAAGAAAAGGAAAATCAATACAAGAAAAGAAAAAAGTATAAAAAGGGTAAAAAGTTATTAAAATAGTCCCAAAATATTTAAAAAAAAGACCGTTTTATTTTTTAAAAAAGTTATTTATTGTGGTTCAATAAAAAATTTTAATATTAAAAACGGTGTTAATATAAAAATCAAAATAAATTTGGGATAAAAAAATAATTCGATAAATAATAAAATAAATTTGGTGCATTATTTGCAAAAAAAGATATCATTGTAAAAAATCAAATAGTTTTGCAAATGGTTTTGAAAATGGTTTTTTAAAATAATGGAAATAAGAAAATAATGAAAAAATGCTATAAACTACTTTTAAACTGTCAAAATAATAGGAATAATAATTGGATTTCTCAAAGTAATTCCGTATATTTTAGAGGC
The DNA here is from genome assembly GCA_000009845.1 of Onion yellows phytoplasma OY-M. Classification (GTDB taxonomy): domain Bacteria; phylum Bacillota_I; class Bacilli_A; order Acholeplasmatales; family Acholeplasmataceae; genus Phytoplasma; species Phytoplasma asteris. Next base: position 717,534 of record AP006628.2, read on the forward strand.
AAGATAATCAACGATAATTTTGTTTAAAGTCTCTTTTTGCACTTCATCTTGTTTAATAGCAGTTTCAATACTATTTTTAATATCATAAGAAATTTGTTTAATCATTTCTTGATTATCTTTCATATAAATAAAGCCACGAGAAACAATTGTTGGTAAATTAAGGACTTTTTTTCTTTTTAAATCAATACTCATAACAACAGAAAATAAGCCTTTTTCACTCAGACTACGACGTTCTTTTAGGATGGCATTGCCCACATCGTCTATTCCAGAAGCATCGATAAAGACGTTGCCTACATTCACTTTTTGGGTAATGGCAGCTTTTTCAGGAGCTAAGTTTACCATTTGTCCGTTTTCCAAAATAAAAATATTACTTTCTGGAATACCACATTCTAGAGCTAAATTTTTGTGTGCAATTAACATGCGATGTTCGCCGTGAACTGGAATAAAATATTTAGGCTTGGTAAGCGAAAGCATCAATTTAAGGTCATTTTGGTTACCGTGTCCTGATACATGAGTGTTAATTAAAGGTCCGTGAGTGATGACGTTGACATTTTTTTTGAAAAGTAAATCAAAAATTTTATTAATGTTTTCTTGGTTGCCAGGAATGGGAGAAGAAGAAAAAATGATAGTATCTTTGGGACTTAACTTAATTTGTCTATGAGTGTTGTTAGCAATTCTGCTTAAAGCTGCTAAGGGCTCTCCTTGTGAGCCGGTGCAAAGCAAGATAATATCGCGATATTTGTGAATGTTATTACTTGTGACAAGGGTGCCTTCAGGAATGTTAAGATAGCCATGTTTTTTGCCAATTTCCAAAGCTTTTTCCATGCTGCGACCAAACACTGCAACTTTTCTTTTAGTCTGAATAGCAGCTTCTACAATTTGTTTGATGCGGTAAAAATTAGAAGCAAAAGTAACAATAATGATGCGGTCTGCAATATTTACAAAAAGTTCATTAATGGAAGCCCCAATAGTACTTTCGGATTGGACCAACCCAGATTGCTCGGCATTAGTAGAATCAGAAAGCAGGCACAAAACGCCTTCTTGTTTAATCTTGATTAATTTATCATATTGCGCTTCTGGACCTACTGGAGTATAATCAATTTTAAAATCCCCAGTATAAAAAATATTGCCGTATTTGGTGTTAAAAACGATCCCAAAAGTGTCAGGAATAGAGTGGTTAAGTCTGATGAAAGACACATTTACTTGATGGCTAAATTCGTATTTGGTATCATGGCTGTATTTTTCTATTTTGGGCAGGGCGCCAATTTCTTTATGCTCTGCTAATTTATGTTCTAACAAATAATATGCAATCCCTGAGACAAAAATTTTAGGAATACCCACTTTTTTAAGCAAATAAGGAATGCCTCCAATATGATCTTCATGTCCGTGAGTAACAAAAAGCCCTACAATACGCGATTCGTTTTTCAATAAATAATCATAATCGGGAATGACGTAATTGACTCCTAACAAAAAATCATCTGAAAACAAAATCCCTGAATCTACAATAAAAATTTGCTTGTGAATATCAAAAACATACATGTTTTTCCCAACTTCGCCAAGCCCTCCCAAAGCAAAGAAAGAAACATCGGAATTATAGTTATTAATCTTTGGGTCTAAATTATTCATAAAAATTATTCTCCTTTAAATCTCATTAAAATCAATAAAAAACTGTTAAGGTTTCCTATTTTAACGATTATTACTACCTATATTATAGTATAATATAAGCAATAATTGTAATTAATTATTGTATAAAATTGATATTTTTAGCAAAAAAGACATTATAAATTATATTCATAAAGAAAATAGGTAATAAAGTTTATGAAAAAACTAATTTTTTTTGATATTGACGGCACTTTAAGAAGTAATAAAAATAAAGCTATTTTGCCTCAGACAAAAGCGTTAATCAAAGAGCTTTCACAAAATCCTAATGTAGTTTTAGGAATTGCTACAGGCAGAAGTTATTCTAGATTAGGAGTTTTAAAAGAATTAAGACCTTTATTTAAATATTTAGTTTTGTGCAACGGCGCTATTACAATACAAGCACAAAAGACGCAAGAAGAAAAAGTCCTTAATGAGGTTTGTTTTGACCAAAAAGATGTTATGCAAGTAAAAAAAGCAGCTGCTACAAATGGAGTTGCTTTAACTCTTTTTACCTTGGACCAAATTTTTGCCATAGATTTACAAAACGACCAAACACTCAACAATATTAACAGTTTTAAAGGGGAACAAAAACTAGTTCTAAATGATGCTTTTTTTGAGCAACAAAAAGTTTATCAAATGGTATTATTACATGAAAAAGAAAACGATAAAGAAAAGATACAAAAATTTTTAAAAGATATGCCCCAATTAAAAGCTTACTTTTGGGATAGTGGTTTTGTTGATATAATGTATCAAAAAATAGACAAATCATACGGAATTAAGCAAATTAAGGCTCTTTATCCCGATCATCAATTAATTTGTATGGGAGACGGTCCCAACGACTTTGAAATGCTTAAATTAGCTGATGTGGCAATTACTATGGGAAATACCAAAATAGAAGATTTAAAAAATATTGCTAATTTTGTAAGCCCTCATATTGATGAAGACCGCATGTATGATTTTTTTAAGACTAAAAAAATAATTTAATAGTTTGAAAGAAAAGTTGTAACAATTTGTTGCAGCTTTTTTTGTTGTGTTAATATATAATAAAAGTTAAACCGCTTATCTCATCAATAAGCGGTTTAACTTTTTAGTTTATAGTTTTATTTTATATTTATTATGGGGAATAATAAATGGAGCGGGCGATGGGAATCGAACCCACGTCTTTAGCTTGGAAGGCTAAGGTAATGGCCATTATACGACGCCCGCATAGATAGTTAATTAAGGAATGGTCGGGAAGGCAGGATTTGAACCCGCGACCTCCTGGTCCCAAACCAGGCGCTATACCAAGCTAAGCTACTTCCCGTTAATTGCATTTATGATGTTTTAATGGCACACCCAAGAGGATTTGAACCCCTAGCCTTCTGATCCGTAGTCAGATGCTCTATCCAATTGAGCTATGGGTGCTTTTTTATCAAATTGGTGACCCGTACGGGATTTGAACCCGTGAATGCATGCGTGAAAGGCATGTGAGTTAACCGTTTCTCCAACGGGCCTAATATTTTTTATTTATACCTTGGAATAAATCATAAAGCACAAATAAAAATAATCTCTTAAAGTGGCATCAAAATAAAATAAGTTATTCAAAAGTTTTTTTAATTTTAACCAATAATTATTATACCAACATTTAGCCAAAAAGTCAAATAATAAAATTGTTTTATGACAAATATTTGCAAAATATGTATTATTGCGATATTTTGGTGTAGAAATACAGTCGTGCAGGAACCCAAAAAATACATTTTGCAAGAATTAAGGAGCAAGAATTAATATTTATACTATTTTTCAATTTTGCAAAAACTATAATAATGGAAAATGGTACTATTTTTGAAATTTAGGTTTTCTAATAATTCCTACTCCAATAGCGCTGTCTCCTACATGACACCCAACAACAGGAGTTAAAGGGATTTGTACTAAATTTTTTAAGCCTAATTGGGTTTCTAAAACTTGTTGAAACTCGTTTTTTAATTCAGGGTGCCCTGTAAAAATTAAATGGATTTGATAATCATGATTTTGGGTATATTCTTTGATTTTAGAAGTTATGGCTAAAAGTGCTTTGTGGGAACTTAAAGTCTTTTTAATTAAGGCAATTTTGCCATCTCGTTGAACTTGCAAAATGGGATTTATTCTCAAAAGGCGCCCCAAAGAACTTTTTACTCCTACTAAACGTCCATTTTTAATTAATTGTGTAAGCTTTTTGGTCATAAAAAAAATGGTATTATTTTCTTTAATGAAATCTAAATGCTTAACAACTTGTTCTAGGGATTTGCCTTCTGCAAATAAACGATAAGCTTCTAGGGCAAAAAAACCTTCACAAAAACAGACAGTTTTAGTGTCATAACAGTGTACCTCAATTTTATCTGATACCATTTTTCCTGCTTGAATAATAGCATTGTAAGTGCCGCTTAAAGCAGAAGATAGCGTAGTTACAAAAACTTTTTGATAACCTTGTAAAGCTAACTTTTCAAAATAAACTACCATTTCGCCAACCGATACTTGCGAAGTTTTAGGCATAAAATCAGGGTTGTTTTTAAACATTTGATAAAATTGATCGTATTTCATGGTTTTACCATCAATATATTCTTGATCGTCGATTAAAATTTTGATTCTAAAAATGTCAATATCACAAGAATGCGAGTAATAATCGAGACAACTAGTAGAAGTAGTTGCAACTTTTATTTTCACATCATTCTCCTTTAATTTGCTTTAGGGATGCCAATTATTTGCCATATAAAGGTTTTTGGTAATGAAAAATATTTGGAATATAATTAAAATATCAAAAGAAATTAGTATTAAAAATAGATGTTAGTTGGTTGTAATTAGGGTTTATTTGGGGTGAAGTAGTGCAAAAATGAAAAATACAAAAATAAATTGTCAGATTGGTCAAATTGGAAAAACAAAAGAGCAAAAAACAAAAGGAAGGCACAAAAACAATAAATTAACTTTTTTATATTGAATTATTGTTTTTTGACAACTTTCTTATTATTTTGTATCGTATTTATTTGTATTTATTATTCGTTTTATTCACTTTTAACACTAATGAAAATAGGAATAACAATAGGTCTTTTTTTAGTTTCTTTGAATAAAAATTTAACTAATGATTCTCTAATATTTTTTTTGAAATCATTCCATTTAAGATACTTTTTTTTCAAAAAAATTTCACTTTTTTCATCAAAAATAGCTTTTAACTTAGGAAAAATATGACTAGTTTCAGAATCTGCCAAAAAGCCTTTACTTACTAATTGTGGAGCACCTACTATTTTTTTGTGTTTAGCATTAACATTGGCAACAACAATTACAACTCCATCCGCTGCTAAAAGTTCACGGTCTTTCATAATAAAATCTTGCCCACCAATAACGGGAGTACCATCAATTAAAATTTCTGTAAGAACGCCAGTATTAGATTCGGCAAAGGCATCTTTTTGTGCGTCACAATGCCAAATACTGCCATTTTCTAACAAGAAAGTTTGGTTGAGTTTGAATCCTAAACTTTGGGCAATTTTTTGCACTTGATATTGATGACGATATTCACCCATAACAGGAATAATGTATTGAGGTTTTAAAAAATTAAGCATCAATTTGAGGGTTTTTTCATAATCATTGGAACAAGCGTCTAGGTCTTTTACCAAAACATGGGCTTGAATATTGTGGCGTGACAAAAGATCTAGGGTTTGAGATTGCATTTTGGCAATTCCTGCCATTTCTTTGGACATTAACAACACTAAATCTTGGGGCGTTAAATGAATTAAAGTGTCTGTTTTTTGACACATTTTTTGCAAATGAAACAAAGATTCAAAATGTTTACCTAGCACAAAGACAACTAATTTTGGATGTTTTTTGGAGTCTTCTAGTGTTTTTAATTCCACTAAATTGAAGGAAGGCACTTTTAAAAAACCTTTTTTCAAAGCAATATCAATAATTTTTTCACTTTTTCTACCTAAAAAAGTTATTTTAAAATTAAGTCTACATGCCAAATCCACTATGGATTGAATTTTTAACAAATCAGGCATCAAAGAAGGAATAACAATAATACCTTCGGATTTAAGCAAGTGATTGCTAAAATAGTTATTCAATTTGTGCTCAAAACTCGATGCATCATTATTATGCGCAGATGTGCTAAAAGCCCCACGACAAGAAGGCAAAAAGGCAAGTACTTTGGGTTGTGCTAATTGAGCTAATCTTGTAAAATTAGTTTGAAAAAATTTATTTTTAGAATGCAATAATTTAAGGTCGCCAGAGTAAACGATGCTACCTCGTTTAGTTTGAAAAACCATTCCCAATGTTTCAGGAATCAATTGCGATGTAGCAAAAAAAGCCACTGCCACATCATCAAAAATAAGTCTTTCATCGATTTTAACGATTTGTAGATTAAAATTGCGGTAATTAATTTTATGACTTTGAAAATGCGCTTTTAGAACTTGCATCGTAAAATAAGAAGCATAAACAGGGATATCAAAATCTTTCATCAAGTAAGGCAAGGCACCCAAATTGGTTTCAAAAGCTGATGATAAAAAAACGCCTTTAATCTTGTCTTTGATATCTTGTAATTTGTAATAATCAGCAATCATAGAATCGATGCCATAAAGAGCGGTATTGGGATATTTTAGTCCAGCATCAAGTAAAAAATAAGATTCGTTAATTTGCAAGACGTAAAAATTTTTTCCACTTTCGCCCAGTCCTCCTAAAGCAAAAAATTTAATGTCATTCACTTGGAACCTCCAGTTTGTAATTTGGAAATTATTCATAATTAAAGATGAAAATAATTTCTTGAAATGTTTTGAAAATTAAAAAAATAAAAATTGGGATTGAATTGGGATTGCAAATCCGGAATTGAGCATTGAAAAATATATTTAGGTTTGGTTCTTGGTTGTTGTTGGCATTGTTGAATTATTTAGTAAATATTTTTTCGTTTTGTCAATTTAGATGTTTTTGCAAAAGCGGGATTGGGATACGATAATGCCGCATTTATTTAATTTATCAATAAAAGACTTGCAAAATGCCCAAAATAAAAATCAAACAGCAATTGCAATTCAATAAATTAAATGCAATAAAAGACTTGCAACAAATGCACGAAAACTTTTAGGAAACTTGCTTGTATTTTATTGTAGCAAAAATGTTATTTATTAGGTTAAAAGTATTTTATAAGAGTCAAAATCAAATTTTGAATAATTAAAAATATTATCCAGAAAGGAAAAAGAAAAGAAATATAATAAAAAATATTAGGTGGATTATTGATGGTTTTGGGCAATTTGATAATAATTTTAAATCATTAACAAAAAATATTTTTTCAGTTTTCTTTGGTTTTTTCAAATATTGCATTTTTTATTGGATATGAAAATCTCCAAAAGCAATTTTTTATTGATAAATATTTTTAATAATTTTCAAAATCATAAATAATTGAAAAAATAATTGACTTTGGGGTAAAACAGTTTTTTGAATTATTTATAATTTTTAAACTTGGCTTATATTTTTTTTGCCAAAGAAATTGATTTTGAGGCGGGTTGTAAAAAATAAATTTTTTGCAAATATTTAGTTTTAGATTTAGATTTGATATTAAAATCTAGATTATAACTTTTTTACAAGTTAATTTTAATATTATTGTTAGTATTAATTTGGTTTTTAAAATAAGCTGAATTATTGCTTTTGATTTGAATCATTATTTTTGATTTAAAAATTTAAACACCCAATAAAAATACTAAATATTATCTAATATACCTATATTATACTAAAAAAATAATTTTTAAAAACGCATTTTTGCCTTAAAGTTGACAAAAGAAATTATTTATGTAGTAAAACCCTCAATAAAGTGCGTAATTACTATTTGTTTATTTGTTACAATTTTGACTCAAATAATGAAGACCCACTAAAAAGCGGGTCTATTTTTTGAAAATTGACAAAAATCTCAATTTTGTAATGATAAGAATAGTTGTTTTGCAACTTGTAATTTTAATATTATTAAATATTATATTTAATTTATAATTATTATATCATCATTTAAAAATTTAAACACTAATCACAGGTCTAAAAGAAGGGTTTAATTTTTTTTCTAAATATTTAGCCAAAGTATTATTACACTGAATTAAAACCAAATAAATTATGGAAAGAAGGACAAAAGGAGTTATGACATCAGCAGTAATTCCCATATTTCGGTTAGCAATCCAGCCCATTTCAACAAGCCCAATAAAAGCAAAAAAGGTACAATCTTTAATATTGGTAATAAATTGAGTTATGACAAAAGGAACTGATTTTTTTAATGCTTGCGGAAAAATAATATTGTAAAAAGTTTGTCTTTGAGTCATTCCCAAAGAAAAAGCAGCCTCAATTTGTCCTTTATCAACAAATTTAATATTTTGCATTAAAATCATAGTAAGACTTGCACCAGCATTAAGAGTAATTACAAATAATGCAGCATGTATTTGGTTAATTTGGGGAAATAAATCAGGCATAAGGCCTTTACTAGGCCACCACAAACTATTAGAAAACCATACTAACATTGCTTGAGCTGCAATTGGCACTCCTTTTAATAACCAAATATAAGTATCAACACATTTAGAAATCATTTTATAACATGCTTTTACAAAAGTGTTATTAGTTCTTGTATTTGTTACTTTAGTCTTTGTGCCTACTAAAAATAAAGCTAATAAAAAACCTATTAATAAGCCATCAATACTAATTAATAAGGTATTATATAACCCTTTTTTATAAGATGGGAAATTATAACACATTTTTTGCCACAAACCTAAATTTTTAATATTTCTCATTTTATAAGTAGCATTATAAACTCTATCTTCAAATTCTTTTAATTTGTCTCTAATGCTATTAAGTTTTTTTTCTAAACGAATTATTTCGCTTGTTTCTTTTGTATTGTCTTGTTCGTTGCTACTTCTTGTAGTTGTTTCTAAATTATTAAATTCTTTTTCTTGTGCTTGTTTTTCTTGAGCTTTTTTCTTGTAATTTTGTGTATCTATCTTTAACATTTTGTAATTTGGTTTGGTCTTTGTCTAAACATTGTTCCAAAGTATCAAATTCTAATTTTATTTCTTCAAATTGATTTTTTAATGAAATGTGTGCGGCTATGGTTTTTTCTTTTTCTGTATCATCTTCAAAAGCAAAGGCACATTTTTTAAAACTCTAAATTTTTGTTCTTCTTGGGTTCTTTGGTTTAAGTTTTGATTGTTTTTTTGAGTTTTAGAATTATATGCCTTTTTATTTTTTAATTGGTCGTGTTCTTCTTTTATTTCTTTTCTTTTGCCGTCTAAACATTTTTCCAAAGTATCAAATTCTAATTTAATCTCTTTTAATGCATCAAATCTTTCTTGGGCTTCATCAATTTTTTGTAGATTTCCAAGAATAAATTTATCTAAAACTTTAAATAAAGTACTAAATTCTTTTTCTTCTTCTGGTTTTCTTTTATTTTTGCCTTTTAAATCTTTGTATCTAGTTTCTTGGTCCTTTGTTCTTTTCTCTTTCTTTAATTCATGCAATCTTGTAAGAATATATTTAAGATCTTCAATAACATCTGTATCTTTTCCATCTTTGTCTTTTACATATTCTAAATTAAATATTTTCCTCAAAGCATCATTAACTTCTTTTTGTCTTTTGGTATCACCTTTTTTAACAACAACTCCTACACCATTAGGACCTGATTGCAATTGAGGATCAGTTGAATCAAGAATAAAATACTTTAAATCTTTGTCTCCTTCAGTATTATAATGTGCTATTACATCATCAACTACAAAAATATCTGCTTTATTATTTCTAATAAATTCTAAATTAGGTCCAATATCATCTGAAGAAGTTTCTTTTTTGATAATATCTCTATTGTTTAATAATTTTTTAATATAACCTTTACCTAAAAAAATCTGTATCAGTAGCACTAGCAGTAACAGCTATAAAAGTAAATGATTTTTCTTTGCCTTCCTTTTTGGCATTTTCATATAAATTGTCTAAGTGATCAAATAAATCTTTATCTTTGACTCTTGCGTTGTGTGCAAAAAGATTAGATTCAAAATCTTTATTGTCCCTTCTTACTACAAATCCATTCATAGGAACATTATATGCAATACTAAAATCAACTTTGGCTTTTCTATCCTCAGTAATAGCAAGACATGAAGCAGTTATATCGGCTTTACCTGTTTCAATATCGCCTAATAATACTGCAAAAGTATTAATTGTTAATTCTAATTCTTTACCTTGTTGTTTGGCAATTTCTTTCAATAACAAAACTTCAAATCCAGTTAAACGTTCATCTTCTAAAGTAAGATGGCTATCTGTGCGCTGTTCCGTTTTTTAAGATAACTTTTTATTTTGAAATTGTGCTTTCAGACTAAAATCAAGTTGATAATTTCCTCTCTTTTTCAACAAAAGAAATATTTTATTGCATGAAAAAGTGTCTAAACTTTTTTTCATAATTCTTTAGTTTCAAAAGATATTTTTTTTAATATTTATCTTTACACTATCTAGTTAGGTAAAAAAAATGAAAAACTCGTTAACAAAATGAAAAGAAAATAATCTTTGGTATCAATTTAACATTTTTCTTAAAAAAAGGCGCACTAAAGTAACCTTTTTCAAGGTTATATTATTTGATGTTAAATCAACTAAAAATTTATCTCAGATTTTGAATATATTGAGATGGAGTTGAATAGTTTAATTTACTTAAAATCCATTGATTATTCCAAAATTTAAGAAAATGATTAATTAATTTTTTCATTTTATCAGGAGATTTTTGAAATAAAAATGGATTTTGATGTTGTAAGATCGTTTTCATTTGGCCGAAAAAGTTTTCAATGATAGCGTTATCACGAGGAGTAGCTTTTCTTGACATGCTAATTAAAAAACCTTTTTTTATTAAAGTTTGTTGAATTTTGAGCGATTGATAAACTTTGCCTTGATCGGAGTGAATGATGCAAGGCTCTTTTAATGAAGGTAATTTTTTAATAGTTTTTAAAACTAAATCTTTATTTTGTTGGTTTGAAACATGTGAAGCAATTATTTGGTTGTTAAAAGAGTCGATAATACAAGAAAAATATAAAAAACCTTGATTAGTTTTAAAATAAGTGATGTCAGTAAAGAGTTTTTGAAGAGGTTTGGCGGCCATAAAATCTTGATTGATTAAATTAGGAATTATTTGGAGATTATTTTTTAAATTACGGTAAGTAAAAATTTTTTTGATTCTTAAACGACAACTAATGTCGTTTTTTTTCATGATGAGATAAACTTTTTTCTTGGTGATAAATTCGTTAAAGGTTTTTTGGTATAAATCAGTGATTTTCCGATGACCGTAAAAATATTGATAATGGAGACATAAAGCTTTAATCCGTTTTTGTTGTAAAAAATATTTTTCTTCTTTTTCTTTTAGTTTATTTTTAACTTTTAACCAATAATAATAAGTACTTCTTTTAATTTGAATTGTTTTTAAAATGGTGGTTAAATTAAGAGTTTGATTGAATTGGTTGACTAAATGAAAAACAATCTTTTTATCAATTTTTTTAATTTTTTCAATCATTTTTTGTAATAATTTAATTTTTTGTTTTAATTTTTGCATCTTAACACCAATTATCTTTATAAATTATTTTAAATATATCAACTATTATAACTCTAAAAGATTTTTTATTGGAATAAATAAAGCGCTTCAGCGCGTGCATCTTTTTGTTTCATAGATAATGTTCAATACTTGGGAAGGCAATAATTTGATTATTAAAGTTGATTTAATGATTGAAATAAATTAAAAAAATAAAATTACTAAAAAGAGGTTTTTATGATATCGATAAATAATAATGATATAAAAAATGATAATGCGATAATATCAAATATCGAGTATCATTATCATTATCGATATAAAATATCAAATATCACTCCTTCAATGAGTTAATCTTTATATAGATTATTTTCAAAGTCAAATTGTCATAAAAGTGTCAGTGAAGTGTCATAAAAGCGTCAATGAAGTGTCATAAAAGTGTCATTCTTGTTGTTTAGGTATATATTTATATTTGGGATGTAGCTTTTTAACCCGATAACCTTGTTTATCTTTTGTTAAAAAAGATTGAATGTATTTTAAATCTTCTTGGCGATAATAGATGATGTTTAACCCTTTCTTATAGTTTGTTTTTATGGGTTTATGATATTTATCCAGCTTTTGAGGGTCTAGTTGGTATAATTGTAAGTTTTCTAGTTTATGAAGATTGATTTTGCCAATTAATTTTTTGATGATATTTTTAGATTCATTTTTATAATTGATTTGGAAGATATTAAATAGGTGTTTAAGGGGGTTATTTTGTCTTTTAAGCGGGGTTAAATCTGAAAGTAATAGTTTATATATTAATAGAAGAGAAATTATCATTAATTAAGGTTATTTTTGTTTTTTTAATTTCATCTAAGATTTGAGAATCAACAAAAAGAGTTTGGTTTTTGGGGCGGTAATTAGCTTCTTGATAGGTATTTTTCTTTTTAGAATGAGAGATAATAGTGAGGTTAATTAAATCTTGTTTTAATATTTGTAAAAAGTTTTTAATTTGAGTTAAATCGTTCGGAGTGGTTTTTGTGTTCCAGCCCCCGATTCTAATTTCTTGACTGGTATTGTTTTTCATCTTTTTTTCTCCTTTTTGGTTGTTTGTTAGATAAAAAATAAAAACTCTAAATAGTTAAAATTAGGTTTAAATTAAATAACTAATTCATTCTTCAATAACCACTTTGTCTTCGCCAAAGAAATGAACGGCTAAATCGACGATGATTTTATTTTTGGCCTCTTCATAAGTGATGTATGGAGCTAAAAAACATTTGTGGTAAGCTTCTTTTCCGTATTGACGTAATAAATCATCGACATCTTTACAAGTTTGGTCGTAAGGGGTAAAATGTGTCTAATTTCATAAGGTATTTGATGTGAGGTTAGTTGTTCACCTAAGGCTTCGCTTCGTTTTTGGCCTGTTTCGTCGTTATCTAAGGCGATAATGACTTTGATATTTTCTTTTTTGAGGATTGTTAATTGAGATTGGGACAGTAATTGGGCGACACAAATGAGACCGACCACGTTTTTAATATTGTTTTGCCAACAACTAATGACATCAAAAAAAACCTTCATGAATGATGATGGTTTTTGTTTGTTTAATATATGGTAAAGCTTCAAAAAAAAACGATAACTGAAATGAAAGGTCGGAGTTTGACTGAAATTAGTTAAAGCTTGGTATTTTGGTTGAAAGTAAGAAACTTCGCGAAAATGGTTTTGATAAAAATGAAATGTTTTATTATATCCATTTTCAACGGGGATAATGATGGAACCATGAAAAGTATCGTGAAAATATTTTTTACCTTGTTGACTGATTTTTTCTTTGATAAAACCATATTCGACTAATTTTGTTGTATCGATATTTTGTTTTTTACAATAATTTACTAGACGAAAAGATAAAGATTTATCAGATAATGGGGCATAACCTAGTTTAAATTCTTTAATGGTTTCTAAAGTGAGTTTTCTTTTTTTAGTTAAATAAGTTAATCCTGGTTGACTTTCGTTATTTCGGTTAGTAGTTAACAAATAATGATAATAATCTCTAATTTGGTTGAATAAGGGTGAAATTTTTTGAAATAATTGTTTCTTTTTGATATTAATTTCCTGTTCGTCAACTGGTTGTTTTGGTTTCATTGAATGATATAGTTGTTTCAAAGGGTTAATAGTTATTTTCGTTGTTTCTTTTTCTTGTTGACTTAAGGTTTTAAATTCGAAAGAATTCATAAATCCTTCTATTCTTTGAATCGCTTCAGAAAAAGATTTAATTTGACGGATAACCATATAAACATCAATCAGATCATAATCTTTTCCGCATTTCCAACAATGAATTTTATTATTTGAAGTGAAATGACAACAAGTGGGATTCTTTCCTTGATGAATGGGACAAGGAAAACGGTGTTGGTTATTAAAATTTAGAGATAAAATTTTTAATTTTTTTAATAAAACTGACATGGGGAAATGAGTTTGGATGTGTTTGATTTTTTCTTGATAATTCATTGAGTTTTCTCCTTAATAACTTTCTAATGAATAAGGTAAAATATAACCGATTTCTTGGAATGTTTGTGTCGTCATTTCAAAGTGATAAACTAAATTCTTTTTGGTGCCACTCCGATTCTTTTTAATAGATAATTCAATGATTTTTTGAGATTCGTTGTTTTTTGATGCTAAATATAATTGATTACAATTTTGATTATAGATATTTAAAGGTTTTTCTTGGTCTTTAGATAGTTTGGGTTGGAATTCTGACATCATTAAGACGATATCGGAGTTAGTTTCGATGCCACCGCTTCCTTTTAAAGCGGTGATTTCAGGGGATTTTCCTTGGTAATGGCTATAAGTATCTCTCGAAAATTGTGAGAGAATGATAATAACGATGTTTAATTCCATGGCTAATTGTTTTAATTTAGTCATAATTTCGTCAATGGCTAAACGGTCGTTTTCTAAATGATTGGATGATTTAGTAATTTGAAGGTGGTCAATGACGATGATTTCTGCTTGTTTTTCTAAATGAAGGCGATAAACTAAATCAATTACATAATCAATGTTTTTGCCTTGATCATAACTAAATGATAAGTTAAGTTGGAAAAATAATTTTTGAGCTTTATTCATCCTTTCCATGTAGGTATGTGTGGTGATGTTTAAGTCTTCCAAATTTTTATCTAAAATAACATCTAAAGGAATTTGAGTTTGGTGGGCTAATAAACGACTTAAATTTTCCTCCATTGTCATTTCATAAGAAAAAACTAAGAGATGAGGATGATGGTGAGTTTCTTGGTGTTTGGTTTTGGTGATATCTAAAAGAAGGTTGTAGACAAAAGTGGTTTTTCCTAAACCTGTATAGCCCCCAATGGTGATAATTTGACCCTTTTTAAAGCCTTTCGTGGCTTGATTTAAGCCTCGGAAAGTTTCTGATAGGCGGTGATATTCTTCTTGAATTTTTTGTTTGGATTGTTGATCGGCAGCAAAAAACTCAGGATGAATAGAGGACATTTGCTTTAAAGTACACAAAGTTTGATCGGATTGATGGGGAAGGAAAGCCATAAATTTTCTTAATTTATCAAAGATTTCTTGGTAGTATAGATGTTTATGATAAGGATCTTTATTTTCAAAAGAAGGACTAATGATTTTTAAGAGTTGTTGGAACAGTTTTTCTTGGGTATAGGTATGTTTTAAGTTATCTAAGAAATTAAGGTGATTTTCTTCATTAACATCATCACTTAAAAAAGATAATGATGCTTTAGTAAAGTGATCTTGGGGAAAATGGGTTTGGAGATAGGTGAGTAATTCTTTGATGATCTCAGTTTGAGATTTGATTTTATCAAAGGGATGAGTATTTTTCTGGTTTAAAGTTAAATATTTTAAGGCCTGAAATATTTTTGTATGTTGTTTATCTAAAAAAGATTGTGGATCAATAAGTTGAAAATAAAAATTTAATTGCTCAGCTTTATTTTGGTTCATATAGGAAATGATTTGTTTTAACGCTTTTTGTTCATTGGTTAACATTTTATATTAACTCCTTTTTTTCTTTTTTAATGATGTTGATGTTAGAAAAAGGGATGAATTGACGGGTAATTAAGTTTTGTAAGAAATTGTTGGCTGAATTGGAAAATAAGTTAATTACTTGATTAATGCCTTGGACTTTTCCTTGATTGATTTTATGATTTAATCTCTGAGTTTCTGGTTCGTTGTTGGTTAATAAATAAAATTCAAAACGAGTATCGAGTTTTTTTAATTGTTGCCCTTCTACCATGGCTTGTTTATAGCGATCACGAAGACATGTTTTAAAATTAAAAGCGATAATCCGTTTATTTTTCGTAAATAACACTAAATCAAATTTAATGTCGGGGATGAAGAATAAATAAGCTTGAGGATATAAATGAATGATTCCTTGGTTTTGAAAATAGAGTAAAATAAGATATTCATTGATTTTACCACGGATTACTTTTTGACTTTGAGAGTTGATGTTATTTTGGTTAAAATAATGGTTTAATTGTTGGTAATTGGTTTTCATATATTCGTTAATAGAAAGATTAAAGGTATCTTTGTTAAAAAAACATTTTAAGATTTCCACAGTTTGGATATTAGTATTAAATTGTTGAATATTAAAAAAATCTTGGTTATTTAACATTTGATATTCCTTTCTTCAAATAAAAAAAGACCTTTAAATTAAGGTCTTTTGTTGGTTTTTTTAGTTTTAAAAATTCTTTTTGTTTTCCAGGTAATGGTGCCATCTTTATGAATGGTTTTGATTTTTCCATTAGAAAAATAGATGTAAGTATTGCTGTTTTGACAGGTCTTTTTAGTTATGATCGCCATTTGATAGTACTCCTATTTGTTTAATAATTTGTTTGACATTGGATTTGATAGAATCACTTCCGTTTAAAATTAATTTATTAACTCCACTAGTATAATGAGTGAGATAATGATTGTATCCTTGACGAACGGTTTGAAAATAAGTTAATGATTGTCTTTCAATGAGATCTCTTTGATGGTTTTTTTGTTTTTTCTTTCTAGTTCTTCCGATGAGAGGATCGATATCTAAATAAATTAATAAATCGGGTTTTTTAAGATAGTTTCATGATTCAACTTAAAGATCTTTTTTAAAGGGGGAAGTTGTTTCTTTTCCTTGGAAAAAGGAAATAATTGATAAGCATAAGCGGATGGTAACCAACGGTCTAAGATGATTAATTGGTTGTTTTTAAATAATTCCGCTTGGATTTGAGCCATATTCGCGAGACTTAAATAAAAACGAGTGAGATAATCTACTTGTTGAAAATTTAAAAATAAATCTCTAATTTCCTTCCCAATAGAACTGCTCCCAAAAGGTTGATAAAGTTGATGAGGGGTTTTTAATTGGGGTTGAAGAGAATTGATAAGAGAAGTTTTTCCACTCCCGTCGAGTCCTTCAAAAACGATTAATTTCGTCATTTTTTTCTCCTTTGATTTTTAATTTGGGCATAAAAAAAAGACCTTCAAATTGAAGGTATAAAAATATTAATTATTTAATTTTACTTAATTGTTTTAAATAAGTGGTTTTTTCTAATTCTTCTTTGGCTTTGGTGAAAAGGGCTAAGTATTTTTGACTATCTTTAATCATTTTAGTGATAAATGTTTTATCTTGATAAATCCGAACAACATGATAACTTTGGTTGTTAAAATAGACTAAAAAGTAAGCAAATTTAGTTTGACTACAATAAAGTTGACATTGAACTTGGGCCCAGTAGTATTGAGGAATATTTTCTAAATGAGGATTGGTTAAAAAACTAGTCCAAGTGGATGAGACTTCTTGGTTTTCATTCACAAAAGGACATTTAATTTCTAAAACAGCTTGATGTTGTTCATTGTAACCATCTAAAGAGGCGGAAAAAAGGTTAACTTGATCATCAGTGAAAATGGTGTCTTCGAAAATTAAATTGGTTTTTTGTATGAAAAACTGTCGCGCGATGGGTTCCATTTTTTGCCCATGAAGGGTATATTGATTAGCGGTAAAAGTTGTGCCAAAGAGTTTATCATGAACTAATTGTTCCATGGAACGAAAGGGGTCTAAACCCGTAATAGAAGCGATTTCGGAAGCGTTAATATATTGTTTGCGGTGTTGATACCATTCTTTGGTACGTTGTGATAGTTTGATTTGCATGGTTATTTACCTTTCTTAAATATTTTCTTTAATAATAATAAAAGATATTTTCCTAAATAATAAATAAACCGTAGAATGTGATAAAAACATTTAAAAAGAAAATCAATTAAATATAAAAGATGAGGAAGAAATAATAAAATAATTGTTAATAAACCTAAGTTTAACCATTGATTTTGATAATTAAAGAAATAATGACTAAAGTTATTAAGACCATTATTTAACTTAGTTAACCAAGTATTAATGAAATGCCACATGATGATTTGGTTGCTTCGTGGTTAAATTTTGATAAAATTGAACCACTATTCCTTGTTTTAATTGGCGAATACTTAGTTTGACGGTGAAAAGATAGAATTGAATGACATAATAAATGGTGATAATTGGAATAAATGAAAGTAGAGTGATGATGAAAAAGATGAGATTACTAGGTAAAGATTGAAAGATTTTTTTAATTAACATGGTTATTTTTCCTTTCCAAGTTGTGTGTGTTGTTAAATAAAAAAAGACCCTTTAAAGGGGTCTTGGTTTGTGATTAAAGATTAATCTAATTCTTTGTTTAATTTATATTGTAAATTAATATATTTTGTTGCAGACAAGTTATTTTTTAAGAGAATATATTTTTTTTCTTAATTGAATTTCTAAATCTATTTGTTCTAAATTTATTTGTTCTAAATTTTTTTTAAGAAAAGATTTTTTTTCTTTCAAAAAAGATATTTGAAATTTTAAAAAACTTGAATTTCTTTCTGAAACGTTAGGATTTTTCTTACTTCTGATTTTTAAATGAAATGATAATGTTCTTCTATTCTATTAATTTCTTTTAATATGGAATTTCTTTTTCTCGATAAATCATCTATTTTAGATCTTAAAAACTCAATTTTTGTTTCTGAAGAATCAAATAATTGTTCGGAAGAATCTGTTTTTTTAATTTCTGAATAAACTTGGCCAGCATAAACCAAATTAGATTTTATAAAATAATTTATAAATATGAAAAATAAAAATATTATAAATAAAAAAATTGAAGTATAGTTGATGTTTTTTAAATTTAAATTCATTTTTTTGAATAAACTTTCTAATATAGATTTACTATTTTTTTAAATCAAAACTTATTATTTATCACCAGTCATCGCTGGTTCTTTTGTTATTTTATGTTTCTTGGGTTTTATCGTTATTGTGTTTGTCTTGGTAAAGAGATAAAGTTTTACGGACAGGGTTGAAATGGAGGTGGAAATTGGTTGATTCGAAATTGGAATCATCGACGCGAGCACGTCCAAGATAATAGTCTTTGTCTTCTTCTAAGAAGTGTTTAGGACCTTTGTATTTAAGGATTAAGTGATTAAAGCCTGGTCCTTTGTGTTGTTGTTTTTCGAATTTTACATATAAATATAATTGACTGTCATCTTTTTTATCGAAAGAAGCGGAATCAAATCCGTCTAAGGTGGTAAAATTATAAGTATCACCATCTTTATTCCAACGGTCGAAAGGATGACGGTCTTTGATGTAACATACAAGGTTAGAAGGTTCTTTTTGAAGTTCGAGGCGTTCTTGAATTTTCATCAATTCAAAAGCTCCGATATTTTCTTTGTTAGCTAATTGTTGTTGATAATATCCGATGCCATTAAGGCCGTCAAAAGTATATTTGGCTTTAATCATTGTACATTTTTGTTTGTCGTCATACCATTCTTCGATGTTTTCAAATGCGGTTTCTTTTAAAATAGGAATTTCTTCTTTCGGTAATTTAATGATTTCCATTTCGGTTAAAACGAAAAAACCAATCAATAAAAAAAGAAGTATTCCTAAAATGATAAAAAACCATTTAATGATTTTTTTAATATTAAACATGATTAATTCCTTTCGGGCAATTTATAATATACCAACATTTTAACACATTTGATTTTTGAATTTTAATTAAAACCATTTTTTGAACCAAGAAGTTACATTTTCGACTTTTTTGTTTACGTCGTCTTTAATTTTTGTAGTAAAGGGTTGAATTGAACCTTTCCAGGTTTTTTGGTTTTTTATGGTATCTTTAATTTTATCGTATTCTGTTGTTTTTTGGGTTAATTCATCACTGTTTTCTTTTAATTTTACTTTAGTTGCTTCATGGGCTTTTTGTTCGTCTTTGATTTGTTCTTTAAGTTTATTAATTTCATGACGGAGTTCGGCGTTTTCTTCAAGATATTTGCTAGAGACATTTTCTAAAGCTTTAATGGTTCCTTCGAGGGATTCAATGTGAAGGCCTTGTTTTACCCATTTGTCGATTTGTTGTTCTAATTCCTCGCTTAAACGGTTAATTTCATTTGCTTGTTCGTTGATGATTTGGTTTAAGTGGGTAATTTCTTGGTCTTTTTGGTAGATAGTTGCTTGATATTCTTTTTCTTTTTGTTGAAAATTAGTAGTCAATTGGTTAATTTCGTTTTGGAGTGCTTGTTTTTCTTGTTGGGATAAAGCTTGATTGGTTATTAATTCTTGATTTTTCGTTTCAATTAATGATTTTTTTTCTTGGAGTTGGTTTTGGAGTTGTTCGGTCATTTGGTTTTGTTCGTTGATTTGATTGATTAATTCATTAATTTGTTTTTCTTTTTCGGTGTTGATGGTTTTTTCTTGGTGAAGGTCAGTTTCTAATTGATTAATCTTTTGATCTTGGGTAAAGATTTCATTTTCTTTAGAACGGATTTTATCGGTTTGTTGATTGATTTCCTTTTGAAGTTCTTGTTTTTCTTCTTGAGATAGTTTTTGATTGTTTTCTAATTCTTCTTTTTTTTGAATTAAATCATGTTCTAAATTGGCTTTTTGGGTTTCTAAAGTTAAGCTATTAATTTTTTCTTGTTGAAGTTGGATTTCTAATAAGTTTTTGGCTTTGATGATTTCTTAAGGAGTTAGTTGTTGTGTTTCAGTTGTTTTGGCAGTTTCTTTTAATTCCTCACCAAGTAGTGGTTTTTGTTGGAGTTGTTCTTGTTGGAGATGTTTTGGTTCAGTTGTTGATTCAACTGAACCATGATCAGGGATTGTTAAGATTACCACTTTCACTTTCTTCTTGAGTTATTTCTTCTTGGGTTGTTTCTGTTTTATCTTCATTATTGTTAGTTATATTTGATTCTTCATTTTCAATAATAGTTGGATTGAATGATTGTTGAATAGACGGTGTTTGGGAGATTGGTGTTGAGGGATTTTCTATTTTATTAGTTAATTGTTGTGGTGGATTAGGAGTTTTATTTTCTTCGCGATAAAATTGGTAAAGTTCATAAGCAGTTGAAGCTAAAGAAACCAAAAATAAAGCTTTACTACCAATTCTTAACGCTTTACCGCCTAAATTAGCCAATTTAGAAGGAGCAGTTTTTTTAATGGCTTTTGTGGTGCCTTTTTTGATGGTTTTTTTCTTCCTGCTTTTTAACCAATTACCAATTTTACCGATTCCTAAACAAATACCGATGACGCTTAAAGTAGTTGCTAGATAATAACCTAATTTATTTTGTGGTGAAGGAACGTGATTAGGATCTTTATCGTTGCCTGTTAGTTTATTATAGATATACTCGATCACTTTACGAATTGGTTGGGTGGCTTTATCGTATAATATTTTAGTTTTAGTTACAGCGTTACTGGTAAAAGCGTTGATTTGGTTTAAAACTTCAGGAAAGAATTTGAAAAGGGTCCAATAAAACCCCCCACCAATTAATAATAATGGGATGAACCATTTGAAGATGTTAAAGAAAGTTTTAATGATTTTAAACAACCAGTTTTCTTTTTTAGTTTGAGTTTCGATAATTATTTTAGGAGTTGGATTTTTTCTTTTGATAATTATTTCGTTAGATTTATTGTTTTTGGATTGATTTTTACTGTTTTTATTTGTTTTTTTTGACATATTTTTACTCGCTTTCTTGATTGGATTTATTTTGATTTATTATCATTTCTTCTAATTTATCTATTTTTTCATTAATTTTTTTAAAATTACTTTGGGTTTCTTGTTGGAATTCGTCCATTTCCTTTTCAATAAGGTTAATTTTTTCTTTTAAATGATTGTTTTGAAGGTTAATATGTTTTTCTAAATTATTATGGCTAACAAAGTTATAAGTTGTAATGATTGATGTGACAACAATTATTAAATAAATATAAATAAAATGTTTTTTATGCATTTCCATTTTGTTTTCTCACCTTCTTTTTGATTTTTAAAGTTTTTTTAAAATAAAAAAGACTCTCATTTAGAGTCTTTTAATGTTGGTGGAATTATTTTTGATTATTATTTTGAGGTACAGCGTTATGTTTATCTTGGTAAAGAGATAAAGTTTTACGGACAGGGTTGAAATGGAGGTGGAAATTGGTTGATTCGAAATTGGAATCATCGACGCGAGCACGTCCAAGATAATAGTCTTTGTCTTATTCTAAGAAGTGTTTAGGGCCTTTGTATTTAAGGATTAAGTGATTAAAGCCTGGTCCTTTGTGTTGTTGTTTTTCGAATTTTACATATAAATATAATTGACTGTCATCTTTTTTATCGAAAGAAGCGGAATCAAATCCGTCTAAAGTAGTGTGGTTATAAGTATCACCATTTTTATTCCAACGGTCGAAAGGATGACGGTCTTTGATGTAACAAACTAAGTTAGATGGTTCTTTTTGGGTTTCGCGACGATTTTCGACTAGCTTTCATTCTTTTCTTAATCTTTCTTCTTGAGTTGGAAGAGTTTTAAGTTTATTTTTAATATCGATGATTTCTTGGTTTTTATCTTTAATCGTTTGTTCGTATTTGTCAGGTGTTTGGTTTAAAGTTACTAACTCTTGTTCTAATTGGGAGATTTTATTTTCTTGGTGGATTTTAGTTAATTGCTGATTAATATTATTTAATTCCGTTTGGATTTGAGAATAGCGAAGATTGTAATAGTTAATTCCGTTTAAACCATCAAAGGTATAGCGACATTCAATTTTAGTTTCATCTTTGGGTTTATCTAAATATTGATTGAATCCTTCTCGCCATTGAGCGTATTGATTTTCACAAGCTGCTCGGCGTTGTTTCACTTGTTGATGATCGGGTTTTGTTTTTAATTTCAAATTTAAGACTTCTTCGATATCAGAAGGCAACATAACTTCGTGGGTTTGAGGGTTTTGTTGAGCCCATTTAGCCGTTTTTTTGTAAGCTTCTTCGATGATCGTGGTTAAATCACGGTTAGAAAGATTTTTGCCTTGACATAATTGGGTAATCTCTTTTAAAGCTAAGAAAGTATGATAACTAATTTGATAAGGGGTGATAATATGTTTTAAATAACCTTCAATTTCATGATCTTTTAAATGACCGATAAAGATTTCTTTACTAAAACGACTGCGTAAAGCCGTATCAATTTTATGAAGATTATTAGTCGCTCCCATTAAGACAATTTTTTTATTACTACTATTAAACCCATCTAATTTATCTAATAAAGTATTAATCACATTGACTCCTCCTGAAGAAATGTTGGAATCATTACGATTTTCTAATCCTTCAATTTCATCAATAAAGATAATGGTTTTATCATGACTTTCTGCTTCTTGCCAAACTTTATCCACTTCTTTTTCTCCTTCGCCAATGTATTTTTGTCGGAATTTGGAAGGAATTAAGTTAATAAAGTGAACATTAGCCTCACCACAAAGAGCTTTGATTAAGAAGGTTTTACCTGTTCCTGGCGGACCATAAAGTAAATAACCTTTAGGGCGGACTTGATCGAAGTGAATTAAAGATTGGTTGGTGCGAAAATAAGTTAATAAGTCTTCTAATTCTTCTTTTTCACTTTCCATGCCGTAAACGTCTTTAAATGTCACTTGTTTTTTAGTATGAAGAAGAGGTTTGTTTTCTTTTAAATGATTTAATTGGATAGTTAAATTTTTCTTTTGTTTTTCAAAAGCTAATTTTTGATCAGTTAAGAAAAGTTGAAAATCCTTGAAATTTTTTAATTCGGTTTGTTTTTTTCGATATTCTTTTTGAGTTTTTAATTCTTCAATTCTTTTTTGATTAGCTTCCACATAATTAAGAGCTTGATTTAAGTGGGAAATTTGTTGTTGGAGGTTTTCTTGGGTTTGCAGTTGGGCTTTTTCTTGTGCTAATTTTTCTAATTCTTCTTGTTTTT
The DNA here is from genome assembly GCA_000009845.1 of Onion yellows phytoplasma OY-M. Lineage (GTDB taxonomy): Bacteria > Bacillota_I > Bacilli_A > Acholeplasmatales > Acholeplasmataceae > Phytoplasma > Phytoplasma asteris. Next base: position 740,893 of record AP006628.2, read on the forward strand.
CTTTTTGATTTTGGTTTAACGCTTTCCTTTGTTCTAATAAATTATTGATTAAAGTTTGTTGAGTTTGTTGTTGAGTTTTTAGTTCTGTTAATTGTTGTTGTTTTTGGGTTTTGATTGTCGAAGGCAATTGAGGGTTATTAGTTAATTCGGTTTGAAGAGTTTTAATTTTGGTAATAATGTCGGTTAAAGTTTTAACATTTTCATCAATTTGGGTTTTTAAGATGCGGTCTTGTTGTTGGAGTTCTTGGATTTTGGCTTGTTCTAATTTGATTTGGTGGTCGATCTCTTGTGGTTGTGTTGATGGAGGTTGATTAGTTAATGGTGGATTTTTAGTTGTTGAGCGAGAACGAGTGATACCAAAGATTAATAAAATCAAGAAACCTAAACTTAACAATCCGATCAAACTCAGATAATTTTTTTGTTTAATGTCATAGCTAACCTCCTTTCTTAGTTTTTTTAAAGAAAATAATTGGGTTATTTTAAAATTAAAGTTTTCGCTTGGTCTTTGATGGTTTTGGAAAGTTTGAAAGTGACTACTGTTTTGGCAGAGATTTTTATTTTTTTCTTTGTTTTAGGGTTTCTGCCGATGTAGGATTTTCTTGATTTTAATTTAAATTTGCCTATTTTAGGAAATAAAACTACTTCTTCGTTAGTAGTGATAGCTTTGATTAAAGTATTTTCGAAGATATTATAAAATTCTTCTGTTTTAGTTACGGAAGTTTTGTTGGCTAAAGCGATTTTTTTAATTAATTCTTTTTTATTCATATTTTTTCTCCTTTATTTTTTTATTTCTTTTAGTGTCCTTACCAATTTGTTGTGTTTTTTTCAAATAAAAAAAACCTTTTTTCAAAAGGTGTTAGATGATTAAGTTTATTTGTTTATTATGAATTTTTTTTAAAAAGGTAAATTTTCTTGAGGTTTATTATCTAAAGGTTTATTATCGAAAAAAATCACGTTTTGAAGAATAACTTTAGTGTTAATTTTGGTTTGACCTTCATTATTCATGTATTTTTGGATGGATAAAATCCCTTCAAGATAAATTTTTGAACCTTTATGTAAATATTTTTTCATGTTGTCAGCTTGTTTTCGAAAAACAACACAAGGGATGAATTGGGTTATCTCTTTAAGGTTAACCGCTAATTGAAAATCGATTTTAGGGATTTGTTCGTTGTTTGAATTGATATATTGTTTTTCTAAATCATGGCTGAGACGGCCGATTAATTGAACTTTATTTAACATATTTTATTTTTCCTTTTTTTGATATATATTTGATTTCTTCATTAATAAAACTTTTGAAAAAAATGTATTGTACGACTATTTGATTTATTGGTGTTGGAATCTTTTATTACTATTGTTTCAAAAGTTTTATGCTTGATTTTGATATAAAAAAAAGATTACTTTAAAGTAATCTGATTTTTATTTTTTTATCACTTAAACGAAATATTTTTTTGAATTAATAGTTTAACGTCATTACGGACGAACGATAGGTTTTAACGTTTTTTTATTTTTTTAATTTTTTGATAGCGATGTTTTTAATATTTTCTACTTGTTTTAAAGATAAATTAAGTTTTTCAGCTATTTCGGTGTTGGTATAACATTTTTGATAATCTTCATTGATGTTCCCTAAAGGAACACCAAAACTTAAATGGATAATTTTGAATTCGGTTTTGCTTAACTTAACTTTCATTTTTTTTAAAAAAATTTCATGATTAACTTGTTTTAACCATAATTGATGGGGGTTTAGTTTATTTATTTGATATGGTTCATAAAATTCTTCTCGAAAAGAAAGATTATCCTTTTTATGATTTTTTTGGGGGATTGAAGGAGAATGGCTTTTTCTTATTAGTTCATTGATTTCAGATTTGATAGTTGGAGTAGCGTAAGCGATAAAGTCATAACCTAAATCTTGGTAATGATTGAGGGCTTTGATTAATCCTAAAATTCCTTCTCGATATAAATCTTCTTTAGTTAAAACTCGAGGATAATATTTAAATTGATTTACTATTTTTTTGACTAATGGTAAATGAAGTGTGATTAATTGATTACGAATTTCTAAATTCTTTTTGTTTTTTAAAAAAACTTTAAATAATTCTTTTCTTAACATTTAATTCCTTTCTAAAAACGTTTTTAGAAAGGATAAGAAATTATTTTTTTAGTCTTGGAAAAGAAAAAAAGACTAACTTAATAGTTAGTCTTAAAGAATTTTTAAAAAATAAAAAGTGTCTAAAGTTTTGGAACAGTTCACTGAAACCGAATCATCCTCATCAGATTGCACACAAACAGGACCTATTCCTACAAAAATACCTCCTTTAAGAGCATTAGGATTGGAATGTTTCTTAGCAAAAACTTTAATATGCAACCACAATAACAAAAAAATACAAACAGCTACCAAAAAATAATTAAAATACCAAAATACCTTATTTTTAATTAAATATTGCTTTACTTTCGACAAAAAAGATTTTACCTTATTAAAAAAATTAATACAAATATCACTAATATCGCTAATCATAAGTCAAGTTAATTATCTCCTTTTATACGGTTTTATATGTTTTTTTATGTTTTGAAAATATCTTTATATTTTTAAATATACAATCATTTTTTAAATATACAATCATTTTAAATAACTATTAATAATTTTCTTTTTGCTATATTGCTATGTTGGTTTTCTTTTTTTATTTTGTTTTTGGGTTGGTATTTATCTTATAGATAAAAAAAATAGCATAACAACAACAACAAATAAATGGTTTTGTTAAATAGTTTTTAAAATAAAACTAAAATAGACAAAATGAAAAATTCGGAAAAATAAACAAAAAAGTAAGTTCAGGAAAAAATATAAAAAATAATTAAAAATCTAATAAATTAAAAATAAAACAGTTGTAAATATAAAAAAGATTGTGAAATGAAATAATAAATGAATAAATATTTAGCTTTCCCAAAATAAGTAAAAAAAATGCAAATAATGAAAATCAACATTAAAATAAAAAAATTAAATAAAATAAATTGATATTATAAATAAATGTTATAAAAATAGCCAATTGATAAATGGCTTTTGGGCTTTATTAAAATAGTATCATAATTATAAATAATTACTTACTAAACAAATGAATTTATATAATTATCTAATAATTAATTTATAAGACCGTATAATCGATAATTAATCATTGATAAAAAGATTTTGAATTTAATGTTTTTACGCAATTTATTGCTCCCTAAAGCTTTTTAATATCATATAAGCGATTGTTGGGGGTTTTGTTGTCATAATTATGATAAATGTATCAAAAAAGATAAATATTTTTGAAATTGTTTTTAAAATAAATGATTATTGTTATTTCTACAAATCATCAAAGTATTTATTACTAGATATTATACAATAACTTTTGTCTTTTTGCAAATATTAATTAATTATGCAGTTTTAAGGGATATAAAAAAATAAAAAATATAAAGTAAACAAAATAAAAAAACCCATCAATTAAGACGGGTTTATTAGGGTATTAAATTGTAAAAAAGTATATAAAAGATTTGTTTTTTGTAATGTAATTATTGATTATTATAACTAGGGGAAGTTGGTTGTGGAGTTGGAGTTTCTTCAGCTCTTTGAGTAAATTTTTTATCTTCTAATTTTATTTTGTATTCTTTTTTCTTATTTGATTGTGTTTCTTGAACTTCATCAATTGAAATTGTTGTTGTATAAAAATATTTACTTTCTTGAGAAACAAAAGCATCTTTTCCTAAATTTTGTGTAGCAAGTTTTTCACTTAAATGTTTCCATTGTAAATTAGGAGTTTTGTTATCTTTATCATTTGGATCTTCTTTATATTTTTCAATAATTTCTTTAGCTGCATTATAACTAGCTTGAATAATTGCATTAATTTCTTTAGCTTGAGTATCATTATCCAAACTAAAATCCATACTTTCCGAACCTAATGACATTCCAAACTCTTTTACCATTTTAGTAGCAATAGTACGCACCTTTTTCAAATCATCACAACAACCAACACTAACACTAGTTTCAAATACTTCTTCAGCTGCATGTCCTGCCAAAGCAGTAATCATTTGTTTTAATAAATCTTGTTTAGTTAAAAGTTGATCGGCTTGTTCGCCTTCATTACTAGCAGAAAAAAAGATAGTATATCCTCCTGCTTGTCCTCTTGGTTTAGCAGTTACACGATGCACATCAAACCCTAGAGCATGAGCTACTATGGCATGTCCTAATTCATGATTAATAACTCTTTTTTTATCTGCTTTAGAGATACTTTGTTTTAATTCAGGACCCATTAAAATTAAATCCATAGCATCATAGATATGCAAAGGTGTAATTTTGTTTGGGGAATTAGTATCTTTGGAGGCTATCTTTTTAGCTTCTTTCACTAAAGAATTAATATCTGCAGGAGTAAATTTAGATCCGTGCAAAGTTTTTGCCACTTGTTTTAATTCATCATCTGAAGGATAATTTGTTTTTTCAATGTTTTCGCGTTTCATAAAAGCTATAAGTAAGGCTTGGGTTGTTTTTAAATCTGGAGTGCCTAAATAAATGTGCTTCCCTAAACGCCCTTCTCTAATTAAGGCATCATCTAAAAAATCTTTACGATTAGTTGCTCCAATAACAATAGCTTGCGGAGTTTTTTCATCTGAATCTACTCCATCAAGTTGAGTTAACAAAGCATTAAGAGTACCTGAATGTTCTTGAGCGCTTTTTTCTTTGCTTCTTTCAGCTCCAATAGCATCAATTTCATCAATAAAGATAAAATAATAACTCTGTCCACGTTGTTTGGCAGTTTCTTGAGCTACTTTAAACAATCCTCTTACACGAGCTGCTCCAACTCCTATATATTTTTCGACAAAATCAGAGCCAGTAGTAACAAAAAAAGGAGCTTTACCTTTAACAGAACCCACTAAACATTTAGCTAAATAAGTTTTTCCTGTTCCTGGAGGACCGTACAATAAAACTCCTCTTGGTAAATCTTTACGAGGCAAAGGGTTCATTTCATTTGCATCATCATTTACTGCTGAAATATATTCTCTTAACTCGTCTTTGACTTCATCATATCCAGAAAAGCTATCAATATTAAGATTGCCTTTGGGTCTGTATTCTTTTTCTTGTGCCCACATAGTATCTTCTTGGGTGTCTTTTCCCATAGTCTTAGAAAAATTTTCAGATCCTTTAATTAAAACAAACAGAAAGAAAATCACCATAATATTTACAATAATAGTACTTACATTAGTAGCAATTGCAAAATAATTTTTAGGTTTTTTGGGCGGAATTGGATAATTTGGCGGATTTTGCGGTTGATTATCTGGTTCAGGATATTCAAATCTTTGCGGTTCCCATTTCATAATATACCTTCCTTTATATTTTTATATATTAATTAGTTAGTTTAATTGGGTTTATTTTTTTAGTGCATTTTTTTAGTGCATTTTTTTAGTAAATTAATTTGAAATGATAAAAAAATTCCAACATAAAATTTTAATGAAAATAAACAAATTGACAAATACCAAAAAATAAACATAATAAGAATCTTTATAAGCATTTATCCAACAATTTTTAATTATTTGAATCAATATTTGCAAAAAATCATTTTACTATAATTTTCTTAACACATTTATTTTAACAAAATTTATAGATATTATAACAATATCAGCAAAAAAAGCACTTTTTATGATTGCAATTTATTAATTTTATGATAAGCTAAAATTAGCAATAAATAAATTTGAAATATTAAGAGATTTTGGTCCTTTTTGATTGTTTATTGTTGTAATTTTAATTACTCCTTTTTTATTTTATTATAAATTGATTATTTTGCTTTATAATTATTTTATTGACTAACTTATTACATTTAGTTTATCGACTATTTTTTTATATTTGATAATTGCTAATTAAACAACAATTTACAACTTAAACTTATAAATTATAAACTTAATTACAAATTACAATTGCAATTACGATTATAATTATAATTATTAACTTTATTTCTCCAAAAAAGATAGGTATCAAACCATGAAAACATTAATTATTTTAAAAGATTTAACCAAAGTATTTGACAATCAATTAATTTTAAGAGGCATAAATTTAGAAATTAAACAAAATGAATTTGTCACTTTATTAGGTCCTTCAGGTTGTGGAAAAACTACTATTTTACGTATTTTAGGCGGTTTTGAAAACCCTAGTAGCGGAGAGGTTTTATTTCAAGAAAAAAGCATTTTAAATGTAGCTGCTCACAAAAGACCAATTAATACTGTTTTTCAAAAATACGCTTTATTCCCTCATTTAAATGTCTTTGAAAATGTAGCTTTTGGCTTACGTTTAAAAGATTTTAACTCCAAGATTAAAGCTAATTTATCTCTTAATAAAACTCATTATCAAACTAACAAAGCCAATTTATCAAAAACTTTTCATCAAGAATTAACCAAAGATTTAACGCAAGAAAAAACTACCCAAATTACACATAACTTTAACAATCAAATTGAAACTTTAACCAAAGATTTTGAAACAAAACAAACTGCTCTTAAATGCAAAAAAATAAACAAGAAAGAGCAAGAAGAACAAATCCAAAAAGAAGTATTAAAATACCTTAAAATTATGGGTTTACAAGGACTTGAAAAAAGAACCATTGAACAATTATCAGGCGGACAACAACAACGAGTAGCAATCGCAAGAGCTTTAATTAACAAACCCCAAGTTTTATTACTTGATGAGCCTTTATCTAATCTAGATTTAAAATTAAAACAAGAAATGCAATACGAACTTAAAGAAATCCAAAAAAACTCAGGAATTACTTTTTTATTTGTCACTCACGACCAAGAAGAAGCATTTACTATGAGCGATAAAGTAGTTGTCATGAATCATGGCGAAATTCAACAAATAGGAAGTCCTGAAGATATTTACAACGAACCTGCTAATCGTTTTGTAGCTCAATTTGTAGGAGAATCCAACTTAATTAAAGGAGTGATGAAAGATGATTTTTTAGTTCATTTTGACAATCAAACTTTTAATTGTGTAGATAAGGGTTTTCGCAAAGAAGAAAATGTAGATATTGTTATTCGTCCCGAAGACATTGATATTGTCTCCCAAGGAAAAGGCTTAATTACAGGTATAGTACAATCAATTATTTTTAAAGGCGTTCACTGGGAAATTGATGTTAAAACTGCCCAAAGAACCTACACTATTCATACTACTGACCATGTTGAATTAAACAAACAAGTAGATATTACTTTTAATCCTGAAGATATTCATGTAATGGAGATTTGGTAATGAAAAAAACCTATACTTGCAAGGACAATCAAAAACTATACAGACTATTAATTTCGCCTTATTATATTATTTTATTAGGATTAATTATTTTACCTATGGGTTTTATTTTATTTGATTCTTTTCAAGATACTAACCAACAAAACGCATTTTTTGCAACCCGTTTTACTTTACAACACCATCAAGAATTTTTATCCAATCAATCATTTTTATACGTCCTTGCTAGATCAATTGCAATTTCTATTATTGTTACTTTTTGTGTCTTTATCATTGTCTATCCTCTAGCCTATATGATTTCTCGCCTCAAAATGAAATGGCAAAGCTTTCTTGTCATTCTCATCAATGGCACTATGTGGATTAATATGATTATCAAAACCCAAGCATTAGTCCAAATATTTCATTTATTACAAAAAACTTTTAATATCAATCTTTTAGAAACTAATTTTGCTATGATTGTGGGACTTATTTATTTATTTTTGCCATTTATGTTTTTGCCTATCTACACTGCAATTATCAAAATAAATCCCCAACTTATTCAAGCCTCCAAAGATCTAGGAGCAAACGAATGGCAAATATTGCAAAAAATTATTTGGCCCTTATCACTTTCAGGAGTACTTGCAGGCATTTGTCTTGTCTTTTTACAAACAGCAACTAATATTGTAGCTCCACGTTATCTCGGAGCAACTACCCAAATTACTATTGCTGAATTAATCGAAAACAAAGCTTTATTAAGTGGCGAAATCAAACAAGCTTGTGCAATTGCTATTCATCTTTCTTTAACAATGTTTTTGATTTTTCAAATGTTTAAAAAATTAAGTTTAGGAGAAAACAAAGATGTCAATTAAATTATCTCGGGCAACCCCCCCCCAAACTGCTTCTACCAAAATCCCAAAAAAACCCAAAAAAACCATTACTAACACCTTATATATCATTTTAGTGTTAAGCTTTATTTATATTCCTATTTTATCTTTAATTATTTTTTCTTTTAACAAAAGCGAAGGCAGAATTGCATCTTTAGTTAATTGGCAAGGTTTTAGTTTTGAATGGTATTCTAAACTTTGGACTGACCAAACAGTTAAAACTGCTATCAAAATAACTTTATACATTGCTTGCCTAACTACTTTAATTTCTACTTTTTTAGGTACTTTTGCAGCTATTAGTCTTGCTCAAAGTCTTAACAAAAAATGGCGCAACATTGTTCTTAATGTAAGTAATTTTTCTATTGTTATTCCTGAAATTATTACTGCTTTAGCATTATTTGTTGTCTTTGGTTTTATGGGTTTGGAATCTGGTTTTTGGAAAATGCTTTTAGCCCACATATCTTTTTGCACTCCTTTTGTAGTTATTACTGTCTATCCTAAAGTAATAAATCTTGACCCTCATTCTTTAGAAGCAGCCTATGATTTAGGAGCAACCCCACTCAAAGCTTTAACCAAAGTAATACTACCTCAACTTAAAGGAGCTATGCTTTTAGGAGCCACTCTTGCTTTTAGTCTTTCTTTTGATGACTTTATGATTTCTTATTTTGTAGGTGGTTCTGAATGCCAAAATATTTCTGCTTATATCTACAGCCTCAAAGGAACTATTAACCCAACTGTAAATGCTTTATCTACTATTTTAATTATTATTGCTAGTTCTAAAATTATCCTTAATTTCATCAAATACAACAACCAAAAACAAAACCAAAGGAAAAATGCCAAAATAGAAGCAGAGGCAAATAACAATGAAAATGAAAGTATAAATGGAGCTACAACAATAACTACAAACAAAACCACAACCACTAACACAAAAACAAGCGCAAAGACAAACACCAATGAAAACGAATTTAATACCAAATGAAAAAGACAATTAAAACTGTAGCAACAACATTGCTTTTCATTTTAACAACAACTTTTGTTATTCTTATTATTCTTAATCTTAAAAACAAAAATATACTTCCCCAACACCAAGAAGAACAAACATTAACATTATTTAATTGGGGCGAATACTTAGAACCTAGCATTATTGAAAAGTTTGAAAAAGAAACTCACATCAAAGTTAAACAAGTTCTTTTTTCTTCTAACGAACTTGCAGTTACCAAAATTAAAAGTAAAAACCAATATGATCTAGCTATTTTAAGTGAATATGCAATTGATCAATTAAGACAAAGCAAAATGTTAGAAACAATAGATGATGGTGAATTAATAAAAGATGATAAACATTATTATGAATTAAACAAAGACCTCCAAGACAAACTCCCTTCTGAATTTAACAATTACGCCGTTCCTTATTTTTGGGGCAAAGTAGTTATTCTTTATAATAAAAACAAAATAACTCAAGATAAAATTAATGAACTCAAAGATCAAAATAAAGGTTTTAAATATTTAAAAGACACCAATTTAAAAGTAGCTTTATGCAATAACGCTCGCGACGGTTTAATGGTAGGTCTAAAAGCTACTGAAGGAAAAATTGCAAACCCTTCCCCATATGAATTAAATGAAGCCAAAAAATGGCTCTTAGAACTAAAACAACAAAAACCTAACTTAGCTTTTATAAACGACCAATTAATGGACCGCATGAAAAATAAAAATAACGAATACTATGATATAGTTATTGCTTATTCAGGAGATGCTAATTTTTTAAAAGAACAAAATAATAATCTAGATTATTTTTCACCTACAGAAGGAACCAACGTTTGGGTTGATGCTTTGGTAATGCCTAAAGGAAGCAAAAAAACCCTAGCTTATAAGTTCATCAATTTTTTAAGACAAAAAGAAAATTACAAAAACAATTTAGCTTTTACTAAATATAATTCTCCTTATGTTGGATTAGAAACTTTTCCAGGAATTCGCCAAATAGAAATCAAAGTTAACGATGAAGTTTACAAATACGACCAAACCACCCAAAAAACCATCAATACTTATTGGAACGACATTATTGCTTTTCCCAGCCAAAAAGATTATTGGCTATTTATCTTAAGTTTTTTCATTTTTTTAGCTATTTTTATCATATATTTCCATCATAAATTCAAAAATAAATTACGTTTAGACCAATTGCCCCAAAAAATAAAAACTTTAATATAATTTGTTCTAACCCCAAATATTAATCAATTAATATTCAAAAAACCAACTTTTAAGTTGGTTTTTCCTTTATAAATGAAACAATTAAAACTAATTTGGTATTCAATTAATTATTTTTTTCAATTTTTTTTATATAAAGATAAATTGCAATAATAAAAACAGCCAACAACAAAATAAATAATATATAGGCAAATATTTTTATATTGTAAATGTGTGTGTGTCATAAGTTTGAGATTTTAAATCACCCACATCAGCTACTTTATTATTGGTGTGGGGCAAATAAACTTTATTTTTTTGAGTATTTTTATCCACTAAAACATTTGTAATAGGCAATATTGGTTCTACATTACTACTTTTACCCCAAGTATAACGATGTTGCCAATCAACTACTTTATTATTTTCGGTACTTGTTTCTAAATAATGTCTTTGGGATGTTTGTCTACCATTTTTATCATAAGTAGCATCCCAAGTATCATAATGTTGCCAATCAACTACTTTATTATTTTCGGTACTTGTTTCTAAATAATGTCTTTTAGAAATTTGCTTTTGGTTTGCATCATAAGTAGCATCCCAAGTATCATTATTTTTCCAATCCACTAATTTATCTTTTTCAGTACTTCCTTGCAAATAATGCCTTTCTAATAATTGATTACCATTTTTATCATAGGTTTTATCCCAAGTATCATGATGTTTGCAATTAACTAATTTATTATTTTCGGTGCTTTGAGCTAAAAAATATCTTTTAGATGTTTGTCTACCATTTTTATCATAAGTAGCATCCCAAGTATCAGGATTTTGCCAATCAACTAATTTATTATTTTCGGTGCTTTGAGCTAAAAAATATCTTTTAGATGTTTGTCTACCATTTTTATCATAAGTAGCATCCCAAACATTATAATGCGTCCAATCAACTACTTTATTATCTTGCGTACTTTCTAATTTGTAATGTCTTTGTGCTATTTGATTTCCGTTGGTATCATAAATTGCATCATAAGTATCAGGATTTTGCCAATCAACTAATTTATTATCTTGCGTGCTTTCTTCTAAATATTTTCTTTTTTCTATAACTCCATTAGCTAAATTTTCTTTTAATGGATTATTTGCCCAAACTGTAATTATATTTCCTAATAATACAATAAAAATCCATAATGCCAATAACAACAAGCACACCTTAGCCAATAAAAAATGCTTGGGTTGTTCTAAATTATTCACTTTGTAAAAAAACTCTTTTCTAATATGGCAATTATAAATAATTCCAACTTGAAAAAATTGCTATTATTTATTTTAATTATACAATTATCTCTTATTTTGTTTTTTATAATTGTAATAGTATTAAATACTATGTAAAATTATTATATCGCAAAATAGATAAAAATATACTTAATTTTTATTAATATTTCTTTGTTGTAATGCTTTATAAATTATTATATATATTATTTTATTGTGGGATAAAACCTAAAACTGATAAACAAACTTCTTTTAAGTCTTGAACTTCAATTTGTGTGTGTTTGTTTCTACACATATTAATACAAGCATCATTAACAAGTGTTTCGATGGTACGATTAGAACGCTTCATAATGTCATTTTAAATTGCATCATTAACATTTTGGGTGAGATAATTTAGTGCATCATCAGAAATTGGGTTTTTACAGATATTTTTAACTAAGAATTTCATAAAGTCTTTGCGTGGTTCTTTTTCGAGGGTTTAACTTCAATTTTGTAAGTAAATCTTGATTTAATGGCATCATCCATTTTATCTAAATAATTTGTAGCTGCAATTAAAAATATGGGCTTAGTTGGGTTATTTTTTTCGCTAGTTAATTCTTCTTTGAAAGCCGTAACAGCTTCACTTTGTCCTTTATGATGCTCACGTATTTGTGTAAGATCAACAAAAACATCTTCACATTCATCAACAAAAATGATAGCACCACTGTGTTCATCAGCAATTTTTCTTGCACTATCAAATAAAGAATGTACTGCCTTTACACTTTCTCCTACATATTTTTGAGCAAAATCAGCACCAGTACATTTAGCAACATATTTAAAATTAGTATCTTTCATAAAACAATTAGCAAAAAAAGTTTTTCCAGTGCCAGGAACTCCATATAATAACATTCCTTTGGGAGGATCTATTTTGCCTTTACCTTAAAACATTTTGGCATTTGTAACAAAATCTAGTACTTTTTTAGCTGCCAATTTTTCTTCTTTCATTCCAAATAAATCATCCATATATTTTTTGTTAGGATTAAAATTGTTTAATTCAAATTGAACTGGCGCATGGAATGCATCTATAACACTCCATTTGGGAGTTGAAGGTGATTTTTCAGATAAAGATGGAGTTTGTGTTATGGTAGGTGGATTGTTGTTGGTTGTGGTTGAAATTGAGGTCTAAAAGCTAAAATTAAAGCTATTGCAACTAAAGAAAAAGCAATTCAAGTAATAGCAGTTTCGATTTTAAATGATTTATTCAAAAAATTTAAATTGAGATCTTTTTCTTGATTATCCATAAGATAATTTCTCACTTTCGTTTTATTTTGTTATTTTTAAAAGTTAGTTGGTTGTCAATAAATCAAACAATTATATTGTTATATCAAATTTATAAATCACTATTTTTATAACTTGCCTAAAACTTTATAAATGAATTAGTTTTTATTTTAATGAATTGATTATCACAAACAAAACTTTTTTAACAATTAATAATTATTTGATTATCTCTATTATATCTCTTTCAAAAAAATAAAACAAATTTAAATAAAACAAATAACAAACTAAATAATTCTATCAATAATCTCATAATTTTACTTATAAGTCATAAAAAACTAAATTTTTGCTCCCTTAACTTCTTTGTTTTATAAGAGAAAAATTAAAATATGTTATAATTAAAATAGGTTTTTATTTACCTTAAATAAAAAATCTTTCCTAATCATACCAAATTACGAAAAACAATATTCCATTCCTTATTATTATCTAATTATATTAAAGAAATTTTTTCGAAGAAAGGCAACCAAGATGAACAAAGATAAAGTTATTCAATTTATTGACGGACAATTATTTAAAAACATGATTACTAACGGAGCTATCAATTTACAAAACAACTACCAAACCATTGATAATTTAAATGTTTTTCCCGTACCAGATAGAGATACAGGAACTAATATGAAAATTACTATGATGTCAGGCGTTAAAGAAATTAGCAATTTAGAAACTCGTTCCATAGTAGAAGTATCCCAAGTTTTATCAAAAGCATTATTAATGGGTGCCAAAGGCAATTCAGGAGTTATTTTATCCCAATTTTTTGCAGGAATGGCACAAACTTACCAAAAACTCAATAAAGAAACTATCAATATTAATGATTTTATCCATTCACTTGAAGGAGGCTACCAAAAAGCTTACCAAGCTATTATAGAACCTCAAGAAGGCACTATTTTAACTGTTTTTCGTGAAGCTGTTAAACAAACTCTCAAAGCTAAATCCCAATTTAGTACTATTGAAGATGTTTTATCCAATTTCTTACAAAACGCCCAAAAAACTCTTTCCCAAACAACTGAATTATTAGAAGTCTTAAAACAAGCAGGAGTAGTTGATAGTGGAGGGGCTGGCTTTGTTGAAATCCTTAAAGGAATGTTATTATTTTTACAAGACCAAAAACTACTTCAAGTAAACCAAAATACCCAAACACACACAAATCCTGATAAAATACAAACGTTGGGACAAGTTAATATTAAATATACTTATTGCACTGAATACATTTTTCAAATCAAAGCATCCCAAGAAAAAAACCTTGATATGAAACAACTTAAACAAGCTTTATTACAAATAGGAGATTCTTTAGTTTTAGTTAAAGACCAAGAAATTCTAAAAATACATATCCATACCAACAAACCAGGACAAGTTTTAGAAAAACTCTTAACTTATGGCACATTAAAGGTAAGCAAAATTGACAACATGAAAGAACAACATCAATCAATTTTAGATCAAAAACACGACACATTTACCCTACAACAAGAACCTACCCCAGACCCAAAGTCACCTTCAAACTTACCTAACTCAAATAAAGATCAAAAATATTTTTTTATTGCATTTGTAAATGATACCAAAAGCCAAAAAGTCTTTGCTGACCTTAAAGTAAATCACATTATAAAACAATCTACTTTTAACCCTACTACTTTTGAAAAACTTCTCCAAACAAATACTTCCCAAAACATCATTATCCTGCCTAATGACACATCTCTTTTAGAAAAGCTTACAACCCAACTAAAACAATTACAAGGAACCAATCAAGAAATTGTCCTTTTACAAACTAAAAACATCGCTCAAGGATACAGTGCTCTTTTAGCTTTTGATAAATCATTGGATTTAGTACAAAACAAAACTATCATGGAAGAAACTATCAAAAACATCCAAACAGGAAAAATTATCTATGCTGATAAAAAAGATGCTAAAAACATATCCAATCAAACTCTTTTAGAAAAAGAATATTTATCTGTTTGGGAAGAAAAAATAATAGCTACTAATAAAGATAAATATCGAGCATTAAAAACATTACTCCAAAAAATGATTAAACCTCATCAAACCTTTTTAACTGTTTTTTATAATCCTTCATGTACTGATGAAAAAGAATTAGAAAAACTAGAAACTTTCTTAGAAACTAATTACGACCACATTGAATTAGAAACCTTAGAAAGCCAAAATAACAACATTCCTTACATTGTTTCATTAGAATAACAAAAGTGATCTATAAGATCATTTTTAAGCGGATATGACGGAACGGTAGACGTGCATGCTTGAGGGGCATGTAAGAAATATCTTGTGTGAGTTCAAATCTCACTATCCGCACCATTAATTTATTTATTTTAATTAAAATCATTATATTATAATATTATATTAAAAACCCTTTTTTTATTAAGGGGGTTTTCTTATTAAATTTCATGTTATTAAGAAATATAAAAACAATAATAAAATGATATTAAATATTTTAAAATCAACTTTCTTATTTATTTAAAATATTTAATATCATTTTATTATTGTTATCTAAAATTACATAACTTGACTATATTATACATAATTTTAATAAAAAACAATTGCAAAGATATTTTATTATATTTATATTTTATACTGAAATTATTCCCACAATATGCACTGTTCCGTTTTTTTAGACATATTTTAATTTCAAAATTACTCTTTAAGACTTAAAATTAAATAGATAATTTCATATCTTTTCAAATTAACAAATAATTTCATTAAACTTAAAAAGTGTCTAATGTTTTTTAATAATTTGCTAGTTTCAAAAGATATTTTTTTAATATTTATCCTTACACTATATAGTTAGGGCAAAATAACAAAAAACTCACCATGAAAACGACATAGATTAAATTTTTTTACACAATAATTCGGAATTTATTGTTTTTGGTAGAAAAAAATGTATGAAAAAACAACCTTTTTCCAAAGGTTATAAATTTATATATTATTAACAAATATTATCTATTTTGCAAATACTGTAAGGGTGATAAATTATTTAATTTAGTTAATAACCATTTATTATTCCAAAAAGAAGGAAATTGATTGATAATTTTTTTGATTTTAGTTGAGGTTTTTTGAAATAAAAAAGGATGTTGGTTGAATAAAATACTTTTCATCTGGCCAAAAAGATTTTCAATGACAGCGTTATCACGTGGGTTTGCTTTGTGAGACATACTAATTAAAAACCCTTTTTTAGTTAATTTTTTTTGTACTTTTAGAGATTGATAAACTTTACCTTGGTCAGAATGAATAATACAAGGGTTTTTTAAAGTAGGAATTTTTTTGATTGTATTTAAAATTAATTCTTTATTTTGTCGGTTTGAAGTGTGGAAGGCAATAATTTGATTATTAAAAGAATCAATAATACACGAAAAATAAATAAATCCTTGGGGAGTGGGAAAATAAGTAACGTCGGTAAATAGTTTTTGCATGGGTTGGGAGGTAGTAAAGTTTTGATTAATTAAATTTGGGATTACTTTGAGGTTAGATTTTAAATTTTTATAATAATATTTATTTTTTTTAGGCCTTAACTTACAACAAATATTATTTTCTTTCATGATAAGATAAACTTTTTTCTTAGTAATAAATTCATTAAAAATTTCTTGGTATAAATCAGTAATTTTACGATGACCGTAAAAATATTCATGTTGTAAACATAAAGTTTGAATACGTTGTTGTTGCAAAAAATATTTTGTTTCTTTTAATTTTAACTTTTTTTCAATTTTTAGCCAATAATAATAAGTACTTCGATTAATACGAATTGTTTTTAAAATGGTAGTTAAATTTAGGTCTTTAACAAATTGTTTAACCAATTGAAAAACTATTTTTTTATTAATAGTTTGAATGTGAGAAATCATATTTTGTAATAATTTTATTTTTTTCTTTAATTTTTGCATTATTAACACCAATTATCTTAATATTTTTCATTAATTCCAAAAATAATTATAACTAAAAAATGCATTAAAAATTAATTTTAAAATATATTTATTAAATTATTATATAATATGATTAGTATTCAAAGACGAGCAGAGCGAACTAGGCGGCCAGCCGAAGAACATTACAATTAACCTATTACACCCCTCCTATAAAGTCCCCTTTGGGGATTTAGGGGTTTTTTTTATATCAAAAATTCGCTAGGTTTTTCCTTGATTTTTGTTAATTTGGTGCCATCCCCTGAGAATATAGGTTGCAAAAGTTATAAAAACATCAGGATTTTACACACCATAAAGGGCTTGTCTTATGGTGTGTATCTTATGGTGTGTAATTGGTTGCACAAAAAAATAAAAAGATAAGGTTTTTACTAGGTTTTTATAGTTTTTTTATATTTGATTTACAACAAAAAAAGGTTAATATTTGTTGCAAAAGTTGCACAATTATTTTATAATAAAATTGGATATTTTATCGAGCGCCTTTGTCGTGTTAGACGATAAAGGAGTAGGTTGGAGAGTCTATAATTAAGCAATAAAGGAATCTAATAAAATGAAATTAAGAATTTGTGAACTTGTTATTAATAGTAATTTAATTAATCAATCAAAAATAGAAAATATTTTAGAAGCTAAAAAAAATGCCATTCAAAATTATGCTTTTATTTTACATGATAAAGATATTTATCAAAATGAAAAAGAAGCTCAATTGAATGGTAAAAAAATAGGAGATTTAAAAACTCCTCATTGGCATATATATTTAAGATTTAATAATGCATATGATGTAAAACATATTGCTCAATGGTTTAATACTGAAGAAAATTTTGTATCTAAAATTAAAGGTAGATTTAGTGATGCATTGATGTATATGATTCACGCTAATAGAACTGATAAACATCAATATGATGAAAGAGAAGTAGTTAGTGATTTCGATTGGAAATCTGAAGCACAACAAGATATTTTCCTTCGTAAATATAAAATAGATACTCGTTTAAAAGACATCTTAACTAAAATTCATTCAGGAGAAATAAAAGAGTACAACATCACTAACTACATTTCTATTATAGAACATAATATCTATTCTGCAGCAATAGAAAAAGCATTTAAGTATAGAACTAATACTTTGAAAGGAATTGAAAGAAACATGGAATGTGTTTTTATCACTGGTATGAGTGGTTCAGGTAAAACTACTCTTGCCAAAAAAATAGCCAAAGACAAAAATTATCAAACTTATATTTCATCTGGTAGTAATGATGTTTTAGATGATTATCAAGGTCAAGAATGTATTATTTTAGATGATCTACGTTCTAATTGTTTAGGGTTAACAGATTTATTAAAAATGTTAGATAATAATACTTCATATAGTGTTAAGAGTCGTTATAAAAATAAAGTGTTAGAATGTAAATTAATTATTATTACTACTGTTAAAAGCATTGATGATTTCTTTGAAGATATTTTTAAAAAAGATGAAAGCATTATTCAATTAAAACGTCGTTGTAAATTACACATTAGTTTAGATTCTAAATATATTTCTTATAGCATGTGGAATCCAGTAAAAATGGAATATGAAAAACCTTTCAAAAAACCTAATAATTTATTAAACAAATTTCAAATAAAAGCATTAAGTGAAAAAGAACAAAAAGAGTTTATTAAAAAAATAACTAACATAGATTTAGATGAAGATTAAATTAAAGAAAAGAGTGTTATATTATGTTTTATAAATTATATCAAAAAAAATTATCTGATTTTAGTATAGAAGAAATAAGAGATTTATTTTTTAAATTATATAATAATGATGAAGTTCATACAATTTTATTAGGTGCTAATTCTTGCATTGAAAAACACCCTTGTATTTATCAAAGCAATTTGTCATTAGAATTACATCGTAACAATATAAGTGGTGATGATGATATAGATTTTAATAATGATGATTATAAAAAATTAAATTATAAATTTTATACTATTTTAGAATTATTACATTTAGGAAATATAGATTATATTTCACAAGGATGGAATAAATTAGGAGAAAATATAAAAACAGTAAAAGATGTTTTAGAAAAAATGGAATAAAATTTTCTTCCGCGGAATGTCAATTTAAAACATTTTATTAGATTTAAAACATATTTTAAACGCATTATTTTGCCTCTCTCGCTTTGATTTAATTACAATTAAGTAATTTCTATTTCTAAAACATAATTATAAGCTTCTTTTTTGTATACTTGTAATTTACCTTCCAACTCTCTTTCTTGTGATGAAATCTGTGTCCCTTCCAGATTTTGTGTGTTGCCTATTGCATCATAATTACAAGTATTTTCATTTTCCCAATTAATTTTGCCATCTTGGGTAAAATATCTCATATTTCTAGAACCATCATCATTGAATTTTTGATCAAAAGTTTTTTCACTTGCCCAATCCACTTGTATTTTGCCATTTTCTAATTTATAATGTCTATTCCTTGTCACAGAATGTAATTGTTTTCCTTGTTGATCATAAAAACAATAATAAGTGTAATCACTATCCCAATTAACTTGTTTGTCTTCTTCTGAATTACTATCTGATGTGTAAATTATAGATTTTATAATTCTCCCTAATTCATCGAATTCTCGATCCCAAGAATCCTCATCTTGCCAATTAACTCTGCCTTCACTTGTAAAATATCTTTGTTTAATTCTTATTTTTTGGGTTTTATCATAGCCAAATATACAACCCAAATAGTTTGGTTCTTGTTTTCCATAGTCTACATTTTGTAATCTATCATCTTCCGATGTTGTAGCTTATTTAAAACCATACCTTTTTAAAACATTATAGTTGGAATCAAAAATCAAATCATAAGTTTGATAACTATCCCAAATAACTTTTCCACTTGCATCTAAAGCTCTATATTTAATTATATATTTATAATCTGGATTTATCGGATCTGGATTTATTTCTAATGCTTCTTGTAAAACTTTAACATTCGAATCTGTTATAGTTTGTTTATGTTGTGCTGAATTGAATATTTTTTCCCATAAAGTTTTGTTGTTGTCTCTTCTTTTTTGATATTCTTTTATTTGTTCGTCCATATCAATTCCATCATTGCTAAAAACAGGAGTTAAAAATGAAGAAATAGTTATAATTAAAATAAATTTAATAAAAAAAGCAATTATTGTTTTTGGATATTTTTTAATATTTTGCATAATTTAAAAACCTTTCGTTTGTTTATATATGTATTCTAAATCAATATTTAGGTTATTTTGGATTAATCATCATTTAAAAAAATAGTTAAAAAATAATTATGATGCAAAAAAAAGCAAAGATATATTTTTAAAAAATAAAATATTTAAAAATAGTTAAATTAAAAAATAGTTAAAAAACTTGTAATCTTTTATATTATCACGTAAAATTTTGCCGCAAAAATATTGGATATTTTTTATTAATCATTTAATATCTTTATACCTCTTTATCTTTTTTTACAACAGCAATTAAAAAAATAAAAAACTTGCTATTAACGTCATTCTATCACAAAAAAAGGAATTTTTTGATCACTCACATTTATATAATGAGTTTTTTTATAATTTTATATATAAAAAAAAGAGACTTAAAAAGTCTCTTTTTTAGAATTTGATTAAATTTTGGTGTTTTTATTTAAATTATCTATTTATAAATTAATTCAACTTTGGATAAACATCTTATTATTATAAATTACATACAGTTTTCTTAATAATTATTCATCAATTGCAATATTATAATAAAATTTTAATAATTTAAAAAATAAGCTATCAATATTTTATTATAATATTTTATACTGAAATTATTCCCATAATAAAACAAAAAGCAAGCTTTAATTAAAGATTGCTTTTATGATATCTATAATATATTATATTAATTTAACAATTAAACGCTGTTATTGGGGCAAAAAAGCTAAATAATAAAGTTTTTTAATAAACAAATATAATACATCTAAATTATATAATGTATGGAGCGGGCGAGGGGAATCGAACCCCCGTCTCATGCTTGGCAAGCACGTATAATAACCACTATACGACGCCCACATCATCTTAATTTTGGTTTTGGTGCCCTTAACAAGAATTGAACTTGTATTTCAGCATTACCATTGCTACGTTCTGCCGTTAAACTATAAGGGCTTAACATATTTTATTATATCAAAAAAAATATCAAAATGCAAATTTTTGACGAAAAAAATGAAAATTTTACCAAAAAACGTCAAAAAAGTAAAAAAAATAAAAAAAAGTGTGTAAAAATGTTCGACTCTAAAAATAAATGAGTTATAATAGATAATAGGTTATGAAACCGAAATAATTTAAAAGAAGGAGTATTATTAATAATGCAAGACAAAAAACAACAGGGAACATGTAGATGGTTTTCTAAAGACAAAGGCTACGGATTTATCGTTTCAGTTGATGGGAAAGATATTTTCGTACATTACAGTTCTATTCAAACTGAAGTCTTTGGAAGAAAAACACTTAATGAAAACGACAAGGTGGAATTCACTGTTAAAGAAGGCGACCGCGGAGCTCAAGCTGTAGATGTTGTTGTAGTTAACGAATAATTTCATTAATAATCGAACAAAGGAAGGGATGCAAATCCCTTTTTTGTTATATATATTGAGCTTTTCGTTTGCTTGTGTAATTTTAATTTAAGTTTAGTTTAAATTTAGATAATTTTATCTTTGGCGCTTTTACAAAATTTTAAATTTATTGGTTATAATTTCTGAGCGGGCAAAAAGAATAAATTAATCAAAAATATGATCCATTCCAAAAACACAAATAACAAATATAAAAATAACTTGATTTAAAAAAGGTTTTTGAGTTAAAATAAAAATATGGGGATGTTTTGGATTTGCCAGGTAACGAAATTTATATAGCATATCTTGGTTACGCAAGTAAAAACGTCGAGGTTATAATAACCGGAAATAACAAACAAACTGTAACAAATACACAAGATTTTGCTGGACAAACTCCAGTTTATCAAATGAATTTTGCAAACAGTTTTTCTTCACAATTAGCTTTTGCTTAAATAAATAAGCAAAAACCGCACTTAAATTAACTTACGATTTAAGGAAGGCAATAAGGTAAGTTTTGCTAATTGGGTTTGTCTTTGCTCTTTTAGCAAATATCAAAAAGACTAGTAATTTATGGATTTTGTTTGTTTTTTCATAAATTGCGAACTTACAAAATAAACTAAATATGTAGAATATATAAATTAAAGTGATTTTGTACATGGGTTCGACTCCCATCATCTCCACCAAAATAAATTATAAATTATTTGCTTGTGTTATTACGTTTTTCCCAAAAAGAATATTTTTAATCCTTGACCAAGTTAAAACTGTCTTATTAGGAATCTTGTTTTTCGGAAAAATCATAAAAGTGAGTAAGGGTACGAATTTTTTCAATAATTTTGTATACCTTAACTTCACTATTAGCATTTTCAGCTCCATGCAAATGCAATAAATAATTGTGCAGTTCATTAAAGGTCAAATTACTACTAATAAAAAGGGGCAACTTTTTTTCAGCTCTATCATACAACAAAGGAAGCAAAATTTCATCACGAAACCAAGGTGTCATATTTTCTGAACCTAGGTCATCCAAAATCAAACACTTAACATTTTTTAATTGTTGCAACCTTGTTTCTAAAGTATTATTATACAAAAAATTTCTAAATTTTCTAGTTATATCAGGCATAAAAAGAAAAATAACAGAAATTTGTTTTTGAATTAATTCATAAGCTGTTTTTTTCAAAAAAATAGTTTTTCCAGTATTAAAAGAACCCGACAAATAAAAACCTTTGGTAGATTTTTCAAAATGTTTAATAATTTGTTTCATCTCTTTTAACGCTTTTTGCTTAGAATCATTATCCACTACAAATTGCATCACTAAATGAGCATCAAAATTAATACTACTATCAAACAATTCATTTTGCGATTGCCAATGTTCCTTAAAATAAAGAGCTTGAGATTTAACAGTAGGAACCCAAACAACTCTTAAAGGATTAGTTTTTATTTTTTGGCGATTCCCATATTCATTTTCTTGATCTTTGGTGAGCAAATAATGATAAATAACTGGCAGTTCATCATCAGAGATATCTAAATTTTTGGTTTCTTCGCACTGTGCAATCATTTTCCTAATTTTTATTTTTATATCTGAAAATTCCATAAATTAATTTTTCACCTCTTTTGCTTTTGTAAAATGTTATCAAATTGAATTGATTCCTTGTAATAATAAATCATCCAAAAAATTATGACTGTTTTTTCTTTTTAAAATCTTCTAACCATTTAGGAGAAATTTGTGGTTTTTTTAAATTAGATCTAAACTTAGTTTGGGATTGGTTTTTTTCTTGTTCCATATAAAAATCATATGCTGTTTCAGTATCAAAAATCCCTTTTTGCTCCCAAGATTTTAAGATTTTTTCCAAATAAACCACTGAGGGCACAAAGCCTTTTCGTTCCAAAATATAAGTTAAAAGCACATTGACTAGCCCCGGTTCTAAATTGTTTCTTTCCATAAATTGAAAAACAGTATCAGCCGCAGTGGCTTGCATATTTTTAGGACAATGATTTATAATAATTCTTTGAGTAGAATCTTTACGTTTGAGCAAAGCAATCGTATCTTGTTCATTATCTTGCGTTTTTTTCGCAAAAACCAAATTTTGATTTTGAGTATGCATCTGATAATATCTTTTTACACCTAGGCTTAATTTGGATAGTTCGATTTCGCTGGGCTTTGGAAAAGTTTTTTGATATATTTCCGAAAGTGTAGCTTCATCTAAATTATAAACTAAGCTTAATTTTTGAATAAAATCACTTGTTTGATTGCAAGTTAAAGATGGTTTTTTGAAACGTTGGGGCAATTTTTGCAAAAATAATTTATAATCAAAAGCGTTATTTAAAAACTGTCTTGGAGAAGAATTTGTTTGGTTATTGGGACAAGTAAAATCAGTTGGTAAATCCATTTTTTGCACTTGAAACAAATCATCAAATTTTTTGCTAATATCTTGAAAAGCGTCCCAATTATTTTTTTTAGTGGAAGCTTCTTTACTAAAATGATTTTGCAAACTCAAAAAAGTAGCCTCTCCCACTTCACTTAATAAAAAATTACTAAAAAGAGGGTCTTTAAAAAACTCTTCAGATCTGCATGGCAAATTAAGCCAATAAATTCTTTCTTGGGTTTCGGAATTGCAAAAAGTTTGGAGCAAATTAAGAGCTTCTAATTTTTCTTGTGCTTCTAAAAAATCATTTTTTGAAACCACACTCAAATCAAATAAAAATTGATGTTGATAAAAAATATTAGGTTTTAGAGTTGCTAAAATATGATAAATACCAAGCGAATGAGTGCCTATTAGTGGTTGATAAAGTAAACTTAGGCTTTGATGGTCTTCAAGCGACAAAAAAACTGAATTTTTGATTTGAAATAAATTTAGATGACTAAGCATAAAAACCTCTTTTTTAAAAATATTGATCTATTTTATAGTTGAAAATAAATCAATTATAATTCTTTATTAGGATTATGATTTTGACAAACAGGACAAAGATAAGTACCTCTGCCGCCAACTTTGATTTTAATAATTTTAGTTTGACAGTTAATACAAGGCTTATTAACTTTGCCATGCACTTGTAATTTGTTTTGAAAATAGCCTATAATGCCTGGCTGAGATTCAAAAGTACTTACAGTAGTTCCGCCCATTTTAATGGCTTTGGTAAGTACTTTTTGGGAAATTGTTACAATTTCTTGCACTTGTTCCAAAGACAGTTCGCAAGCTTTAGTTTCAGGATGCAATTTTACTAAAAACAAAACTTCATTAACATAAATATTGCCTAATCCAGAAATTATTTTTTGATTTAATAAAACTTTTTTCAAAGCGCTTTTGGTCTTTAATATTTTTTGATACAAAACAGCTGGATTGATTTCAAAAGGATCTAAGGCTAGTTGATGCAAGGTAGTTTGGGTTAAAAAAATGTTCTGATTCTTAACTTCAAATCTACCAAATTTCCTAAAATCATAATATCTTAAAGAACTTTTATCCTCCAAAATAATTGCAAAATGTTCGTATTTGTGTTTAGGCTCATCGCAAGGTTTGATAAATAATTTTCCTTCCATTCTCAAATGCCCTATTAAAACTAATTCTTGAGTTAAAAAAAATAATAAAAATTTACCTTTTCTTTGAATATCCAAAATGGTAGTTTGTTCAATTTTTTGAAATTCTTTGGTATTTTTAACAACAGTCTCATAAAATACCTTAGTTGCAACAATTTTTTTTCCTATTAACTTTTTTTTTAAAAAATCTACAATAATTTGGACTTCAGGTAATTCTGGCATGCATTTGCTCCTTTTTTATCTTTGTTTTTGGATTGCAATTGTTCTTATGTTTTTTATTTTGCTTTTTTCTTTTGCTTTTTTATTGGTTTGGATATTTAACATTTCTATTTTATAAATAAATTATAAATAAATTATAAATAATGAGATTTGTCCAATTAAATATTACCATTATCTAAAATAAAAAAATAATTCAAATGTTTAGAAATTAAATCTATGTTTTGTTGCAAATAATCATTTAAAGCAAAATAAGTAATTTTGGCAGTTTCATTGTTTCGTTCTAAATGGCGCAATAATTGCAATATGACAATTTTTTTCATATCTAAAATATTTTCTTGTAAAAAAACATATAATGTTTCTAAATCAAAATTCGGAGTTAATTTTTGATTACCAAAAAAAACTTTTCTTTTCAATAAAGTTAATGCATATTTTTTTTCTTTGATTTGTTGTAATAAACTTTGATAATAATTTATAATTTCATCATCTAAACTTAAATATTGATGGATAAAATCTTGGGCACAATTCGAAGAAATATTTAATTCGGGGATAATTGCTTTTGTCCACGCATCCACATCAAAATTCGTTGTTTCAGAAAGTTTTTGAGAGTCCTTTTTGATTTCTGATTTGGGCGCATTTACAAAAAATTGTAAGGTTTGTTCATCATTTAAAAGATGATTGTTTTCAATTTTAAAGTAATTTTTAATTTTTTGAATATTTCCTAAAGTAGCTAAAATTTTTAACGAAAAGCAAAAAAAATTATCATTAATTAAATAATTATAAGATTTTTTATTGTTTATTATATTTAAAAAACAACTATTTTGATACCCAAAAACATCTTTGAATGATTTTAATTGGTTGATGTGAGTTTCTTGTTTTTGTTCTTGATTATTTTTGAGCTTTGTGTTTGTGTCTTGGTTTTGATCTGCATCTTTTTCTTTTTCTTGTGCTTGTTCTTGTTCTTGCCTTTGATTTGTTTTTGGTATTTTTTCTTGTTGTGTCTCTATTTTTTCATCCGTATTTTTTTCTATTGGCTGTGCTTCTATTATTTGTTTTTGTTTTACTAAATTAGTTTCATATTCTAATTGGGCTAAAATATTTGATAAGGGAAGTTCTATTTCTTGAAACAAAAATAATTGGTTTTGAGCTTTTAAATGATGCAAAACGCTATTTTTGATGGCGTGTAATAAAAAAGCTTTAAAAGCTACTTTTTGCTCTAAAATAAAAATGTTTTGAGATAATTGGCTTACATAATTTGTGTTATTCAAAATATCTATTTTGGCTATAATATGACTAAATTCAAGATTTTTCAAAGGAAATAAAAGATAAGAAGCACAAACTAAATCAAAGATAACTCCGTTGAGTTCTTGATGTTTTGTTTTTAAAAAAAGTTGTGTTGCTTGATTGTGAAAAACAATTTTATAAAAATTAGCATCTTTTAGATAATTGCAAAAGTTATTATTAGCAAAAGCCAAATTAGCATCTATAAAAAAATGTGTATTTTCATTGGAAAAACCAATTCCTTGCAAAAAAGTATTTGAGTCATTTTCTTTTTCTAACTCAAAAAAACAAGCCCAAATTTGGTATGGTTGGATTTGAGCCAAAAAAGCATTTAGAGAGTTTTGGTCTTTGATAATTTGAAAATGAAAATTGTTTTGAGGTGGGTTGTCACCTTGTTCTTGAACTTTTGGAGCGTTATTGTCATTATTGTTAGTGGTGTTGTTGTTGATAGGTCTGTTTTGATTTGTTTGGTTTAAATTATTATCATTTTCTAAATTGCTACTCTTTTTCTACTTCTTGCACTTCTTTGGATTTGCGGGATACTTCCTTATTATTATAATTTGCATTTGTATTTGTGGTATTTGGTTCTATTTCAATTCTTGCATATTTGGTAATAGCTAAGCGTCTAAAATCCATTTCTTCATAAAAATTTTTAAGGTTTTGCGCCAAACGTATTTGTATTTCTGTTTGCATAAAATCAAAGGGCAAGGGAACTTTAAGGTCAATTGCGGTAAGTGTTTTGCTAAGTTCTAAATCAGCTTGGGAATTTTGGATTTTGATTTTTAAAATAGGTTTAATGTTGTCTAAATTTTGCATCAAATTATCTAGGGAATCGTATTCTTGTAATAACTTTTGAGCAGTTTTAGGTCCTATTCCCAATACTCCTTTAATGTTATCAGAAGGATCGCCAATTAAACTTTTATAATCAATCATTTGATATTCTTTAAGACCGTATTCTTCAAACAAAGTAGGAGGTTTATAGCATTTAATTTCACGCAATCCTTTTTTAAGCAAACAAACAGTAATTTTTTCATCTACTAATTGCAATAAATCCTGATCACTTGAATAAATAGATACTGTCTTATTTTGATTGCTTGCTTCTTTGGCTAAAGTACCTATAATATCATCGGCTTCGTATTCATCTTGGGCATGATATTTAACGCCGATTAGGTCTAAATATTGTTTAATCAAAGGAATTTGACTAATCAATGCAGAAGGTGTTTCTGGTCTTCCTTGTTTGTAAGCATCATATAATTGGTGTCTTTTGGTAGGTTTATGAGTATCAAAAGCTACTAAAATATAGCCTTTCGTTTCTTCTAAAATTTTTTCAAACATTCTAATAAAAGACAAAAGAGCATTAGTGTAGATCCCTTTTTTATTTTGCAAAAGGGGTTTATATTTGCTTGCAGTTGCGTGATATGCTCGAAATAAAAGCGAATTGCCATCAACTAAAACTAAATGTTTCATTGTTTCTCCTATTTATTTTATCGTTTAGCTAATAGCCAAAATTGGATTATAAGTTAATAATGATTGTGTTATTTATAAGGTACAAAAGGAAAATAATTAATATAATATTAAAAAAAGAAAGTTTGGAAAAACTTTCTTAGAATACAAGGTTTTGTTTGGGTTTTTATTTTATTGCGTTTATAAAAAGATTTTATAATTTTAATTATAATGAGTTTCTTAATGAAGTCTTTAAGGCAAATCAAATCCATAAATAACTTTAAAAGATTTTTTAAGTCTTCAATTCTAATGTCACTTTGCCCTTGGGTTTCGTAGCAAGCATTGATAATTGCATCATCTAAAAGATATTCCATAGTGCGTTGTCCTGTTTTGGATTTATCAGTTAATTTTTCCAATACATCATTAATTGTTGTTAATAAATATTCTTTTGCAGTTGAGGTGATTGGTGTTTTTCTTTTTTCAATTAAAAATTCTAAGAATTTTTTTCTACCATTTGTATCTAAGGGTTTAACTTCTATGTGGTAGTTGAGGCGTGATTTGATGGCATCGTCTATTTGATCTAAGTGATTAGTGGCTCCAATTACGAAAATAAAAGCATCAGGGTTGTGGGGGCAGTGGCTTCTTAATGAAGTAATTTCGGCTTTGAAGGCGTTTAAGATGTCTTTCATTTTTTGGTCTTCTTGGTTGATAAGTTCCATTTTTTTCCATACTTGGTCGCATTCATCGATTAAAATTACTCCCATACCATTATTTTTGTTTAGATGCCATTCAGCTCTAATGAAATCAAACATGGCTCTTATAATTTCGATTCCTTCTTCGCGGGTTTTGGTGATAAAGTCGGAGGGGGTAAATTCAAAACAGCCTGCATCGGTGGAAGGGGAGGCTTGTCTTGCTTGTGAAATAAATGCTCTTGCTAATAATGTTTTACCTGTTCCTGGGACTCCGTGTAGTAGGAATCTTTTGGGTGTATTGATTTTTCCTGCGTTTTGGAACCATTCAGGATGAGATACCATTGCTAAAATGAAATTACAAGTTTCTTTTTCAGTTTCCATGCCAATTATGTTTGCAAAACTTATATTGTTTACTATATCATCATTTGTTTCTTTACGACGTTGGGATACTAAAGGATGTGCACTAAATTTAGTAGGGGGGTTTATTGGCATCATATTGTTCCATTTGTTTTTGATATTCTTTAAATTTTTGTTGTTTGTATTGATGATATAAGTTATATGAAAAATAAATTGTTAAAGTGGTTGTTAAAATAAATAATAAAGTGCCAATAAAAATTTTAAAAAAGTTTTCTTTACTTTTAGTTAATAGGTTCATATTTGTATTCCTTTTGGATTTTATAAAAATATTAAAGGGTACAAAAATACTTAATAAAAAGATTTTATAATTTTAATTATTTATTATTCATATCACGAAAAAAAGCCATCGGATCATTTTGTAATTTATCAAGATCTTGATCATCAAAGTGTTGCATTTGCTTAGCTAATTTTTTTTGTTGTTCTAAAAGGGTAATTAGCTTGTTAACATCACTTAATTGATTACCAGAACCTTTGGCAATTCTTTGTCTACGCCTACCGCTCAAAGCAATTAATTGAGGATTTTTCTTTTCTTGTTTAGTCATACTTTGAATTAAAACTTCAAATTTATTAAATCCATCATCACCTAAACTGGCAGAAAGTTGTTTCATCTTACCACCTAATCCAGGAATAAAACTTAACAATTTGCTGACAGAACCGATTTTTTTTAATGTTTTTAATTGTTTTTGAAAATCATAATAATTATAACTATCATCAAATAATTTTTCCATCATTTGTTTACTTTGATGAGGATCAATTTTATCGGTAACTGTCTCAATTAAAGTTAAAATATCTCCCATTCCTAAAAGACGAGATGCCATTCTATCAGGATTAAAGGGATCTAAACTGTCAATTGTCTCTGAAGAAGAAACAAATTTTAAAGGCAGATCTGTCATTGCTCTTACTGATAAAGCAGCTCCTCCTTTAGTATCTGCATCCATTTTGGTCAAAATAACTCCAGTTGCTCCTACTTGATTATGAAACGACTGAGCAATATTAGCAGATTGTTGTCCTGAAAGACAATCCACAACTAACAAAATTTCTGAAGGATTGGCTTTGGCTTTAATTTGTTGCAATTCTTGCATCATTGTCTCATCAATATCAAGGCGCCCCGCAGTATCAATAATTACTGCATCATATCCTTCTTGCAAAGCATGTTTTAATCCTGCATCTACAATATCTAAAACAGCAGTGTCAGGTTTAGAAAAAACATCAATGTTGATTTGTTTACCAATAACTTTTAATTGTTCTACTGCTCCTGGACGATAAATATCACAAGCTACAAGCAAAACTTTTTTACTATTTTTTTTACGCAACCAAAGAGCTAATTTTCCTACAGTAGTCGTTTTACCGCTTCCTTGCAACCCAATTAACATTAAAGTATCCAAATTACAATTAGGCTTAAAAGTAAGATCTGCACGAGTAGAACCCAAAATTTGAATTAGGGTTTCGTTTACGATTTTAATAATATGTTCTTTGGGGTTCAGCCCTTTTAAAACTTCTTGTTTCAAAGTCTTTTTTTCAATAATTTCATTAAACTTATCAATAACTTGTAAATGAACATCAGCTTCTACCAAAGAAACTTTAATATCTTGCATAATGTTTTGAATGTCTTGTTGTTCTAGGATTTTTTTTCCTCTAATTTTGTTATAACTTTTTGTAAGCCTTCGCCTAATATACTCATATTTTTATCTCCTTTTTGATGTTGTGAAATTTGTTTTTGTGGGGTTTAATTTTTTGTTGGGGCAATGTTTTTTAAATATTTTTGAATTCGTTATTTTTGATATAATAATTTTTATGTTTTTTTGTGTTTGTTTTTCGTTATTTGTTATTTGTTATTTTTTCTTTATAATTAGCAATTATAAAATATCTTCAGAAGTAAAAAAAGCTTCAAATAAATTAAAAAGATAATTTTTAACATCAAAAGTAATTAAATCTTGGGATTTTTCGCCTACACCAATATATTTAGTGGGCAAATTGTATAAATATTTAATTGCAAAAACAATCCCTCCTTTGGAAGTGCCGTCAAGCTTGGTTAAAATGGCTCCTGAAAGTGGAGTTGCTTGATTGAACAAATCAACTTGATTAATAGCATTTTGCCCTGTAGTAGCATCCAAAACTAAAAAAGTTTGTAAATTGGAGGCGGGCAAATGTTTGCAAATAACACGATTAATTTTGGATAATTCTTGCATTAAATTAGTTTTGTTTTGTAATCTTCCAGCAGTATCACACAAAATAATATCATAATTTTGACTTTTAGCAAGTTCGATGCCTTCAAAAATAACACTCGCAGGATGAGCTGGCAAAGGCTTGCAAAAAACTTCAACACCTACTCTTTTTGCCCAAATTTGGAGTTGTTCTACTGCACCTGCACGAAAAGTATCAGCAGCAATCAATAATACTTTTTTGCCTTCTTGTTTCAATGCTTCAGCCATTTTTCCAATAGTAGTTGTTTTTCCTACTCCGTTAACTCCTGTAAACAAATACATTTGAGGCAAGTTATTTTGAGATTGAAAAGTGTCTTTGGGATTTGTTGAATTGGAATATTGATTTTGTTTTTCTTGTTCTTTCGGACTTTCTAATATGCCTTTCATACCTTTCATATTTTGATACAAATCAAACATTTTAGAAACAACAACAGAAGGAAGCTTTTGAGGATTTTTAATTTGAAATTGATTAATTTCATCTTTGATAGCTTGCATCAAAAAAAGAGTGGTTTTAGTACCAAAATCAGCTTGAATTAACAAACTTTCTAATGCTTGTAATAGGGTTTTTTCGATATTGTTAGATTGTTTCAAAAGAGTTTGAAAATCTAGAAAACTAGCTTTGGTTTTTTTAAGACCTAGTTGATATTTATCATTATTTTTATTTTTAAAAAATTTACTTTTCAACCATTTAAACATTTATAAACTCTCCTTTTTGAAAGTAATTAAGGTATCAAAATAAAAAACTTATACCCAATTATTATAACTAAAATACTTGCTTTTTGATTGAGTTTTTTAGGGTTTGGGGATTTTGTTATCATAAAATATTTAAGGATAAATTAAAAAAACCAAAACAAACAATAAAAAGAATTTTATTATAACCCCAATTAACAAATTTTATTTCAAATTCCAAAATTGACTAATTACAATATTATAAATAATAATTACAACATTATAAATAATAAATACTTCATAAAAACAAAAAAACAGAAATTAAAAATTAATTCCTGCTCTAAATTTATAAATAATATTAATTATTAATCCTCCTTTTTACAAAAGTTCCATAAAGCTTTAATAAGAGGCCAAAAAACTAACAGAAATAAAGCAAAAGCCATAGATGCTTCATATTTTTTATCTACTTGTTTTTCAATAATATAACCAAAGACAACTAAAGCTCCTGCAATATAAACAGACGCCCATGAAATAAATAGACTTACAAATAGGAGCACTAACATAAAATAAGGGTCAAATAAGGATGAAAGTTGACTTAATTGCGAAACTGATGCCAACCAAAGGAAAGCAACCCCATAAAATAAAACAACATAAAACATAGTAATTACAAAGAAATTAAAAACTACAAAAGCAAATTTATTAATTAATTGTTGATTATTTTGTTTTTTAAACTTTTTATAATAAAGTAAAATAGTAATTGCAAAATTACTCATCAAAATAAAAATAAACGAAAGCAACATAGTTAGGCATAAATGTTTATGTATTAGTAATTTATCAGTCAAATCTAATGTATGTGATATATTCAAACGAACATATAAATAACCCATTGCGCTGTTCCGTTTTTTTAGACAAATTTTGATTTAAAAATTGCTCTTTAAAACTAAAAATTAAGTAGATAATTTCATATCTTTTCAAACTAAAGAAATATTGTTTTTATTTAAAAAAGCGTATAAACTTTTTTTGATAATTCTTTGGTTTCAAAAGATATTTTTTTTAAATATTTTATCCTTACACTATATATTTAAGTAAAAAAAGTTAAAATTCCGTTAAGAAAATGTAATTATATATATTTTTTACGTAATTATGTTATTTTGGTTAAAAAAATGTGCAAAAAGGTAACCTCTTTTTCAAGGCTAAACATTAAAATAAATTAAAAAAAATAATTTATATAAGATTTTGGGAATATTGAGAAGGAGATGAATAATTTAATTTAGCTAAAATCCATTGATTATTCCAAAATTTAAGGAAATAATTGATTATTTTTTTAACTTTTTCAGTTGATTTTTGAAATAAAAAAGGATGTTGATGTTGTAAGATAGTTTTCATTTGGCCGAAAAAGTTTTCAATTACAGCGTTATCACGAGGGGTGGCTTTTCTTGACATAATTATTTAAAAACCTTTTTAATTAGTGTTTGTTGGATTTTTAAAGATTGATAAACTGTTCCTTTTGTTGTTTGGTTTGGTTATTAAAAGAATCAATAATACAAGAAAAATATAAAAATCCTTGGGGAGTTTTGAAATAAGTAATATCGGTAAATAGTTTTTGTAAATGGGCTGTTGCTATAAAGTCTTGATTGATTAAATTATCTACTACTTTTAATTTAGCTTTTAAATTATTGTTATAATAATATTTATTTATTTGGTTTAATATTTCTTTTCATTTTTCATGATTGAAATATTGTTTCCTTTTTTTGTATATTGCATACATTAACCATTATAACTCTAAATGATTATATTTATTGAAAAAAAGGGGGTCGCGCGCAACTGGGGGGTTTTTATTTTTCTTTTATTTGTGTGTACTTATGATTTTTGTTAGCGCTTCAGCGCGTTAGGGGATTGTATTTGGTTAATTTTAAACACCTCTCTCTTTTAATAATGGAAAGGGAAAATAGGGAGTTATTTATATATCGAAAAATAATAATGATAGATAAAAGATACAACGATAATATCAAATATCGAGTATCATTATCATTATCGATATAATATATAAAATATCACTCCTTAAAAAGGTTTGGTTTTTACAAGGAAATTAAAGGGGTCAAATGATGATAAAATGATGAGTGTATGATGATAAAGTGATGAGTTAAATAATTTATTTATTTTATGATTTTTCTTTTGTTAAATATCTTTTATAATCAGGACGCATTTTTTTAACCCGATAGCCTTGTTTATTTTTGGTTAAAAATAATTTGATGTGTTTTAAATCTTCCAATTGATAATAAATAACATTTAATCCTTTTTTATAATTTGTTTTTATAGGATTGTTATATTTATCTACTTTTTTGTCATCTAATTTATATAATTTCAAAGTGTCTAGTTTGTCTATGGGTATCTTACTTATTAATTCTTTAATATAGTCTTTTTGTTCGTTGAGATAATTAATTTGGAAGATAGGGAAATGTGTTTTAAGGGTATTATTTTGGCATTTTGGGGGTGATATGGGGTTGGTTAGGGTTTGATTATTATTATTGTTTTCGGGAGAGTGGGTTTTGATTATTTCTATTCTATACTTTTTCATTTCATCTAAGATTTGTGGGTCTACAAATAGAGTTTGGTTTTTTGGGCGGTAGTTTGCTTGTTGATAGGAATTTTTCTTTTTAGAATGAGAAACAATTGTAATATTTAATAATTCTCCTTTTAATATTTGTAAAAAGCGGAATGCACCCCATTTTACACACATTTTTTAGAGTTAAAAAATTAACAATGAAGTTCTTATTTAAGCATTTATTTACTCATCTTTTCAAATCAAAAAAACATTAAAAAAATTGCAATATTTGTTTAACGATGGGGTGCGGTCTTTTTCGGTTTTTTTGAGTTCAAAAGATGAATTTTTAATTTTATCTTTACACTATATAGTTAGGTAAAAAAACTCAAAAACTCATATATAAAATGAAAATAAAATTATTTTTTTACGTAATTATGTTGTTTCTGAGGTTTTTGTTGAAAAAAAATATTTAGATGGTAAAATGTAAGAAATGAAAGGTGGTTTTTTTTGATGAGAAATACAAATAACAAAAAAGAAATTGAATTATTACAAACCGTTATTGATTATAGCGACCCTAATTTAGAAAATATTATTTTTACCTTAGTTAAATTTTACCAAAAATACTTTTTTATTTATAAAATTTTAAAATTATTGAAAATTAATCGTAATACTTATTATTCTTGGCAAAGAAATAAAAAACAAAAAGAAAAAACTAAAATCACAAATTCTTTGATTATTGAAAGAATTGGTATTTTATGTCAAAAAAATTATTTTTCATTTGGTTATCGAAAAATTACCGTTCTTTATCAAAGAGTTTTTAAAACCAATATTAATCATAAATTAGTGTTAAAAATTATGAAAAAAAATAAATGGTTGATGAAATGGAAACAACCTAATTCCAAAAATAAATTTTATGAGGAATTTTCAAAAAAACAACCTAATTTAATTAAAAATAATTTTAAAACTAATAAACCATTAACTAAATTATACACTGATTTGACTTGTTTTGCAAACATTAAAGGGCATTTGTGGGTTTCAACGATTATTGATGGGTATAATAATCAAGTTTTGGCATCGGTTATTAGTAAAAATCCTAATTTAGAATTAGTTAAAAAAACTTTTAAAAAAATACCTAAATTAAAAGAGCCTTGTATTATTCACTCAGATCAGGGGAAAGTTTATCAAAGTATTAAATTTCAATCTTATTTAAATAATAGAGGTTTTTTGATTAGTATGTCGCGCAAAGCTACGCCCAATGATAATGCGGTAATTGAGTCTTATTATAGTAATTTGAAGGGTTTTATGAAAACACAAGAACCGCGATTATTTTTAGATTCTTTTGATATGATTAATAAAAAAGTTAAGAAATTTATTTCTTTTTATAATAAAAATTGGCTTTTCGCTAAATTAGGTTATCAGTCGCCTTTGGGGTATTTGAAATCTTTATCTAATTAATGTTATTTATTTTATTTTTTTATCTTTTATATTTATAAAAAAAGGGAGTCGCGCGGAAATGGGGGGTTCTTTTCTTTTCTTTGTTTGTGTATACTTATTAGTTTTGTTAGCGCTTCAGCGCGTTAAGGGCTTTTGGTTTAATTGTGGAAATTTAAAAAAACTCTTTTTCAATAACGAAAAGGAAAGGGTATTATTTATATATCGTAAATAATAATGATAGATAAATAATACAACGATAATATAAAATATCGAGTATCATTATCATTATCGATATAATATATAAAATATCACTCCTCTTAAAGTTAGGGTTTAGGAAGAAAATTTAACTATCAAAAGTGTTATAAAACTGTTAGTCAAGTGTTATAAAACTGTTAGTCAAGTGTTATAAAAATGTTAGTATGAATTTATTTGGTTTTGGATATATATTTATACATGGGGTGTATCTTTTTAACCCGATAGCCTTGTTTATTTTTGGTTAAAAATATTTTGATGTGTTTAAAATCTTCTAACTGATAATAAATAACATTTAGGCCTTTTTTATAGTTTGATTTTATAGGAATGTTGGATTTATCTCGCTTTTGAGAATCTAATTTATATAATTTCAAAGTATCTAACTTGACAATGTTGATTTTGCTTATTAAATCTTTAATGAAGTCCTTTTGTTTATTGGAATAATTAATTTGGAAGATAGGGAAATGCGTTTTAAGGGTATTATTTTGGCTTTTAGGGGGATTTGTGTGGTTGGTTAGTGTTGTTATATTGTTATCGCTTTCGGGTGAGTGAGTTTTAATTATTTCTATTCTATACTTCTTCATTTCATCTAAGATTTGAGGGTCTACAAAGAGAGTTTGGTTTTTGGGGCGGTAATTTGCTTGTTGGTAGGTGTTTTTCTTTTTAGAATGCGAGATGATTGTAATATTTAATAATTCTTGTTTTATTGTTTGTAAAAAGTTTTTGATTTGTACTAAATCGTTGGGGGTTGTTTTTGTTTCCCAACCTCCTATTCTAATTTCTTGATTTGTGTTGTTTTTCATATTTTTTCTCCTTTTGTGTTGTTTTTGTTATAAAAATAAAAAAAACCTAAATTTGCGAAAAATAAAATCGCAAAATTTAGGGTTATATGGGCGTTTATGAGGGCATGTTAATGTTATTATACATGTAGATATAATATTATTGGTTTAAAAAGCATTAATTTAATTAATTATTTCTACTTTGTCTTGTCCGAAAAAATGAACGGCTAAGTCGACTATGATTTTCTTTTTGGCCTCTTCATAGGTGATATAAGGGTCTAAAAAACATTTTTGATAGGCTTGTTTTCCAAATTGTCTTAATAAATCATCAACATCTTTGCAAGTTTTGTCGTAAGGCGGTAAAATGCGTCTAATTTCGTATATGATGTTTGCTTCTTTGAGTTGTATTCCTAACGCTTCACTTCGTTTTTGTCCTGTTTCATCATTATCTAAGGCAATAATGACTTTTATATTTTCTTTTTTTAGGATTTCTAGTTGGGATTGGGAAAGCAATTGGGTGACACAAATTAACCCTGCAACATTTTTAATATTGTTTTGATAACAACTAATTACATCAAAAAATCCTTCATGAATGATTATGGTTTTTGTTTGTTTGATATATGGTAAAGCTTCAAAAAAACGATAACTGAAATGAAAAGTGTTAGTTTGACTGAAATTATTTAGGGATTTGTATTTTGGTTGGAAATAAGAAACTTCGCGAAAGTTGTTTTGATAAAAATGGAATGTTTTTTTATAACCGTTTTCGATAGGGATAATTACGGAACCATGAAAAGTATCGTGATAGTATTTGGCGTCTTTTTGATTGATTTTTTCTTTGATAAAACCATATTCAACTAATTTTGTTATATCGATGTTTTTCTTTTTACAATAATTTATTAAACGGAAAGATAATGGTTTATCTGATAATGGGGCGTAACCTAGTTTGAATTCTTGAATGGTTTTTAGATTTAATTTTCGTTTTTGGGTTAAATATTCTAATCCTAGGTGTGATTCGTTGTTGCGGTTAGAGGTTAATAAATAGTTATAATAATCTCTAATTTGGTTAAATAAGGGTGATATTTCTTTAAATAATTGTGTTTTTTTGGCATTAATTTCTTTTTCGTCGGTGGGATTTGATGCGTTTTTGGGGTGATATTGATATTTGAAGGGGTTGGTTAGTGAATTAGGGGTTAAGTTTTGTTGCTCGATTAAGGTCTTAAATTCTTGTGTTTGCATAAAGTTATTAATTCTTTCGAGGGCGAGATTGAAGGTTTTAATTCCTCTTATTTCCATATAAACATCAATAATATCAAAATCGCAACAACATTTCCAACAATGAATTTTGTTGTCTGAAGTTATTTGGCAACAAGTTGGGTTTTGGCCTTGATGGATGGGGCAGGGGAAACGATATTTAATGTTGAAGTTTGGGGATATAATGTTTAGTTTTTTTAATAAAACTGACATGGGGAATTGTGTTTGAATGTGTTTTATTTTATTTTGATAATTCATTTATTTTACTCCTGTTTTTTTACTTATTAATAAGTTTCTATTTGATAAGGTAAAATATAACCTATTTCTTGAAAGGTTTGGGTGGTTAGTTCGAAGTGATAAATTAAGGTTTTTTTAGTTCCACTACGATTTTTTTTGATGCATATTTCGATTATTTTTTGATTTTCGTTGTCCTTCGATTCTAAATATAGTTGATTTAAAGTTGAATTATATATATTGATGGGTTTTCTTTGTCTTTGGATAGTTGGGTGTTGGAATTCAGTCATCATTAAGACAATATCGGAGTTAGTTTCTATTCCGCCTGAACCTTTTAGGGCGGTTATTTCAGGTGATTTGCCTTGATAATTGTTGTATGTATCTCTTGAAAATTGAGATAAAATGATAATAAAGATGTTTAATTCAATGGCTAATTGTTTTAATTTAGTCATTATTTCATCAATTGCTAGACGGTCATTTTCTAAGTGATTTGTTGTTTTGGTTATTTGGAGATGGTCTATGACTATAATCTCAGCCTTTTTTTCTAAATGGAGGCGATAAACTAAATCAATTACATAATCAATATTTTTGCTTTTATCGTAACTGAATGATAAATTTATATTAGCAAAAAAATGTTTTGCGGTTTTCATCCTTTCCGTGTAGATGTGTTGTGTGATGTTTGAGTCTTCAAAATTTTTATCTAAAATAACATCTAATGGAGTTTTGGTTAGGTGGGCTAACAAACGACTTAAATTTTCTTCTAATGTCATTTCATAAGAAAAAACCAACATATGAGGATAGCAAGAATTTTCTTGGTGTTTGGTTTTGGCGATATCTAAAAGAAGATTGTAAACAAAAGTTGTTTTTCCTAAACCAGTATAGCCCCCAATTGTAATGATTTGGCCTTTTTTAAATCCCTTAGTGGCTTGATTGATTCCTTTAAAAGTTTCTGATAAACGGTAATATTCTTCTTGGATTTTTTGTTTTGCTTGGTTGTCGGTATCAAAAAATTCAGGGTGTAAAAAGGCCATTTGGTTTAAATTGAAGAGAGTTTGGTCGGATTTGTGGGGGATTGAAGAAATAAAGATTCTTAATTTATCAAAAATTTCTTGGTAATATAAATTTTTGTGGTATGGGTCTTGGTTTTCGTATGTGGGGCTGATAATTTTTATTAATTTTTGAAATAGTTTTTCTTGGGTGTAAGTGTGTTTAAGATTGTCTAACACATGAGTGTTGTTTTGGTTATTAAAATCATCATTCAAATAATTTAATGATTCCAAAGTGAATTTATCTTTTGGGAAATTAGCTTGTAGATATGTTAGTAATTCTTGGATAATAACGGATTTGGTAGTAATTTTGTCAAATGGATGAGTTGTTTGTTTTTCTAAAAACAAATATTTAAAAGCTGAAAATATTTTTGTATTTTGAGGGGTAAGCAGAGTTTTGGGGTTGATTATTTGACAGTAAAGGTTCAACTTTTCCCATTGGCCTTGTTCGATATAAGTTATTAATTGTTGTAAAGCGCGTTGTTCGTTAGTTAATTGATTCATTTTTTACTCCTTGGTTATTATTTTTTAATTATATTGATATTAGAAAAGGGGATAAATTTGTTGGTAAGTAAGTTTTGTAAGAATTTATTGGCTGAATCAGAAAATAAGTTAATTACTTGATTAATTCCTTGAACTTTGCCTTGATTGATTTTTTTGTTTAATCTTTGGGTTTCCGTTTCGTTATTAGTTAATAGATAGAATTCAAATCGCGTATCTAGTTTTTTTAATTGTTGACCTTCTATCATGGCTTGTTTATAGCGGTCTCGGAGGCAGGTTTTGAAATTGAAGGCCATTATTCGTTTGGTTTTAGTGAATAAAACCAAATCGAATTTAATGTCAGGTATGAAAAATAAATGTGATTGGGGGTATAAATGGGTGATTCCTTTATTGTTTAGATATAACAAAATTAAATATTCATTGATTTTACCACGGATTGATTTTTGACTTTGTGAATTGTAGTGGTTGTTTTGGAGATATTCGTTTAGGAGATTGTGGGTTTGTGTCATATACTCATTAAATGGTTGGTTGAATAATGAGGGTTGGATTATAAGTTTGGTGATGTCAACACATAAAGATTGGTGGTTAAAAACATTGATATTGTTGAAATGTAAATTATTTAATTGATTCATTTGATTATTCCTTTCTAAATAAAAAAAAGACTCTTGGTTAGAGTCTTTTGGGGTTTTTGAAATTTATTTTTTTAGTACGCCAGCGGATAGTGCCATCTTTTTTAATAGTTTTTATTTTTCCGTTATTATAATGGATGTATAAATTACCGTTTTTACAAATTTTCTTAATTATTATTGACATTTGATATTTCTCCTATTTTTTTGATTATTTGTTTTGTGTTGGATTTCCAAGTTTTGGGTTCCATTGCATTTAAAATAATTTGGGGACCTAGTTTTTTGTTTAAAAACTCTTGAAAACCTTTTTCTACTTGATAAAAATATGATAATGGGCTTGTTTCAATAACATCGAGTGTGTGATTAGTTTGATTTGCTTTGCGGTTTAGCCCTGTTTGTGGGTCGATTTTTAAATAAACTGTTAAATTTGGTTTAATAAATAATTTAGTTAAATTGTTAAAAAAATAATATTTTTTATCAATTCGATTAGGATATACGCGATAGGCGAAATTAGAGCCTAACCAACGGTCAACTAAAATGATTTTGTTTGTTTCTAAGTGGGGTTTGATGAGTTCTTCTTGGGTTTGAATCATATTGGCGAAACTTAAAAAATATCTAGTTAAATTGTGTAATTTGTTATGCGTTAAAAATGTTTCGCGTATGGATTCCCCAATTGTAGAACTTCCTAATCCGCGAATAACGATTACTTCTTTTCCTTGTTTTTTTAATCCGTGCTTAACGCTTTTTATTAAACCTGTTTTTCCGCTACCGTCTAGTCCTTCGAATATAATTAATTTCATTGTAATTCTCCTTTTAATCTAATTTTGGGTATAAAAAAAGACCTTCAATTTGAAGGTCTTATTTGTGATTTAGTTTGGTTAATTGTTTTAAATAAATTGTTTGTGATAATTCTTTTTTTTGTGTTATGTAGTAATTCTAAATATTTTTTACTGTCTTTAATCATTTTATTAATGAAGTTATTATCTTGGTAAATGCGAACTACATGATAATTTGTGTCATTAAAATAAATTAAAAAATAAGCGAATTTAGCTTGGCTACAATATAGTTGACATTGAACTTGGGCCCAGTAGTTGATGGGACTTCTTTGTTTGAAAAAAAGCCGTTCCAAGATTGTGAGTGGTGTTGAATTCATTAACATAAGGGCATTTGATTTCTAATAAAGTTTTGGTTTTTGAGTTGTATCCATCAAGTGAGGATGGAAACATTTGGACTTTATCGTCGGTAAAGATGGTATCGGGAAATTTTAGATTAGTGGTTTTTTCAAAGAAACTACACGCTAAGGGTTCGGTTTTGTTTCCATGTTAGGTGTATTTGTTGGTGGTAAAAGCAGCTCTAAATATTTTGTCACGGACTAATTGTTCTAAGGTTCTAAATTTATCATTTCCAGTGATACTTCCTATTTCTGAGGCGTTAATGTATTTTTTTCGATGTTGGTACCATTGTTGAGGTTCTTTGGTTGAGGTTGGGTATAAAAAAAGACTCTCGTGATGAGAGTCTTGGGTTGGATTTATTTGTTGGTTTTGGGGGTTGTTAATATTTGTATTAAATATATATTAAATTGTTTTTTTAATTGGGATTATTTTAATTTATTTATTATATTTATGTTTTTCACCATATCTTCTAATGATAAATTTTTATCTTTAACATAATAACTAATTTTTATGGGTTTATTTGGATTTATTCTAACATTTTTGGTTTCAATGTTATAAATCGTTTGAAGGGGTTTATTTTTTTCCATTGCCATTACTTGATGATTATTGGTGATAAAAAATAATCCTAAAAAAGTAAATAGAACTATTATTAATAAATATAATTGTTTTTTTAATCTAAAAATTAACATTTTTCTCTCTTTTCTGTTTTTTATTTATTTTATTTTATGTTGTGTTTTTGTGTGTATAGGGTGATGTAGGCTTGTTTGGGGTTGAAGTGTAGGTAGTAGGTTTTGCTTTTCAAAACGCCTTCAGGACTTCTTTCGTTTGAGGTGCAGTTTACTTCATCCATGAAAAAGTCCTTATCTTCTTCGAGTAGGTGTTTGGGGCCTTTGTAGTTGATGTATATGGTGTGATTTAATGGGTTTATACTAACACCGTTGCCCCCATCAAATTGTGAGTTTTTGTCTTTGTATTTTGTGTGGAAACCATCAAACTCATCTACTCGCATACCCTCATCGTACCATTTGTCAAATGGGTTTTTTACAAATAGGGCGAGGTCGGCGGGTTCGTGTTCACGGTGGTGACCGCGTCCTAGGCCGTTGAGTCCGTAGAAGGTGTAGGTTTTTTTAATCATCGGAACACCTTCTTGCGCGATATCGGTTAATAGCCAGCTTTTATTATTATTTTTTTGTAAATTATTTTCATTATATGTGTATTTTGCACCGCTTTTTGTTTGAAACCACTCCTCTTGGGTTTCTATTTTGGTTGAGGGAATTTCGTAGATTTTAGGTTTTGATTTGATTATATCATATTTATTATCTAAAAATAAAAATACTCCAAATCCAACAACTGAAACAGACATCATGACATAATAAATAATCAAACCCGTCTTTATATTGACTTTTTTAATCCTATTTGTATTTTCTCGTTTTTGAATAAACCAAATCCATAAAGGGATTGACCCAAAAATGATACCCAAAAAAAATACAATAGTTAATATCTTAAATAATTCCATTCTATCTTAAATTTCCTTTTTTTAACTTACTTTTATTTTAACATAAATAGAACAATAATGCAAAAAAATATTCATTATTGTTACCATCCAAGCCATTGTTTGTATGTGTCCCATTTTGATGCAACAGATGCGGCACCACTAATTAAACCACCTATGCCTCCGCCAATAATCGTA
This sequence comes from Onion yellows phytoplasma OY-M, assembly GCA_000009845.1. Taxonomy (GTDB): domain Bacteria; phylum Bacillota_I; class Bacilli_A; order Acholeplasmatales; family Acholeplasmataceae; genus Phytoplasma; species Phytoplasma asteris. The sequence continues at coordinate 784,183 of AP006628.2, forward strand.
CCGACACCAGGTAAAATGGCAGAGCCCAATGAAGCTCCTATTATGGCTCCTGATTTCGTTGAAATAACTGTGTTTACTACTGCACCTGTTCTTTCTACGCTTTTGTCCCATTTGGAGGTTTTGATTTTTAGTTGGTCGGCTTTGGTGGTTAGGGTTGAATTATCGGTTTTTAATTTTAGGATTTGTTCGTCTAATTTTTCTTTCATTGTTTCGTGGGCAGATTGTTCGTTTTTCAATTGCTCTTTTAATTTGGCGATTTCGTGTTGTAGTTCTTTGTTTTCGAATCCTAATGAACCACTTGCGCCTTCAAGTCCTGAGATTGCACCTTCTAGTTGTTGGATTTTGATTGATTGTTGTTTGAAAGTTTCCATGTTGGCTTCAATTTCGGCAGTTAGTTTGATAATTTGTTCTGCTTGTTCTTGGATGGTTTGTTGTAGTTTTGCTATTTCTTCATCTTTTTGGTTGATTATTTCTTGTAGTTGAATTTCGTTAGCTTCTAAGATGTTGATTTTGCCTTTTAAGTCTTTAATTTGAGTTTGTTTATTATTTAATTGGTTAACTAATGCTTCGTTTGCATTGCCGTTTTTCACCAATTCATCTTGAATTTCTTTGATTTCTTTTTCTAGTTGTTCGTTTTCGGTTTTAGATGTGTTTAGTTGTTCTTGGATTTTATTTAAATCGTTAGTGTATTTTTCTTTTAGGTTTTTGTTTTCTAGTTTCAAAGTATCTATTTCACTTCTAAATCCTTGTTCTTTAATTTCTAGTTGTTGCATTTCGTTTTTTAAGGTTTTGATATGCGTTTCTTTGTTATTTAGTTCTTGTTGTAGAGTGTCATCAGGTTTTTGGTTGGTAATTAAATCAGTTATTTCTTGTTGGCAATTATTGAGTTCTTGTTGTTTGTTGGTTAGTGTTTGTGTAATTTCATTCAAATTATTAGTTTTTTGTTCTAATATGGATTTATAATTATTTAGTTTATTTGGGGGAGGAGTTTCACTTACGCTGTTACTAAATTTTAAGTGCCAATATTCTTGATTTGGAAGGATATTATAAACTTCTGGGTTGGAAAAGTCAGGATTTATAAAAAGTATTTTTTTGAAACATAAATCAGGTTTTATATAATGAAACGTATTTCCATTGATTTCTATTGGTCTACTATTTATTATTTTTTTATTTGCGTTTTGTATAAGTTGGTTGGCTTTCGGTTCGCGCATGTCTTCTGCTTCCCAAATTGGGGTTAATTCAACTGTAAAGGGGACAGGAGAGTAATACATTTGTCTATCTTTAATGTGTTGAGTGTCTATAATATTAGTTTTAACAAGCCTTATTTTATTGGCTTCAATTTCGCAATTATTTTGCCATTCATCGTAAGTTTGAGTTAAATCTGATAATTCTTTTTGTAATAATGTTTGGGGTTGTGAAAGAGTAACTAATTCTTGATTAATGGTGTTAATTTGATTTAGTTTAGTTAATAATTCTTCTCGTAGTTTGCTGGCTTTTTCATTATTTTTTGCAATTTGTTCTTTTAGAGTTTCGGTTTCGGTTTCTAATTCCTTGACAATGTTTTTGTAATTATCTATTTGTTTTTGAATTTCTTCCAAAGTTTTTACGTGTTTGTTCTCTCAGTCTTGTTGTTTCATCTTGTTTTTGGGTTAATTGTTGTTTTAGGTTTGTTTCGTTTTGTTTTAATTGGGTTATTTCTTCTTCTTTGAGTGCTAGTTGAGCTTCGAAATTAACCTTTTCTTGGTTAATATCAGTTTTTAAGGTGTTAATTTCTGAATTTAGTTGTTGTTTTTCTTCATTAGATAAGTTAATTTGACTGATTAATTGTTGTTGTTTGGTGTGTAGTTGTTCTTCTTTTTGATTAATTTCTTGCTGTAGTTTTTCTAAATCTTGTTTGTTTGAAAACAATTGATTTTCTAATTGAGTTTTTTGGGTTTGTAAATTTTGGATTTCGTTATTTTTGTTTTGGGTATTTTCAATTTGATGGTTTAAATTAGTTTGGATATCGTTAATTTCTTGTTGTAATTTGTTTTTGGTTTCTTCTGTTAATTCTTGATTATTTGCTAATTCTTTTTCTTTTGATGTGAGTTGATTTTCTAAGTTATCTTTTTGATTTTTGATGTTTAACATTTCTAATTGTTGAGCTTGTAAATTGGCTTCTAGATAGTTTTTTTCTTGTTCTAATTGTTGAGTTTTTGCTTTTTCTTGTTGAATTAACTCCTCAACTTGTTTTTGCATTTCAGGATTTAATTCATTTCTTTTGTTTTCTATTTTTTGTTTATGAATTGGTTGTTGTGTAGTTAGTTGAGGAGTTTGTTCGTTATTGTTTAGTTCAGGTGGTTTGGCTGTTTGTTTTTTTTTGAGTTTCTCTTTCTTGGGGTTCATCTTCTTGGGATTCATTGTTTGTGTTTTGGTTTGCCTCTTCGACGTTATTGTTTGTTTGTATTGCCTCTTCGTGGTGGGGTGTGTGAGTGTTTGGGTTTTCGATTTTATTTTCTAGTTGTTGAGGTGGATTTGGATTTCGGGTTCCTTCTTGATAAAATTGGTAAAGTTCATAAGCGGTTGATGCTATAGAAACCCAAAATAAAATTTTACCACCAATTTTACATATTTTACCACCAACATTCGCTATTTTTGAAGTAGCTTTTTTTTGAATTGTTTTTTTAGTTCCTTTTCGGATAGCTTTTTTCGTGCCACCTTTTAACCAATTACCGATTTTACCAATTCCCAAACAAATACCGATTATACTCAGGGTAGTTGCGAGATAATAACCTAATTTATTTTGGCGTGAAGGTGTTTGATTAGGATTTTGATTATTGCCTGTTGCTTTATTATGGATATACTCGATAAAATCGCGAATTGGTTGAGTAATTTTATCGTATAACGATTTGGTTTTGGTAGCGGCATTGATTGTAAAATCGTTTATTTGGGAGAATATTTCAGGAAAGAATTTAAAAAGAACCCAATAAATACCACCTACAATTAGTGTGAGTGGTAATAAAATGAGGATTGTAGTTTTTAGTGATTTGATTATTTTTACAAACCAATTATCTTGTTTTTGTTGGGTTTCAACAATTATTTTAGTAGGTTGTGTGGTTCTTTGTTGTTTAATTGGTTTTGTAGTTTTTGGGGTTGATTTAGTAATTCTTGTTGAAGTTTTTTTAATTATGGTTGCTTTGGTGGTTTTTGGGGTTAATTTTCTTTGATTTTTTGTGGGTTTTTTGGTTGTTTGTTGTTTTTTAGTTTTTTTGATTATGATTATTTTTTTTGCCATATTATTTTCTCTCTTTCTAATTATTTATTTTCTTTTGTGTTGTGTTTTTGTGTGTATAGGGTGATGTAGGCTTGTTTGGGGTTGAAGTGTAAGTAGTAGGTTTTGCTTTTCAAAACGCCTTCAGGACTTCTTTCGTTTGAGGTGCAGTTTACTTCATCCATGAAAAAGTCCTTATCTTCTTCGAGTAGGTGTTTGGGGCCTTTGTAGTTGATGTATATGGTGTGATTTAATGGGTTTATACTAACACCGTTGCCCCCATCAAATTGTGAGTTTTTGTCTTTGTATTTTGTGTGGAAACCATCAAACTCATCTACTCGCATACCCTCATCGTACCATTTGTCAAATGGGTTTTTTACAAATAGGGCGAGGTCGGCGGGTTCGTGTTCACGGTGGTGACCGCGTCCTAGGCCGTTGAGTCCGTAGAAGGTGTAGGTTCTTTTAATCATTGTTTGGTCTTTTGGGGGTTTTAGGTATTTGATTATTCCTTTTTTCCATGCTGTATATTGTTCTTCGCATTCTTTTCTGCGTTTTTTGATATCGTTCATGTTTTTGTTTTTATTTTGTTTGACGTCTATTGCCTCATCTAGGTCGGAAGGCAACATTACTTCATGAATTTTATTTTGTGATTTATATTTATTAGTTTTGTTGTATGCTTCGTTGATGATAGTCGTTAAATCACGATTTGAATAGTTTTTACCCTTACATTTGTTGGCGATATCATTTAAATGTATATATGTGTGATAACTAATTTGATAAGGTGTAATTAGGAATTTTAAGAAGTCTTCAATTTCGTGGTCTTTGATTAAGTCGATTTTGATTTCTTTGCTAAATCTACTTCTTAGGGCTTTGTCGATTTGATTAAGGTAGTTAGTTGCCCCCATTAAGACAATTTTTTTGTTATTACTGTTAAATCCATCTAGTTTAGTTAATATATTATTAATTATATTTTGACTTGTTTTGTTAGTGTTTTTGTCTTCTCTATTAGCAAGTCCACTGATTTCATCGATAAAGATAATTGCTTTACCATGTGATTCTGCTTCTTTCCAAATTTTTTCCCATTCTTCAGTTCCTTCGCCGATGTAAGTTTTATCTAGTTTAGAAGGTTCAAATTCAATAAAATGTGCTTCGGTTTCATTACATAAAGCTTTCATTAAAAAACTTTTACCTGTTCCAGGAGGGCCGTACAGTAGGTACCCTTTGGGCTTGATTTTGTCATAGTTAACTAAATCGTTGTTATCATCTTTGAAATAATAAATTAAATCTTCTAATTCTTCTTTTTCCCTTTCCATTCCGTATACATCTTTGAATGTGACTTTCTTTTTTTCAAGTTTTGGGGTGTTTGGGTTTTGGATAATTTCAATTTCGTTTTTTAGTTGTTTAATTTGTTTTTTGAATTGGATTAATTGTCCGTCTAAGAATAAATCATAACTTTTTAGGTTTTGGATTTCTTGGGGGTCATCTTGGTGTTGGGTGATTAGTTCTTTTATTCGTTCTTTGTTTGCGTTATTGTAATTAATTGATTGTTGCAAGGTGTTTATTTTTTGATAAATATCTTTGAAGTTGGTGGTTTTATCTATTTCTAATTTAGTTGTTTGGATTTTGTTTTGATTAGTTAATTGTGATTGTGTGTTTTCTACTCGTTTTTTAGTTTGGGTTTTGGTTTCGTCATTGATTTTATCTCGTTTTTGGGTTGTTTTGGTTATTTCTTTATTTATTGCGTTTATCTCATTTTCTAATTTTGTTTTTTCATCATCAGTTAAGTTTGTTTGTTATTTATTTAATTGGTTGGTTTTTTCTTCTAATTGGTTTTTCAGGGTATTTATTTCTTGATTTAAAGTGTTGATTTTTGCTAAATTAGAATTAATTTGTTGAGATAAAATGTTGTCTTCTTCTTTTATTTTTTTTGATTTTTCTATATTTTTTTGGTTGAATAATTCTAATTCTTTTAAACGAGTTTGGATTTCACTAAGTGCTTCTTTTTCTTTGGGGTTTAGTTCTTTGTTATTTTGTTTTGCCTCTTCGTGGTGGTGTGTGTGAGTGTTTGGTGGTATATTTTGGTTGGTGTTGGGGGTTGTTTGTGGTTTGGTTAATCCAACAATTAACAAAACAAATAGAATTAAACCAAAAATTGATAAAAAACTAAGATATATTTTTGTTAATGTTTTCATGTTTTCGCCTTTCGTGTGAATTGGTACAAAAAAAGACTCTCGTGGTGAGAGTCTTCGGTTGTTATTTATTTTCCAGGGGTTGGATGGTTGTTTTTTGGATGATTTGGGTTGTTTGTTTGTGAGTGGGGTTTTTGTTGGTTTTGAGTTGATTGTGGGGTTTGGGGTTTTGGTTGGCTATTGTTTGTATTGTTTGGTTTTGGGGTTGTTAATTCTTGTATTCTTCTTTTGAACGGATGAGTGTCGTTAGGGTTGAATAGTTGAAGAAAACTAAAAAATAGATGTTTAAATATAAAACATAAAACGGTAACAAAAACTGCGCCCGTCATGAAGCCAATAGTAAAATTTGAATCAATCATTTTCATTGTCCTTTCCGATTGAGGTTTTGTTGTGTTTTTGGGATTTTAACAATCTTTTTCTTTCTTTTTTGTCTCTCCAAATAGCGACTTTTAAATTTTGGGTTGAGATTTGGGATTGTAGTTTGTTTTGAGAATCCCTTATTTCATCTAGTTTTTTTATTAATTGTTGTTCTCGGTATTCCTGTTTTGCGTTTTTTATTTCTAAGTTTTGTAGTTTTTTGTTGGGGAAAAAGAGGCCCAAAATGGTTTCTTTAATAAAAATAATTATATTTTTAATTAATTTAAAAACTGGTTTAAATCCAGTGACAATAAGAATGGCGAAAAGAGTTGTTTGGATTGCATCGGTTCTTCGTTCTAGGATTTCGGTTGTTGTAAATCCTTTGGTATAATTAAGGAAATAGTTTGTAATAGTTGTTAAAATTGTAAAAATAAACATGGTTTTGTTACCTTTCTGATTTGGTTAAAAAAGTAAATTACAAAAAGGATTAAAATTATCGTTAATGTGGCTGATATATAACAAAGTGTTTGTAAATTTGGTTGGAAATAACTAATTGCTTGATACGTTATAAATGTAGTTATTGGAATTAACAAAACTAAGAGGGGGTGTTTTAAAATATCCATTTTTTTAGCTTCTCCTTTGATTTTTTGATATTGTTATTTTTCTTTTTAGTTGTTTGGGGACGGTCTTTGAAGTAAGTTCCACGATATGCTTCGGTCATTCCATCACTCATTTCTTTATTTCTCCTTTTATTTTAATTTTAGTTCTTTAACTTTATCTTTGATGGTTTTAGAAAGTTTAAAAGTTACTACTGTTTTTGAAGGAATTTTTAAGTTTTTTCCAGTTCTTTGGGCGTTTTTTTTGCCTGTGCGTTTATTGATGATAAATTTAGTTTCGGGGGTTAGGTGGGCTTTTCTAGTTTTTAAGATGAATTTACCGAGTTTAGATGATAAAACTACTTCCGCGTTGTTTGTGATTGCTTTAATTATTGCATTCTCAAACGAGTTGTAAAATTCTTCGGTTTGGGTTATTGAGGTTTTGTTTTTCTCAGCTATTGATTTAATTAATTCTTTTTTTGTCATATTTTTTTCTCCTTTGATTTTTTGATTTTATTGGGTATAAAAAAGCCCCTTTTGGACTTAATTGTGTTAAGGTTATTGGGTTTTGTTTTCTAAAAAGATTACGTTTTGAATAATTACTTTGGTAGTGGTTCGCGTTTGTCCTTCGTTAGTTTTATATTTTTGGATTGATAGGTTGCCTTCGACATATATTTTTGAACCCTTATGCAGGTATTTGTGGCAGTTTTCGGCTTGTGTTCTAAAAACAACACAAGGGGTGTATTGGACTTTATCTTTGTTGTTGATGGCTAAATTGAAATCTATTTTAGGGATTTGTTCGTTGTTACTGTTGATATATTGTTTTTCTAAGTCGTGGGCGATGTTGCCGATTAGTTGAACTTTGTTTAACATATTTTGTTTTCTCCTTATTTTTTGTTATTTGGGCTTAGTTTTCTAATTGCTATGTTTTTTATTGTTTCTACTTGTCTTAAATTTAAATTTAGTTTTTGGGCGATTTCTTGGTTGGTGAAAGTTGGTTGGTGATTTTTGGTTATGTTTTCTAGGGTGATGCCGAAACTTAAACAAATAACATTGAATTCGTTTTTGCTTAGTTTAGATTTTAGCTTTTTTATGAGTTGTTCGTGATTTACTTGTTTTAGCCATAATTGATGGGGGTTTGGGTTGGTTATTCTATCGGGCTCATAATGTTGTTCTTTAAAACTAATATTGTTTGGTTTGGTGGTTTTTTGGGGGATTGAAGGTGAGTGGCTTTTTCTTATTAGTTCGTTGATTGTTGATTTTATTGTTGGAGTTGCGTAGGCGATGAAATCATAACCTAAATCTTGGTAATTATCGAGGGCTTTGATTAATCCTAAAACTCCTTCTTGGTATAAATCCTCTTTAGTTAATAATTTAGGGTAATATTTGAATTTTGAACTAATTTTTTTTACTAATGGTAAATGAAGTTCAATTAATTGATCTCTTATTTCAAAATTCTTTTTATTTTTTAAAAAAAGTAAAAATAAATCTTTTCTTTTCATTTGAATCCTTTCTAAAAACGTTTTTAGAAAAGATGAGTATAATTTCTTTTTTTTATTTCTTTTAAAAAACAAAAAAAGACCAACTTAAAAAGTTGATCTTAATTGTTATTTTTTATCTAATTTTTGTGTGAGGTTTGGGGTGCACCTCAAAGTTTTTGATTTGAACTAAGTCGTTGGGGGTTGATTTTGTTTCCCAACCGCCCCTAATGATTCCTTGATTTGTTTCGTTTTTCATTTTTTTCTCCTTTTTATTTGGTTTTTTGTTATAAAAATAAAAATCCCCTAAGTTGCGAAAATAAAATCGCAAAATTTAGGGGTATATGCGTGTGTTTGGGGGTATGTTAATGTCATGTTTTCAGCTTGATTACGAAAAACAACACAAGGGATGTATTGCACTTTATCTTTATTGTTAATTGCTAAATTGAAATCTATTTTAGGGATTTGTTCGTTGTTGCTATTGATATATTGTTTTTCTAGGTTATGAGCGATATTACCGATTAATTGGACTTTATTTAACATTTTATTTCTCCTTATTTTTATAATTTGGGTTTAGTTTTCTAATTGCATTATCTTTTAAATCTTCAATTTGTGAGAGTTTTAAATTAAGTTTTTGGGCGATTGCATGATTGGTTAGAGGTTGTTGATTAGGTTCGTTGTTGTTTTCTAATGAGATGCCAAAACTTAAACAAATAACATTGAATTCATTTTTACTTAGTTTGGTTTTTAGTTTTTTTATTAATAATTCATATTTTATTTGTTTTAACCATAATTGATGCGGATTAAGGATTTTATCCCAATTAGGTTGTTTGTGTTGTTCTTCTTTAAAACTGATATTATTTGGTTTGGTTGTTTTTTGGGGGATTGAAGGTGAATGGCTTTTTCTTATTAGTTCATTGATTGCAAATTTTATTTTTGGAGTTGCGTAAGTAACAAAGTCATAGCCTAAATCTTGGTAATTATTAAGGGCTTTGATTAATCCTAAAATCCCTTCTTGATATAAATCCTCTTTAGTTAAAACTCGCGGATAATATTTAAATTGATAAGTTAGTTTTTTTACTAAAGGTAAATGAAGTTCAATTAAATGATTACGAATTTCTAAATTCTTTTTATTTTTTAAAAAATCTTTAAATAAATTTTGTCTTAACATTCAATTCCTCTCTAAAAACATTTTTTAGAAAAGATATGAAATTATTTTTTTAGTCTTTAAAACAAAAAAAGACTAACTTAATAGTTAGTCTTAAAGAATTTTTAAAAAACAAAAAAGTGTCTAAACTTTTGGAACACCTCACATAAACATCCCTAAAAATATCCCCAAAGCAATAAGACAAACAGGAGCTGTTAATCGTGCTATACTTGAAGAAAAACAAGAAAATACAAAAGCAATAATACTTATAATAGCAGGCAGATACAAATATTTAAAAATAATTGTTTTTTTTATTTAACCTAAATTTGGGCAAAAAACTAATTCATGCCATACAACTGCATAAGAAAGTGCCAAAAATAAAAGCATTAAACTAATCCATAATAAAGTTTTTTGAATAACTCTTTTATGGTTTGCTCTACGATAAACTGCAACCGAACTTAATTTTTTATTATCTTTAATTTTTTCTTTAAGATTATCTAATAAAAACATATTATTTCACCTCTTTATTAAATTGAATTATCAAATTAAATTTGTTAAAGTTCTAAAGCCTCTAACTTAAATATAATAAAAGACTTTATGCCTTTATTATAACTCAAATATTTAATGAGTAGTTAATTTAATATGATAAATATTAATAAAATAGCAAATAACAAAACTATTTATCTACTATTAATTATAATATAACATAAAAACTATATTACAATTCAACATTTATATTAAAAAATATTAATTTATTATTCATCATAATACAATTAAAATTAACTATGTAAAACTCTAAAGAACTTAAACATTAAATTGCTACATAACAAAAAAAACCAACTTTTAAGTTGGTCTCCTTATTAGTGTTTATTATTTACTATTAGATATTGTATTATTTGTATTAATAGTTTATTTACTTATATTATTACTTATATTAACTTACGATATTGCAAATCTAATAATTTTTGATATAATCTTTTTTCTTCTAAACTTAATTGGTTAGGAGTTTTAATATGAACAACAACATACTGATCACCTTTACGATAAGAAGAATTAAGATGTGCAACTCCTTTATTTTTCATTCTTAATTTATTGCCTGATTGAATCCCTGCAGGAATTTTTAAAGCTACTTCACCATAAATAGTAGGAATCAAAATATTAGTTCCTAAAACAGCTTCTGGAAAAGTAATAAAGATTTCTAAGAATAATATCATATTCACGTCTTACAAAAGATTCATGAGGACGCACTGTTAAAAGTAAGTAGTATAGATCTCCTGCGTTTTTGATTATTACTTAAAGGAACAAAATTTCCTTTCCCAGGAACTTGCAAAGACATTCCTTCTTGAATCCCTGCAGGAATATTAAAGGTAGCTGATTGCTTAACTTTTTGACGTTTTTGTCCATGACAAGCATAACATTTATTTTTAATTTCTTGTCCTTTACCACTACAATTAGGACAAACTTGACGAGAACGAATATTACCTAAAAAAGTTCTTTGCTCAGTAATAATTTGTCCATTTCCGCCACAACGTTTACAAGTAATAACATCTTGATTGGAAACTGCTCCTTTACCATGACAAACTCTACAATCAGCTTCTACAGTAATTTCAATAGTTTTGTTAGCTCCTAAAACAGCATCCATAAAACTTATAGTCATTTCTACTTTTTTATCATAAGAAGGTTTTTTAGTTTGTTGATTACCAAAAATATCTCCAAAGGAACTAAAAAAAGAATCCCCAAAAGAATCAAAACCATCAAAACCACCACCACCAAAGCCAGAAAAACCGTTATCAGAAGCATCACCAAAACGATCATAATTACTTTTTTTAGAAGCATCTCCTAAAACACTATAAGCTTCTTGAACTTCTTTAAATTTGTTCTCGGCGTTAGCTTCTTTGGAAATATCAGGATGATATTTTTTAGCAAGACTACGATAAGCTTTTTTGATGTCCTCAGGACTTGCGTCTTTATCTAGACCCAAAATATGATAATAATCTTTTTTTGTCATTGTAGCTAACTTCTCCTAATAATAAAACTAAGGGGTCTTTTCCTTTGATTTCATTATTCTTTATAGTTTGTTTTTTGTGGTTGTTTTTGTATTTGTATATTTTTTTGTATATTTTTTGTTTGTTTTTGTTTAGTTTTGTTTTTATTGTTGATTATTTTTTTTCTTCAAAATCAGCGTCTACTACTTCGTCTTGAGGTTTTTCATTTTTAGCAGTAGTGTTTTCTTGCGTACCTTTTTCTTGTGCTTGTTTTTCTTGAGCTTTTTGGTAAGCTTTCATTGCAATTCCTTGAGATTCTTTAGTAAGACTTGCAGTTTTTTCTTTAATTAAAGCAGTATCGTCTCCTTTTAGAGCTTCTTCTAATTCTTTAATTTGAGTCTCAACTTTGTCTTTTTCTTCTGGTGTAACGTCAGCTTTTAGATCTTCTAAAGATTTTTTAGTGTGGAAAATCATATTTTCTGCTTCATTACGCGCATCAATACTTTCTTTTTTCACACGATCTACCTCAGCATTTTCTTCAGCTTCTCTAATCATTCTTTGAATTTCTTCTTCTTTAAGGGCACCACTTCCTGAAATAGTAATTTTTTGTTCTTTGTTAGTACCTAAATCTTTGGCTTTAACTGATACAATTCCGTTTGCATCAAGGTCAAAAGTAATCTTCAATTTGAGGAATTCCGCGCGGTGCGGGGGCCTATCTGTTAATTGGAATCTTCCCAAAGTTTTATTATCAGCTGCTAAAGGGCGTTCTCCTTGTAAAACATGAATATCTACTGCTGGTAGATTGTCTGCGGCAGTTGAAAAGACTTGTTTTTCGGAAGTTGGAATGGTACTGTTTCTTTCAATTAATTTAGTAAAGACATTACCCAAAGTCTCAATTCCTAAAGAAAGCGGAGTTACGTCCAACAACGTTAAAATATCTTTAACGTCTCCTGATAGAATTCCTCCTTGAATAGCAGCTCCAATACCAACTACTTCATCAGGATTAATACTCTTATTAGGAGTTTTTTTCAATTCATTTTTAACTAAATCTTGTACTGCAGGAATACGAGTAGAACCACCCACTAAAAGCACTTGATCAATTTTTTCAATATCTAATTTAGCATCACCTAAAGCACGTTTTACAGGAGCCAAACAACGATCAATTAAATCTTTAGTAAGTTCATTGAATTTAGCGCGAGTCATATTGTATTCTAAATGAAGTGGACCTGCTTCGCTCATTGTTAAGAAAGGCAAAGAAATTTGTGAAGAAGTAACACCACTTAATTCTTTTTTAGCTTTTTCAGCAGCATCTTTTAATCTTTGCATTGCCATTTTATCTTTGGAAAGATCAACACTATTTTCTTTTTTGAATTCTTGCACTAAGAAATCTACTATACGTAAGTCAAAATCATCACCTCCCAAAGCATTGTCTCCAGAAGTAGAAAGCACTTCAAAAGTACCATCAACCAAAGTTAGAATAGAAACATCAAAAGTTCCTCCTCCTAAGTCAAACACTAAAATGGTCTGTTCTTTATCACCTTTGTCAACGCCATAAGAAAGAGCAGCTGCAGTTGGTTCATTAATAATACGTTTAACATTTAAGCCTGCAATTTTACCTGCATCTTTGGTAGCTTGTCTTTGAGCGTCATTAAAATAAGCAGGAACAGTAATTACTGCCTCACTTACTTGAGCTCCTAAATAATCTTCAGCAGTTTTTTTCAAATTTGCCAAAATCATTGCACTAATTTCTTGCGGAGTGTATTTTTTACCACCCACATTAACAGTATAATTAGCTTCTCCCATGTGTCTTTTGATAGAACTAATAGTATTAGGATTAGTAATTACTTGACGTTTGGCAATTTCTCCTACCATAATTTCATCACCTTTAAAAGAAACTACAGACGGAGTTGTTCTTCCACCTTCAGCATTAGGAATAACTTTTGCCTCGCCACCTTCCATTACAGCAACACAAGAGTTAGTTGTTCCTAAATCAATACCTATAATTTTATTCGTTTTTGTCATTTTTATCACTCCATTCATTTACTTTAACCAATGTTGGTCTTAAAATTCTTTTTTTATATAAATAACCTTTTTGTAAAACTGCTAAATTAGTTTTATCAGGTTTTTTAGGGTCGCACACTGTTTCTAAAGCGTGGTGCAAAGCAGGATCAAAAGGCTTATTAAGAGCCTCAATTTCTTCTACTCCTTCATCTTGCAACACTTTTTTTATTTGTTGTTGTAACAACTTAAATCCTAATAAATATTTTTGCAACAATTCATTTTGTGTAGGCATATCAATGACTTTTTCTAATTGTTCCAAAGGCATTAATAAATTAGTAATAAAATTACTTGATGCATATTTTAATTCATTTGCTTTTTGAGTTTGGGCTCTTTTCTTAAAGTTAATCAATTCTGCTTGATTTTTTAACAACTCTTCATCAAAGGATTTTTTTTGTTGGGTAAGTTGTTGTTGTAATTCTTTAATTTGAGTTTGTAATTTAGTAATTTGCAGATGACTGTTTTCTTTTGGTTGATGTTTTTGTTGTTTGGTATTTGTTTGTTTAGTTTGATTTGATTGATTTGATTGATTTGATTGATTTTTAACAGTTTCATCTTCCTTTTGGTTGTCTTTATTTGTTGTTTTAGTTTCTTCTTTTTGACAATTTTTGCATTCTTTACAATCTTTATGCAATTCTTTTGCTTGTGTTTCTAAATTATCTAAGTTATCTTGGTCTTTTTCTAAAAACATCTTAAAACCTCTTTTCTTGATATAATTATGTTTTTATTGCGTTACTTACAAGTATTTTGGCAGCCTGTTTAGTTATTTTTTTAATAAATTATAAATTATTACTTATTACTTATTACTTATTATTTGTTATTTGTTATTGGTTATTTGTTGTAATTGTAATTATTAATTATATTTTATCTTACAATTATTTATTTTATTATTTATTCTTTTATTTGTTATTCTTAATCGTTTAATTTAGATAAATGAACTGCCAAATATTCCAAAATAGGAATAACTTTAGGATATTTCATCCACGAAGGTCCTACAACTGCAATTCTTCCTTTCTCATTAGGATTTACATCAAAAGGAATAGAAAGAATCATACAATCTTTTAAAGGGGTAAGTTGCAAGCCATCAGAAAATTTAAAAGACAAACTATCTTGATTTAACATAATTTTTAATAATTCTTTACGCTCTAAAAGACCCATAAATTTTTTAATAATTTCAGGATTACTTAATTCAGGTTTTTCAAGCATTTTAGAAACCCCCGAAAAATAAAGATTCTCTGAGGCAAAACTACTAAAAACTTCCATAAACAAAGCAATTAATTGTTCTTGAAAACAAATATATTTAGCAATAGTTTGTTTAAAAAAATCACTTTGAATAATGTTGGCTGCTTCTGATAAAAACTTATCTGTCAACAAATCATTTACTACTTGCACTACATCTTTAAGGTCATAAATGCTAATTTCTTTTGTTTGATCCAAAGAAATATTTTGATGTTGTACATTTCCTTTATCAGTAATAATCAAAATAACAGCTTGAGTACTATTTAAAGGAATAAAATCAATTTTATTAATTTTACTATTATTAAAAATATCAGAACCAATTGCCATAGCAGTATAATTAGTTAAATTATTTAACAAACTAAGAGCTTCTTTAATTACTTGTCCTTTACAAAAACGCTTTTTTTGAATCACTTTGTCAATGCTTTCAAACATACAAGCAACATCATGATCACGTGTTAATAAATGGTTTAGATAGTAAGTATAGCCCTTAAAAGAAGGCACTCTACCACTAGAAGTATGATTTTTTTGTAAAAACCCTTCTTTTTCTAATTGCACCATATCATAACGAATAGTAGCACTTGCAAATTTAAGATAAGGCAAATGGGTAAGCAGTTTAGAACCTACGGGTTGTCCTTTTTGTGAATAGTTTTCCACTACAGCCTTTAAGATTAATTTTTTTCTATCTGAAAGCATATTCATCACCTCTTGGCACTCACATTAACGATTGCCAATAATATTGTATTACTTTTTTTGTTGAATGTCAACCCTATATTTTCATTTTGTTATATTTTTATTAATTTTATATTAATAATTATGTATTTTGTATTAATTTTAATGTGATTATAAATAATTAATAATAATATAAAAAAGAAAAAAAGCATCCTTAAATGGGGGTAAGTTTTAGTTTTATTTAATCAAAACACTAAACCTGATGACACACCAGCATCCCCCAAACCCACACAATCTTACAAACCTGATTACAGTAATAACGAAGGAATTTATACAGGAAGTAAAAGCAACCAAAATCCTTACTTACCTTCTCAAACATTTACACCCACATCACAACCACAAACAACAAACGAAAAGAAATACGAATACGAAGGGGAACTTTATGATTTAGAAATGGTCCTTAACTTCAAAACCACTATTGAAGCAAGTATTAAAACCACACAAGATTCAATTAAAAATTATCAAACTGAAAAAGAAAAAATCACCCAAATAAAACCACAACAACAAAGAGATGAAAAAACAACACGTTTAAACGAACATAAAACCAAACTAACAAACTAACAAACACAAAAAAGCAAACCAAACCTAACCCCCGAACAAAAAATGGCAATTGAATTACAACTTTGCCGAATCCAAAATTGAAATTGAAAGTTTAGAACGCGAAATTGGTATATTAGATGGTCAAATTAAATCAGTTGAAATGTTCGAAACACAATTTAATAGAACAATAGACCGTCTCCAAAATCCCTTTCCGACTACCAAAACAAACTATCCAAAATAAACGAACTACTCAAAAACTAAAAAATACCCAAAATATTTTACCCTCCCAAAATATTTTAGGCATAAAACCCAACACCCCAACCAACCAATATACCTAAAATATAAAAGAAAGGAGGTATAAAAATGAATTTAAACACAATCCCCCATCCCAAACTAACAAAAAATTACTTAAACAATATTAAGATTATCTTAAATGATAGTCTTTTTTGTTTATATAATGACTTTTTACATAATAATAGTTATAATATAAATGTGGGGAAAAACTTGTCCCTTCAATATATAAAAAAAATAAATAATTTGAAAATAAATATTAAAGTTTTATTATTCTTAGTAATTATAAGTATATTGTTATTAGGTTTAATTCTATATCCACATATACAACAAGAAATAACATTAGAAATAAACTAAGAAGAACCAAAAACACTCAATTTACAAATATCCAAAGAAAAAGAACTAAAATATCATCCTCAAATAAATTCTAATATTTTAACAAAGACAACAAGAAACAATTATGACTTAATAAAAAATGAAATACTCCATGATTTATTAACTAAAACTTGGAAAGATTTTAAAAGCAAATATAGTAATCATCCTAAAACTCCACTTTTTGAAAAACAAGGATTAGGGTTTATTTATAATAGTTATTTAAATATCCAAAAAAACCAAAAACACACAATAGATAAAATCCATTATACTCAACAATTTCAAGAAAAAATGTTAGAAATATACACCAAAGAACTAAATTTTATACTCAATTTACAATTATCATACATTTATTTAATTACTGACAAACCCATATTTTAAAACATTAACTCATCTTTTTACAACCCCAAAAACTTTATAATATAAAAAAACTTTTAAAATAATAAATTATTAAAATAATAAAAAAATGATAAAATAAAATTAAGAACCAAAGATAAACACAATAGCACTTTTTAAAATAGAAAGCAAACTAAATGACCCGCAACAAAAAATATATCCTTATTACAACTATCTTTTTAATTTTAATTGGAATTACAACTTTTTATTTCTTTGTAACACCTCAATTATTCACTTCTGATGCGATGTTATTAAAAACCTCATCACAAAATAACAATAAAACTGAAATAAATAATAAAATAGAAGTCTCACAAGAAAATTTTAACAAAAGACTAAAATATATTACCAATAATGAACTTAAAGAACTACCAAAAATTCTACCTATAAAAGCAAAAGAAAAAGAACTACGCAAACAATACCAACAACAACAAATGTCTTTCATGTCTAAAGACGAAAAAGAATCATACGAAAATATTTTAAAAATAAATAGCAAAATGGATGACATATCATTGAGCAGCAAAAAAATAAATAAAGATATAAAAGTTTTAGAAAGACAATACGAAGCAGCAAACGAACAAGAAAAACGAAAAATAGAAGATAAAATGAATCGCATTGTTGATACATTACAACAATTAAGTCAACAAAACAAACAATTAGAAAATGATCAAACTTTAGCAATTACAAGGCATAACAATTTATTTCAAAATTTACAAACTAAAAATAAATTTAGTCAAATAGACATCCCACCCTTACCAAAATGCTTTAAAAGAAATATACAATATTAAAAAATTAATCCAATCAATAAGACTCTCAATAAATGAGAGTCTTTTTTTTTATTATATAATTGAAATCACCTCCTTTAATATGGCAAAAAGTATCTTTTTTTTCACTTTTTTAACTGTTTTTGAGCGATTTTTACGCAAAAAAAAGAGTAAAATAAAGGTAAGGAGGTAAATTTATAATGAAAGGTAACTAAAAAATGAAAACCCTAAATAAAAAAATATTACTATTACAATATCCATAATTACTGTTTTATCTATTTTAATAATTATTTGGAAATATTTGGACGCAAAACACAAAATAAAAATCAAAGAAGAAAATCAAAAATTAGAAAATAAAAATGAACTTGCATTTAATTCTTTTTTTGAAAAACCTCCAAATATAAAAGAACAAATTATAAATTCCGAAATGCCGAAACAAAATCCATCCCAATTAAAAAAATATAATATTAATAAAATAACTGTTGCCCCTTATTTAATTTATCCAGATTTATAAAACAATATCATAAGAGAGTATTGTTTTTTTGAAGGAATGAATCCCACTCAAAAAGATATTAATGGAAAAATAAATTTCTTTGAAAAAAAGATTTTGAAACATTAAGTAAAATTTTGCCATCATATTATATCATTTGGACTGAAGGTAAAAATAATTTATATAATTTAGAATACGAAAATGCAAAACCTAAAGAAAAATATGGTTGTCAAATTTCTAAAGCTGACTATTCATTAATACAAACTAGCAAACCAGATGCCACTGATGAATTATTAAATACAAATTGTAACAATAATGATAATTACTATAATGAAAAATATTCTTTTATAAACACAATCAATAATATTGATATAAAAAAAATATTGAAAAATAGCAATATATCTTCTAAAACACCTTATATACGCTTTATAACTAAAAATTTAGAAATTAATTTATTGGTTAAGATTAATTTGTGAAACATTTAAAGATGAACTTCAATTTACTTCCCAAGCTCAAGAAAAAACATTACAATCCCAAGAAAATGCAATCAAAGCTCAAGAAAAAATAAAACAAAAGCAAGAAGGGCACCAATGGTACACCGAAAGAACAAAAGAATTTATAACAGGAGCCAAAGATAGACTTACTAGGGCACAAAATAGTAATATGCCCATTTTTGATATAGATTTAAAATGCTACAAAGACAAAGTTCCTTATTTAAATTTTAAATACAACCAAAATGATTTTATTAATTTTATGAAAAAATTAAATATCCCTAAAGAGGATAAAAAATATGATATCCGAACTTTTATTATCTATAATTTAACAAATAATATTGTAGACCCTGAAAATAAATATGTCATATAAAAATAAATTTCAATATATTTTAAAAAAATAAATTTATGAATCAAAAAAAATATGAAAGGTTATTTTATACTATATGAATTTTTCTAAACAACAAATTAAAATTATATTATTTATTTTAATATTATCTTTATTAACTGGTTTTGCTTTTTATTTTACATACAAACATTTAAATAAAGACTTAAATAAAAATGAAACCCAAAACCAAAAAACACCCCAAACAACAAAATATAAAGAACTTAGCAACCCACATCAAAAAATAAAAAATATTATTTCTAAAATTAATATTTTTATTTCTGAAAACGATCCCCAAATAAAAGAAGCAAAAACACAAAACACAAATCAAAGAATACAATATGAAGAATCAAATTACCCAAATAAAGTAGAAATTAATTTAATTAATAAAATTAAAGATTTATTTGAAGATTTATTTGAAAGTTTATCACTTTCTTTAACGGATGCATCAAATCCTTTTGAAATAACAGAAACCCTAAAATCAAATCCTCAATTTTTTTAATCCTGGATTTTATAAAAAATAAACAAATTACAGAAGACTTAAAAGCTGAAATACCTTCCACTTGGGAAACAATTTATACCAATAACATTGATTGTGCAAACTTATTCCACAAAGAAGAACAAATAAAATTAATTAATGATTTATTTAATTAATTTGAAACATTTAGAATTAACAATACACCACCCCAAAAAATAATAGAAGAAGAACAAGATAATAATGATGAAGTTAAAAAAGGAGCACAAAACATTAAAGAATTATTTGACTCATTGTTAACAAATCAAAGTTTACATTATAATGTTTTCTTGTCAAACCTTTATAAAAGTATTAACGCAATTAAAGATTGTAATGAATTCAAAGATGTTTGCTCAAATTTGCCTATCAAAAGAGAAGCTCAATTCGCATTCCATAAAAACACAATAAAATTAAAATTCCAACCTTTATTAGATAAAATAAATAGTTTTTTACAAAATAATAAAAAAGAAATTATATTAATTCCTGAGACAATCAACCCAAATCAAACACAAAATGCAATGAGCAAAGAGCAATTTATAAATTTAATCAAAGGAAAATTAAATAATTTAGAATCAATTTTTAATCCTTATTATATAGTTCCTGAAGCTTTACCTTCAAATAATATTTTAGATATATTTGCAACTTTTAAAGAAACATATAATGGTTTTAATAATGGATTCCATATAGACAATTGTAATGAACAAGAATCTATAAACACTTTAGAAAATATGTTAATGAATTTTAAAAAAATAAAAAATTATCAAAACCCTTCTAATGAATTAGAAACTAATTTTTTTCAATCTTATTTCAAACTTTTAAATGATATAGACCAAATCAAAAAAACATAATCAAGGATAAATAATAATATGAACATTTTGAAAAAATTTAATACTAAAAAAACATTACTTATAGTAATTATGTTTTGTAGCATTTGGTTTATATTTCTTTTATTATCAATTGCTCCTGTTTTTTAAGTGATGTTGTTTTTAAAAGTTCAGGAACTAAGATAAGTCATAATACTATAGATGAATACATTGATGAAGAAATACAAAATTTAAAAAGCTATAAAATGGTGCAAGAAGCATTAACCAAACTTAAAGCCAAAAAACAAATTAATTTTTCTGAAAAAGAAAATTTATTGCAAATCATTGAAAATAGCGATATATCGCAAGAAGATAAAAAAAATCTTCAAACTGCTTTAGATTCAAATATAAGCTTTTCTGTAAATCCACAATCCAATGCATTATCAAAAGCAAATTTAATTATTTTAGAAAAAATAACAGATAAAAATACAAAAAAAATAAAAAACAATGAAATTAGTAAAATTAATTTTATCAAAAAAGAAAATGATTTTATTCATTCAGAACCTATTTATAAAATAGAAATTATAAAACAAAATGACACTTATTATTTAATTACAGATGACCGTTTTTTTAACAAAAAGAAAGATTTTTTAGAAGAAAACAAAATTAAAATCCCTTTTGAATACTACAAAAAACTAATTTATTAAGGGTTTTATTTGGTCCTATAGTATATCTACATTCTATGATTTTTATATTTTATATTATTCATGGACTACGTAGAAATTCTGGAAAATTAAAATCTAAGTCTAAAATTTCTTCTTCACAAAAATCTTTATTTAGTTTTAAAGATGTTGCAGGAAATGAAGAAGAAAAAGAAGAAATGAAAGAATTGATTGATTTTTTAAAACAACCCCCAAAAATATGCTGTTATGGGAGTTTGCATTCCTAAAGGAGTATTATTATCGGGTCCTCCTGGTACTGGCAAAACCTTACTTGCAAAAGCTCTTGCAGGAGAAGCAGGAGTACCATTTTATGCAGTATCTGGTTCTGAATTTGTAGAAAGATATGTAGGAGTTGGGGCTTCTCGTGTAAGAGAATTATTTAAAGAAGCTAAATATAATGCTCCTTGTGTTTTATTTATTGATGAAATAGATGTTTTAGGAGGCAAAAGGGGTCATGATTCTAGAGGAGGGCAAGAAAAAGATCAAACTCTCAACCAATTATTAACTGAGATGGATGGGTTTACTAAATCACAAGGTATTATTGTGGTGGCTGCAACTAATAGAGCTGATATGCTAGATTCTGCCTTACTTCGTCCAGGAAGATTTGACAGACAATTTATTGTAGGTCTTCCTGATGTAAAAGCAAGAAAAGCAATTTTACAAGTTCATGCCAGAAATAAAAAAATTGATGTTAACATTGATTTTACTTCTATTGCTAAACAAACTCCAAGCATGTCAGGAGCACAACTTGGAGCTGTTCTAAATGAGGCTTCAATTTTGGCTGTAAGAAATAAAAAAAATGTAATTACTTTAGAAGAATTAGAAGAAGCAATTGACCGTGTTTTAATGGGTCCTGCCAAAAAATCAATCAAATACAACGAAGAAGAACGAAAAATGGTAGCTTATCATGAAGCAGGACATGCCGTTATTGGATTAAAACTTAAATACGCACAAAAGGTACAAAAAATAACTATTATTCCTCGAGGCTCTTCTGGTGGCTATAATTTAATAATGCCAGAAAAAGAAACTTTTTTTACTTCTGATAAAAAAATGCTAGCTCAAATTACATCTTATTTGGGCGGACGTGTAGCTGAAGAAATAATTTTTAATGAAGTTTCTAATGGGGCTTATGATGATTTTAGACAAGTAACAAAAATAGCTCGTTTAATGGTTACTAAATATGGTATGAGTAGTTTAGGAGTGAGCCAGGATTCTGAGTTTTCCGATAAAACAGCAATAGATTTAGAAATCAAAAAAATTATTGCAAAATGTTATACTAAAGCAAAAGAAATTATTTCATAAAATAAAGACTTATTAGATCAAATTACTAATTTATTATTAGAACAAGAAACAATCACTAAAGAAGAAATAGATAAACTTTTATAATCAAATATACTAAATAAGACTCTCAATAAATGAGAGTCTTATTTTTATTTATTACCTCCAATATTTCAACAAATACATAATAAAAGCAACAAAAAGACACTTTTAATTCCAACATAGTTGTTTTTTTATTAATTTACAAGTATAATAAAGTATAATATTAAAGATGCAGTAAAAAATTATTAAATGTTACAAATCAAAAAACTATTATAAATTAGTGTAACTTTTTACTTTTGAACAATTATTTAACTTTATTTCACAAATAAAATTATTACTCCAACCATAATTGTTATAAAAGCAAAATACCAAAATACTTTTTATTAGGGTCTTAACTAAAAATATTAAGTCTTACAACTTTTTTTACTGAAAGTAAAAATGACAGCAAATACACAGTTGATAGTTTTTAAAATGATTCCTTTTTTCAAGATTATTAATTATTTAGCAACTCCAAACAATAACTTGAAATCATAAAGGGTTTAAAAATATCTTATAAAAAGGGTTTAGTGTTTTTGTGCACTTAGCAAACATTTTATATTTATATCTGTATAATTTAATTTTTAAATTAAAAAGAAAGATGAGGAATTTATGAATACTTTATTCGAACAATTACCTATTTTAGAGCAAACTAAAAAAGCTTTAAAAGAACTCAATTTTATTGATGCTACTCCAATTCAGGCCTTAGTAATTCCAGAAATTATAAAAGGACACGACGTAATTGGACAAGCTCAAACAGGAACAGGAAAAACTTTTGCTTTTGGTATTCCCATTATCGAAAAAATTGAACCAAAAATCCAAAAAACTCAAAGTTTAATTTTATGCCCCACTAGAGAATTAACTCTCCAAGTATACGAAGAATTAAAAAAATTACTAAGATTTTATCAAGAAATAAGAATCGCTGTTGTTTATGGTGGTGAATCTTACACCAAACAATTTAGAGCCCTAGAAGCTAAACCTCATTTAATTATTGCTACTCCTGGACGTGCAATTGACCATCTAGAAAGAGGTAAAATCGACCTCTCAGCACTAAAAATTCTAACTCTTGACGAAGCAGATGAAATGTTAAAAATGGGATTCCAAGAAGCCTTAGAAACAATCTTAAAAAAGATTCCAGAAGAAAGACAAACTGTTTTATTCTCAGCAACTCTACCTCCATTTATTAAAAAAATAGCAAGCAAATACCAAAAAGACACTAAAATCCTACAAGTTCCTGTTAAAAACATTGCAGTTAATGCAATCGAACAAAATTACTTTTTAGTAAAAGAAGTTGACAAAGCTAAATTATTAGTACGTTTACTAGACTTAAAAAAAGATTATTCAGCTATCTTATTTGCAAACACTAAAAAAGATGTTGACGAAATTACAGCCTACCTTCAAGACAAAGGTTTTTTAGCTGATGCAGTTCACGGCGATTTAAAACAAAATCAAAGACAATATGTAATGAATAATTTCCGTAAAGGCAAAATCAAAATCTTAATTGCAACTGATGTAGCTGCAAGAGGACTTGACATTTCTGACATCAAAATGGTAATTAACTATGACTTACCACACGAAGACGAAGTTTATGTTCACCGTATCGGAAGAACTGGAAGAGCTGGCAAAAAAGGTTTAGCTTACAGTTTAATTAGCCCAAGAAAAGTAAGCCAACTTAAAAAATTAGAATACTACTTAAAAGAAAAAATTACTTTACTAGATATTCCTTCTGTTCAAAGCATCAAATTACAAAATGCCAAAGATTTAGAAAAAAAGCTATTAAACATCATTGAAAAAAACAACGAAGACGCTACTCCAAATCAATTAGCACAAAAGTTATTAGAAACTTTTTCTTCTGAACAAATTATCCAAGGATTATTGAAAAAATTTTTACCAAAAGAAAGAAATTACACTGACATCCTTCCTCCAAAAATGACTACTAACAATTCTTTTACCAGATCACGTTTTGGTGGCGAATCTAGATTTGGTTCTTATGGTTCTAACAACTCTTACGGCAATAAATCTTACCAAAGAGCAAATAGCAACTTTATAGAAGTAGTTATTAATTTAGGCAAAAAAGACAATATTAATCCTCCAATATTATTAAAATTATTAAAAGACCATTTCCAAATTTATGGCAAAAATATTGGCAATATCAAACACTTAACTCACGAAACTATTTTTGAAGTAGCAAGTCGTTTTTGGAATCAAATGAAAAGCAAAACTAATATTCGTTTCCAAAACAAAACTTTAATTCTTAACAAAAAAGATTAAAAACTAATAAATTAACAAAATAATAATTTAATAATAACAAAAAAGCTAGCTTCAACAAGCTAGCTTTTTCTTATATTTGCATAATTTAAAATAAAAATAAAAAATCAATTAATTTCAATTAATAATTTAGATTAATTGCTAATATTATATCTTTTTTTAATTTCAGCAACCAAATGATTATAAATTTTAGGATTATTAGTTAAATATTTTTTAACATTTTCTGTTCCTTGACCAATTTTTTCATCTTTAAAACTATACCAAGAACCACTTTTTTGAATCAAATTAAGGTTAGTTGCTAAATCAATTACTTCTATCATTTTAGCAATACATTTACCATAAATAATATCAATAGTAGCAGTTTTAAGAGGAGATGAAAGTTTGGATTTAACTACTTTTACTTTGGAATGAATCCCTACAACTTGGTACCCTTGTTTAAGGGTTTATGATCTTCTAATGTCTAAACGCAAAGAAGCAAAAAATTTTAAGGCTTTACCACCTTGAGTTACTTCAGGATTACAAAAAACCATCCCTGTTTTTTCTCTAAGTTGATTAATATAGATAACAACTGTATCAGTTTTATTAATGATTCCTGACTGTTTACGCATGGATTGCCCCATCATTCGTGCTTGCAAACCCATAGCCATATTACCCATATCGCCTACTAATTCTGCCTCAGGAACTAATGCTGCTACAGAATCAACTACCAAAAGACTAATTTTGACACTTGCAATTAATCTACAAGCAATATCTAAAGCTTTTTCACATGAATCAGGTTATGAGATTAAAAGTTTATCAAGATTTACTCCAATAGCCTTTGCATAACTTGGGTCTAAGGCATGTTCTGCATCAATAAAAGCAACATTACCTCCCTTTTTTTGAGCCTCTGAAATGGCATGCAAAGTTAAAGTAGTTTTGCCTGAACTTTCAGGACTATAAATTTCAATAATTCTTCCTTTAGCATAACCACCAATTTCTAAGGCAATATCCAACGACAAAGAACCAGTAGAAATAGATTCAATTCCTTTATGAGTTTTGGAGTTGAATTGCATAATGCTACCTTTACCAAACTTTTTTTCAATATCCTTAATAGTGTCTTCTAAATCGTTTTTGTTTTGTGTATTTTGCATAAATAATTTTCCTTTGGTTTTTTTAGTTTTGATGAAATATAATTTTTAAATATTGTAATTAAAATAATAAAGATAAAAGAGCAAGATGAAAATAATTATTAAAGATAAATGTAAAAATTTAGAAACATATATAAAAGACAGATTTTAAAATATAATAAAAACAGCAGTAACAAAATAAAGATCTCGCTGAACCCCAAAAACTAGACAATAAATATTTTAAAAAAATAGGGTACAGTGAGGATCAAAAAAATGAATTACTCAGGAGCAAAATTTTTACGAATAATTTTATAATTTTTAAAAAAATAATCAAAACCAGAAACAATAGTTAAAACAACTGAAACAAGCAGGCAAATATCACCTATATTACTTAGATATCCAAACCATTTTTTTAAATTTGCATCACAAGCAAAAGTAGAAGAAGTATACAACCCAAAAAAAAGGCAAATGATGGCAACGAATGTAAAAACGGTTTTGGCTTTGCCCCAAAAAGATGCACTAATAACAACTCCTTCTTTATTAGAAGCTACCAATCTTATTCCTGTTACTAAAAATTCTCTAATCACTATAATCATAATAACAGCAGTAAAAAATTTTTTAGGCATTTGAGTATCTGCAAATAAAAAAGTTCCTTGCGTAGCAGACAAACGACATTGACAAATATAAAAAAGTGTGATAATAACTAATAATTTATCGGCAATAGGATCAAAAAACTTACCAAAAACAGTTTGTTGTTGATATTTTTTAGCTATATAACCATCCAAATAATCAGTAATAGCAGCCACTATAAAGATAATTTGAAAAGTCAAAACATTAGCAAATTCAGGCTCACTTTCACTTACACACATCAAAGGCAAAAGAACAAACACTAAAACAATCCTAAAAACAGTAATTAAATTAGCCAACAAAGGAAACATACATTACTCCTGTAGTAATTTTGTAAAAAAACTCATATTTTTGTTTAATTAAATATGGTTCAAAAAGACAAATCATTTCTTTGAATATCAAAAAATAAAAATAGTAAATGTTTAAGGACAAAAATAAGATTTTCAAAACCTCTTATATACTATTATTATAACATTATTGATAAATGTTTTTAGTAAGTGTTTTTATATACATAACATAATTGTTATTATTTTGAGTAATTATTACAATTAAAAGATACATTATAAAAACTCTACATTTATCTACATTTAAAAAGTAAATTAAATTTGTTCTACATTTATAAATAAATTTTGTATAAAGAAAACATATTTAACTTAATTTTTAAATGTTTATAATACAAATAAATTAGCAAAATGTTTTTTATAGTTTTTTGTGTTTAAAAATCTCACGGAACCCAACTATTAGCATAAACAAATCGAAGGGCACCGCAATAGTTAAAAATGTTTTATAATTTTGATATAAATATGTTAGCTATTTTGCATTGCAATAATTTCAATCAAATCAAATAATAATAAAATACTAAAATAATATTAAATAATCATAAATACTTATGATAAATATTTTTCATATTTATATATATAAAATATAATTAATATAACAAAGGATAAGCAATACTAGCTACTACTACTACTAAAGCTCCACCAATACGAGTAGCTATTTGAGCAAAAGGCATTAATCCCATCAAATCAGAAGCTGATAAAATAGCAACATTACCAGCACCTCCAATACTATTGGTACAAAGCCCTGCAGTAATTGATGATTCTACTGGATAATAACCTAACTTTTTGCCTAAATACCCTGCTACTAAAGCAACTGATAATACACACATTATACATGTAAAGACAAATTTAATATTTAATTGTTTTAACATATCTTCCATTGGAATACTAGAACCTAAAATTACTAAAAAAGCAGATGTAAAATTAGTAGTAACAAATTTAGAAGCTTGATTAATACAACTATTATAATAATCAGATACTACATTAAATAATTTCATCAAAACAACTACAAACACTAAAAAAACAATATATTCTGGTAGGTATTTTTTAATATTTGGTAATAATAAAATTAAGGATTCTTTTATTAAAACACTCAATAAATATAAAGTAAAAATAGCAATTAAACCTGTAGTTATTTGAGGATAACTTAATTTTTCAGGAACTGATTTAGAAGTATTTTTATCTGGATTTTTTGGAGTTTCTTTAACTTCCAATTTACCATAACCACTATATTTAGTAGTTTTCAAAAATTTCTTAATAAGCCCAGAAGCAAAAATACTAAAGATTCCTCCTACTAATAAAGCAGGAGTCATATGAGACATAAAAGGTTCTTGCCAATCTAGATTCTGCCCAGCATAAGCATTTTTTAAAGGAGTAACTCCAGATGACATACCACCACTTGCTAAAGGAGCAAAAATATAAAAGACAGCATCTAAAAAGCCCCCTTTAGAAGTTTGAGATGCATTTTCTAACCCTCCAATAGGATTTAATAAAGCCCCCAAAGTTCCTACAACTAAAGCACCAGTAAGCAAAGATACTAATATTAAAGGAATAAATTTTTTAAAAGAACTTTTTAATAACTTTTTATCCATACTTAAAAAACTACCAATAATTAAAGCAGAAACGAAAAAACTAGCAAAACCAATAGCTTTATAAGTATATTGAGTTTCTTTTACTGTTATAGACTCAGCATTTAAATGTTTCATAATACTTTGCTTAACTTTTGCATTTGCAAAAAGATAGAATCATCTTTAAAAAAAGGATAAGTAAACAAAATAGAAGGTACTAAAATACATAAAATAGAACCACCTCCAATATCTTTTAAGAGGGGAGTTTTAGCACCTATTTTTTGTAAAACAGCAGCTAAAAGCATAGCTATTAATAAAGGGGTAATTAATGGATGAAATGCAGGATTAAATTTCTTAGTAGTTTGAAAACTTACAAATCCCAAAACAAAAACTTGCACAAAAACTACTAAACTCATCAAACAAAAAAGAGGTACACTAAACCCTAAAATAGTTTTTTGAGGAGCAAAAATACTATTAACTTTTTTAGAGTCTTTATTATCTTTATTATTATTATTGTTTTCTTTATTATCCGGGGAACTTTGTTCCTGTTCTATACTCATTTTCTTACTACTCCAGTTTCTTTAGCTACTTTACAAACTGCCAAAGCAATTTGTTTAACTACTTCTTTATTAAAGGAAGTTGGCAAAATATTATTTTCATTTAAATCTTGTTCTTTAATGATGTTTTTTAGAGCATAAATAGCAGCTTTTTTCATCTCTTCGGTAATTTTAGTTGCTTTAGCATCTAATGCCCCACGGAAAACACCTGGAAAAGCAAGACAATTATTTACTTGATTAGGAAAATCAGATCTCCCAGTAGCAACAATTCTAGCCCCACCTTTTTTAGCTTCATCTGGCATAATTTCTGGTACTGGATTAGCTAGAGCAAAAACAATTGCATCTTTTGCCATAGTAGATACCATTTCAGCTGTAACAATACCAGGAGCAGATACACCAACAAAAATATCTTTTCCTTTAAGTACTTCTTTCAAAGTTCCTTTTTCTTGATATTTATTAGTTACTTCAACTAATTTTTTTTGCGGCTCATTAAGATTGGCTACTCCTTTATATAAAGCTCCTGTTTTATCAACTAAAACAATATTGTTAACTTTTAATAACAACAACATTTTAGCAATTGCCATCCCTGCAGAACCTGCTCCATTAATAACTACTTGAACATCTTCAATAGATTTTTTAACTACTTTTAAAGAATTTAGAATTCCTGCAGCAACTACAATAGCAGTACCATGTTGATCATCATGAAAAACAGGAATATCAAGTTTAGCTTCAAGAGCATCTTCAACTTCAATACATTGAGGCGACTTAATATCTTCTAAATTAATTGCTCCAAAAACAGTTGAAATTTTAGAAACAATATTTACTATTTCTTGAGAATCAGTAGAATCAATACAAATAGGAAAAGAATCAATACCTGCTAATTCCTTAAACAAAATAGCTTTTCCTTCCATCACTGGCAAAGAAGCTTTCGGACCAATATTACCCAATCCTAAAACTGCAGTCCCATTTGTAACAACACCTACCATATTACCTTTCATAGTATAACGATAAACATCACTAGGATTTTCCTTAATTTTTAAACAAGGCTCTGCTACTCCTGGAGTATAAGCTAATGCTAAATCATCTAAGTTTTGTACTTTTACTTTACTTACAATACCTACTTTACCTTTATTTTTTTCATGTATTTCTAATGCTTTTTCTTTGATGTTCATTGAACTGAAAATCTCCTTTTATATTTCTTTATGTATTTTATATATATTTGAAGGGTGATTTGATCTTGAAATTATTACCAAAAATAATCATCCGTCTATATTTTATACCTTATTTAATAAAATAATTAATATTTTTTTTACTTTTTTAACATTTATTTAAATATTTAAACTTTAATACATTAAAAAAATAACAAAAAAATCAATAATTACATTATTTTTAACGTTTTTTACTCAAAAAAAAAAGAGTAAAATAAAGGTAAGGGAGATTTTTTTGTGCCCTATTAAACCCAAAGGAGACACAAATGTATCAAAATAAAAAACAACCTAATTATACTTTATGGACTATTTTATTACTTATTTTTATTTCTACTGGAGTTGTTTGTGTAGTTGTTGCAGTAGCATTTAAAAACAG
The DNA here is from genome assembly GCA_000009845.1 of Onion yellows phytoplasma OY-M. Classification (GTDB taxonomy): domain Bacteria; phylum Bacillota_I; class Bacilli_A; order Acholeplasmatales; family Acholeplasmataceae; genus Phytoplasma; species Phytoplasma asteris. Next base: position 814,380 of record AP006628.2, read on the forward strand.
AAAAGAGCCCCAAGAAGAACAAATACCAACCCCAACCTCTTACAAACCTAACTATACCCCCAATAAAGGAACTTACACAGAAAATAAAGAAGAAGCTACCAACTCCCCCAACAAAGCACCCATCAATACCAAAAATTCTACAACATCATGCAAGAAGCAGCAGATTTTTATTCCCATCAATTAAAACACAACAAACAAGTCCTCAATTATTTAGAACAAAGAGGCTTTGACAATGACATAATAAAACATTTTAAATTAGGTTATGCTCCCAAAGCTTCCCATTTATCACGTTATTTAATGGAAGGTACCAAATTTTGACCCTGATGACCTCAAAACATTAAGTCTCATCAATCAAGACGACAAAACCGCACTTTTTGTAAAAGATATGAAAGATTTGATCCAATCCACCCTTTCCGACAACAAAGAACTCCTTGCACAAAAAGAACAAGAACTAGCAAACTACCCCAATCAACCTTAAAACAATAAAGAACTCTATAAAATAGAGGTCTTTTCTTATTATATAATAAACTTATATATTATAATTAATTACTAAATATTTGTTTATCATTTTCAACAATAACAAATTTTTTATTCATCAAATCAGCATCTAAAACAGCAACATTATTACCTAATTTATCTTTACGCAATATTTTAATTTTAGATGCATAAGCACTACATTCCATAACACCATCTAGATCAAAGGCATTAGATTTATTTCTCCAAGCCAACAACTTAAATAAATTAGCTACTACAGGACGTTTAACTTCTTCTTTTATTTCTTGTCTAGAATAATAATGACGATTAGTATTTCTTCCTTCTTTAGAAGATTCTAATAATTTAATATCATTTTCCCCAGCAAAAAGACAAACATAATAAACTTGAGGTATTCCTGGAGCAAAGATTTGAAAAGCTCTACTCAATAAATAAGCATCGTCATCATTTCCTAAAGCAGAATAATAAGTAAAATTAATTTGATAAATATCTAAATTATTATAAAGAGATGAAGAATATACTTTTTTAACATTAGCACCTTGTTTATATAATTGTTCAGAAGTATACTTAATTTCTTTATCAGTTAAAATATCATAAGCATCAATTACTCCAATACCATCATGAGTATCTAAGGTAGTAAATTTTTTCATTGGAGATTTTTTCAACCACTCCACTAAACGTTGAGGATTTTTAGAATAAAGAGTATAAAGAACAACAAGAGGAAGAGCAAAATCATAAATAAAGTATCCATGCTCACTAATCTTATGTGAAATACTATGATTTTCATGAATTTCTGGTAATAATTCTACATCCAAAGGCTTTAATACATCTCTTACTTCATCAAGTAATTGCCATATATCAGGTTCTACAAAAAAACTAGTATCAGCTTTTTTACAAGCATAAGCAAAAGCATCAAGACGAATAATACTTGCACCTTGTTTTACCATATTAGTTAAAGTAGTTTTAATAAATTCTTTAACAATAGGCTCTTTAACATTAAGATCAATTTGATCGGTGCCAAAAGTATTCCAAAGATGTTCAGTAGTACCATCATCAAATTCAATTAAATGAGTAGGAGCTTTATCTTTACGTTTATAAATAGAATCTACATCTTGTTTGGTTGGTCTATTAGGTCCTACTTGTTGCCAAAACTTTTCCCAACGTAGAAAAAAATCTTTATACTGAGAATTATTATGATTCTTTTTAAAATCTTGATACATCAAAGACTTAGATGAAAGATGATTAATCATAAAATCAAACATTAAATAATAACCACTATCACTTAATTCTTGAATATCTTTCCAATCTCCAAAAAGAGGATCAACTTTGTCGTATTGCTTTGGTGAAAACCCCCTATCGCTTGTTGAAGGAAAAAGGGCAATAAATGGATTCCTCCTACAACATCTTTAATATCTTCTTTTAAAACAAACTTTAAATCATCTAAATTTTTTCCTAATGAATCTGCATAAGTAATCAGCATTGCTTGGTTTTTTACTTTCATTAATCCCTTTTTATTACTCCTTAGTTATTTAGTATTTGGTATTTTATATTTAGTATTTGGTATTTTATATTTTAATTTTAGTTAATATATTAAATTATTAAATTTGATTAGCATGATAAAAATATAGATTATGGATAAAAATATTTGATAATGATATTAATTAAATAACTATTTAATCTTTAAAATGATAAAATTGATTGCTGATTGATTGGATTCATTACTTAAATATAGATGACAATTATAAAGAATATAATTAATGTTGTAATTGCAAAAAAAATATTAAATATGGGGGGGGATTCTTTTTGTTTTGGTTCTAGTGCCCTGTTCCGTTTTTTCATAAAACTTTTTATTTTAAATTGTTCTTTAAGACTAAAAATTAATAGATAATTTCATATCTTTTCAAACTAAAGAAATATTTTTTCGTTTAAAAAAGTGTCTAAACTTTTTTCATAATTCTTTAGTTTCAAAAGATATTTTTTTTAATATTTATCTTTACACTATCTAGTTAGGTAAAAAAAATGAAAAACTCGTTAACAAAATGAAAAGAAAATAATCTTTGGTATCAATTTAACATTTTTCTTAAAAAAGGCGCACTAAAGTAACCTTTTTCAAGATTATATTATCTGATGTTCATTCAACTCAAGATTTATCTCAGATTTTGAATATATTGAGATGGAGTTGAATAGTTTAATTTACTTAAAATCCATTGATTATTCCAAAATTTAAGAAAATGATTAATTAATTTTTTCATTTTATCAGGAGATTTTTGAAATAAAAATGGATTTTGATGTTGTAAGATCGTTTTCATTTGGCCGAAAAAGTTTTCAATGATAGCGTTATCACGAGGGGTAGCTTTTCTTGACATGCTGATTAAAAAACCTTTTTTTATTAAAGTTTGTTGAATTTTGAGTGATTGATAAACTTTTCCTTGATCGGAGTGAATAATACAAGGTTCTTTTAATGAAGGTAATTTTTTGATGGTGTTTAAAACTAAATCTTTATTTTGTTGGTTTGAAACATGTGAAGTGATGATTTGGTTATTAAAAGAGTCAATAATACAAGAAAAATAGAGAAAACCTTGATTAGTTTTAAAATAAGTAATATCAGTAAAGAGTTTTTGGAGGGGTTTGGTAGCCATAAAATCTTGATTGATTAAATTAGGAATTATTTGGAGATTATTTTTTAAATTACGATAAGTAAAATTTTTTTTGATTCTTAAACGACAACTAATGTCGTTTTTTTCATGATAGTGTAAACTTTTTTCTTGGTAATGAATTCGTTAAAAGTTTTTTGGTATAAATCATTGATTTTCCGATGACCGTAAAAATATTGATAATGGAGACATAAATCAAATAAATAAACTAAACCCCCATCAATTATGGTTAAAACAAGTTAATCATGAAATTTTTTTAAAAAAAATGAAAGTTAAGTTAAGCAAAACCGAATTCAAAATTATCCATTTAAGTTTTGGCGTTCCTTTAGGGAATATCAATGAAGATTATCAAAAATGTTATACCACACCGAAATATCTGAAAAACTTAATTTATCTTTAAAACAAGTAGAAAATATTAAAAACATCGCTATCAAAAAATTAAAAAAATAAAAAAACGTTAAAACCTATCGTTCGTCCGTAATGACGTTAAACTATTAATTCAAAAAAATATTTCGTTTAAGTGATAAAAAAATAAAAATCAGATTACTTTAAAGTAATCTTTTTTTTATATCCAAATCAAGCATAAAACTTTTGAAACAATAGTAATAAAAGATTCCAAAACCAATAAATCAAATAGTCGTACAATACATTTTTTTCAAAAGTTTTATTAATGAAGAAATCAAATATATATCAAAAAAAGGAAAAATAAAATATGTTAAATAAAGTTCAATTAATCGGCCGTCTCAGCCATGATTTAGAAAAACAATATATCAATTCAAACAACGAACAAATCCCTAAAATCGATTTTCAATTAGCAGTTAACCTTAAAGAGATAACCCAATTCATTCCATGTGTAGTTTTTCGAAAACAAGCTGACAACATGAAAAAATATTTACATAAAGGTTCAAAAATTTATCTTGAAGGGATTTTATCCATCCAAAAATACACGAATAATGAAGGTCAAACCAAAATCAATACTAAAGTTATTCTTCAAAACGTGATCTTTTTAGATAATAAACCTCAAGAAAATTTACCTTTTTAAAAAAATAGATTTAATAACAATCAAATAAACTATAATCATCTAACCCCTTTTGAAAAAAGGGTTTTTTTATTTGAAAAAAACACAACAAATTGGTAAGAACACCAAAAGAAATAAAAAAATAAAGGAGAAAAAATATGAATAAAAAAGAATTAACTTAAAAAAATCGCTTTAGCCAACAAAACTTCCGTAACTAAAACCGAAGAGTTTTTTAACTCATTTGAGAATACTTTAATTGAAGCAATCACTACTAATGAAGAAGTAGTTTTATCACCTCAAATTGGTAAATTCAAACTAAAATCAAGAAAAGCCTACATCGGTAGAAACCCTAAAACAAAGAAAAAACTAAAAATTCCTGCCAAAACGGTAGTAACTTTCAAATTATCTAAAGCCATTAAAGATAAAGTGAAAGATTTAATTTTAAAATAACTAAATTATTTTATTTCAAAAACTTAAGAAAGGAGGTTATCTATGACATTAAATAAAAAAATTTATCTGAGTTTGATCGGATTATTAAGTTTAGGTTTTTTGGTTTTATTAATCTTTGGTATCACTCGTTCTCGCTCAACAACTAAAACTCCATCGTTAACTCAAAAACCTCCATCAACACAACAACAAGAGATCGACAACCAAATCAAATTAGAACAAGCCAAAATCCAAGAACTCCAACAACAAGATCAAACCTTAAAAACCCAAATTGATGAAAATGTTAAAACTTTAACCGACATTATTACTAAAATTAAAACTCTCCAAACTGAATTAACTAATAATACTCAATTACCTCCAAACATGAAAACCCAAAAACAACAACAATTAACAGAACTGAAAACTCAACAACAAACCCAACAAACTATAGTCAATAATTTAATAGAACAAAGAAAAGCTTTAAACCAAAATCAAAAAGAAAAACAAGAAGAATTAGAAAAATTAGCGCAAGAAAAAGCGCAACTGCAAACCCAAGAAAACCTCCAACAACAAATTTTTCAATTAAACCAAGCTCTTAATTATGTCGAAGCTAATCAAAAAAGAATTGAAGAATTAAAAACTCAAAAAGAATATCAAAAAAATCAAACTGAGTTAAAAAATTTCAAGGATTTTCAACTGTTCTTAACTGATCAAAAATTATCTTTTGAAAAACAAAAGAAAAATTTAACTACCCAATTAAATCATTTAAAAGAAAATAAACCGCTTCCTTATACTAAAAAACAAGTGACATTCAAAGACGTTTACGGCATGGAAAGTGAAAAAGAAGAATTAGAAGACTTATTAACTTATTTTCGCACGAACCAATCTTTAATTAACTTCGATCAAGTCCGCCCCAAAGGTTATTTACTTTATGGACCCCCAGGAACAGGAAAAACCTTTTTAATCAAAGCTCTTTGTGGGGAAGCTAATGTTCACTTTATTAATTTAATTCCTTCAAAATTCCGACAAAAATACATCGGAGAAGGGGAAAAAGAAGTGGAGAAAGTTTGGCAAGAAGCCGAAAATCATGATAAAACCATTATCTTTATTGATGAAATTGAAGGTTTAGAAAATCGTAATGATTCCAACATTTCTTCAGGAGGAGTCAATGTGATTAATACTTTATTAGATAAATTAGATGGGTTTAATAGTAGTAATAAAAAAATTGTCTTAATGGGATCTACTAATAACCTTCATAAAATTGATACCGCTTTACGCAGTCGTTTTAGTAAAGAAATCTATATCGGTCATTTAAAAGATTCCGAAATTGAAGGTTATTTAAAACATATTATTGTTCCTTATCAAATTAGTTATCATACTTTTTTAGCTTTAAAAGATATTACCCAATTATGTCAAGGGGTTTTTGTAGGCGATTACTGAGTTTTTTAAAAATATTGTTTCTTTTAAAAAAAATCTTTTTCTTATTACTTATATTATAGCATTAATAATTTCAATAATTTAAAGTTTTTTTAAGTTTTTGAAATTTATAAATAATTTTATTTATTTTTTTCCAACAACAAAAGCCGTCCAATAATTAGACAGCAAAATTAATTAAAAATATTTAATTTAAACTAATTTAATCAAAATTAAATTAAGGAGAAAGTTGAAAACTTTGAATATAATTATTTTCAAGATATCTATACCAATATTGACATTCAACTTTATTTAATATTTTAATATCTTGTTTTTCATAATCTTTTTTAAGTTTTAATTTAAGTTTTTGTAATTTAAAATATTTTTTAAAATTCTTATTAAGAAAATAATTTTTTGGTTGAATACTAGATAAATTTAAACTAAAATAATTAGAATTTTGAACTTGGTTTGGAGTCATATAAGATTTAAACAATAAAGTTAAATTATGTGGAATTTTAATATTTCTTCCATTAACTCTTTGTTTAATATTCCATTCAAATATATTAGAAAAGTTAAAATTAACCATTGGAAATGAACTTAATTCTATTTCTTTAATTATATCATAAGGAAATAATGCCAAAAAAGATTCTTGAGGACAAGAAAAACATGTACGAGAAAATCCAAACAAATGACGACTATAAAAATCAATTCCTTTATTAGAATTTAATTCAATTTGTTTATCATTTTTAGAAACATATTTACTAACATATGAAACAACTTTATTAACATAATCTTTTTTATCAAAAGTACCTTTATAAAAAACTTTACATTTACTAATTTCAATTTTTTCAAATAAAAGATTTGTTTTTGATGGTCTAAAAATTTGAACATTTTGACTAATTGGATTTAAATGTTTATAATGTTTTATATTATTTTTATTCATAACAGATGCATAAGCATTAGCCCAAAGCAAAGTAATTTTTGACACTTTAACATTCTTTTTCTCATAATAATTTTGAGGTATTTTAATATTACCTTTTTCATCTATTTTATGCATTAAATAATCATCATAAAAAATACTCTTATTTCCTTTAATAGGTCGGTTTTTTAAACCCAAAGCATAATCTTTATCAGTACACAAATAACGAGAATATACACCAAAAGAATTTAAAACATCAATATTAAAAATAATATGATAATGAATAACTCCTAATTTAGTAGTTTCCAAAGACCAAAAATAACGAAAATCTTGCATTTTGGAATAAACCAAATCTTTTTGAGAGAATTGTTGAAATAAATTGGATAAATAATTTTTTCTCACTAAACGAATAAAACGTTTCCTTACCTGCCCCATAATATCAGGTTCATGAGTATATTTTATAGTTTTACCTTTTAAATCATCATAAGGAGCTGTCAAAGTAATAAAAGATATTTTTTTAGAATCTTTGAAATTATATAAAAGTTTATCCTTAGCATTTTGTGAAGAATCTCGATAATGTCTTAAAATTTTTGATTTTGGTTTAATTTCTTGCAATTTAATTTCTTTTAATTGTTTTTTTAAAGAATAATCCAATTTCAAATCATCATCACTTAATGACAAATACCTTTCTTCTTTTTTTTCTTTTAAATGTTTTTTATAACATTTAATTCGTTCCAAAGGTTCAAACATAGAATAATTAAACCCTTTTAAACGAGTCTCATAGCCATTATCTTTTTTTTGTACTTTATAAATATTTTTAGAAATTTCCTTAAATAAAACACATAATTTTAAATAACATTTCTTATAATAAGATTCAGTAATTTGATTAAATTTATGTTGTTTTTCTAATTGGTTAACTTTTTCATTATAAATTTTAATAGTAGTAGATAATTCATCATAAATTTCTATATCTTTTGAATTAGGTAAACAAATTTTTAAATAATCTAAATCAAAAATTTTATCATTTAATCCTTTTATAAAATCATCAGAAATTAATTCTTTTTTTATTAAAGAATAAAAATAATCTATAAAAATAGAAGAATCATTTAAAGTTAAAATTTCAATATCACGTTTAGCACGAGTTATTGCAGTATAAATTAATTTTTTTTCTAAAACTTTATCTTGTGATTCATTTCGGTTTTGCCAACCAATTAAATAAACGCATTCATTTTCATATCCTTTATATCCATGTATCGTTGACAAAACAATTTCATTTTCTTTACTATTATTATCAGATATAGTAAAAGGAATTTGGTTTTTTTCAAACTCATCTTTAAGTTTTTGTAATTCACCATTACTACGGCAAAGAACAGTTGTAGAATAAATTAAAGAATTTTTAATTTTTTCACACAAATAATTAATTTGTTGATAAAAATTATCAAAAAAAGAAAAATTTATAAAATCTCTATATTTTTTTCACTAAAAGATAATTGTAAATATTCCTTATTATCAATTAATTCATTAGCTGCTTTAATTTTTACAAAGGGTCTTTTTATTTGTCATTAAATAAATATAGCATAACAAAACAATAAAACAACAAAATAAACAAATTACCTTGAATATTTCTAATAATTCATGTTATAATAAATTAAATTACTAAAAATTATATACTATTTATGCACAAAAACTTTTTACCAATTCTTCAATAAAAAAATCAAAATATGTAGAAAATAAGAGGCATTTTATAATAAAAATGTTATAATAAAGCTGTAAATGCAAACAATGGAGGCAAACATGTATCACATTCCAATAGGAATCTCAGGAAGACACACTCACCTATCACAAGAAACACTAGATATTTTATTCGGTCAAAAAAATTATCAACTCACTTTTTTCAAACCCCTCAAACAAACAGGACAATTTGCAGCCCAAGAAAAAATTGATGTTATGAGTCCATCAGGAAAAATTCTTCCACAAGTTCGGATTTTAGGACCCACAAGACCTTTTGACCAAGTAGAAATTAGTCAAAGCGATGCTTTAAGACACGGATTTACAGCTCCTGTTAGATCTTCAGGCGATATTAAAGGTTCAGGCAAAGCCACTTTAATAGGTCTCAAAGGTCAAGTAGACATTGAAGAAGGTGTTATTATTGCCAACAGACATATTCATTTATCTACCCAAGATGCAAAAAATTTTGGCATTACTGACAAACAAATGGTAAGTATTGAAATTGAAGGCACTAAACCTGGCATCTTAAAACAAGTTTTGTGCAGAGTACACCACGATTTTAAACTTGAATGCCACTTAGATACCGATGACGGCAGTGCTTTTTTACTTAAAAATGGCGATACTGTTAAATTACTGAAATAAATCATTAAAAAATAAAAAAATAAATAATTTTGTCAACTTAAATTCTTGCGTTATAAGGATCTTGCAACTCACCCCAAAGACCTTATAACCTATATTTATTTTCAATCCTTAGCAAAACTAACAATATAACTAACAATTATTTTATTTTTTTATTGAACGAAAGACATAAATTTCCTTTCATTTGTGTCTTTCGCTCAATAAAAACTCTTCTTAAAAACGCAAACAACAAGAAGGAGGTAAAACGGATAAGGATAAAAATTACAAAAACCCAATAAACTTAATTAAAAATTATCCTCAATAAAATCAATGCAAACAACCAATCCATCTTTTAAAAAGTTTCTCAGATCTGAAGTTTTTCGTGACCCTATCTACGGTTATATTTATCTGGAATACGAATTGATTGAAAAATTAATTAATACTTCCGTTTTCCAAAGATTAAGACGTATAAAACAATTAAGCGGCGCTAACATCGTCTTTCATGGAGCAGAACATTCTCGTTTTACACACAGTTTAGGTGTTTATGAACTTGCAAGACGGTTTTTAAAAATCACAAATATTAAAAAACACTTTTCTGAAACCCAAAAATTAATTTTACTAGTATCTTCTTTGTTACATGATATTGGACACGGTGCTTATTCTCATTCTTTTGAAACCTTATTTGACGTAAACCACGAAACGCAAAGTGCACGCATCATCAAAAATAACAAAGAAATTGGAGCTTTATTAGACCAAATAAGCCCTGATTTCAAAAACGATGTAGCTAGTGTGATTGAAAAAACAAAGAAATTTCCCTTAATAGAACAAATTTTAACTAGTCAAATTGATATTGACAGACTAGATTATTTAGAACGAGATTCTTATTTTACAGGTGCCACTTATGGGCATATCGATTTAGAACGTTTAATGCGTAGCATGATAATTGAGCCTCATCCTAGCAAAAATAACGAAAAATGTATTGCCTTTAGACAAAGTGGTGTTTTTGCTATTGAAAATTATTTAATTAACCGCTATCATATGTTCTGGCAAGTTTATTATCATCCCAAAGTAAGAGCTTATAGCACTATTTTAGAAAAAATTTGTAAACGTTTATGTGATTTATTACAAAATAACTATCCTGTAGACCCATACATCCAACCTTTTTACAATTTTGTAAACAATCAAACTGACCTAGACAAATACTTAGCAATTGATGATTATTATATGAACGGTTTAATCCTACATCTTAAAAATAGTAAGGATACCATTTTAAAAAATTTATGTAATGATTTTCTCAATAGACGCATTTGGCACATTTTAGATGATAAAGACCAAAACCAAGAACAAATTGAACACATTAAGCAACAATATCACAGCCAAAACCCCGATTATATTAAATATTATACTTCAAGTAATGCTGCTTTTCAAAATGCTTATTCCGAAAGTAAGCCTAAATTTGAAACCAAAATTTTAATTAAATCTCAGGGAGGACTCAAAAGTCTGAAAGAAGAATCCCCCATTATTAAAAGTTTAATCAAAAGTAGTCCTAAACAAGATAATAAATTTTTTTATCGCCTTTTATAAATCCAAAACTTCCCCTATAAACCCCTCCCAAACAACTTCCCCAATTCTTAACTAACAACAAATCCCAAAAGCCAACATCCATATCAATTTTATTTAAGGAAATCAAATGCATCATACAACCAAAAAAAAATACGGTCAAAATTTTTTAACAGATGTTAATTTATTAAACAAAATTGTAACTAAGGCTTCCATCACAGACAAAAATGTTTTAGAAATTGGACCTGGCAAAGGTGCTTTAACCAAAATTATTGTCCCTCAAGCTAAACATGTTTTAGCCTATGAAATTGATGCTACTCTCAAACCTTTTTTAAATTTTGAAAATCATAACAATGTTAATATCATTTATGATGATTTTTTAAAAAGAGATTTATTAAAAGATTTTGATCATTATTTTAGTCCTAACTCTCAATTAAGTTTAATTGGTAACTTACCTTATTATATTACCTCACCTATTCTTTTTAAAATTATTGACACTCCCCAAATTAATGATGCTACTATTATGATTCAAAAAGAAGTAGGAATGCGTTTACTGGCTCAACCCAATAACAAAAATTATAACGCTTTATCTGTAATTATTCAATTTCTATTTAGTATTGAAAAAATCCAAGAAGTTAAAAGACATATGTTTTTTCCTGCACCCAAAGTAGACAGTATTGTTATTAAACTTACTAAAAATAACAACATTTGCCCTACTTTCTTGCAACAATTTATCAAGTTTGTAAAAGCTTCCTTTAAACAAAAAAGAAAAACTTTACTCAACAACTTATCTTGTCAATTTTTGTTATCCAAAGAAACCATTATTCCTTTTTTCTTACAACATCACATCCCCTTACAAATTAGAGCCGAACAGGTAACTTTAGAAACTTTTCAAAAATTAACTGTTAAATGGTTTATTTTTTTTAATATATCATAAAATAATAAAACTTTTCATATTGAAAATAAATCACAAAGCTCATTAGGAAATGATTTTCCCTTTTTCCGATATTAAACATCAATATCAAAAAATTAAATATTAATCTTTTTTTAAATAAAAAAACCATTAAAATATTAACTGCATCCAATTATTATTTATATTTTATTTTCAATTTTTAATTTGTATCATTACACAAACCATAAATAATTAATAATAAATAACAAATAGTAATTTAGCATTTAATATAAAATGAAGCAAAACTGGAGGCTTAAGAAATGAAAGTTACCGATGTAAAAATTAGAAAAATCAACGGTGAAAGTAGATTAAGAGGAGTTTCTTCAATCACTTTTGAAAACCAATTTGTAGTTAATGACATCAGAATTATAGAAGGAGAAAGAGGTATATTTATTGCTATGCCAAGTAGAAAAACTTCCAAAGGCAACTTTAGAGATATCGCTCATCCCATCAATTCAGAAACCCGTCAACTAATTGAAAATTGCATCAAAACAAAATACCAAGATTTGCTAGATAACCCTCCACAAGAAGAAGATTTTTCTCAAAATTCTGAAAATTAATAATTATTAACTTTAAAAAATTCCAGATTTTTTTGGAATTTTTTTTACATGTTTTGAATTCAAAACGCCATTTTATTAAAAAAATTTTGCAAATGCGAAACTAAAAACCCAAAACTAACAAACAACTCATCCATTAACACTTTTTCCAAACATACTTTACATTACTAAAATATTTACAATTATATTTATCCAAAAAATTAAGCAAAGAGGTACAAAAATTTGTCTTGTTGCAACAATTCTTCATCCATAAACAATCACGAACACAACGATAAAAAACCATTAATTTTTTTTGTTATAGGAACATTTTTATATAGTTTATTTGCTCTATATTTGCATTCTCACAATTGCACAAACACACTAGTATTAGTTCTTGTTTCTTTGGCACTTTTATTTTTAATCGGCTATCATGTTATTTTAAAAGGCTTTATAGAAACTTGGCAAGATACTTGCAAATTTAAAAAATTCACTCCCAACATTCATATTTTAATGACTTTAGCGGCTCTGGGAGCTTTATATTTAAAAAACTACAACGACGGCATTTTATTAATTGTCATATTTTCAGGAGCTTCTTTTTTAGAAGAATACGTTGAGGCAAAAAGTCAAAAAGAAATCAAAAATCTCTTAAAGCTTCAAGTAGCAGAAGCAAGATTACAAAAAGAAGACGGCAGTACTGAAATTATTCCTTCCAAACTACTCAAAATCAATGATTTAGTCTTAATTTTACCAGGCGACCAAATCCCTACTGACGGCGTCATTGTTTCGGGCAATCCCAACATTAACGAAGCTAACATTACAGGTGAAGGCATTCCTTGTGACAAACAACCAGGCGATTTTGTCTACGGCAGCACCATTAACGGCAGCAACCATTTTGTTATGCGTGTCACAGCTACTAACGAACAGACTGTTTTTGCCCAAATTGTAAGATTAGTAAGCCAAACCCAAAACAATATTTCCAAAACTGCTACTTTAATTAAAAAAATAGAACCAATTTATGTAAAAACCGTTATGGCAACAGTTGTTGTTGTCCTTGGTCTTGCAGGAATACTACATTTTACTGGACCAAGTAATCCCAATTTCGAATTTAGCACTTGGCTACACAAAACAATGATTTTTTTAACTGTATCATCTCCATGTGCCCTAGCTGCAGCTGACATTCCTTCCACTCTTACAGCTATTTCTAACCTCACTAAAAAAGGGATTTTATTCAAAAACGGCAGATCTTTGGAAAAAATGGCAGATATCAAAGCTTTTGTATGCGACAAAACAGGCACCCTTACCGAAGGCAAACCTCAAGTAACTGATGTTTATGTAGCCCCCGAAATCTCTAAAGAAAAGTATCACAAATATTTAGATATATTATTAGGGATGGAACAAAAATCCAACCATCCTTTAGCGCTAGCTATTAAAAACCATTTCCACCACAAATCTCACCTCCAAATGGAAATTACTATCTCAGTTGGCGTCGGCCTTGAAACTTTTTATCAAAACAATCATTATAAAATTGCCAAAGCTACTGCTTTTACCCAAACTCCAATCTGTGCATCTTTACAAGCCCAAACGCAAAAATTTTTATACGAAGGCAAAACCATCGTTTATTTTAGTTGTAATAATCACATTGTTATGGTTTTAGCTCTTTTGGATAAATTACGTCCTCAAGCTTATCATTTAATGCAATACTTCAACCATAAAAACATCTATACTGCAGTAATTACAGGAGATACCCAACAAAGCGCTTACATCTTACAAAAAAAACTTCATCTCAAAGCAGCTTGGGGAGATATTCTACCTGCCTATAAACTAGAAAAAGTTCAAGAACTACAAAAAGAAAAAGGCACTACAGTAATGGTAGGTGATGGTGTCAATGATGCTCCTGCCCTTACAGCTGCTGATGTAGGAATTGCGATGCAAAACGGTACTGATGTGGCAATGAATGTAGCAGATGCAGTTTTAATGCAAAACGATTTATCAAAAATTATCTATACTCACCAAGTAGCTGTCAAACTACGCAAAATCATTTGGCAAAATATTATTTTTGCTATGTTAGTAGTTTGTATCTTGAATCTTTGTAATCTTTTTGGAGACATGAATTTACCTTGGGCAGTCACTTGCCATGAAGGAAGCACACTTTTAGTTATTTTCAATGGATTAAGACTTTTACAAAGTCCCAAAAACCCCAAACTAAAAGACAAAAAGAAAAACACAAAATCTTTTAATAAATAATTTACTTTATTAACCTCATTATAAAAGACAGCACAAAGACAAAAAAACCACCCTTTTAGGGTGGTTTTTTATTTACATATTAAGATTCAAAACATAATTTAAAAGAGTGTTAAATTTGGAAGTATTTTATTTGAGTATAATAAAATCTCTTATTATTAAATAATTATCCATATAAAAGTTATTACAATATATAAAATATTTAATCTTGTTCAAATGTTTTATCACGTTTTAATTTAAGATAAAAAGTTGAAAAAATTAATAATGTAATGATAAAACAAATAAAATTACTAAGAAAAATACTCAAACCTACTCCCATTACACCTTGATTTAAAAAGTGTTTGGAAAAAAGAACAATAAAAAAGATACGAATTAAAGTTCTTAAAAAATTCAGATAAACCGAAGGTCCTACGCGTTTAAAAGCTAATAAAAAATTAAACATAATAATAGAACCACACGATAACCATAAGCTAGTAGTTTCAAAAAATAATAATGTACGGAAAACATCTTGTTCCAAAGTAGGAATCTTTTCCCAAGGACTATCATGAAATAATGGCAAAATTAACTTATAACCAAAAATATTAATCAAAGAACCTATTAAAGCCAAAACACACATACAAAAAATAATTTTTTTGAATGCTTCAAAGACTCTATTAAGATTGTTATGACCTAAATTTTGAGATATAATAGCATTTTGGGAATCAGAAAAAGAGTTAAGTGCATTATAAAAGACATTATTAATAGTTACTGCTAAGGCTAAATTAGCTCCAATTTGGGAACTACTAATTCCTTGAGGATCACCGTACCATTCTTTAACAATGATACTTACAATTAATTTGCCAACACTATAAATACTAATACTAGCACAAACAGGAATAGCTAATTTAGAAAGTTTTTTCAAAAATTCTTTATCAAAACTGATTTTGGATAAAATAATACGGAAGGGATTTTTGCTGTCAAAAAATAAAAACCACAAAGCAAATAAAGTAACAATTCCGTTAGAAATCAAAGTAGCCAAAGCCAAAGAAACCATGGAAGAATTCCAATAATGAAAAAGAACAAAAGAAAAAATAATTTTAGCAGAAGCGTTTAAAATATTTAAAAAAAGAGCAATTTTGTTATTACCTTTGGCACGCTCCAAACTTAAAAAAACTGTATTTATAATGATACAAACAAGCGACAATATAATAAGATTATAATATTTAATACCTTCATTGTTTTCAATTGCATTTTGACTAATTTTTAAAATATTAGTTGCAATGAAACTTTTAAAAACAAAAATGCATAAAAAGACCAAAATAAAGCCAGTTAAAATGGAAAGAACAAACGTTTTTGCCAAATAAAGGTGCATTTTATTAACATTATTTTGTCCATAAGCGCGCCCTACTAAAATAACTCCTCCTGTGGCAATAGAAATACCAAAAGGAACAAGAATACCTTTAAATATATGTACGCGACTTACAAAGGTAAGTTGATTATCTGAAATTTGATTTCTTTTTAAAATAAAAAGATCAATAGCATCTGATGCATTTTGAAAAATCCAATAAATAATGATAGGAAAGGTAAAATAAAAAATTACTTTCCATAAGTTTCCTTCTAATAAAAATTTTCTATTTCTTTTTTCATTAATTAAAATTTGTGTTGTTGCTTTTGTTTTAACCACAAAAAAACCTCCATCTAATGTTTGGGTTGGGTCAAACAACTTGAAAATATGTGTAAATAAAAGCTATAACACACATTATATTTTATCAAAATTAGAGGGGTTTTGGGAGGCAAAAGGTGATATTTAGAGGAGGCGCGCAACTATTTCATTTATTTAGATAACTAACCATTTTTGACAGCTACCCTCAGTTTAGCAGAAATACTACGCGAATTATTTTGCATTTCTTCCTCACTTGGCAAAAAAGCTTTTTTAGTAATAATACTTAAAGGAGTTTGGGGCATAATTGTAATAGGCATTTTTTTAGGCAAAACAAAAGTACTATTTTTTTTAAAAAAATGTTTAACAATGCGGTCTTCTAACGAATGAAAACTAATAACTACTATCATGGCATTGGGTTTTAACAAATCAAGACTTTGTTCCAAGGCTTGTTTTAAAGATTCTAATTCTTGGTTAACTTCGATACGCAATGCTTGAAATATTTTTTTAGCACTATGTCCTTTTTGGCGATTGCAAAATCGATCAGTGATGGCAACCAAATCATAAGATGTGCACAAAGGTCTTTGTTTAATAATTTCTGAGGCAACCAAAGCAGCATTTTTAACTTCACCATAAACCTTAAAAATATTTTTTAATTGTGCAAAGGAGTAATTATTTAAAATATATTGTGCAGTAATTGTTTGATTAACATTCATTCTCATATCTAAAGGAGTGTTGTGCAAATAACTAAATCCTCTTTGGGGATTGTCAATTTGACAAGAAGATAGCCCTAAATCAAATAAAATACCATCTAATTGAAAAACATTTCGTTGTGCTAATTGGGTTTTTAAATGCGAAAAGTTGCTATGAATTATTTCAATTGGCAAATGTGGGGGCAAGATTTTTTTAGCGTTTGTGCAAGCTTCTACATCTTGGTCAAAAGAATATAAAAACCCTTGTTGCAAAAGATTTGCAATTTCTATAGTATGCCCACATTGTCCTAAAGTGGCATCTACATAAATACCTTCGGGCTTTATTTTTAAAAAATCTATGGCTTCTTGTTTGAGAACTGAAATGTGGTTAAAATGTGTTTTATTCATGGATTTTACCTCGCTTGCAAAGTTAAAAAATGTGATTAAAAATAATAAATGGTGGAAAAATAAAAGGAAGGTGAGATGAATTGCAATTATAAAAAAAATAGTTAAATTACACAATATTATTTGTAATTTAACTTATTTTATCAATTGTGAAATGGTACCTAAATATTAATTACTTAAAGACAAATTTAACTTTATCATTAATAATTTCTTCCAAAGCTTTACCAACCTACTTTATTACACACAAGTTCAGGCAATTCTTTTTTTTGAGCTTCTATCACATGAGCAGTTTTGCTTGCAATATGAACTAATTTGTATTTGGAATTAATTTGATCCAACAATTTATCAATCGAAGGATAGATCAAACCTTCCTTATTGTATTTTTTTTTATTTGGTTTACTATTGTTCTGCATAACCATTATCCTCCAATATTTTTAAATAATTACGAATACTGCGTTTCGTTTTGGCATGTTCTGCTCTAATAATTGCAATAATACGGTCAGCAGCATTAGCCACTTCATCATTTACTACAATATAATCGTATTTGTGAGCTAAGTGAAACTCGTTATTGGCTTTGGCAATTCGTTTTGCAATATTTGCTTCTTGTTCAGTGCCGCGTTTTTTTAAACGATCGTAGAGAGCTTTTTTTTCAGGCGGAACCAAAAAAATAAAAACTGTGTTTGGGATACGTTTTTTTCTTAAATGAGTGGCTCCTTCAACTTCAATTTCTAAAAACACTTCTTTTCCTTGTTTTAAAAAATCTTGAATTTGCTTTTTAGGAGTTCCATAATAATGATCAATAAATTTAGCCCATTCTAAAAAACAATTATTTTCAATCCCTTTTTCAAATTCTTCTTTAGTTAGAAAATGGTAATCTTTACCGTCTTGTTCACCTGGTCGCGGTTTTCTGGTAGTAGCAGAAACAGAATACACAAAATTATGATTAGTCATTTCAAACAAAGCTTTTCTCACAGTGGCTTTGCCAACTCCTGAAGGTCCTGAAAGAACTATTAAAAGTCCTTTTTTATTTAATTTCATGTTAACTTACCTTTTTTATTAAATTTTGTGAAAGCGCTTAATAATATTAGTTGTGCTTAAATAATTTTAAAAATTGAAGATTAAAATTAAAAGTGGTTTTGATTAAAATACACAATTGCCACCAAAAATTAATATTGATGTTAATATTGATTAATTAACAATAATATTTAATAATTTATTGGGAATATAAATCATATTTTGAATGTTTTTATGGCATACAAACTTATTAACTTTTGCATCTTGTAAAGCTAGAGTTTTAATTTGTTCTGAAGACAAATCACAAGGAAGTTCCAAAACAGCTCTTAATTTGCTATTTACTTGCACAATAATTTTTACTTGCAGTTGTTCTAAATGAGTTTTATCATGCAAAGGCCAAGTTAAAGCAACTAGTTGGTTGTTATTTTTCAAAATAGTTTGATTAATTTCTTCTGTCAAGTGAGGAACAATCGGATTTAATAGTTGCAAAAAGGTCTGTGCTTGTTTTTTGCCTATTTTTTGATGTTTATAAACTTGATTGACAAAAATCATTAATTGACTAATAACTTTATTGAATTTCAATTTTTCATAATCTTGGGTTGTTTGAAAAATGGTTTGATGATAAATAGCGTTTAGAGAAGTTTCAAAATCATTTGGCATTGCAAAAGAAAACATTTGATAAACTCTATTTAAAAAACGTTGTATTCCTTTGAAACCTTTTTCACACCAACTTTTAATATCTTCTAACGGACCCATAAACATGATATAAATTCGCAGTACATCAGCGCCGTAGCGTGCAAGCATTAAAGAAGAACTTACGCCGTTGCCTTTGGATTTAGACATTTTAGTGTGATCATGTCCCAAAATAATACCTTGATTAACTAATTTTTGAAAAGGTTCTTTGGTAGAAACTAAACCCAGATCGTATAAAAACTTATGCCAAAAACGTGCATAAAGTAAATGACCAACAGCGTGTTCTGTTCCTCCAATGTATAAGTCTACTGGCAAATAATAGTCAAGTAGTTCTTTTGCTTTGGTGGTATTTAATGGGATTATACCCAAATAATTTTTCAAAATATAGCCAATATAGTACCAAGAACTACCTGCAAGTTGTGGCATAGTGTTAGAATCTCTGCGATATTTTTTGCCATCTTTTTCAAAATATAGCCAAAAATGGGCTTTGGAGAGAGGTGATTCACCTGTGCCTGATGGTTTGATTTGTTCCAAAAAAGGAAGTTCTATGGGCAAGTTTGCGTCGCTATCAGTATAAATTTTATTGTTGGTGTCATCATAATAAATGGGGAAGGGTTCTGCCCAATATCGTTGGCGCGAAAAGACCCAATCACGCAATTTATAAGTATAATGAGAGTACCCGTGATTATTTTTTTCTAAAAATTGCAAAATTTTAGTTTTAGCTTGTTCGTTATTAAGACCATTTAAAAAATCACTATTGATGTGGATGCCTTCTCCCGTATAAGCTTCAGTTAAGGGAGGGTTGGTTTGGTTGGCGGTAGGATTTTCCAAATCAGAAGACGGGGGAGTTATAACTTGAATCATTTTTAGACCATGTTTTTGAGCAAACTCAAAATCTCTTTGATCATGACAAGGAACAGACATTAAAGCACCTGTGCCATAATGAGGAAGGACATAATCAGCAATCCAGATAGGAATTTTGGTGTTATTGCAAGGATTAATTGCAAAACTACCCGTAAAAACACCTGTTTTGTCTTTATTGATGTCTCTTTCTAAGTCTTTTTTTTGTTTGGTTAATTCCAAATAATTGTTAACTGCTTGTTGGTATTCGGGTTTGGTGAGTTGTAAGGCTAATTCGTGTTCGGGCGCTATTACTAAAAAAGTTACACCAAAAAGAGTATCAGGGCGAGTGGTGAAAGTTTTTAAAGTTATTTTTTGGTCCGAAACTGGAAAAGAGACGATTGCACCTTGATTTTTGCCAATCCAATTAGCTTGCATTTCTTTCACATTTAAAGGCCAATTAACTAAATTAAGGTCGTCTAAAAGTCTGTCTGCATATTGAGTTATTTTTAAAACCCATTGTTTCATCTTTTTTTTAACAACTGGATGATTGCCTCTTTCAGAAAACATCCCTTTTTCATTAGAAATTACTTCTTCATTAGCAAGCACTGTTCCTAAATTAGGGCAAAAATTTACTTCTGTATTTTTGAGAACTGCTAGTCCTTTTTCGTAAAGTTTTTTAAAAATCCATTGAGTCCAGGAATAAAAATAAGGATCTGAGGTGGCAAGTTCTCTATCCCAATCAACACTTTTACCAATACTTTGAATTTGTTTTTTAAAATTATTGATGTTTTCATAAGTAAAAGTGCGGGGGGGTTTGCCTGTTTGCAAAGCATATTGTTCGGCAGGCAGCCCAAATGAATCCCAACCAAAAGGATGCAAAACATTAAAACCTTGCATGCGTTTGAACCTACTCATAATATCGCTTGCAGTATAACCTTCAATATGGCCTACATGAAGCCCTTCAGAAGAAGGATAAGGAAACATATCAAGACAATAAAATTTCTTTTGTGAAAAGTTATCTTGAGTTTTGAACACCTTATTTTGTTGCCAATAAAGTTGCCATTTATGTTCTATTTGTTTAAAATCATAAATTAATTTTGTCATACTCGAAAGCCTTCTATATTTGTTTTAACTTTTATAATGTGTTATAATGTGGGAATAAATTTAAATTAATTGTGAAAATGATTGAAAAAGAAAATTAGTTAGTTTAAGGGGTGTTTTTGGTGATGTAAAAAACGATATCTTGAACGGTTTTAAAATTTTGTAAAGTTGCATCACTAATGTTGATTTGAAATGTTTTTTCTACTTCCATAACTAGTTCTAAAGCGTCTAGCGAATCAAGTCCTAAATCTTCTTTAAAACGAGTGTCTAAAGTAATTGTAGAAGCGTCTAAAGATAATTGGGTGGCAATTAAAGCTTTAATTTTTTCAAAAACCATTTTTTTATTTCTCCTTCAAAAAAGCAATAATTGCTTAATAATATTATACTAAAAAAATCTTTTTTTAATTGTTGCATTTGCCAAAATAAAAACAAAAGTAAATTATTTGCTTGTGGGTTGGTGTGTAAGTTTGCAAAATAAGGTGGTCTGAAATGGAGTTATTTTGATTGTAAGTTATAAAAAGGTGCCTATTTACAAGAAACAAACTAAAATATTTTATTCAAATAATTTAGTTTGCCAATGAGAAATTATTTAATTTTGGAAGTGTTTTTATTGAAATAAAATTTCGTTAACTTTTTTTTCGTCTAATTGATTTACTAACAAAGTTAAAAGTTTAACAGTGTTTATGATGTCTTGTTTGTGAACTACAGAAGTGTGGGAATGAATGTAGCGTACAGGAACGCCAAAAGATAAGGAAGCGGCTCCTTCGCGCACTAAATGCATAGTTGCAGCATCAGTTCTACCACCACTGCCACTTATTTCTTGCACAGGGATATTGTTTTGGGCAGCGATTTTAAGGACAAAATTACGCAATCCTTTGTGAGCGACTAAGCCCCCATCATAAACTAAAACTTGAGGACCTTTTCCTAGAGTGTGCCCTTCTTTTTCGCCCCCTGGAACATCATTTCCAATACCAGTATCAACAGCAATAGCAATTTGAGGGTGTACTTTGTGAGCACTGGTTTGAGCTCCGCGTAGTCCTACTTCTTCTTGGGTAGTAAAAACACCAAAAAATTGATTGGTAGTAGGATTGACATTTTCTAAAACTTGCATCACAATTGCAACTCCCACGCGATTATCTAAGGCTTTTGCAAGGAGATAATCAGAATTACCAAGCGTGCTGAATTCTATATAAGGAGTTACCATATCACCAACGCGAACGCCTAATTTTAAGGCTTCTTCTTTGTTGGCAACTCCAATATCTAAATACATAGAAGAAGTGTTGATAACTTGATTGCGCTCTTGAAAAGACATTACATGCGGAGGTTTGCAACCAGTAACTGCTTTAAGAACACCTTTATCGGTGTGAATTTGCCAAACTTGAGCAAGCATCACTTGAGAAAACCAACCACCAAGAGTTTGGAATTTGATAAAACCTTCTGGAGTAATTTGCTTAACTATTAAGCCTATTTCATCCAAATGTCCTGCAAACATAATGCGAGGTCCTGTTTTTCCTTTACAAGCAATCACAGAGCCTAAATTATCATATTCGATGGAGTCTACTTGGTTTTTGATTTTGTCAACTACATAATTAGCAACTGCTTTTTCTTGACCTGGAATACCATTTAACATTGTTAAATCTTTTAATAAAGAAACTAAATCACTCATTTTCATTCTCCTTTTTGGGTGCGTGTAAACTAGCGGTTTGGAATTGTTTAATTCCTGTAAATGTAAGATAAATACTGTGCATTAAAGATAAAACAGCAAATGATTTTAAAATGATATCTTTTAAGTTTTCAAATAAATTGCTACCTAATCCGAAACAACCAAATCCAAACATTAAAAGATATAAAATGAAAAATGAAAAGTTTTGTTTCTTGAAATAATTAATATTTAAATTGATGAAGCTGTGAAGAACAAACATCAATGATAAACAATAGTTAAAAGTTAAAAGTTTACCAACTAAAGGGTTTTTGGTTTTTAAATCATCAATATTTAAAAAACCTAATCCTGGTAACAAAAAGGCAGTAACAATGACAAAAACAAAGACAAAAGCTTCTAGGGCAAAGAAAAAACGAAGCTTGGATAAAGTTTTTTTGTATTTTTTAAAAACTACTAAATAAGTAAATAGCGATAAAAGGACACCTAAGAAAAATAATCCTAGTTGGAATTTCAGACTTCCAAGTTGGAAAGTTTGGTCAAAAAAACAACATCCAGCTACCAAAAGGAAAAAAGTTGCCAATAATAAAGAGTAAAATCCTTGTAAACGTTTTTGTTTCATTTGATTCATTATATTATATAACTCCTATTTTATTTTTTCTAATTATTGTAAAATGAAAAATTAAAAAATAATTATTCATGAAAAAACATACAAATCAAGTTTAAAATTAAAAAATGAAAAATCATGAAAATACGTATTTTGAAATTTTTAAATTATTTTTTTAGCAAGAGCTTTTTTTAAAGCTGTAACAATTTCGGCTTTTTTAAGTTTATGAAAATTAGGAACTTTGTGTTCTTTAGCTAATTTTTTTAACTCATGAAGCAACATTTTAGATAAATCTAAAGAAGGTTTTTTTGCTTTAACTTGGGTAGTTTGTGGTTTTGTTTCCAAAGTATCATCGGATTTTTCCTCAGAAAGTTCAGTAGATAAAACTTTTTCAGGTTGTAGAGAAGTTTTTTCTTCGGGTTGTGGTTGTGTTTCTTGTTGCAAAACTTCAACAGCTTTTACAGATTCAACTGGACCTGGTTGTAAGTGTGCTAAATCTGCTAATACTTTACGATTAACATCTACTTTTGCCAAAGCAAGTCCGTGCATTAAATAAGAATACTGCATGCCGCATAACATAGCACCAGCGTTAATACGGGAGATCCATAATTTACGAAAATCTCTTTTTCTTTGTTTGCGGTCTCTATAAGCGTATTGCAAAGAGCGCATTACTTGCTCGTGAGCTGTTTTGTAAAGAGTGCTTTTGGAACCAAAATATCCTTTTGCCATTTTTAAAACTTTTTTGCGACGACGGTGTCTTGCAGGAGTAAAACTAATTTTTGCCATATTCTTTTTCCTTTCTATAATCCTCTAATAAGAGTTTTGATTCTGTTGTAATCACAAAGTTTAACACAAGTAACTCCTCTTAGTTGGCGGTTTTGTTTAGTAGTTTTGGAAGCTGCAAGGTGATTTTTGTAGGCGTGGCCTCTTAATAATTTTTTCTTTTTAGAAATTTTAATTCGTTTTTTAAGCCCGCTGTGGGATTTTTTCTTAATCACTTTAATCATCCTTTCTTATTTTATTTATTTTTAATTTTTAATTGGGTGCAAAAAAATATTTTTGGTTTGTAAATTGGTTGAGTCGCGTTTTGTTTTGGGTAATTTTTCAGCCATTCCAATACCATTCATAACCTTTAAGGGTTATTTTAAAGGGGACAGAACTGCTGTTAGTTGATTGCCTTGTAATTTTAAAGGAGTCTCAATTTGAGATAGGTTTTTCAAATCTTGCATAACTTGTTTAAAAACTGTTTCTCCTAATTGAAAATTATTAATCATACGACCACGAAAACGCATACTAACTTTTACTTTATCGCCTTGTTTTAAAAATTTTTGAGCTTGTTTAATTTTAGTATTTAGATCATTTTTATCAATGGTAGGATTGAGGCGAATTTCTTTTAAAACAATAATTTGGGTTTTCTTTTTGGCTTCACGAAGTTTTTTTTGTTGGTTATAACGATGTTTTTGATAATTCATTAGTCTCGCTACCATCGGTGAGGCATCTGCGTTTACCACTACAATATCAATTTCTTTTTGTTCTGATAATTTTAAAGCTTCTTTTTGGTCAAAAACACCTAATTGGTTCGCCTTTTTCATCAATAATGAGGTATTTTCCTTGTGGGATATTTTCATTATATAAATCGGAATTAGAACTTTTTTTAAATTTGTTGATTTTAATATTTAAAACCTCCTTTAGGTTTGGGGTTATTTTGTAAAAATGAAATGAAATGACATAACATGAAAATGAAACAAGGAAAAAAGAGAAAATAAAATAAAAAAAGAGAAACGCCCAATGAACATTTCTCTTCTCTAAAATAACTAACACTAAATGTTTTTTGCATTTTTTTTACAAAAAAATTAAATGTTTATGTGCCATTTGCCTAAAAACTAATTGTTAATCAGGCGAGAGAAAACTCTTCTTTTCACGTTAATATCACAAGATTATTACAAAATCTTTGATAATTTTTATAATTGTATTTTGAATATTATAAAATAAAACAATAACAATACCGTCCTAATTATATAATAAAAAGTGCGGTTTGTCAATAGTTTTTGGGGGATTTTGGCAATTAAGAGGTTATTTTTTTTGCAAAACTTGGTCTTTTAATAAAGAAACAAACTCATCAACTTTAATTGTGGTTTGTTGGTGAGAGCCATATTTTCTAAAAGTAATTAAATTGTTAGTCATTTCGTTGTCGCCAATTACAACTTGATAAGGAATTTTTAATTTTTGTGCTTCTCTAATTTTATAACCCCAAAGTAGTATCTTTGGAATTAATTTCTACTCTTGAAATTTTGTAATTGTAACATTTCTTTAATTTTTTGGCTAAATTCCAAATGTAGAGGGAGCAGACACAGGAATTAAAAGCACTTGTACAGGAGCAAACCATAAAGGAAAAACACCCTTTGTTTCTTCTACTAAATGCGCTAAAAATCTTTCCATAGTAGAAACAACTGCGCGGTGAATGACAACAGGACGATGGTGTTTGTTGTCTTCTCCAATAAAAGTAAGATCAAATTTTTGAGGGAGCAAAAAATCAAGTTGTACTGTTGATAATGTTTCTTCGTTGCCTAAGGCAGTAAACACTTGCACATCTAATTTAGGACCATAAAAGGCAGCTTCTCCGATGGCTTCTTTAAAGGGTAGGCTCAATTCTTGAATAGTTTCTTTGAGGGTTTTTTCAGCGTGATGCCACATTTGATCGTCATTAAAATATTTTTCTGTGTCATTAGGGTCACGATAACTTAGGCGCAACTCATAATTTTTAATATTAAAATCACGATAAACTTCTAAAATTAAATTAATAATTTTTTTCATTTCTTCTTTGATTTGGTCAGGACAGGCAAAAATATGAGCGTCATTAAGAGTCATTTCTCTTACTCTTTGTAAACCAGAAACAGCTCCTGATTTTTCAAACCGATGCATCATTCCTAATTCAGCAATACGCAAAGGCAATTCCTTATAACTATGAGGAGTTTTTTTATAAATCATCATGTGATGGGGGCAATTCATTGGTCTTAAAACTAGTTTTTCACCATTTTCCAAAGTCATGATGGGAAACATATTAGAAGCATAATGGTCCAAATGTCCAGAAATACGGTAAAGTTCAGTATTTGCCATAATGGGCGTATAGACATGATGATAATCATAACTTAATTCTTTGTCAACAATATATCTTTCAACGATGCGCCTTACAGTAGCTCCTTTAGGAAGCCAAAAGGGAAGTCCCAAACCAACTTCTTTATTAAACATGAATAAATCTAGTTCTTTGTTAAGTTTTTTGTGGTCGCGCTCTTTTCTTTCTTCCAAAAGTTGCAAGTGGTCCGCAAGGCGCTTGTTTTTTGAAAAAAGAAGTCCCATAGATGCGAGTCAAAGTTTTGTTTTTGGCATCTACCTTGAAAATAAGCTCCTGATATTTTTAAAAGTTTAAAATGTTTAATAAGGCTTGTTTTGGTTACATGACCGCCGCGGCAAAGATCAAAAAATTCTCCTTGACGATAAATACTGATAGTCTGGTCGCGAAATTTTTCCAGCAAAACTTGTTTATAAGGGTTGCAAGCAAATAATTTTTGGGCTTGTTCGAAAGAAACTTCTTCTCTTGTAATGGGGTGGTTTTCCAAAGAAATTTGATGCATTACTTTTTCAATGGCAAGAAAACCTTTTTCCGAAATGGTGTGATTTTGAAAATCAATATCATAATAAAATCCTTCTTTAATGGCAGGTCCTACTGTAAAAAGGGCACCTGGATAAAGTCTTGCAACGGCTTGCGCCATAAGGTGAGAGGTGCTGTGATTAAGAACTTCCAAAGATTTAGGATCAGATTCGGTTAAAATTTCTAAATTGCCGTTTTCTTTCAAAGGAAAATCAAGTTCGATTGGTTGGTCGTTGAAAAGGGCTGCAACTGGTTTTTTGAAATGTGTAGATAAGTGTTTTTTCCAAATTAACAAAGGAGTTATACCTGAAATAAATTCTTGTATTTGGTTGTCAAAAAAGCTGATTTTAATCATAAAAACCCTTTCTTTTGTAGTTTTTATTTTTTTGATCTTTTAAAAAATTGGGGAAAAACAAAGATAATGGAGGAGAAAAAATAATAAAGGGCAAAAAATTTTATCTAAATAATAATGTGTGATATAATGTGTGTTTTATACTAAAAAATTAAATAACATATATCATAACTATAATACAAATCACAAGAAAAAGGGAGTCTTTTTTTAGTAATTAGTTGATTGGTGTTTATTATTTGGAATCTAAATTTTTAAGTGGTTTTGAAAAAGGGTGCAATTTCTTTTTTTATTGTAGCAACAAAAGGCAAAATTTCTTTTTCGGATGGCAAAAACATACTGCAAGCTCTTAGGTGACCTTTACAACCATATTTTTGAACAATATGATATATTTGCGGTCCGTTAGAACAAATACGCACTTGAATTTTAGAATCAGGACGTTCAAAAAAAAGAGCATAAAAGGGAAAATTTTTAATATTAGATAAAATATTAATCGACAAAAAAACCTCTTCTAAAGTAATGTTGAATTGTTCAATGATTTGTTGATTCACATAAACATAGGCAAATCCGTCACAAGCAATAATATTTTGACATATATATCCTTGATATTTTAAAAAATTAAGTGTTACTTTATTGATATTTTGTTCCACCAAAGCAACATCAATACCATAATTAAGTAATTCTGAGGCAATTCTTAAAGTTTGGGCACTTACTCTATGATACCTAAAATTACCAGTATCTGTAATTAAACCAACATAAATAGCCAAAGCACCTTTAAAAGTTAGGTTTAAATTGAGTTTTTCTTTTAACAAGTAAATCATCTCGGAGCATGAACCAAAAGAATCATCAACCCATTGATAATTACCATAATTTTCGATTAAAATATGATGATCAATTCGAATAACGACTTTTCCCAATTTAAATCTTTGGTCACTGATGGCTTGAGTAGTACCGCAGTCAACTACAATTACTAAAGCATTTTGGTAAGTTTCATCTGGTATTTCATCCATTTGACCCAAAAAAGTTAAATGGTTTTTGGTTTGCCCCACCACATAAACATTTTTATGAGGAAAGGTATTTTGAATCATATTTTTTAAACCTAGTTGAGAACCATAACAATCACCATCAGGATTTTTATGTCCGTGAATAATGATAGTATCAAAGGTTTTAATTTGGGTTTCAATAAATTTCATATTTGTTCCTTTCTTTGTATTTGTTAAAATATTAGTTTAGTTAAAATGATGTTGGTTGGGGGTTTTTTCTTGATATTTTCTTATTTTTTGGGTTTCTTTTATTTTCCTAAACAAAATTTAGAAAACAATTCTTTAATTAAACTATTTTCTTGATTATCACCTATAATTTGTCCTAACGCTTGATAAGCTTTAGTAAGATCAATAGAATAAATATCGATTGGCATTGATTGCAAAAGGGCTTGTTGCAAATCTTGGAAAGATCGAAGAGCAATTTGTATTTGATTAATGTGTCTTGCATTAGAAAAATAATTAAAATCTTTGGGCTGGATATCATTTAATTGGAATTTTTTTAAAATTGTTTGTTGTAACTCTAAAAACCCTGTTTTATCCAAACTCGAAACTGAAATAATTTCTTGTGGGGCTAATTGGGAAGAGTTGTTGGAAAGAGAAGAAATTAATTTATCACTTTTCAAATCCGCTTTGTTTCCTATAATAATGCGCGGATGGTTTTTGGTTAATTGCAAAAGTTGGATATCTTCTTCTTGCAAATGATTGTTTTGATCTAAAACTAATAAAATTAATTCTGCTTGTAAAAGCATTTTTTCTGTTCTTAAAATTCCTATTTTTTCAATGGGATCATCAGTTTTACGAATGCCTGCAGTATCAATTAAATGAAGGGTGATACCTTGACAATTAAAATAAGCTTCAACAAAATCTCTGGTAGTGCCTGAAATATCAGAAACAATAGCTTTGGTTTCGTTTAAAAAAGCATTAAGAAGGCTTGATTTACCAACATTGGGACGTCCAACAATTAAAGTTTTTATTCCTTCTTTAAGATATCTATTTTTATGGGAGTGGTTCAAAATATTTTCTAATTGCTTGATTAAACTTTTAACTTCCAAAGCAATTTTTTGTTGGGTGATTTGAGGAATGTCATCATATTCAGGATAATCAATATTAACTTCAATTTGAGCAATTAAATTAAGGATTTGGTCGCGCAAAGAAGTCACTAATTGAGAAGTGTATTTTTGCAAACCAGAATGAGCAATTTTAATGGCATTTTCATTAGTCGCATGAATTAGGTCCATAATGGATTCAGCTTGAATGAGGTCCATTTTTCCATTAAGATAGGCTCTTTGGCTAAATTCGCCTGGAAAAGCCAACCTAATATCTAATGACAAAACTCTTTCTAAAACCATTTGCGTAATTAAAATACCGCCATGAGCATTAATTTCTACAACATTTTCGCCAGTAAAAGAATTAGGAGTTTTAAAAACAGAAATCAAAACTTCATCCAAAATAGTTTGGTTTTTGTTGAGGATAAAACCGTGAGTAATGGTGTGTGTTTTGGTTTTGGTAAGGTCTTTGCCTTTAAAAATTTTATTTATTTCTGCAATAGAATTGTTGCCAGAAACCCTAATTACACTAACTCCTCCTGTTCCTAAAGGAGTTGAAATAGCAGCAATAGTATCAAAAAACATTTATTGGGGGCTCCTTTCTTTATGATTTTTGTAATCTTTTCATTTATTGAATGTTGTTTTAATTGATATTTATCATTTATAATATGAAAATAATTTACAACCGAAAGGAAAGGGAAAAAGAATTATCAAAATAAAAGTTTTATTTGGTTAATTTTATTATTGGTTATTGGAGATTTTTTTATATGTGTATTTATTGAATTTATTAATTTTATTGTTAATTAATTTTTAATTAGTTTTGGATTTTTGTCTTGGGATTTGGTTTCAAAAGCTTTAATTGAGTCTTTTATTTGAGCTATGAAAAAAGTCATTTCTTGATTGTTATTTAAAGTAGCGCCACAAGCTCTAAGGTGACCTCCGCCTTTAAATTGTCTAGCAATGGAGTTAATTTCAGGACCACGAGAACGAATGCGAGCTCTAATTGTTAAATCTGGTTGTTCTAAGAAAAAAGCCCAAACTGGATGATTTTCTAAATGACCCAAAATATTAACCAAACTTGCAGCAACGTCAATATGTAAGTTAAATTTTTTCAATGTTTCTTGAGAAATAAAAACGTAAGCAAATCCTTGGGAAGTAACTACATTTTGATAAATATAGGCTTTATATTGAAACAAGGTAAGAGTTTCTTTGTTAAGATGAAAAAAAATTTGTGATACATCAAGGTCAAAAGCAAGCAAGGAAGCAGCAGCTTTAAGAGTGTTTTGGTCAACTCTATCAAAACAAAAATTACCAGTATCAGTTACCATACCTACATACATAGCCAAAGCACCTTTATGAGTTAATTTCATATTGCATTTTTCTTTAAATTCAAAAATCATTTGAGAACAAGAAGAATAATTAGCATCTACCCATTGATAATTGCAGTAATTATCCATTAATAAATGATGATCAATTCTAATTGTATCTTTAGCTAATTTAAATCTTTGGTCACTAATTTTGTTTTCTTGACCGCAATCAACAACAATAGCAAGAGCGCTTTGGTACAAAGAATCACAAACTTCATCCATCACACCTACAAAAGATAAAGAATGATTTTGTTGTCCTACTGCATAGACTTTTTTTTGGGGAAAAGTTGCTGTAATTGCATCTTTTAAACCTAGTTGAGCGCCATAACAATCACCATCTGGATTGATGTGTCCGTGAATAATAATTGTTTCAAAAGCTTTAATTTTATTGTAAATAATTTTCATAATGTTCCTTTAATTTGTTAATTTTAATAAGTTTTTAGGAGTTTGCTTTTTGT
Organism: Onion yellows phytoplasma OY-M; assembly: GCA_000009845.1. GTDB lineage: Bacteria > Bacillota_I > Bacilli_A > Acholeplasmatales > Acholeplasmataceae > Phytoplasma > Phytoplasma asteris. The sequence continues at coordinate 845,500 of AP006628.2, forward strand.
TGGGCTTCATTAAATAATGTATCGATGTTTTTGTCTAAGTCTTTATCTAAAAAACAATCTATTACTAATTTTTCTACAACTATACGCGACATCTGGGATTTTCTAAAAGTGGGAGAAAAGAAATAAATGGGGTTACCTGTTTGAGATGATTCTTCATCTTCTTTTCTTTCACTTTTCATAAAATCAAAAATATCTTTATTTATTTCTGGATTTTTAGAATTTTTGGAAGGATTTTCAGAATTTGTTTGTTCTGGTTGGGCGCTTTTATCATAACAAGGACGAGTAGGAAATTGACTAAGTTTTTGGAGTAATTTTTCGTTTGTTTCTTTAGAAGTTAAATGTTTTAAAAACAACCAAGAAGCAAGCACTTCATCTTTATCTTTTTTATAAAATAAATTAATATTAGAACCTTGTTGTAAAACTTTTCTTTTGCCTGACTCAGGACCTTGTTTTCCTTTTTTCCAATAAGGAACCGAAGTTATCCCTACTTTAAATGGAGCTTTGGAAACATATTCAAATCCATTAGAAGAAGAAATATCCATTAAAATTTTTTGATCCATAAATAAATGAGTAGTATAACTTTCACCAGATAATTTACGAGTAATTAAATATTTTTTATCATAAAATTTTTTAAAATCTTTAATCATTTTTTTAGCATCTGGATTATTAAAACGTACTCCTACTTCACGACTTGATGGATCTTTTTTAGTTGGTGAAGTTGTATATTCAATTCCTCTTTGTTCGGAAGATATAATAAATAAATTAGATTCAGAATCATAAGAAATAGGGATTTTTTCAGAGTCAACTTGTTTAATTACTTTGCATAACTTTTTCATTTGTTCCCATGTAATACCATCTTTAAGTTTGCCTTCAAAATTAGAGTTATCATAATTGTCAAAACAAGATTCAAAATCGGAATCGATTTCGATTTTTTGTTTTTGAATTTTGCCTTTTAATTGTTTAAAATAATCTTGATTATAATACATCAATTCAATAGATTTAGAAAATGGCAAGGAATACCATTTCCCTGGTTCTTTTTCATCACCCAAAGGCAATTGAGCCTCATTTTCAAAACTAGAATAAAAATATGTTTTTTCTGTTTGGGGATCTGTTGTACAAGGGTCTAATTTGATTTTTTCATTGGTGTGATCTTTAAATCCATCAAGGGGAACTAATTTACCTGATTCATAATAATTTACTAAATGATCAGCATAAGAAACAATTAAATGAGGTTCGTTGTTGGCTGGAAGAGCTACATTAATGTTTTTTACAATCCCACTCCAACTAGGTTTATATTCTGTTTTTACTTTGATTTTGGGATATTTTTCTCTAAATTCTTCAATAATTTCTTCTAAAGCAGTTTTTGGTTTTCCTTTTTCTTTTTCAGGATCTAAACGATGCCAAAAAACAATTTCGATGGGTTTTTCTAGAAATTTTTCCCATGCTTCACTATCTTTATATTTGTTAAGCATTTCATTTAATTCTTGTTCATGGTTATTTCTTAAAGCATTAGAATCAATTTTAGGAAATAATACAATAAATGCTAAAATAACAAATAAGCAAGTAAAAAAATGAATGATTTTTAATTTATCCTTTGATACCACTGTTTAATTTTCCTTCTAAAACATATCTTTTACAAAAAATGAACAACAAAACTAAAGGTAATGTCATCAAAACAGTAGCTGCCATTTGTTGATTGACTAAATTTTGGTTTTTTTCAGAGTCAAAAATATTTCTAATCACATTAGTAAGCAATTTTCCGCCTACAAGTTCAGGCCACAAATAAGCATTCCAAGCAGCAACTGCTCTAAAAATAATGATATTAATGATGTTATCTCTTAAAAGCGGAGTTAAAATTTTGTATAAAAACTTCCAATCACTACTACCATCAACTTTGGCAGATAAATAGAGTTCTTTGGGAATTTTTTTGATATTTTGAATTAATAAAAAAATATGAAATACATTGATTAGAAAGGGAAGAATCATTGCTAAATAAATGCCACTAAAAACGCGCGTACCTTGACCAGAATCAACAAAACCTAGGCGTGCAACTGTTTGATAGTTAGTTAAAAACATACTTTCAGTAGTTATCATAGTGGTGATTAGAAAGACTCCTAATATAATTTTTTTAGTTCTAAATTCTAAAATACTAAGAGCAAAAGCAGTTATAACAGAGACAAAAATACCTAAAACAGTAGAGATAAAAACAACAGCAAGGGTTTTAAAAAAAGTCAAAAACAAGCTATAACGGGTAAATAGAAAAGAGAAGTTGTTCCACGTCAAATCTTTAGGAAAAAAACTAGGACAAGCAGGATTGTCTTGTAGAGCTAAATTTAGCATCCAATAAAAAGGGATAGCCAAAAAAAGAGCAAAAACAGACAAAAAAAAGTATTTGGTAAAAGTGGCACAAACTTTGGGTAAATGTTTTTTAAGTTTGGCAAAAATGAGTTTTGTTTTATTATTTGAATTTGACATAATTATCAAGGTTCGATCCTTATTTATTATTTATTTTATTCATTTAATTTCTTTTCAAAAAAGAAAAAATTAATGGTAGTAAAAATAATAGAAATTAAAAGCAAAATAACAGTGGCTGCAGCGCCTCTGGAATAAGAATCCATTAAAGTTCCTTCTAATTGTTGATAAATATAGCCTACCACAGTATTTACCTTGGTAATATCGGAATTACCAAAAACTCCAACAACAGATTCATATTCTTTAAAAACTTGAATTATTGCAATAATAAGTTGATAAAAAATAGTAGGAGCAAGTAGAGGAAGAGTAATTTTTCTAAAAATAGTTATTTTAGAAGCGCCGTCAATTCCGGCAGCATCGTAATAATCTTTACTAATGTTTTTTAATCCCACACTAAAAATTAAAATTTGGAAGGGAAGGGATTTCCACACTACATAAAAAATTAAAACAAACATTTTATACGAATAAGGAGCTGAAATGTTAATCCAATCTTGTTGGAGCCCAAAAAAAGAATTAAAAAAACCTTCGGGGCGCGTTTGGATGCCAAAACTATTGTGATAAAAAAGGACTGCAAAAACCATTCCCATAATAACAGGATTTGTTAAATAAGGGAGGAAAAAAATGGTTTGAAAGATATTTTTTAAAAAACGATTATAAACACTGTTAAGTGCTAAGGCGATCATTAAAGACAAAAAAATAGAAATAGGAACAGCAACAAACACTAGTAAAAAAGTGTTAAAAAGAGCAGTTCTAAAATCAGGATCACAAAAAGTAGTAGTGTAATTGGAAAAATTAAACGAATAAGAAAATGTGTCTGCAAATTTATTATATCTACTATCCAAAGAAATAAAAAGTGTTTTTACCAAAGGATAAAAATTAAATAAAACCATAAGAATTAAGGCAGGCGCCAAATAATACCAATGATTATGTTTGGAATATTTAGTGGAATTGTGATGGAAAAGTTTTTTTAGCAATGACATTTAAAAAATCCTATTTTCGGTTTTTTTATCAAAAAGAAACACTTATTTTCTTTAATTTGGAATCTAATTTTTTTCTTGGCAACAAATCCTTGGGGAAAAAATAATATCTTTACTTTTTTCATCAAAGACAAGGTGGAAAGTTTTTTTAACAGCTTGCGGATGTCTTGCTAACATCATTAGGTTTCTTCCCACATTTTCTAAAAAGAGAGGTTCGATTTCAAAATTACCGTTTGTGTCAAACCAATAACCTTCGGGACGAATGGCTACATAGATTTCTTGATTTAGGTTTTTTAAAGTTTTGTTAGAAGAAAAATCAAAAAGAAGTGAATCTCCAATAGTTACTTTTCCAAAAGTAATTTTTCCTTCAAAAATAGAGATAAGCGGATTGCCTAAAAATTTGGCAACAAACAAGTTGTTAGGATTGGCATAAACTTCTTGAGGAGCGCCTTTTTGTTGGATTTGTCCTTTATTCATTAAGCAAATTTCATCACTAATAGACATTGCTTCTTCTTGGTCGTGTGTAACAAAAATAGCAGTGATTCCAGTTTTTCGTTGGATTCTTCTAATTTCTTCTCTAGTTTTGAGGCGTAACCCTGCATCTAAGTTGGATAAGGGCTCATCTAAAAGCAAAACTTGAGGTTCTTTTACTAAGGCTCTTGCAATTGCTACGCGTTGTTGTTGTCCGCCTGAAAGTTGCTGAGGTTTTTTGTCTAAATGATCGGCAATTCCCACTAACTTGGCAATTTCTTCTACTTTTTGCACAATAATGTCGCGCGCAAATTTTAGATTTTCCAGTGGAAAGGAAATATTTTGTCTAACTGTCATATGAGGATATAGAGCGTAATTTTGGAAAACTAAACCAATACCTCTTTTTTCAATAGGCAGGTTAGTGACATCTTTGTCGCCAAAAAATATTTTTCCAGCCGAAATAGGATGAAGCCCTGCAATCATGTAAAGAGTAGTCGATTTGCCACAACCCGAAGGACCTAAAAGACTTACCAATTTTCCTTTAGGAATGTTGATGTCAATTTTTTTTACAGCATAAGTTTCTTTTTTAGTTTGTTTATCGATGAAAATTTTAGAAACTTGTTCTAATTTTATACCCATTTTTTTGTATTCCTTATTTTTATTTTTTTGGCTTTTAATTTTGTGTTTGTGTTTGTGATTTTGGTTTGGTTTGATTTGGTTTTGGTTTTATTATTTTGATTTTATTATTTTTAACTTTTTTTATTATTTTTAACTTTTTTTATTATTTTTGGTTTTTTGATTTTTGGTTTTTATCTTTTAGATGAATTTAATCATTTTTTAATTATTGGTGATTTTTTTATTTTTGGACTTTTGGTTGCTTTTTTGAATTTTATAAAATTTTATAAATGTTTAAAAAATATTGACAATTAATAGTTAAAAAAATATTAAATATGATTTTGCAATTTTTTTGTTTTTTAAAAATAAGTAAAAGCGAAATTCCCAACAAAAAATAAAAAAATGTTTTAGAAAAACATTTTAGAGTTAAAAAATATTTAAGAAAAGGTTAAAAAGTTTTAAAGTTCTTGTAAATTGATAAATAAAAAACGATACTATTAATTAAACTTAAAAAACTAAATTATGATAAGTTCTTGGAAAAGCAATTACATCACGAATATTATCTAATCCTGTTAAAAAAATTAGTAGTCTTTCAAATCCTAAACCAAAACCTGAATGAATGCATCCCCCAAAACGGCGTAAATCTAAATACCATTCCAAATCTTTTTGAGGAATTTTCATTTGGTTCATTTTTTCAATTAAAACTGATAAATTTTCTTCTCTTTGCGATCCGCCAATTAATTCTCCGACACGAGGAACTAAAAGATCCATCGCAGCTACTGTTTTTTGATCGGGATTATTTTTCATATAAAAAGCTTTAATTTCTTTGGGCCAATCAACAATAAAAACTGGTTTTTTAAAATGTGTTTCGGTTAAATATTTTTCGTGTTCGGTTGCCAAATCAGCGCCATAAAAAAGGGGGTTTTCAAATTTGGTGTTGCTTTTTTGCAAAATTTCTAAAGCTTGTTCGTATTTTACTGTCAAAAATTCTTTTTCCTCAGAGATGTTTTTTAATTCTTCAATTAAACAGTTTTTTTCTGTCTTATCCAAAAATTCTATATCTTGATAATTTTGTTCTAAACATTTAGCAATAACAAATTGTAACATTTCTTGGGCGACTTTTAAATTTTGAGATAAATTGCAAAAAGCCATTTCAGGTTCTAACATCCAAAATTCAGCAGCATGTCTTGGAGTATTTGATTTTTCAGCTCTAAAAGTAGGACCAAAAGTATAGACTTTATTCAAACCCAAAGCCATCGCTTCTGCTTCTAGTTGACCTGTTGCTGTTAAAAAAACTTTTTTGCCAAAAAAATCTTTTTGATAATCAATTTCATTTTTGCTGATAGTCTCATCGGCAAGTTTGGAAGCGTTTGGAATGTTTTTTGTTTGTGGCAAAGCTTCTAAATTAAGGGTTGTAAGTTGAAATAATTCACCCGCGCCTTCTCCATCATTAGCAGTGATAATGGGGGTGTTGATGTGAAAAAAACCTTTTTTTTGAAAAAAACTGTGCAGGGCAAAAAAAGCGGTATTTCTAATGCGAAAAACTGCTCCAAAAAGTTTGGTGCGCACTCTTAGATGAGATATTTGTCTCAAAAAAGCCTTAGAATGTTTTTTGGGTTGAAGCGGATAAGAAAAATCACTTGCGCCTAAAAGAGAAACATTTTGGGCACTAATTTCAAAAGGCGTTTGGGGATTGTTGGTTGCTTTTAGAATGCCTTCCACTTGCAAAGAAGCCCCAATTTGCAACATTTCTTTTAATTTTTCTAAATTGATGTTATTTGGAGATTCGTTTTTGGTGTTGACTTTTTGGTTTTCATGAAATTCGGTAATTTCGGCGGCGGTTTCGATGTTTTTGGTTTTGGTTTCTTTACAAATTATTTGTAAATTTTCCAGAAAAGTACCATCATTTAAATCGATAAAAATTAATTTTTTTTGATAACGACAATTTCTAACCCAACCATTTAATACTATTTTTTTTTGATAAAATAACTCTGGTTTTTGGAAAATATCTTTGATAGAAATTTTCATTGTAATTTACTAATCCTTTGTTTTTATGTAATGTTGTAATATTTTGTTGTAAATAAAAAAGTGAAATGAAACGAATATGAATTAAAAAATGTAAATGGAAATAGAAAAAAAAGGGGGGATCAAAATAAGAAGAAAAAGAAATTTAAAGAAAAAGAATCGGAGGAAAAAATAATAGCGAAGCAAAAAAGAAAAAAAGAGAGGCAAAAAGTATTAGAATTAGTAATATGAAAAATAATTTTTTTGTTTATTTTTTTAATTAAAATAGCGGTATATAATAAAAACTTGAAAATTTTAAAAGTTTTAGGAAATTAATAGATCTTAATTAAAAAAGTAAAAAAAGATTATAAAAGTTGTCCAAAAAATAATAAAAATGTTTTAAAAAAGACACTCAAAATAAAAATAAACCAAAAAGAATTGAAAGAATTAAAAACAATTACAAATTTATTTTATCATTTTTAAGTTATATTTTGATATTTTTTTGAAAAAAAAGCAATAAATTAGAATAAAAAAACAATAACAAAGTAAAAATAAAATAAAAATAAAAGTTAGGAAAAAATAGGTTTAAATGTTCCTAAGTTTTAAAAAATGTTCCTAAGTTTTAAAAAAAATTAATTTTTAGTTTTAAAAAACTAACTTATAAAAAGATTAAAATAAAAGTTAATTTTTCCTAAAATTGTTCCTTCTTTTTTAAAAAGAAAGGTTTTTCAAAGTTAGGAAAAAGTTATTTTTTTTGTTCCTAAAAACTGTGGCTTTTTATGTTATTATTTTATTGAATAATTTTATTTTTTCTAGAAAAAACGTGAAAGCAAAAAAAGTTTTAAAAATAGTTGTTAAAAATAAATTGTTTCCAAACTGTTAAAAATAGTTCCTAAAATGTTAATAAATTTTTCCTTAATTTGAGGGAAAAATAAAGTTAAAAGCTATTTTTTTTAGAATTAGGAACAAAAAAATGTGCTTCATAATAATAATAATTTAATAAAAAAAATAATTAAAATAAAATATTAAAGGTAATATTAAAGGTAATATTAAA